>JAUVVG010000002.1 GCA_030604735.1 Azoarcus sp.
ACTGGATGACCTTCATCGAGAAGCCGATCTCGGCCGCGTTGCTGGCCATTGCGATCGCCTCGCTCATCGCGCCTCCGCTGATCCGGCGCATCAAGCTCGCCCGGCAGCAATTGCGAAACGCCTGACCGGATATCGATGTCGGAGAGTCCGCCTGTTGGCAAACCCAATGTAGTCTTGGTGCTGGCCTGTCTGTTGCTCGCGACAGCGGCCGGCTACCTGGCGGACCTTGCCGACCTGCCGATCCCGTGGATGATCGGCCCCTTGTTCTCGGTCGCGGCGCTACGGATGGCCGGGATCGATCTCCAGCCGCCCCCTGGAGGTCGTCAGACCGGGCAGTGGGCGATCGGGACCGCGCTCGGGCTTTATTTCACGCCGTTCACCGTCGGCTTGCTGGTCGCCAATGCCGGCTTGGTGTTTGGGGTCGCGTTTGCGTCCTTGTTGTTCGGTGGCGTGTGTGCGCTGGTCATGCTGCGCTGGGGGCGGGTGGACGCTCAGACTGCGTTCTTCGCATCGTTGCCTGGCGGTGCGTCCGAAATGGTGCAGATCGCGGAGCGTTTCGGGGCCCGCCTGGACCGGATCGCCGCGTCGCACTCGATCAGGGTCCTGCTGGTGGTGTCGGTCGTGCCCTTCGTCCTGACTTATGCGGACGTTCATGGCAACGAGGTTTTTTCGGCATCGGCCGCCGGTGTCGATTGGGCCCGCTTTCACTGGTTGCTGCTCGCGAGCGTCAGCGGCGGATCGCTGTTCATCGTGCTGCGGCTTGCCAATGCCTGGGTGCTGGGCCCTTTGCTCGGGGTCGGACTGTTGACGGCCTTCGATGTGCCCTTGTCTGCGATGCCGGAGTGGATGGTCAATGTCGGACAGTTGCTGATCGGATGTTCGCTGGCCAGTCGCTTCGATCGTGCCTTTTTCCGATCGGCACCGCGCTTCGTCAGCGTGGCCGCGGCGGTGGCCGTGCTGTCCATGCTGCTGGCCTACGCGCTGGCGATTCTGCTCGACGTGTTTTCCTCCGTTTCGCTCGCGACGCTGGCCCTCGCGACCGCACCGGGCGGGGTGGCCGAGATGGCGATCACGGCGAAAGTGCTGCAACTCGGCGTGCCGCTCGTGACTGCCTGTCATGTGATGCGGGTGGTGGTGCTGACGCTGGCCGCCCGGTCGGCCTATCGCATTTTCGAGAGGCTGCTGGGTGAGGCGCGCTGAGGACGACGCACGCCGTCTTCACAGCACCCGATTGAACCACAGCATCGACAACATCGCTCCGAGCAGCAGGAGCAGCGTGCCGGCGGCGGCGAACAGGGCGGTGATCTCGGTTTCCTCGGTCTTCAGCACCATGCGGGTGTTCAGGTTGCGATAAACCGCTTTGAGGTCTTCGGCGGTGGCGGCATGGAAGTACTCGCCACGGGTCATGCTCGCAATCTGTTCCAGGGAGGCCTCGTCCAGGCCGACCCGGGCCGACCAGCCGCCGACGCTGATCACGTCGCCTTCGACCGTGCCGACCCCGACCGTGAAGATGCGCACGCCCAGATCGGTCGCCAGCCGGGCGACCTCGATCGCGTCCGGGCCGGTGGTGCTCTGTCCATCGGTCAGCAGGATGATCGCGGCATGAGGGTTGGTGCCGGGTTCGCCCGGAATCGGACCGAGAAACTCGGGGTGCCGGATATCGACTGGCGACTCTCCGCCGGGGGCGGCGATCTCGATGCCGGCCTCCGGGTAAAGCGTGGCGAGCGAGACCACCAGACCACTGCCGATCGCGGTCCCGTACTGGAGCTGGAGGTGGTCGATCGCGGCGCGGATGTCCTCGCGCGACGGGGTCGGGGGCTGGACCAGTGCGGCGGTCGCGGCGAACGAGACCACGCCGATCCGGGTGTCCCGGGGCTGCTCCGCGACGAAGGTGCGCGCTGCCTCCTGGGCTGCGATCAGGCGATTGGGCTGGACGTCGGTCGCGCGCATGCTGCCGGACACATCCATGGCGAGAATGATGGTCTGCTCCTGCTGCGGCAGGGTCACGACCGCGCTCGGGCGGGCGACCGCCAGCAGCAGGGTGGCCAGCCCAAGCAGAAACAGCAGTGGCGGGAAGTGCCGGCGCAAGCGCCCGCCCGAGCCGAGCGCCCGCTTGACCATGTCGAGGCTGGCATAACGCAACGCGGCCTTGCGGGCGCGTCGCAGCAGCAGGATATAGAGCAGCACCAGCAGTGGCACCAGTGCCTGCAGCCAGAGAAGGTCGGGCCAGGCGAAGTTCATCGGGCGCTCTCGAGATGGGCGGGCAGTCGGGCGTGACCGGCCGAACGGCTGCGCCAGTTGCGCAGATCGGCAAAGCGCAGGATGGCGTCGACCAGATTGTCGGCGGTGGACAACTCCAGCACGTCCGCACCGGCCTCCTGAAAGGCCGCCCGCAGTTCGGCTTCGCGTTCTTCGGCCTGGGCGCGGAAGCGCCGGCGAAAACCCGGGTCGTGGGTGTCGACCATCAATTGTTCACCGCTTTCGGCATCCTCGATGAGGACGATGCCAAGGTCGGGCAACTCGATTTCGAGCGGGTCGGTGATTCTGACCGAAATCAGGTCGTGTCGTCTGGCGAGGTGGGCGAGCGGGCCGCTCCAGCCTGGACGCGTGATGAAATCCGACACCAGAAAGATCAGCGAACGCCGCTGGGTGGCGTTGATCGCTGCACGCAGCAGTTTGCCGAGCTCGGTCTCCGGTGCGCTGGGCAGGGCCGGGCGGCGGGTCAGCTGATGCAGTAGTCGCAGTACATGCGGACGCCCGCCCCGGGCCGGTATCAAGGTGTCGGTGCGCGCGCCGTCGTGCAGGATCGCGCCGACCCGGTTTCCCTGGCGGGTCAGGAGGCGGGCCATCACGGTGACGAAATCGATGGCGATGCGCCGTTTCGACACCTGCGAGCCGAAGTCGACCGACGGACTCAGGTCGACCAGAAACCAGGCGGTGATCTCCCTGTCCTCGTGATACTCGCGAACATACGGTGTCTGCTGGCGCGCGGTGACGTTCCAGTCGATGTGGCGCACATCGTCCTGGTACTGGTATTCGCGCAGGTCCGCGAGGTCCAGGCCGAAGCCGCGGAACAGGCTGCGGTAGTCGCCCTGGAGCAGGCCATCCAGGCGGTGGATGACCGTCCATTCGAGCCGGCGCAGCAGCCGTTCAGGATCGCGCGTGGTGGTGGACATGGGTTTCCAGCGGCTTCTCGGGTGGCGCGATGCGTTCGATGATGCGGTCGAGCAGGTCGTCGGCCGACAACTCGTCGGACAAGGCCTCGTAGCTGAGCACCAGACGGTGGCGCAGCACGTCCGAGACCAGGTCGGTGACATCCTCCGGCAGCACATAGGCCCGTCCGCGCAGGAAGGCCAGCGCACGGGCGCCTTCGATCAGGTGGATGGAAGCGCGCGGGCTGGCACCGTAGGCGAGATAGCGCGACAAATCGGCGATGCCGTAACGTTCCGGATCGCGGGTTGCCGAAACCAGCTTGACCGCGTACTGGATCAGCGACGGGTCGACATAGGCGTTGCGGCATTCCTGCTGCAGGGCGGCCAGTTCCTCGGTGGTGGCCATCGCGGCGGTCGTGACCGCTGGGCCGGTGACCCGGTCGACGATGGTGAACTCCTCTTCCTCGCTCGGGTAGCCGACCAGGACCTTCATCATGAACCGATCGACCTGGGCTTCGGGCAGCGGATAAGTGCCTTCGGTTTCGATCGGGTTCTGGGTGGCGAGGACCAGGAACGGGCGCGGCACCTTGTGGGTCTCGCCGGCGATGGTGACCTGATACTCCTGCATCACCTCGAGCAGCGCGCTCTGGACCTTGGCCGGGGCGCGGTTGATCTCGTCGGCGAGCAGCAGGTTGGTGAACACCGGGCCGAGCGAGGTGCTGAACTCGCCGGTCTTCTGATTGTAGATGCGGGTGCCGACCAGATCCGCCGGCACCAGGTCGGGGGTGAACTGGATGCGCCGGAAGTGGCCGCGTATGGTGTTGGCGAGAGTCTTCACGGTCAGGGTCTTGGCAAGCCCGGGCACGCCCTCGACCAGCAGATGGCCTTGCGCCAGCACCGCGACCAGGACCCGTTCCAGAAAATGATCCTGGCCAACGACGACCTTCTTGACCTCGTAAAGAATCCGTTCCATCAGGGTGGCGACGTCGTGTCGGTGGGCATCGTGATTGGGCATGTCAGCGGGCTCCGTCAGCATGTATCGGGCCGGTTACCGTGAAGGTCGCCGGGCGGTGGGGTAAAGGAAAGGGGCTTTTCTGGTCCGTGGGCGAACACCATGACCGTCAAAAAGGCGAAACACCCGCAGCACCGGCGGCGTTCTCGATCGGCACGGCGAATCCGATACCGACGAAGACCCCCTGGCGGCGCGGATTCAGGATGCCGGTGACGATGCCGACCACCTCGCCGTCCGAAGTCACCAGCGGTCCACCGGAGCTGCCCGGATTGGCGGCGGCGTCGAACTGGATCAGGTTGGTCAGCACCCGTTGCCCCTCTGGCGAGACGAACTCGCGGCGCAGGCCGGAGACCACACCAGCGCTCACGGACGGGCCGAGACCGAACGGGAAACCGACCGCCACCACCCGCTCGCCGAGCGCGAGGTTGGCGGTGGAGCGCATTGTCGCAGCGACCAGTCCGTCCGGTATTGCATGTGCCTGTAACACCGCCAGATCATGTTCGGGGCGGGCGCCGACGATGCGGGCATCGGACTCGAATCCATCGGCGAAGACCAGGCTGATCCGTTCGGCGCCGGAGACGACATGGAGGTTGGTCAGGATGGTGCCGTCGTCCACGATCACTACGCCGGTGCCGACGCTGCCTTCGGTGCTCTGGTCGTCGCCCAGGTCCGGTCCATGGCCGCGTACCCTGACGACCGACGGCCGGATGACATGGTGGGCATATACCGCCGGCGAGACCGCCGCCTGCTCCTGCACCCGGCGCTGTATCGTCGCGTCGATGTCGGCGAGGTCGATCTGTGTCGGGCCTGGGAGGAGACGGGACTGGGCGATGAAGACCAGCGAGCCGATCAGTGCGCCGGCTGCGATCAGGATCAGCCGCTCCCGCATCCGTCCGGCAGGTCGTACGCTGCTTGTGTGCGCGTCGCCGCTTGCCATTGGCGCCGCCGAGGCGGGTGGGCGAGAGGAGGACGAGTGGGCGGGGAGCGAGTGAGAGGGTGGGGCGGAAGCGGCGGGCGTGGATCTCGCTGCGGCGGATGTGCGGCGGGCTGGCTGCGGTTCGGGCTGATCCGGAGCGTCGCGGGCTACGGTGGCCACGTGACCGGTCTCCTGCCCGACGCTCGAGCCTGGACGGACTGGCCCAGAGCGGCTGTAGAGGACGGTTCGCCTCGTTCCGGTCCGTTTCATTTCCGTCCTCCGGCCTCGTCCGACGGGTCGAGCGATTGGGTCTGTCTGCGCTGCATAGACCGCGCGTCGGCGAGGCATTCAGGGAACATGTCAGATTCCGGTCGCTGAAGCAGAACTTCTGTGACTATAGTTCATCACATAAATTCCGTCGTGCCCGTGAGGCGTCTTCCTGTGGTCTTGTCCAGGGTTCGACTGGGCTGAGGCATGACGGCGCCGGGGGCCATGGTGCAGTCGGCAAGGTGGATCGGGTCTGGAACATTGGGCGCCGTGTTCGCAACAAGGCATCATCGGGTGGCTGACGGTGTCGAAAGGGTTCGGTCGCGCGCACGTCCAGCGTGAGGTTAGCCCGACGCCCAGGCATGGCCGGGAGAGTGGAATGCAGGAATGGAGCCGATGAGCCTGATCTGGCCACAGATGGTGTGGGCGCTGCTGCTGGTGCCGCTGCTGCTCGCTGCCTATGTCGCGTTGATGCGGCGGAGAAGGCGCGTGCCGCTGCGCTTCTCCAACCTGGCCATGGTCCGTGCTGCACTGGGCCCGGGGCATCGCGTGCGCCGTCATCTTCCGCCCGCCCTGCTGTTACTGGCCGTCGCAGTGTGTCTCGTGGCGCTGACCCGCCCCAGCGCGGTCGTGATGTTGCCGTCGGAGGAGCGCACGCTGATCCTGGCGATCGACGTGTCGCTGAGCATGAGCGCGTCCGACATCCCGCCCAACCGTCTGGTCGCCGCCCAGACCGCCGCCCAGGCGTTCATCCGCGACCTGCCGGCCGGCCTGCAGGTCGGTATCGTGTCGTTTGCCGGTACGGCCTCGCTGGTGCAGCCGCCTACCACCGACAAGCAACTGGCGATCGACGCGATCGACCGCTTGCTGCTGGACCGGCATACCGCGATCGGGAGCGCGATCGTGGTATCGCTCGCGACGATCTTTCCCGAGCATGGCAAGGATCTGGATGCGATGCTGTTCGGCGACTGGCGTGGCCCGGGCGGGTCGGCCGGGCAGGGGGCCGGGGTCGGCATCCCGGGTTCCTATGATTCCGCAGCGATCATCCTGCTGACCGATGGCAGAAGCACGACCGGCCCCCATCCGGTCGATGCGGCGATGATCGCGGCCGAGCGGGGCGTGCGGGTGTATACGGTCGGATTCGGTACCACCGAGGGGGCGACCGTGACCACAGAAGGGTGGTCGATGTACATGCGCTTCGACGAAGATTCGCTGATGGCGATCGCGGAGCTGACCGGTGGCGAGTACTACCATGCCGGGACCGCAGCCGATCTGCGCCGTGTCTACGACGATCTCGGTTCCCGTTTCGTGTTGGAACGCCAGGAAACCGAGCTGACCGCGATGTTTGCCGGTTTTGCGGCCTTGCTCGCCATGCTGGCCGGGCTGCTGTCGCTGCGCTGGTTCAACCGCGGAGCTTGATGCCCGAGCTGTTGCGCGCGGGATGAGGTGCTGCGGCGCGGCTTGTGCGGGCACCATACCGCAAGGTATTGTTGCGGCTCTTTCTTCCGACGGAATCGCCAGATGTCAAGCAAGCCCTTGCCACCGGTCACGTTGGCCTGGACCGTATGGGGCCTGGGTGCCCTGCTATACCTGATCGGCTTCTATCAACGCGTCGCACCGGCGGTGATCAGCGACAGCCTGATGGCCGAGTTCGCGATCAGTGGTGCGGCGCTGGGCAATCTTTCCGCGTTTTACTTCTACGCCTATGTACTGATGCAGGTCCCGACCGGTGTGCTGGCGGACCGCTGGGGGGCGCGCAAATTGCTGGCGACCGGGGCTGCGTTGGCCGCGATCGGTACGGTCGTGTTCGCTTTCAGCTCCACCCTCGCCTGGGCGAGTTTCGGACGCTTGCTGATCGGGGGTTCGGTCGCGGTCGCCTTCGTGTCCATGCTGAAGCTGGCGACCCACTGGTTTGCGCCGCGCCAGTTCGCGCTGGCCTCCGGCATGGCGCTGTTCGTCGGCATCGTCGGTGGCGTGTTCGGTGGCGTGCCCTTGCGGATGCTGGTCGATGCGTTCGGATGGCGGCCGGTGATGCTGGTATCGGCCGCGGTGACCGCCGTGCTCGCGGTCGTGATCTGGCTGCGGGTCCGCAATGACCCCGAGGATTACGGCTATACCAGTCATCACCCCAAGACCGCGCACGGCGCACAGCACGCCTCCATCCTCCGCGGCCTGCTCGACGTGCTGAGTTATCGCAACGTCTGGATCTTGTTGATCGCACCGATCGGTGTGGCCGGCGCGGTACTGACCTTTGGCGGCCTGTGGGGTGTGCCCTATCTTCGCCAGGTCTATGGTCTGGATGCCAGCACCGCGGCGGCGATCACATCGGCCAGCCTGGTCGCGTGGGCCTTGGGCGGGCCTTTTCTCGGCGCGATGTCCCAGCGGCTGGGGCGGCGCAAGCCGCTGCACATTGCTGGATGCGTGGTGGCGCTGGCCTGCTGGGCCCTGCTTGCGTTCGTCCATTTACCGCTGCCTGCGCTGATCGCGGTGTTGCTCGTGGCCGGCTTCGCGGCGGGCAATCTGATCATCGGTTTTGCGTACAACAAGGAATCGGTGCCGCCGCATCTGGCGGGCACTGCATCAGGAGTGTGCAACATGGGGCCGCTGATGGGCGGGATGATTCTGCAGCCCTTGTTCGGCTGGGTGCTCGACCTGAACTGGCAGGGCACGGTCGAGGCGGGCGTGCGCCTTTACCCGGTCGAGGCCTTCCAGGCGGGTTATCTGTTGATCACCGGATTCATCGCGCTGTCGCTGGTGTTGTCGCTGCTGTCCCGGGAGACCCATTGCCGGCAGAATATCGGGTGAAGGCGTACCTGTCGCTGCGGAGCGAACCCGTCTTCTCCCATCGGCAAGATCGTCGTGACTGTTTCCGCACAACCGGCTTTCGGAACGGGTGCGGGTTTTGCGAGCAGGGCGCTAGCCATGAATGAAGAGCATCATACTGTCGCTGGCGAGAACGAACCGACCAGGCCGGCTGGCAACGGATCGCGGCTGGCCTTGCGCCGGGTCGCGATCGACACCTATCGCGAGAACGTCGCCTATCTTCACCGTGACTGCGCGGTCTATCGCGCCGAGGGATTCCAGGCCCTGTCCAAGGTCGAGATCCGCGCCAATGGTCGACACATCCTGGCGACGGTTAATGTCGTCGATGACGAGTCCATCGTGGCCTGTCATGAGCTCGGCCTGTCGGAAGATGCCTTCGCCCAGCTCGATGTGGATGACGGTCATCCGGCCTCGGTGTCGCAGGCCGAGCCGCCCGGTTCGATCCCGGCCCTGCATCGCAAGATCGCAGGCGAACGGCTGACCCGCGAGGATTTTCGCGCGATCGTCCGCGATATCGCCGACTTGCGCTACTCCAAGATCGAGCTGACCGCTTTCGTGGTGGCCTCCAATCAGGGCGAACTAGACCGGGAGGAGGTGTATTTCCTGACCGATGCGATGGTCGCATCCGGTCGCAGGCTGGACTGGCACGAGCGCCTGGTGGTGGACAAGCACTGTATCGGGGGGATCCCGGGCAACCGGACCTCGATGCTGGTCGTGCCTATCGTCGCTGCGCACGGCATGCTGTGCCCCAAGACCTCCTCGCGCGCGATCACCTCGCCAGCCGGTACCGCCGACACGATGGAAGTGCTGGCCCGGGTCGAGCTGTCGTTCGATGCCTTGGCCGATATCGTGCGCGAGCACAGGGGCTGTCTCGCCTGGGGTGGCACTGCGCACCTGTCACCGGCAGACGACGTGTTGATTTCGGTCGAGCGCCCGCTATCCATCGATTCGCCAGGTCAGATGGTGGCCTCCATCCTGTCCAAGAAGATCTCGGCCGGTTCGACCCACCTGGTGCTCGACATCCCGGTCGGCCCGACCGCGAAGGTGCGTTCCATGCCGGAAGCCCAGCGGCTGCGCAAGTTGTTCGAGTATGTTGCGGGCAGGATGGGGCTGGTACTCGACGTCGTGATCACCGACGGCCGTCAGCCGATCGGCAATGGCATCGGTGCGGTGCTCGAGGCGCGCGACGTGATGCGGGTGCTCGAGAATGATCCGCGCGCGCCCAACGATCTGCGTCAGAAAGCCTTGCGCCTGGCGGGCCGGATGCTGGAGTTCGACCCGGATGTGCGGGGCGGAGACGGGTTCGCGATCGCGCGCGACATCCTCGACTCCGGCCGCGCGCTGGCCAAGATGGATGCCATCATCCGCGCCCAGGGCAGCCAGGGTTTCGACCACAACGCGCCGACCCTGGGGCAACTCGGCTTCGACGTGGTCGCGACCGAAAGTGGGGTCGTGACCGCGATCGAGAATCTGCAGATAGCACGCCTCGCGCGCCTGGCTGGCGCGCCCAAGGTGAAACGGGCCGGGGTCGAGTTGTTCCGCAAGATGGGGGACGAAGTCCGCGCCGGCGACCCGCTCTACCGGGTGTACGCGGACTACGCGGCCGACCTCGAGTTTGCCCGCCAGGCGGCCGAACATTCGTCCGGTTTCAGCATCGGCGCGGCCGAGGAGATCTCGCATGTGTTCGTGGAGTTCTGAGCGTCATGACGCCGGTTCTGCTGTACTTCGATGACGAGGCTGACGCAGCCGGGCGACTGGCGGAGGCGGCTGGCATCGAAGCCCGGGCCATCGAGCGCCACATTTTTCCCGACGGGGAGATCCGGATCGCATTACCGACCGGTCTGAGCCGCGCTGTCGTGATCTTCCGCAGCCTGGTCAGACCTAACGACAAACTGGTCGAACTCCTGCTCGCCGCGCGTACCGCACGGGCGCTGGGTGCGATCCATTTGACCTTGGTCGCGCCCTATCTCGCCTACATGCGCCAGGACATCGCGTTCCATCCGGGAGAGGCGGTCAGCCAGCGCATCATTGGCGGATTGCTCGCCGATCTGTTCGACGCGGTGGTCACGGTCGATCCGCATCTTCACCGTATCGCCACACTGGACGAGGCGATACCGGTCGAGCATGCGCTCGCGTTGTCGGCGTCGCGCCTGCTTGCCGACCATGTCGCGGCAAGGCGTTCCGACGCTATGCTGGTCGGCCCGGACGAGGAGTCCGCACAGTGGGTCGCCACTGCGGCACGAGCGCACGGGTTCGATCATGCGGTGTGTACCAAAGTACGTCGAGGCGACCTGGACGTCGAAATCGCGCTGCCTGCGATCGAGGTTCGCGGTCGCGCCGTCGTATTGGTGGACGACATGGTCAGCACCGGCAAGACGGTCGCGGTGGCGGCCGGCAAGTTGCTCGCGGCCGGTGCGCGTTCCGTCGACCTCGCGGTGACGCATGCCTTGTTCGCCGAAGGCGCGGTCGAGCGTCTGCGCGAGGCCGGCGTCGGCGAGGTGTGGAGCACCGACTGCATCCTGCACCCGACCAATGCGATTGTGGTCGCGCCCTTGCTGGCCGAGGCCTTGCTGCAGGTGTTCGGCTCTCCCCGAGCCCGTCCTCAATGACCCGGGCGCAGCCGCGATCGGCGTCGCATCTCGCGCAGCGCGAGCCATGAGTTCATCGTGATTGCGCCGAGAATGATGGCACCCCCGAGCAGGCTGTTGGCCGGGACCTGCTCGCTCAGCACCAGCCACACCCAGAACGGTCCGAGCACGGTTTCGATCAACAGGAACAGGCCGACTTCCGGTGAGGGCAGGTAGCGCGGCGCGATCATGATGAGCGCCTGGGCGAGCGGGATCTGGATCAGGCCCATCAGCGCGAGCCAGCCATAGCTCGCGGCAGACAGCGATAAGGGCTCGGCGAAGGGCAATGCGATCAGGCCGGCGATCGCGCCGGACAAGGCGACCAGTGGCAGGCGCGGCAACTCGGGGAAACGGCGCAACAGCGTGAGCGAGCCGCCCATGGTGATGGCGATCGTCAGTGCAGCGAGGTCACCCCGCCATTTGGGCGCATCGAGGCTGCCGACGAAGATCACACAGACGCCCACGATGGCCATCACGATCGCGATCATCGTGCGCGCGGCGATCCGCTCGTGCAGGAACAGCCAGGAGAACAGCGCGGCGAACAAGGGCGCGCTCGCAAGGATGACCACGGTGTTGGCGGTGCTGGTATGGCTGATCGAATAGACGAACAGCGCCGAATTCAGGCTGTACAGAAAGCAGATCGCGGCCGCACCGAACAGCGCGAGCCGGGTGGTCGGCAGCGCGACCCGTTGGCGGGTCATCACGATCAACAGGCCCACCGACAAGGCCATCAGCCAGCCGCGCCAGAACACGATGTTCCATTCCGATGCGCCGGCCAGCCGGATCAGCAGCGCATCGAAGCTCAGTACCAGCACCCCGATGGTGGCGATGCGGATGCCGGTGCGGCGCGCGTGGTCGGGGCGGGTCACCGTTCGAACAGACCTTCCATCTCACGCCGGAGGCGGTAGGCATCGGTGGTGGTGTCGATCGCGACATCGTCCCAGCTCACGCACTGGCCGCGCGCCACCGGGCGAACCAGTTTCACGTCGTGAGCGAGACCGAGCGGCAGGCCGCCGATCGCGACCGACTTTTTCGCCGGCAGGAGCTTGCCCCATACCGTGTAGCCACCTTCGCCATCGAGCCGCTCGCCGACCGCCAGGTCGCGCTTGGCGGTGGCCACCACATCGGCCTGCCAGCATTGCGCGACGCCGGTCGCTTCGCGCCGCAGCGCAACGCTTGCGACCGACAGCCCGACTTCGAGTCCGATCAGGTGCCATCGCTTGTACAGCGTGAAGTAGCGTCCGCTCGGGTCGGTGTGGGCGTTGTATTCCTCGAAGCAGTTGCGGATGTACTCGGACTCGCCCTCGACCGTGACCCACACCCCCATGCGGATGTCGTAGGGGATGACCCGGCCGTCCTTTTCGAGCGACGACACCACCTCGACCATGCCCTTGCGCTCGAGCTGGCCGCCTTCGACGATCGGACGGGTCACGAAGGGGATGTCGGCGATGCTGGCCGGCGGATACTGCAGGCCGTTCGACGGCACCGCGAGGCCGGTGGCGTTGGCGACCGCGGTCGATTCGATGGACGGCTTGGAGCCGTCGAGGAAGCTGTTGAACATCTTCGGGTTCAGACCGCCGCGCGCCGCCTGCTCCGGGCTCAGTCCGTAGTAGCCCCACACGGTTTCCGGTGTCGACTCGCAGAAGTGCGGCAGCCACTTGTGGCCGCGCCCGGCCGCGACCACCGGAAAGCCGCAGGTACGCGCCCAATCCACCAGGTCGCAGATCATTGCCGGCTGGTCCCCGAAGGCGAGCGAATAGACGACGCCGGCCTCCTCGGCGCGGCGGGCGAGCAGCGGGCCGCAGAAGGCATCGGCCTCGACCGTGACGTTGACCACGTGCTTGCCCTCGGCGAAGGCGGCCAGGCAATGTTCGACCGCCGCGATCGGGTGGCCGGTGCATTCGACGATGAGGTCGATCGCAGGGTGGCGCACCAGGGCGCGCCAGTCCTCGCCGACATGGGTCGTGCCCCGGGCCAGCGCGTCGTCGAGCGAGGTGGCAGCGCTTCGCGCGGCATCCCAGCCAACCCGCGACAGGTTGAGCCGCGCGTTGTCGGGCGACAAGTCGGCGATGCCGACCAGATGCACGCCGGGGGTGCGCGGGACCTGGGACAGATACATCGCGCCAAACTTGCCGGCGCCAATCAATCCGATTCGGATCGGTTGGCCTTTCGCCTGGCGGCGGCTCAACTGGGCGTAAAGACTCATTTCTTCAAGGGCTCCAAGCGTTTCTCCTCGATCGCATGACAGGCAGCGAGGTGACCTTTCGCGATCGGCACCAGTGCCGGCGCCTCGCGCCGGCAGCGCTCGTTGGCGAGCGGGCAGCGCGGGTGGAAGGTGCAGCCGGGTGGCGGGGTGATCGGGTTGGGTACTTCGCCGCGCGCCGTCTCCTCGCGGGCCCGGCTCATCGTGATGTCCGGAATCGTCGCGAGCAGCATGCGGGTGTAGGGGTGTTGCGGGTCGTCGAACAGGGTGCGGCTGGCAGCCACCTCGACCAGGCGACCGAGATACATCACCCCGACCCGGTCGGCCATGTGCCGGACCACGGCGAGATCGTGGCTGATGAACAGGTAGGTCAGCCCGAGTGCGTCCTGCAGGTCCTGCATCAGGTTCAGGATCTGGGCCTGGACCGAGACATCCAGCGCCGAGGTCGGTTCGTCGCAGACCAGGAACTCGGGATTGTTCGCCAGCGCGCGGGCGATGCAGATCCGTTGCCGCTGCCCGCCCGAAAACTCATGCGGAAACTTGCGCCCGTCGGCCGGCGACAGGCCGACCTGAATCAGCAGTTCGGCCACCCGCTGCGAAATCGTCGCGTCGTCCGTGGCCAGACCGAACACCCTGATCGGTTCGGCGATGATGCGGTCGACCCGCCAGCGTGGGTTCAGGCTGGCGAATGGATCCTGGAAGATCATCTGGAAGCGTCGACGCAACTTCTGGCGTTCCGCACCGGACTTGATCGTGGCGATGTCGCGGCCGTCGAACACGATCCGGCCATCGCTGCTTTCATAGAGTCCCACCACCAGGCGGGCGACGGTGGATTTGCCGCAACCGGATTCACCGACCAGCGCGAAGGTCTCGCCCCGGTCTATCGTGAAACTGACCCCATCGACCGCCTTGAGCCAGCGCCGTGGCTCGCGCTCGATCAGCCGGTTCAAAAACGGCTTGGAAACCTCGAACTGGCACTTGAGGTCTTCGACCAGAAGCAGCGGCACATCCGGAGCGCGGGGTGGTGGAAGCGTCGTTTCGGTCATCACGGTCTCGTTCATCGCGATCCGCCTTGTGCCAAGTCATTCTCGCCGTCCGTGTCGGTTTTGGCGTCCCGGTTCACTGCGCTACCTCGAGATGTCAGGCCTTGGAAAGCGCTGGCTGTAACCGGACCGGCTGCCCTCGGGGCGGACTCCACGTTGGGCGACTGTTTCGTGCCCGGGCGGTCCTGGTCTGCCGGGTGTGCATAGAGCCAGCATGCGGCCAGGGTGTCCTGAGCCGGGAGCAAGTCCGGACGCTCGCTGTGGCAGCGGGCGAATACATGTGGACAGCGCGGATTGAAGGCGCAGCCGGGCGGGATTGCGTTCAGGCGTGGCATGGCCCCTTCGATCTGCACCAGTCTATGGACGTCCGCGCCGAGGACTGGAATCGAGCCCATCAGCCCGCGGGTATAGGGGTGCTGGGGGTTCTGAACCACCGCGCGGACCGGGCCGATCTCGGCCAGCCGGCCGGCGTACATGACCGCGACCCGGTCCGCGGTCTCGGCGATGACGCCCATGTCATGGGTGACCAGCATCACCGCGGTATGGTGTTCGCGGCACAGTTTCTTGAGCAGCGTGATGATCTGGGCCTGGACCGACACATCCAGTGCCGTGGTTGGCTCGTCGGCGATGATCAGTTCCGGTTCGGCACACAACGCCAGCGCGATCACGACCCGCTGTCGCATGCCGCCGGAAAACTGGTGAGGATAGTGATCCACCCGCTGGTCCGGCGCCGGGATGCCGACTTCGGCGAGCAACTCGATCGCGCGCTTGCGTGCGGCCTTCTCGCTGATGTCGCGGTGGGTCAGGATGGTCTCGGTGATCTGCTGGCCGACCGTGAACAGCGGGTTCAGGCTGGTCAGCGGGTCCTGGAAGATCATCGCGATGCGGCGGCCACGGATGCGTCGCATCTTCTCCGGTGGCAGCGTGTGGATCGGTTCGCCATGGAGCAGCACCTGGCCGGCGGCGATGCGTCCGGGCGGCTCGAGCAAGCCGATGATCGCGGCGCCGGTCAGCGATTTGCCGGCGCCGGATTCGCCGACCACGCCGAGGACTTCCCCCCTGGCGACATCGAAGGAGACGCCGTCGATCGCGACCAGGGTGCCGCGCCGGTGCGGGAACTCGATGCGTAGATTGCGCACCGACAGTAACGGCGCGGCGCCCGTGCCCGCAGCGGGCGGTGTCGCAACCGCCCCTGCGGAGACTGTGGCCTCGCCCGGGGCCAGTGCGCTGCCCCCATGGCCGGCGTTTCCGCCGCTGCTGGCGTGGTCCACGTTGGCGGCGGCATGAGGTGGGGGGGGGAAAGGCATCAGCGCAGCCTCGGGTTCAGCGCATCGCGCAACCAGTCGCCGAGCAGATTGACCGACAGTGCGAGTATGAGCAGGGTCGCCCCGGGGAAGAACACGATCCACCATTCGCCGGAGAACAGGAAGTCCTGTCCGACCCGGATCAGGGTGCCGAGGCTGGGCTGGGTCGGCGGGACGCCGACACCGAGGAAGGACAGCGTCGATTCCAGAATGATCGCCAGCGCGAGGCCTATGGTCGCGATCACCAGCACCGGCCCCATCACGTTGGGCAGGATGTGGCGCAGCAGGATCAGGGGGGCCGGCACGCCGATCACCCGGGCGGCCTGGACGTATTCCTTGTTCTTCTCGGCCATGGTCGAGCTGCGCACGGTACGGGCGTACTGCACCCAGTCGGACAGACCGATCGCGACGATCAGCACGTAGATCGCGACCTGGTCCTGCATGGCTGGCGGGACCACGCCCTTGAACACACCGAAGATCAGTAGTGCGATCAGGATCGCCGGAAACGACAACTGCACGTCGGCGATGCGCATGATCAGCGCATCCACCCAACCGCCCAGATAGCCGGAGATCAGTCCGAGCGTGATGCCGAGAAGCGCGGCGAATCCGACCGCGGCGAATCCGACCAGCAGCGACACCCGCGACCCGTAGAGAATGGCCGAGAAGATGTCGCGGCCTTGGGCGTCGGTGCCCAGCCAATAGACATTGCCGGTGAATTCGTTCGGCTGCATCGGCGGTGTGAAGCCTTCCATCAGGTTCAGGGTGGCCGGGTCGAACGGATTCTGTGGCGAGATTACCGGCGCCAGCATCGCGGCCGTGATCATGATCACGGTCAGCAGTGCCGAAATCACGGTGACCGGCGAACGGATGAAACTGTGGAAGAGGTCGCTGTCGAGCGCGCGGGCGAACAGCGAGTCGCGGTGGACCACGGTGTCGTTCATGCTGTCATTGCCCCCGGCCGCTACGCTGCACCCGCAGGCGCGGATCGACCGCGAAATAGAGCAGATCGACGATCATGTTGATGACCACGAAGATCAGCGCGATCAGTACCAGATAGGCCGCCATGATCGGGATGTCGACGAACTGCACCGCGGTGATGAAGAGCAGTCCGACGCCGGGCCACTGGAAAACGGTCTCGGTGATGATCGCAAAGGCGATGATGGAGCCGATCTGCAACCCTGCGATCGTGATCACCGGAAGCAAGGTGTTCTTCAGCGCATGGCTGAAATGCACCGCCCGATTCGACAGGCCACGGGCGCGTGCGAACTTGATGTAGTCGGTGCGCAGCACCTCCAGCATCTCGGCGCGGACCAGGCGCATGATCAGGGTGAGCTGGTACAGGCCGAGCGTGATCGCCGGCATGATCAGCGATTTCAGCCCGCTCTCGGTCAGCAGGCCGGTGGTCCACCACCCGATCCGGACCGTCTCACCCCGGCCGAAGGCCGGCAGGACCTGCAACTCGACTGCGAACAGGTAGATCAACAGAATACCGATCAGAAAGGTTGGCAGCGACACCCCGATCAGCGACAGCGACATGATCGCGTGGCTGAGCCACCCGTCGCGGCGCAGTGCGGTATAGACCCCGAGTGCGATCCCGAATACCAGCGCGCCGGTGCCGGAGATGATCGCCAATTCCAGCGTGGCCGGCAGGCGCTCCATGATCACGTCGGTCACCGGTCGCGCCATGCGGTAGGAAATGCCGAACTCTCCTCGTGCCGCATTCGCGACGAAGCGGGCGAACTGTATCGGCACCGGGTCGTTGAGGCCCAGCGACTGGCGCAGTTGCTCGCGATCGGCGACGGTCGCTTCCTGGCCGACCATGTTCTGGATCGGGTCGCCGATGTAGCGGAACAGCCCAAACGAGACCAGCGCGACCGTGAGCATCACGAGAACGGACTGGAGCAGGCGACGGATGATGAATGCGAGCATGAGTGATGGGCGCGGAGGCAAAGGCGCAGGCGCGCACCGGGCGATGCCTGGGCATCGCCCGGTGGCAGGTTTTCAGAGGCTCACTTCTTGTACTTCAGCAGCTTGAAGTAGGGGTAGTTCTCGGACTGCACCGGAAAGTCGATGTTGTCCTTCATCGCCCAGTTCAGCATCTGGTGATGGATGGGCAGATAGACGATATCGTCCTGCACCAGGTTCCACACCTGCGCGACCATCTCGGCCCGCTTGACCGGGTCGATCTCGCGGGTCATCGCGTCGATCAGCGCGTCGGCCTCCGGGTTGGAGTAACCGGTGTGGTTCCATGAGCCACCCTTGTCCGTGCGGGTCTCGAACAGGTAGTGGAAGACATAGTGGGAATCCATCGTCGGCACGCCCCAGCCCAGCATGTAGAAATCCAGTTCGCCACGCTGCAGTTCGGCGAAATGGATGCTGCGTGAGCGTGCATCGAGGCGGGCGCGCACCCCGATCTGGCCGAACATGCCGGTCACCGCCTGGCAGATCGCCTCGTCGTTGATGTAGCGATCGTTGGGGCAGGCGAGGTTGACCGTGAAGCCGTTTGGATATCCGGCTTCCGCGAGTAGTGCCTTGGCGCGGTCGACATCGACTTCGGGCACGATGTCGATCTCGGCGCTGTAGCCGTCGACGAATGGGGCCATCACGATGCCGGCCGGTACCGACTGGCCGCGCATCACGACCCGGTTGATCGCATCACGGTTGATCGCGATGTTGAGCGCCTCGCGCACCCGCTTGTCGGCGAAGGGGTTCTTGCCTTTCACGTCCGAGGTCCGCAGTTCAGGCAGCCCCATCTGCATGCCGAGGAAAATGGTGCGGTTCTCCGGTGCCGAGCGAACCACCAGGCCGGCGGCGTTGTTGAGACGCTCCAGATCCTGTACCGGCGGGTCGAGCAGGAAGTCGATCTCGCCCGAGAGCAGCGCCGCGGCGCGGGTGGCGGCCGAGCGGATCGGGGTATGGATGATCCGGGTCACCTCCATCGGAAACTGGTCGCGGCCCCAGTATTCGTCGTTACGGACCAGTTCGGTGCGCACGTCCGGATCACGGCTGACCAGCCGGAACGGGCCGGTGCCGTTGGCATTGCGGACCGCGTGGGTCTCCTCGCCGGCCTTGAAGTTCTGCGGCACCGTGACGTTGTTGGCCTCGGACCATTCCTGGTCCATCATGAACAGGTTGGTCAGGTTGTTCGGCAGCAAGGGGTTGGGGCCGTCGGTCTTCATCCGGACCGTGTAGTCGTCCACCTTGCTGACCTCGACGACCGTGGTCAGCAGCCCCTTCATGTCGGCGTTCTCATGCTTGGCACGCATGATTGAGAACACTACGTCGTCGGCGGTGAAGGGGTTGCCGTTGTGGTATTTCACGCCCTCTCGCAGCTTGAACTCCCACACCGTCGGATCGTCTTCGGTGATTTTCCATTCGGTGGCGAGACGGGGCTGCAGTTTCATGTCCTGGTCGCGAAAGACCAGCGTGTCATAGACCTGATGGCTCAGCACATGGGTCGGACCCTCGTTCTGGGCATGCGGGTCCATGGTCAGGGAGTCGCCTGCGCTGGACCAGCGCAGGGTTTCGGCGCCCGCGACACCGGCGACCAGGGTGGAGGAGGCAAAGGCCAGGGCGATGGCCAGTCTGGACATCTTCATCTTATCGGGCTCCCGAAATGGATCGCGGCCACGCGGGCCGCGATGGATTGAAGTCGAGGGCCATGAACACAGCCCATACTTGTCATTTAAAGAGCCATGGGCACAAAACTCAAGCGTGGGTTTTCCCTTATGCTTCGACAGGTGATGCCGCGAGACCCATGCGGTGCGCTGTTGAGGTAGACGTAATGGTTCGGAGAAGAAGGTGAATTTTCTTGCACATGCCCTGCTCGCCGGTCCCCGCGATGCGGACAGGTTGGGCGGGCTGATCGGCGATTTCGTCAAGGGGCCACTACCGGCCGGGCTGCCGCAGCCTGTTGCGGCCGGCGTGCGCTTGCACCGTCTGATCGATGTCTATGCCGACACCCATCCGGCTTTCAGGCGCAGCCGTGCCCGTCTGGCTTTATCGCGGCGGCGGGTATCCGGCATTGTGGTGGACATGGTCTATGACCATTTTCTCGCCCGGCTCTGGCCGCGCTATCACGACGCTCCGCTGGAGGACTTCGCAGCCCGGATGTATGCGCTGATGTCGGCGCATCATGCGTTATTGCCGCCCGGCCTGGTTCGGATTCTGCCGGCGATGACCGCGGGTGACTGGTTGGTGTCCTACCGGGAGCCGCGGGTCATCGTCCAGGCGCTGGATCGGATGGCATTGCGCCTGAGTCGCCCGGAGGCCCTGCGCGGCGCCGGTGAGGAGCTGGAAAGGCATTATGCGAGCTTCGAGACGGACTTCGTCGAGTTCTTCGCCGATGCCATCCCTCACGCCCGAGCCTGCAGGGCGAGTCTCAGCGCACCGGAATCACGACTGACGGGAAACGGATCACCACCGCCGGTTCCCGGCTCGGATAACGATTATGAGAAGAGCGGCTGTGAGGGGGCGGTGCATAGTGGCGGGGTGGCGCGTAGTGACGCGAGCCGTAGTAGCGTGGCGGCGGCACCGGATGATAGTGGTGGATCTCCTTCACCACCACGCCGCGCTTTCCGGGGCGGGTGACGACGACGGGTGCCGGGGCATGACGATGCCCTTGGCCCCAGGCGTGGGCCGGTGCGCGAAAATCCCGGTGAACGCTGCGCGGGTCATGACGGTCGTTCCGATCATGATAGGCGTGTGCGGCGCCCATCGTGGCGAGCATTGCGGTGCCGGCGAGTAGCGCGATGCACAGGCGGCTGGCAAGTGATTTCATGGTGAACCTCCGTGTCGAGTAAGCGACTCGGCGGGCATGGACGACCCCGCCGATCGTGTGTCAACAACGGCCAGCTTACGCCCCCGGTTGTCCTGGTTGTGTAAGCAGATATGTGACCCTTTGCGCCGGGACCGGGCGATGCCGGGGAGTGCGGCACACGCAGGGGTTCATCTTCACGATCGCGAGTTCAGCCGACCAGGATCACATGAACCCGCCGCGGGCCATGGGCACCCAGTTGCACGGTCTGCTCGACGTCGGCGGTGCGGGACGGGCCGGACACGATGTTGGTCGCGCGCGGCATGCCGCCTTCGCGCTGGCGCAAGCGGTCCCAGGCTTCCTCGAACCAGCGCACGATGTGTTCGACCGGTAGTACGACCACCTGGTCGTCCGGGACGAAGTTGTGGGTGGTCGGGCTGTCCGGGCCGGACGCGAGCAGTACGCTGCCGGTTTCGGCTATGCCGGCCGACGCGAGGGAGACCGACAGGGTTTCCTCGATCGGGGCGGCGCCGTGATGGACGGTCCAGTCGGACGGCCAGTCGAGCGCCTTCAGCGCGTTGCCGACCGCGGCGCGTTTTGGCAGGTCGAAGCGGGCGCGGTGCTGGTCGACCTCTGCGGGTACGTCTCCCAGCGTCGCGACCCGCCCGACGGTACCGGCGCGGCTTTCGAACTTCCGGATGAAGCGTTCTACCGGGTCGTCGTCCTGGGACGGCCGCGTGTGGTCGAAGCGTTTCTCGTCCAGCGACGCCCGGGTCGCATTGTCTGGCGGTCCGCGCCGCAGTGCCTCCCGGACCGCGCCCAGGATCGTATCGCGCGCCTGGCTCATGATTTCCCCCGCTGGCTTTGCCATTGTTCGAGAAAGGTCCGGCCGGATGGCGCCGGCAAATCGCGTGAATCGGTCCAGGCCGATGCGAGTGGTGCCTTGCGCAGGCGACCCTTCTTGCGCCCGGCGAATGCCAGAATGCGAGCCGCGATCCGCTCGCCGAAGTGGTAAAGGCCGGGCCGGGTCGCAGCGAATCGCCATACGCTCAGTGCATGGCGCTGCAGCGACGGCGTGATCTTCTGTTTGTGTTGCAGGTGACGCAATTCGCGCAGCAGGTCGGGTAAGGGAATCTTGACCGGACAGACCGACCCGCAGCGCCCGTTCAGCGTGCACGCGTTGGGCAGGTCGTAGGCGTTGTCCAGCCCCTTGATCAACGGGGTCAGCACCGAACCCATCGGCCCGGGATAGACCCAGCCGTAGGCGTGGCCGCCGATCGAACCATACACCGGGCAGTGATTCATGCACGCGCCGCAACGGATGCAGCGAAGCATGTCGCGGAAGCGTCCGGCCAGCATCTTGGAGCGGCCGTTGTCCACCAGCACCACGTGATATTCCTGTGGGCCGTCGAGGTCGTCGGGCCGGCGCGGGCCGGTCGAGAAGGTGGTGTAGGTCTCGGTTTCCTGACCGGTCGCGCTGCGGGCGAGCAGGCGCAGGAACAGCGTCACGTCCTCCAGCCGCGGCACCACCCGCTCTATCCCCGAGGTCACGATGTGCACCCTGGCCAGGGTCTGGGTCAGGTCGCCGTTGCCTTCATTGGTGACGATGACCGACGAACCGGTCTCGGCCACCAGGTAATTCCCGCCGGTGATGCCGACATCGGCCTTGAAGTACTTCTCGCGCAATACCTGCCGCGCCTCGTTGACCAGATCGGGCACGGTGGTCTTGCGCGGGCCGCCGTGGGCCTCCTCGAACAGGTCCGAGACCTGGTCCTTGGTCTTGTGCACCGCCGGCGCGATGATGTGGGATGGGGGTTCGTCGGCGAGCTGGATGATGTACTCGCCCAGGTCGGTCTCGACCACCTCCATGCCTTTCTCAATCAGCGCCTCGTTCAGGCCGATTTCCTCGGACACCATGGATTTGCCCTTGGTCACGATCTTCGCGCCTACCCGGTGGCAAATGCCGAGGATGATCTCGCGCGCCTCGGCGGCATCGCGGGCCCAGTGCACCTGCCCGCCGGCCGCGGTCACCGCTGCCTCGTAGCGCTCCAGGTAGTGGTCGAGATTGTCGAGGATATGGTTCTTGAGGTTCTTGGCTTCTTCCCTGAGCTGCTCGAACTCGGGCAGTTCTGCGGCCTGGACGGTGCGCTTGGCGACGAAGCCGTCGCGTAGCATGCCCATGGCCTTTTGCAGGCCGCCGTCGTGGATGGCGAAGACCGAGCGGGTCTTGAATTCGGCTGAGCGCATTTCCATCAGCGTGTCTCCTGCGGCGCATCGCCGATGCCTGGCCCGTCGGCCATGCCGGCGAGGACTTCGGCGGTATGGAAAACCTTGACGGGCGCGTTGATCCGCTTGAGCCGGCCGGCGATGTTCATCAGGCAGCCGAGATCGCCGCCGAGCAGCGTATCCGCGCCGGTTGCGAGCAGGTTGCGGATCTTGTCATCCACCATCTTCTCGGAGATCTCGGGATACTTGACGCAGAAAGTACCGCCGAAGCCGCAACAGACTTCGGTGTCCTGCATCTCCTTGAGCTTGAGCCCTTCGACCGTAGCCAGCAGCGCCCGCGGCTGACCCTTGATGCCGAGGCTGCGCAGACCCGAGCAGGAGTCATGGTAGGTGGCCTTGGTCTTGAGACGGGCGCCGACCCGATCCACACCGAGCTCGTCATGCAGAAACGACAGCAGCTCGAAGCTCTTGCCGGCCAGCGATTGCGCGCGGGTGCGCCAGTCCGGATCGTCGGCGAACATCTCGGGGTAGTCGTAGCGTATGGTCGCCATGCAGGAGCCGGAGGGGCCGACCACATAATCGAAACCCTCGAAGGCGGCAATCACCTGTCGGGCCAGTGCCTGTGCCGCATCGAAGTCGCCGCTGTTGTAGCCGGGTTGTCCGCAGCAGGTCTGTTGCGCCGGGACTTCAACGGTGCAACCCGCGTCCTCGAGCAACTTGACCGCTGAAAATCCGATGTTGGGACGGAATACGTTCATCAGGCAGGTCGCGAACAGTCCGACCCGGGGTCGGCGTTTGCTGGGGTCATTCATCCCTGGTCTCCGAATAGAGGCTGATGCGTGCCGGCTCGGGGCTAGCAGGCACGCATCAGCCGTGGGGCACACCGAGTCGAGGGCACGGACAACTTGCCATGCCGTTGGAGAGGCGGGCATGTCCCGGGACCGAAATCGATGGAGCAAACCGGCATGGTAGCAAGCAACCGGTGGCAGTGTAGATCAGGGTTTTCAGCGACTGCTGGCGATGTTGCGGCTCAGCGGCCGGGCATCCGTCCGACTGTGTCCGGTGCGATCACGGTCAGGCCCACGGTGTGCCAGTCCTGCAGTCCGCCCCGGAACCATTTGATCTTGTCGGCGGGGTAGTCGAATCGCAGCAGGGCGCGGATCATGGTCGCAGCCTGCCCGCACCACGGGCCGTTATCGTAGATCACCAGTGTTTTCGCCGCGCTGAAATCCCAGGACGAGCCGGCGCGCTCGCCACCGAAGTCGCGCAGCCGCTCCTCGATGATGAACTCGACCGCACCCACGGCCTCGACCAGGTCTGTCCAGGGCGTGTTGATCGCGCCCGGAATGGCGGCTTCGCGGTACTCGGGGCTCGAACGGGCGTCGACGACCAGCATATCCTGTACGCGCCCGAGGCGACCGAGGTAATCCAGTATCTCGAGTTCGCCCAGGGTCTGAATGCCGTCGGCAAGCACCATGGGTTGCAGGCAGAAAGGCGGGCAGGCACGCGAAGTCAGTGCGAAGGCGGGTTCGATCAGCGCGGAGGGATTCTGATTGCGCTGAACCCAGACGCGTTCGCCACGGTGAAGGACGTGTAGCCCCGGTAACTGCGGGGTGATACTGACCTGTATCGGTGCGAACGCGTCCCAGTCGTCATCGTCTTCGGCCAGCGCGTGACAAGCCAGTGTGACGCCCAACAGGAGGGCTGCGCAGGCACGCAATCTTGCGGGTGCGTGCGTTATCGATGACACCGGTTCATTCAATGGATCACGGCAGTGCGCATGAAGAGTGCGGACTGCCGTTGGTGGTGAAGCGCAGCATAGCGACGACTGCCTGAAAGGGGCAGGCGACAAATCAGGCCGTTTCGCGGATGGCGCTACGTCCCGGCTGGTTGTCCGGGCGGACCGCGTTTTCAAGATACAGTTGCAAGGCCTGGCTGGATTCGCCCGAGGAAGCATCTGGTGCCTGGCTCTGCAGTGCCTGCGGCGCAGCGCTCGCCCTTTGAGCGATGTCGGCTTCGGCATTGGCTGCAGGTATGCTGGTGGCGGAAACGGTCGCTTCGGTGCGCTGTTCGGTCACGGCGGCCTGAACCGGATTGGTGCTCTGAGCGCCACCTTGCGGTGCTGCCGGGGCTTCGCTGGCCTGGGCTGCGGCGGTCACGCGCGCGGCCTCTTCGGCTGCACGGGCTTCCGGGCTGATCGTGACCTGTACGCCGGGCGCGGACGCGGACTGGGAAGCGGGCGTCGCGAGATTGCCGTTGTCTGACTGAGACGAGCCCGTGCCGGGCAACATCGCCGGGCTCATGCCCGGTATTCTCATAGAGGTATCCATCGCCTCTCCTTGCTGGTCACATCCGGCTTGGTCTGCGCGGACCATACCGCGTTTGCCTGCACGGCGTGACAATCCTGTTCATTATAGACCCGGACAATCATGATGTGAGCATTCCGGGGTCGAGGGGTGCAGCGTCTACGAGTGCCATGAGCAGTTTCGATTCCGGTTCGGCGACGAGGTTCCCGTGAAGGGCGCGAGGCGCTGGGAGCATGCGGCGCGACCGGTTCGGTTATGCTGTCGCCTTGATGTTAGCAGAATGGACGATCGGGCTGGATGCCGCCCGATTCGAGGGCTTGCATGACCGAAGGTGCGCGTGCGCGGATGAACGCTGAACCGGGACAAGGGGGTGACCCTGTGGGGACTTCGCGCCCGGGCGCGGGTTCGATCGTATTCGAAGCGCGGGGCCTGACCAAGACCTACCGGATGGGCGAAGTCCGCATCGAGGCCTTGCGCGGTGTCGATCTCACCCTGTACGAGGGGGAACTGGTGGTCATGCTCGGTGCCTCCGGCTCCGGTAAGTCCACCCTGCTCAACATCATGGGCGGGCTGGATACGGCGACATCGGGCACGGTGTGTTACCGGGGCCAGGATCTGACCCGTGCCAGCCAGGCGGCGCTGACCGCTTTCCGGCGTGACCATGTCGGTTTCGTGTTCCAGTTCTACAACCTGATCGCGAGCCTGACCGCCCGAGAGAATGTCGAGATCGTCACCGACATCAGTCCGCACCCGATGCCGGCCGAGCGAGCGCTGGAACTGGTCGGGCTGGCGGACAGAATGGACCACTTCCCATCACAAATGTCTGGCGGCGAGCAGCAGCGGGTCGCGATCGCCCGCGCGATCGCCAAACAACCGGCCGTGTTGCTGTGCGACGAGCCGACCGGAGCGCTGGATTCCAGGACCGGCATCCGCGTGCTCGAAGCGCTGGAGCAGATCAACCGGGAACTGCGCACTACGGTGGCGATCATCACCCATAACGCGATGATCGGCGAGATGGCCGACCGGGTGGTGCGTTTGCGCGATGGCTTGGTCGAGTCGGTCATGGACAACGCCCATCGGCGCACGGCGTCGGAGATGAGCTGGTAGGGCTGCCGACGATGCGCGCGCTCGACCGCAAGCTGCTGCGCGATATCGCGACGCTCAAGGGGCAGGCCGCCGCCATTGCGATGGTCATTGCTTCTGGGGTGATGACGCTGATCATCTCGGTGACGACCTACGATGCGTTGCGCCTGACCCAGCAGCGTTTCTATCAGGACATGCATTTCGCCGAGGTCTTCGCCGAGCTCAAGCGGGCGCCGGAAAGCCTGGTCGAACGCTTGCGCGAGACGCCCGGCCTGAACCTGGTGGAGACCCGCATTCGGGCGCCGGTGCGGCTGGAAGTGCCGGGCTTCGACGATCCGGTGCGAGGTCTGTTGCTGTCGCTGCCCGACGGGCGTCAGCCGGCGCTCAACCGCTTTCATTTGCGCGAAGGCGACTTGCCCGAATCGGGTCGATCCGACCAGGTGGTGGTCAGTGACGCCTTTGCCGAGGCTCATGGGCTGCGCGCGGGTGACGCGCTGAGCGTGATCATCGATGGTCGTCTGTCGCGGGTCCGTATCAGCGGCATCGTGCTGAGCCCCGAGTTCGTGTACCAGATCGCACCGACCGATCTGCTGCCGGACTATCGCCGCTACGCCATCCTGTGGATGAATCGTCGCGCACTGGCACGGGCGTATGGCATGGATGGGGCTTTCAACAGCATCGTGGCCAGCCTGCAGGCGGGCGCCTCCGAGGCCGGCGTGATCGATGGGCTGGAGCGCGCCCTGTCCCCCTATGGCCTGGTGATCGCGCACGGCCGGGACGATTTGCATTCCCATCGATTCCTCTCCGATGAGTTGCAGCAGCTCCGGGCGCAGGCGGTGATCCTGCCGGGCATCTTCATGCTCGTTTCGGCTTTTCTGCTCAATATCGTAATGACCCGCATCATCCGCACCCAGCGCGAGCAGATCGCGGTCCTCAAGGCCTTCGGCTACGGCAATGGGACGCTGGCGGCGCACTTCGGCCTGTTGACCGGGCTGATCGTGCTGACCGGCTGGTTGCTCGGGGTCGTGCTCGGCGCCTGGGCGGCGAGCGGTTTGATGACGCTCTACGCCGAGTACTTCCGTTTTCCCGAGATCCGCTTCCGCCTGCAGGCATGGGTGATGCTGCTCGCGCTCGGTGTGGCGGGGGCGGCGGCGTTGATAGGGACCGGACGCGCAGTCTGGCAAGCCGTTGCGGTGCCGCCCGCCGAAGCGATGCGGCCGGCGGTGCCGGCGCGGTTCAGGCGTGGCTGGCTCGAACGCAAGCTCTTTGGCCGGCTGCTCGATCAGCCGACCCGGATCATCGTGCGCAATCTCGCCCGCCAACCGCTGAAAAGCGGCCTGTCGGTCCTCGGGATCGCGATGTCGGCCGGCTTGCTGATGATGGGCACCTACCAGCTCGATGCGGTCGATCACATGATCGACACCCAGTATCGCCTGGTGAACCGTATGGACGTGCAGTTGAGCTTCGGTAATCCGGTGCCGACCCGGGTGGCCGGTGAGTTGCGCCATCTGCCGGGGGTGACCGCGGTCGAAACCCATCGCAGCGTGCCGGTCAGGCTGATCGCCGGTCATCGCCGCTACGCCACCGCGATCCTCGGCCTCGACGAGTCCCCGGGCCTGCGTCAGTTGCTCGACGCAAGGCAGCGCCCGCAGCGGCTACCGCCGGAGGGCTTGCTGCTGACCGACTATCTCGCGCGGGATCTCGGGCTGGCGGTCGGTGATCGGGTCGAGGTGGAAGTGCTCGAGGGGCCGCGGCGGCGGGTGTCGATTCCGCTTGCCGGTGTGGTGGACGAGCCCATCGGCGTGAGTGCCTACATGACACGGACGGCCTTGAACCGGGTAATGCGGGAAGGCCCTGCCGTCAATGGGGCCTGGCTGCTGATCGACCAGGATCAGAGTCAGGCCTTGTTCGATAGTCTGTGGGCGCTGCCAGGGGTGTCGAGCATAGGGTTGATCTCCGACGCCGAACGCGGGATCAGGGAGTACATGGGCGACACGGTGCAGATGTTCGCACTGGTGTTCGTGCTGTTGGCGGGGTCGATTGCGTTCGCCGTGGTCTACAACACTGCCCGGATCACTTTCGCCGAGCGGGCCCGGGATCTGGCAACCCTGGAAGTGCTAGGCCATTCGCGGCTGGCGGTGAGCTGGATCCTGATTGGCGAGATCGTGATACTGACCCTGCTCGCGATACCATTGGGCTGGGCCATCGGCGCCGGGTTCTGTTGGGCGATCAATCATGCGTTCAGCATGGATTTGTTCCGTATTCCATTGTTGATCACCCCACGCGCCTTCGCGGTGGCAGCCGGCGGTGTGGTGGTGGCGTCCTCGATCGCGTCCTTGATGATGGCGAGGCGGCTGGGCAGACTGGACAAGGTGTCGGTGCTAAAGGCGGTCGAGTGAATGCGCTTGGCTGGTCGAGGTGTCTGGCGATTGCGCCAGGCGCCCGGAACTGCGAAGGGAGGAGACGGGGTGAAGTTGCGCAAGGCTGTCTTGATCGGCGCTCTGGGCGCGGCCGCGTTGCTTTTACTGGTGGTGGGGCTCATGCCGGCGCCGGTGGCGGTGACTGCGACCACCGTGGTGTCCGCGGCCTTCGTCGAGTCGGTGGTCGAGGAAGGGCGGACCCGCCTGCGCGACACCTACACGGTGTCGTCACCGATCGCGGGCTACCTGCAGCGGGTCGCGCTCGAGGCCGGAGACCGTGTCGAGGAGGATCAGGTGGTGTTCCGCATGGAGGCGCAACCGGTCCCGGCGCTGGATGCACGCAGCCTGGAGCAGGCTCGCGATCAGTTGTCGGCCGCGCAGGCCAGGCTGCAGAGCGCACAGGCTAACCTCGAAACCGCGCGGGCCGAGGCCCGCTTTGCCGAGTCGGAGTACCAGCGTTACCTTCAGTTGCATGCGCGTCAACTGATCTCGGCGACCGAGATCGAGCGCCGCCAGAGCGTGCGCGATCGTCAGCGGGCGCTGGAGAACGCGGCGGCGTCGGCGGTCGAGGTGGCGCGTTTCGAGGTCGATAGCGCGCGTGCGGTGATCGCGATTGGCAGCGGGGAGCGCCTTCCGGCCGACCAGCCGCTTCTGGAAGTCCGCAGCCCGGCTTCCGGGGTCGTGCTGCGCCGCCATCGATGCTGTGAAGGCGCGGTGGGCCCCGGCGAACCGATACTGGAAATAGGAGACCTCGCCGATCTGGAGATTCAGGTCGACCTGTTGTCGATGGATGCGGTGCGGGTGCGCCCGGACATGCGGGTGCAGGTGGCCGGATGGGGCGGCGACACGGTGCTGGAGGCCAGGGTAAGACGGGTCGAGCCGGCCGGCTTCACCAGGACGTCGGCGCTGGGCGTGGACGAGCAGCGCGTGCCGGTGATCGTCGACTTCGTCGATGTCGAACTGGCCGCCAGCCTCCTCGGTGTCGGCTTTCGGGTCGAGGCCGAATTCATGCTGTGGGAGGCGGAAGCGGTGCTGCAGGTGCCGACGAATGCGCTGTTCCGTGTGGACGGCCGCTGGTCGGTGTTCGTCGTCGAGGGCGAGCGAGTGCGCTTGCGTGACGTCGAACCGGGCCGCAGAGCGGGTTTGGTGACGCAGATCGTCGATGGACTGCGTGCAGGCGAAGTCGTCGTGACCCATCCGGGCGACCGTGTGGTCGATGGGGGAAGGGTGGTGGTCGAGTCGAGTCGGACTGTATCGAATTGAATGGAGCGATCCGGGGCGCTGTGGCTTGCGGCGGTGTGCGGAAGAATGAGTGATTGACCGCCTCGAAACGGTTTATACAAACATCGGGGCCGATTCCGTCCGGAAGCGACCCCGATGAATGCTCTCTGGCAGCGATCAGGAGTTGGGCAGGATCACGCTGTCTATGACATGGATGACGCCGTTCGAGGTCATCACATCGGTTGCGACCACCGTGGCCTGGTCCACCATGACCTTGCCGTCCTGAATCGTGATCTCGATCGTGTCACCTTGCACCGAGGCCACCTGACCGGCCTGGACATCCGCCGCCATGACCTGGCCCGCCACCACATGATAGGTCAGCACGGCCCGCAGCTGATCCTTGTCGGCGAGCAAGGCCTCCAGCGTGCCTTCCGGCAGCTTGGCGAAGGCCTCGTCGGTCGGGGCGAAGACGGTGAAGGGGCCTTCGCCCTTGAGGACATCGACCAGGCCGGCTTCCTGGACCGCGGTGACGAGCGTGTTGAACTGGCCTGCGGAAACCGCGGTATCCACGATGTCCTGGGTGTCGGCGACGGCGAACGTGCTACCGAAAATGAGGGCACTGCCGGCGATCAGATTCTTCCATTTCAAGCTCATATCGTTCTCCTTGTGTCTTTTGCTGGGGTTGGGTGATGCTCTTTTGAGCTCACTTTGTCTAGGACAAAAAAGAGAAAGAAAGTTCTCGATGAACTGGGAATTGCCTCCGCGAGATGTTTCTGGGTGTAACTGCGTGCGCCGAATGGAGATACCCATGTTACCGCGGGGCTATCGAATGGGCTGGGATTCGCCGAGTCCCTGATGACCGAGTGCGAACGCTTGCTCGACGCCTGCTCGTGATCGTGGTTCTGTGGCGCAATGGATGACGCTAAAGTCGATTCCTGCCGATCCAGCCCTTGCGCCTGAACCACAGCACCAGCCCACCCGCAATGGTGACCATGAACAGCATTACGGCGGGGTAGCCGTAACGCCAGCCCAGTTCCGGCATGTTGAGCCTGCCGGCCGCAGGGTCGAAGTTCATGCCATACACGCCGACGATGAAAGTGAGCGGTATGAAGATGGTGGCGATGATCGTCAACACCTTCATGACCTCGTTCATCCGGTTGCTGATGCTCGACAAGTGGATGTCCACGAGTCCGGTCGAGACTTCGCGGTAGGTCTCGATCATGTCGATCAATTGTATGGTGTGGTCATAGCAGTCGCGAAAATAGACGCGGGTGTGCGCATCGATCAAAGTGCTGTCGTCACGTAACAGCGTGTTGATCATGTCACGCTGCGGCCAGATGGCGCGGCGGACGGTGAGCAGGTTACGCTTGAGGTTGTGAATGCGCTCGATCTGACCCGCTTCGGGTCGGTCGACGACCTCGGTCTCGAGTTCCTCTACGCGCTCGCCATACATCTCGAGCAGCGGGAAAAACGCATCGATCGCAGCGTCGATCAGCGCATAAGCCAGGTAGTCGGGGCCACGCTGGCGGATATTGCCGTTGGTCGTCTGCATTCGACGCCGCACCGGCTCGAAGCAGTCCCCGGGGCGCTCCTGAAAGGTCACCACGAAGTCGCGGCCGAGGCAGATCGCGACCTGCTCGGTTTCGAGTCGTTGCTGCGGCAAATCCCCTGTGGTGCCGGCCGGGACATCGATGGGCATGCGCACGATGATGAACAGATGATCCTCGTAGGCCTCGACCTTGGGGCGCTGGTGCACGTTGACGACATCTTCCAGCGCAAGCGGGTGCAGCCCGAACGCGGCGCCGATACGCTGCAAGGTGTCGATATCGCCCAGGCCGTCCACATTGAGCCAGCGCACAGCCTGCCCTTCCGGTGGTGTGGACAGCTGTTCCGGCGAGGGCGACTCGGTTTCGACCAGACGATCGGGACCATAGACGACCAGGCGCATCTGCGGTGGGGGCGCATTCGGGTCGATGGTCAGCGTTCCTGGCGATGCGCCCGGCGCGGTGCGTCTACGCGTCTTGTGCCGGTGCAGCTTGCGCTGCTGGTTTGAATGGCCCATGTTCTTCCCTCGGTTTCATTGCCTGAATGCGGCGACAGGCATCGTCATTGCACCTGCCGTTCAGCGTGCAGCGGTACGCTCGCGCTCGGGCTATGGACCATGGCCGCAGCTTACAGTAACGGAGATTCGGCTACTGATTCTGCGTGATCGTCACCAATAGTTCATCGCCGCCCGGAACAGGTCGGCAAGTTGCTGCTCGCCGACCGGTTTCGGCGCGTTCTTGATCAGGCGTTGCTGCGCCCAGGCGCCGTCGGTCAGGGTCGCGACATCCCCCTCGTGGTAGCCGACTCCGCCGACGCCGTTCGGGATCGCGCAGGTCTGCATCAGCGAGATCAATCGCTTCGCGACGATTTCACCGGCATCGGCAAGGCCTGCACCTGCGGTGTCGGCACCCAGCCAGCCGGCGGCCTCCAGATGACGTTCAGGGCAGGCGTCCGCGGTGAAACGGAACACCGCTGGCGCGTTGACGACCACCGAGATGCCGTGCGGCACCATAGCGTGGTCGTGCGGGTAGTCCGGGGCGTGGTAGTCGCGGACTCCGCCGGCCACCGCATAGGCCATGCCATGCGGCAGATGGACGCCGGCGTTGCCGAAAGCGATGCCGGCCAGTGTCGCGGCCCACATCATGCCGTCGCGTGCCTCGCGGTCCGATGCGTCGCGCACCGCGCGCTCCAGATAGCGGCCGGTCAGTTGCAGCGCTTTCTCGCAGCCGAAATCGCTCCATGGGTTCGCCCCCTGGCTCATCGGGCGCAGGCTGGGGCGCTCGGCGCGGGCGCGGCGGGTGTGCGGTAGTGCCGTGTAGCTTTCCAGCGCATGCGACAGCACGTCGAAGCCTGACGCGGCCACGACGGTCTTCGGCAGGGTATAAGTGGTGGTCGGGTCGATCAGCGCCAGGGTGGGCCTGAGCCGTTTGGAGACGATGCCGGTTTTGACTCCGCGCGCGACCCAGTCGAAGATCGCGATGCCGGTGCATTCCGCGCCGGTGCCACTGGTGGTCGGGCAGGCGATGTGCGGCTTCAGTGGCCCGGGTACGGCCTGGCCTGCTCCGAGCGGGGCGTTGACGTAAGTTGCCAGTTCGGCCGGATAAGAAGCGTAGAGGTTGGCGGCCTTGGCAGTATCGATCACCGAGCCCCCTCCGACCGACACGTAACCGTCGAATCCGCCCTCGCGGGCGAATTGCGCCGCCGCGAGAAAGGACGCGTCGCTTGGCTCGACCTCGACTTCGGCATAGACCGCGAAATCGACTCCGGCCTCGCGCAGCGAAGCCTGTACGATCGCGACATGCTCCAGCCCGGCAAGCCGCCGGTCGGTGAAGAGCGCGACCCGCTTCAGCCCGAGCGAACGGGCATGGTCGCCGGCTTCGGCCAGGCAGCCCGGACCGAAGGTGATCGCGGAAACATCGACCGCGAAGATCGCGTCGCCCCCTTCGGCGAGCGCATAGTGGTGGCAGCAGGACATGGTGTCTCCTCCATGATTGGCGGTCATTATTGTGCTTGGTCTCGGCCGGTCGCGTCGCGCAGGGTTGCTGTGCATTGCCTTGTCAGCCAGGACCATGATGATAAGGCGCCCGGCGAGCCGCGCAATAGTGGCCGCGATCCAGGTGCCGGGCCCTAGCCGCAGCCGCTAGTGCGCTCTCTTGTCGTGAGCGGGCCGGGCGGGAGCCGGGTCGTGCCTTAGCGCACTTCCTCGGTCTTCGACTCGGCGGGTGATTTGACGACTTCGAGACTGGGTGCCGAGCCGGTGACGCCAGCGGTGAGGATGAAGCGCATGGCCTCGTCCATGCTCATGTCCAGCGGGGTGAGCGCGCTTCGTGGCAGCAGCAGCGCGTATCCCCCGATCATGTAGCTCATCGGCAGATAGACCAGCACCTTGTCGTCCTGCGTATTCATCCCGCGTGGCAGACGGGCAGGATCCGCCTGGGTCACCAGTCCGACCGCCTGCATGCCGGTTTCACCCAGGGTGACCAGTACGACCTGCTCGAAGTCCTTCTTCTTCATCGGCGAGAAATAGTCGAAGAAATCGCGGATCGCCGGATAGACCTGCTTGACCAGCGGCAGGTGAAGGAACAGTCGTTCCAGGTGATTGAACAGTCGCTGGACGACATAGCTGTGCATCAGCATGCCGACGAAGAACAGGATCACGATGCCAATCGCGACGCCAAGCCCTGGTCGGTAGGTTCCCGCAGGCAGTATCTGCATCAATTGCATGCCAAGCAGGGTTTCGGTCGATACGACCAGCCAGTAGATCAGGTACAGCGTGAGTGCGATCGGCAGGATCGTGATCAGGCCGGTGAGTATGTTCTTGGTGATGACGCCCATGGGCCGGACTCTATCCGTTATCTGGGAAGGGAGGTGCTTCATTGTGCAACAGAACTGGTTCGTCCCGAAGGCGGGTTCGGGGTGAGATCGACGTCACAACGCGCTAGACTGAACCGCTGGGACGGCCAAAGGATGGGGTACGCATGTGGCAGACGGTGGTTTTCTGGTTTCGGGTTCTCAGGGGTGCGGTGAAGTGCTGGCTTGACGGCAACGCGTTCGTGTTCGCCGCAGCGCTGGCTTTTTTCACGGTGTTCTCGGTGGCGCCGGTGGTGATCATCGCGGTCACCATCGTGGGTCTGTTCCTGGGTGAGGAAGCAGCGGCCGGCGAAATCGCACTGCAGCTGGAAGAGACCCTGGGCGCCGAGGCGGCAGAGGCGGTGCAGACCGCGGTGGCGAGCAGTCAGATCGACCAGAGCGGCCTGATGCCGACCTTGATCGGGGTGGCGGCAATGGTTTTCGGCGCGACCACGGTGTTCGCCCAGATGCAGTTGTCCTTGAACACGATATGGGGTGTGGCGCCCAAGCCGTCGCGCAACAGTCTGTTCATCTTCATCAAGAACCGGGTGTTGTCCTTGACCGTCGTGCTGGTGATCGGCTTCGTGCTGCTGGTGTCGCTGTTGCTGAGCGTGCTGGTGCGGGCCGTGATCGTGTTCGCCAGCGACTGGCTGCTGGTGCCTGCCTGGCTGATGCTCGGGCTGGAGCTGTCCATTTCGCTGGCGGTGGTCACGCTGCTGTTCGCGGCGATCTTCCGCATCCTGCCGGATGTCATCCTGAGCTGGCGCGATGTGCTGGCTGGCGCGCTGGTGACCGCGCTGTTGTTTACGGTCGGTCGGTCGCTGATCGCCTTCTATCTGGCGAATACGGCTACCGCCTCGACCTATGGCGCGGCCGGGTCGCTGGTGCTGTTGCTGCTGTGGGTCAATTACTCGTCGCTGATCCTGTTGTTCGGCGCGGCCTTCACCCGGGCGCATCTGGAGGCGAGAGGGCTGTCGGTGCGACCCCGCGTGACGGCGGTGTGTGTGCACCGGGAGCTGATCGAGGACCCCCCTCCTTCAGCGGTTTGACACCCGCTGCCGCCGGGCTGGGGTTTCATCCGGAATGCGGCTTGCGCCACACGGTCGCGAGCCAGGGTTGCTGGTCCCGGGGCAGGCCAGGGGGGCGATAGTAATGCCGTATTTCGGCGAATCCGGCGCCGCTGACCTGGGCATGCCAGGTGTCGTAGTCGTAGTAGCAGCCGTAGCGCAGTCCGTTCAGGCCTTCCTGGTTGTCGCCGCGCGGATTGGAGCAAAACAACACCCCGCCGGGTTTGAGCGTGCCATGGAGCGCGGCCAGTACCTCCTGCAGCGCCGCGCGCGGGGTATGGAATAACGAGGCATTGGCGAAGACACCGTCGAAGAACGATTCGGGCAGATCGAGCGCGATGAAGTCCTGGAGCCAGACCTCGCAAGCGGTATATTGCCTGGCGAGTTCGGCGAACGCCCGGCTGCCGTCCAGCCCGATCGCCTCGTGGCCGAGGGCCTTGAACTGCTGCAGGTCCCGGCCTGGACCGCAACCGAAATCGAGGATGCGGTAAGGGGGCGGGCCATCGATCGCGTCGAGCAGTGCCTCGATGTTCTGGCTGACGTCGTGGTCGCGGGTGCCTTCCCAGTAGGGCTGGGCGTGTTGTTCGTAGTGGCTGAGAGTCGAGCGCGTCAGCGATCGGATGTGACGCATCCGGTCGTCGTCCGGGAGAGCAGTGTTGCGGTCGTCGTCGATCGGGGCGGACATGGGTGGCTATGCTCCTGTCTGAATGGGGTGGGGTCTGGAGTTCAGGATGCTTGTTGGTGTTTTGGCCGCGTTGGGTGCGGGTGCCTTGTGGGGGCTGATTTTCATCGTACCGCTACTGTTGGGCGACTACCCTGCGGTGGTGCTGGCCTTCGGCCGCTACATCGCTTTCGGCCTGCTGGCGGTCGGTCTGGCCTGGTTCGACCGTCGGGCTTTGGCAAGACTCACCCGCGCGGACTGGGTCGAGGCGACCAAGCTCGCCGTTGTCGGCAACCTACTTTATTACAGCACGCTCGCGGCCGCGATACAGAGTTCCGGCGCGCCGGTGCCGACGATGATCATCGGGACCTTGCCGGTGGTGATCGCGATCAGCGCGAACCTGCTGGAGAGTCGCCAGTCGGCCAGCGTCGACGCGGTGCGATGGCGGCGTCTGTTGTTGCCGTTGGCGATCATTCTGGCAGGGTTGGTCGCGGTCCAGTTCGGACCGGCCGGGGCGATCGCCGGCCTGCGCGGGGATGCCGGCTGGAATTACCTCTTCGGCCTGCTGCTCGCCTGCGCGGCGGTCGCGTGCTGGACCTGGTATCCGATTCGCAACAGTCGCTGGCTGCGCGCCCGCCCGGCCGGGCTTTCGCGTGCATGGGCGACCGCCCAAGGGCTGGCCACGCTGCCGGTGGCGCTACTGACCGCGTTCGGTTTCGCGTTGTGGCAAACCGCTTTCCAGCCAGGGGAGGGCGGCTACACCTGGCCCTTCGGACCGCGTCCGTTCGTCTTCGTCACGCTGATGCTGGTCACCGGGCTCGCGGCTTCGTGGCTCGGCACGCTGCTGTGGAACACCGCCAGTCAGCGCCTGCCCGCCGCCCTGGCCGGTCAGTTGATCGTGTTCGAAACCCTTGCTGCGCTGCTTTACGCCTTCATCTGGTACGCGCGCTGGCCCAGCCTGCATGAACTCGTCGGCATCGGCTTGTTGATCACCGGGGTCGTGCTCGGCGTGAAGGTGTTCCGGCGGAGCCGGACGCCATGATCTTCCACCGCTTGCCCTGTCCGCCCTTCATGGGGGAGCTGCTATCGCGAGATAGCGAGGGAAGTCGTGAGGTCGGTCGTGCGAGCACGGCCTGGCCAGCGTCAATCGAGCCTCGCCCGAGCGGGCCGTGTGATTGCCGGCTTACTGGGCCAGGGGCGCGCGATGCTTGGCGAGCGCGTTGCGGATCGCGCGTTTTGCACCGAGAAATCCGGCGAGGACGAGCTCCGCGACGGTCTTGTCGCGCTGGCTGCGTGCTTGCTGGATCAAAACGGTCAGATCGACCGGGTTCTGCTGTTGCATTTTTGATGCTCCAATAATGAAAAACCGCCCATCGTGTAGGCGGAGTATTAGTGTATGTTTATTAACGCGGTGCAGCAAATCAGCATTTTTCGTTGTCGGATCAATGAGTTTTATTGGCTCAAGGTCCTTGCTCTCACCACAGGCATGGCTTGAGTCGGTGAGGCGCATCAGTGCTTGTTCACGGTCAAGGAGTCGGTCATGCGTTTTTCGCTTTTCATCGGCAACAAGAATTATTCGTCCTGGTCGATGCGCCCCTGGGTGCTGATGCGTCAGGCCGGTATCGCATTCGAGGAGAAGCGGGTACGCTTCGACTCCTTCGAGGCCGACTCGGCGTTCAAACGCACCGTGCTGGCGGTCAATCCGACCGGGAAGGTTCCCGTGCTGGTCGATCACGAGGTGTCCGGGGGGTGGGTGATCTGGGACACGCTGGCGATCTGCGAGTACCTGGCCGAGTGTTTCCCGAACCAGGGGCTCTGGCCCGAGGATGCGGCTGCACGTGCCCGGGCGCGCAGTGTCGTCGCCGAGATGCATTCCGGCTTCGGTGCCTTGCGCAGTCATTGCCCGATGAACATCGAGGCGGCGCTACCCGAGGTTGGGGCGCTGATCCTGCGCGACCAGCCGGCGGTGCAGGCGGATCTGGATCGACTCGTCGCAATGTGGTCGGAGTTGCTGGACCGTCACGGCGGGCCGATGTTGTTCGGCGAGTTCGGCATCGCCGACGCCTTCTACGCCCCGGTGTGCATGCGTCTGAACACCTATGGCCTGCCGGTGCCGGACGAGGTGGCTGTCTATATCGACCGGGTCTGCGCACTGCCCGGTGTGGCGGCCTGGATCACCGATGCGCTCGCCGAGCAGGATTTCCTGGCCTTCGAGGAGCCGTATCGCTTGTCACGATGAGTCACCGGCGGCCTGCCGGCGTCGATTTGCAACGACGCCGCGCACCCAGCCGCAAGCCTCCCACGTTCCTGTAGGAGCGCCGCAAGGCGCGAACCCCGCCGGTTTGCAGGGACGCGAGCCCCACATGACAGTCGATGGTAGCCGATCCTATTGTCCGTTCAGGCAGGGCAGTAGTCCCCCGGGTCGCCTCAGCCGCACATAAGGCGGGCGGTGAGGCGAGACAGCGTACAATGTGAGATTGAATCAAGATGCTCGCCATGTCTCACCCGCCACAAATCGCCCCTTCGCTCGAACAGCCCGGCATCGCCATCAAAGCGGACGCCTCGGCACCGGCTGCGGGCGTCTCCCCCTCGCCGGTCTCGATCCGGACCCGAGCCCGTCCGCCGGCCAAGCCCGCCCCCTTCCTGCCGATGACCCGTGCCGAAATGGATGCGCTCGGCTGGGACGTGTGCGACGTCATCATCGTCACCGGCGACGCCTATATCGACCACCCGAGTTTCGGCATGGCGCTGATCGGGCGCCTGCTCGAGGCGCAGGGCTTTCGGGTCGGCATCATCAGCCAGCCTGACTGGATGAGCGCGGAGCCGTTTCGTGCGCTGGGGCGGCCACGGCTGTTCTTCGGCCTGACCGCGGGCAACATGGATTCGATGGTCAATCGCTACACCGCTGACCGCAAGATCCGCACCGACGATGCCTATACGCCGAATGCCGAGGCCGGCAGGCGGCCGGACCGGGCGGTGACCGTCTATGCCCAGCGGGCGCGCGAGGCCTATCCGGATGCGACGATCGTGATCGGCAGCATCGAGGCCAGCCTGCGCCGGATCGCGCACTACGATTACTGGTCGGACAAGGTCCGCCGATCGGTGCTGCCGGATTCCAAGGCGGACATCCTTCTGTTCGGCAATGCCGAGCGGGCGCTGGTCGACCTGACCCACCGGCTCGATGCCGGGGAGTCGATCGCCAGCATCCGCGACCTGCGCGGCACCGCCTTCATGGTCAAGCCGGGCTGGTTGCCGGCGGACGACTGGGTCGAACAGGACTCGCTCGGCCTCGACAAGCCGGGTCGGATCGAAGCGCATCCCGATCCGTATGCGATGGAGGCAGAACCCACGTCGGCGCGCGCGGGTGCCGGTGGCGCCTGTGCGGGAGACGGTGCGGCCGGCCGGTCGGCGCAGGCCATGTTGCCCGCGCAACCGATCCGGATCGTGCCGCTGGCGGAGCGGGTCGCGGTGCGTCGGGCGCAGCGGGCCAAGACCGTGATCCGCCTGCCGTCCTTCGAGACGGTCAGCACCGATCCGGTGATGTACGCCCATGCCTCGCGGGTGTTCCACCTCGAATCCAACCCGGGTAATGCACGTGCGATGGTGCAGGCCCATGGCGAAGGGCCGGGCCGGCGCGACGTGTGGCTCAACCCGCCGCCGATCCCGCTTGAGATGGGCGAGATGGATTTCGTGTTCGACCTGCCTTATGCCCGCCGTCCGCATCCATCCTATGGCGACGCGCGCATCCCGGCCTGGGACATGATCCGCTTCTCGATCAACATCATGCGCGGCTGTTTCGGTGGCTGTACCTTCTGCTCGATCACCGAGCACGAAGGCCGCATCATCCAGAGCCGCTCCGAACGTTCGATCCTGCGTGAGATCGAGGAGATCCGCGACAAGACGCCAGACTTCAAGGGCCACATCACCGACCTGGGCGGGCCGACCGCGAACATGTACCGCATGGCGTGCAAGGACCCGAAGATCGAATCCTCGTGCCGGCGCTTGTCCTGCGTGTATCCGGGCATCTGCGAGAACCTGAATACCGACCACGCGCCGTTGATCTCGCTGTACCGCAAGGCGCGCGCGATCCGGGGGATCAAGCGGGTCACCATCGGCTCCGGGCTGCGCTACGATCTCGCGGTGCGCTCGCCCGAGTATGTCGAGGAACTGGTCACCCATCATGTCAGCGGTCTGCTCAAGATCGCGCCGGAACATACCGAGGAGAACACCCTCTCCAAGATGATGAAGCCCGGCATCGGCGCCTACGACGAATTCCGCAAGCTGTTCGACAAGTTCTCGAAGAAGGCCGGCAAGAACCAGCACCTGGTGCCGTACTTCATCGCCGCGCATCCGGGCACGACTGACGAGGACATGGTCAATCTCGCGCTGTGGCTCAAGACCAACGGCTTCAAGCCGGACCAGGTGCAGACCTTCATGCCGACGCCGATGGCGATGGCGACCACGATGTACCACTCGCGCAAGAACCCCTTGCGCCGCGTCAGCGCCGAATCCGAAACGGTCGAGACCGCTCGATCCGGCAAGACGCGCAAGTTCCACAAGGCCTTGCTGCGCTGGCACGACCCGGACAACTGGCCGCTGATCCGGGAAGGCCTGACCGCGATGGGCCGCGCCGACCTGATCGGGAGCCGACCGCATCAGTTGGTGCCGCATCGCCAACCGGCCCTCGCGCGGCCGGTTGCGCGTGCTGCTGCGCCATCGGACAAGCGCCTCGACAAGGCGGCGAAACCGGGACGGGGCGGGCCGGTCGCGCCTGGCCGACACCAGGCGGTGAGCAAGCCGGTCCGTCCGCGCGGCCGGTAGTCCACCCGGGTGCGGGCCCCGGGGGAGTGTTCGCCTGCACGGCGCTTCGAGCGTCATGCAGGGAGTGGGACGAACTGTTAGGCTAGTGCTTGTTCCTGCGCCGCGTCGCCGTGGCGATCGATACAGCCGTACATAAAAGGAGGAGAACGTGTCAGGTCTGCTACCCGATGTCGATCCGGACGGATTGCTTGAATTCTCGGTGGTCTTCACCGACCGCTCGCTCAACCACATGTCGAAGGCCTTCCAGCAGGTCATGCGTGACATCTCGGCCTCGTTGAAGGAGGTCTATTCGGCACGCGCTGTCGTGGTCGTGCCCGGCGGAGGCACTTACGCGATGGAAGCGGTGGCGCGCCAGTTCGCGACCGGGGGCAAGTGCCTGGTGGTGCGTAATGGCTGGTTCAGCTATCGCTGGAGCCAGATCTTCGAAATGGGGAAGATCCCGGCCGAGGAGATCGTGATGAAGGCACGCCCGGTCGAGGAAGGACCCGAGCCGGCCTGGGCGCCGGCGCCGATCGAAGAGGTGGTCGCGCGCATCCGCGCCGAACGCCCCGATGTCGTATTCGCCCCCCATGTCGAGACCTCGGCCGGCATCATCCTGCCCGACGCCTATATCCGTGCGCTGGCCGATGCGGTGCACGAGGTGGGTGGCTTGATGGTGCTCGATTGCATCGCGTCCGGAACGATCTGGGTCGATATGGAGGCCTGCGGGGTCGATGTGCTGGTCTCCGCGCCGCAAAAAGGCTGGACGGCGACGCCTTGCGCCGGACTGGTGATGCTGAGCGTGTCCGCCCGCGAACGCATCGACCACACCACCAGCACCAGCTTCGCCTGCGATCTGCGCAAGTGGCTGCAGATCATGGAAGCCTACGAGAATGGTGGCCACGCTTATCACGCGACCTTGCCGACGGATGGGCTGAAGCGGCTGCGCGACGTCATCGCCGAAACCCGGGCTTACGGGCTGGAGAAACTCGAGGCCGCTCAATTCGAATTGGGCGCGAAGGTGCGTGCAGCGCTGGCCAAACGCGGTTTCCGCAGCGTTGCGGCCAAGGGTTTCGAGGCCCCCGGTGTGGTCGTCTGCCACACCACCGATGACGGCATCCGGACCGGTAGCAAGTTTGCCGCCGCGGGTTTGCAGACCGCCGCCGGCGTGCCTTTGCAGTGTGACGAGCCGATCGATTTCCGGACCTTCCGGATCGGCCTGTTCGGACTGGACAAATTGCACGACGTCGATCGAACCGTTGCGAACCTGACGCGTGCGCTGGATCAGGTTGCCGCAGAGCAGGCACCTCCCGTGTCGGTGTAGCGGCGGTACGGCCGTTCAGCGCAAGCGCAGGATGCGGATCGCGCCGTTGAGCACCACGGCTGCGATCAGCACGCCGATGATCCAGTCGGGCCAGGGCGAGCTGGTCCACAGCACCAAGGCGCCGGCCAGGATCACCCCGAGGTTGGCGATCACGTCGTTGGCCGAGAAGATGAAACTCGCTCGCATGTGCGCGCCGCCATGCCGGTGGCGCATGATCAGCAGCAGGCAGATCACGTTCGCGACCAGCGCGACCGCGGCGACGATCATCATCCCGAGCCCGATCGGCTCGGCGCCGAAGACCATCCGCCGCCCGACCTCGAGCAGGGCGCCGATGGCGAGCAGCAACTGGAACCAGCCGGACAGGTGGGCCGCACGCAGCTTGCCGCGCGCACCGCGACCCACCGCGTAGAGCGCCAGCGCATAGACGGTCGCATCGGCGAACATGTCCAGCGAATCCGCGATCAACCCGGCCGATTGCGCCCAGAGCCCGGCACCGAATTCGGCGAAGAACATGAACCCGTTGATACCGAGCAACCACCACAGGACACGACGCTCGGCGTGTTCGTTCGCCGCGACCGGTGCGTCGGTATTGCGCGTATCGATCGGCCCCGATTCGACCAGCCGGGCGCCGAAGCCCAGCGGAACCAGGCGTTCCAGCACGGCCTGCACGTCGCCGTCGTGGATGACGGTCAGCCGCCGCCCGGGCAGATCGAAGATCAGCCCGCCGTCCGGGACCTGGTCGCCGAGTCGCAGCCGGATCATCTGCTCTTCGGAAGGACAGTCCATGCCGGGAATGTCGAACACCGAACGGCGCCGTTCCGCGCGCGTGCCGCGCTCAACGGTCTCCAGTTTCACAGCGGGACGATCGGCGTCGATCCGCATTTCGGCATTCGCGCCGACCTTCGTGCCGGCATTCACATTCGCCTTGCTACCGCACTTGCAGCTTCCGGAGCAGTCGGACATGCATTGTTCCGTGTCAATCGTGTTTATCAGGAAAAGCTAATGTCAGTAGTTTATCGTTTTCGACGCGCTCTTGTCCTCCTGGCTTCGCTGACGCTATTGGCAGGCTGCGGTCGCGACGGGCCGGATGACGGAATCGACCCGCGCGATGCGGCCCAGGTTGCGATCGGTAGGACGGTCTATGCGCAGCACTGTGCGAGCTGCCACGGTGCCGAACTCCAAGGTCAAGCCGACTGGCGCAGCCGCCTGCCCAGCGGACGCCTGCCCGCGCCGCCGCACGACGAGACTGGCCACACCTGGCATCACAGCAACGCCGATCTGATCGCGATGACCCGTGATGGGCTGGTCCCGCCTCTGGCGCCGGAAGGCTACGAGAGCGACATGCCGGCCTATGCGGACATCCTGAGCGACACCGAGATCCGCGCCGTGCTCGCCTTCATCCAGAGCACCTGGCCGCCCGAGGTATGGGAGATCCGCAGGAAGATGTTGGAACAGGCGCGGCGCTGAACACCATTCCGCGCCAGGCGCGCAATTTACCGGTCAATGGTTCACTGTGCCTCGGTGCCGACCGGGATCGGCAATGCCTTCTCAACGGACAACGAAGGGTGACTGGTCCCTATCCGCTCCGGCAGGCGCTCCAGCGAGCGCATCCGGCGGCGTAGTTCGTCGCCGGCCTGGCGCAGTTCGCTTTCGGTGCGCACTACCCGCGGCGTGATCATCACCAGCAGTTCGGTCCGGCTGGCGTTGCGGGTGGTGGTGGAGAACAGGGTTCCGAGCACCGGCATGTCCTGCAGGCCGGGGACGCCCTGGCGGCCGCGGGTGGTGTTGTCGCGGATCAGCCCGCCGAGGACCACGGTTTCGCCCGAGCGCACCGCGACCTTGCTCGAGATGTGACGCTGCAGGAAGCTGCGCTGGCCGGTCGCTTCATCCTGTGGCCCGACATCGGTCACCGACTGGTCGATCAGCATCGAAACCAGTCCGCCCGCGTTGACCGACGGGGTGACCGACAGCATCACGCCGGTATCCTTGAACTCGATGTTCTCGATCGAGGTGCCGCCGTCGGTGACCGCGCGTGCCGAGCGGACCGGCTGCTGGTCGCCGACCTGGATGGTCGCGGTGTGATTGTCCTGAACCAGCACGCTGGGGCTGGAAATCACGTTGACCAGCGACTTGTCGGCGAGCGCGTTGAGCACCGCGCGGATGTCGCCGATGCTGTTGGTGATGGTGTAGGAGAAACCGGGCTGGCCACCTGGGCGGATTTGCCCGCTCACTGGATTGTTGCCCAGCACGCCGGTGCCGCTGTGTCCACGCCCGCCGATGCCGCCACTGAACGCCCATTGCAGGCCGTATTTGAGTTCATCGTTGAGGCTGACCTCGAGAATGCTGGCCTCGATCAGCACCTGGTTGGGCGCGACATCGAGGCGACGCAGGGCCGCTTCGATCTTGCCGTAGGACCCGGGTGGCGCATGGATCAGCAGGGCGTTGTTGCGCACGTCGGCGACGACGCGGATGTTGGCGCCTATCGTGACCTGTGCGACATCCGTGTTCCCGGCACGATCGCGCTGCCCGCGTCCGGGCACGCCTTGCAACGGCGACACCGAATCTTCGGCGACGCCGACGCCGTCGCCGAGTGCGACCTGGGCCAGACCGGGGGCGACCGGCCGCTGCGACGTGGTCTGCGCCTGCTGTGACAACTCGCCGCCGAACACTGCATTGAGCAGGTGAGCGAGGTGCTCGGCGGCGCCGTTCTGCACCGGATAGACATAGAGCTGCGCCTCGATGCCGTTATTGCCGGCGCGATCGAAACGTACCACCCAGTCGCGGACCTGGTCGAGATAGTGGGCGCGCGGCGTGACCACCAGCAGCGCATTCATCTGTTCGATCGGCATCAGCCGGATCAGGCCGCGGACCGCTGTGCGGCCGTCCTCGGCGGCGGCCGCCTTTCCGACCGCCGCGTCGCCGTCCACGCCGGCGAACACGGCATCGAGCGCCGCGTGCATGTCGGCCACCGGCATGTGTTGTAACGGGAACAGCCCGACCGACATGCCGGACAGGATGTCGACATCGAAGCTATTGACGATCTCGAGCCAGCCTTCGAGTTGCGGACCGGTGCCGGCCAGCACCACCAGATTGCGTGTGCCGTCCACCCTGAGCAAGGCCTCCGGTCCGGCCAGGGCCTCGATGATCTCGGCCATCGCGGCCGCGCCTATGTAACGCAAGGGCACCACCACCATCTTGTGGCCGGCCGGCAACTGACCGACGTTGCCGAAGACCGGCGCGATCCCGCGCAAGGCGTCCGGCTTGCCGACATGGTGGATGCCGGAAGCGTCGCGTACGATCGCGAGGCCGTTGCCCTGCAGCAGCGATTCGAACACCGCGAGAATCTGGTCCTGAGGCAAGGGGTTGTGGGTCTGGATGGTGACTGTTCCGGCTACCGGTTGATGGATGACATAGGGGAGCCCGAGCAGGTCGCCTATGACCGCGTGGACGACTTCGGTCACAGGGGCCTGGTCGAAGTTCAGCGATATCCGGTTGTCGCTCAGATGAACCGGCGGGCGCGGGCCGGGTGGTGCGTACAGGCGGTCATGACCCCTGACCAGGGTCTCTGCGGCAGCGGGCAGGGGCGCTTCGGTAGACGAGTCGACCGTGCCGGCAGGCGCGGCGACGGACGTTGGTGCCGCTGCCGAATACCCGACGGCCATGTCCCGAGCGGCCGGTTCCGGGATGGAGCGCGCCGTGGCATAAGCCTGTCCGGGGGCGATGCCGACTGGCGCAGTGAGTGGCATGGTCGAGCATCCGATCAGCGTGCTCAGCATGACCAGGGGCAATAGCCGGGCGCGGGCGGAGGATGAAATCATGTTGTTGTATCCGTGAGACATTTTCAGGTTGCAAGCCAGTCGTGAGCGTCAGTCTTCGAACAGGTCTTCGGGTGGGTCGGACTGGGGTGTCGCATCCGGCGAGCCCTCGGTCGCTGCGGGCTCGGGCAACTGCCTGCGCATGCGGTACTCGATCGCGTGGCCGTCGCGATCGCGCAGCAGCACCGCGTCGTCGAGAATTTCCTGCAGGGTCAGTCCCTTGTCGCTTTCTCCCAGCAACATTCGTCGCGCCTCGCCATCGATCAGCAACAACGCGCCGGCCGACCGTTCGGTCTGGAACACGCCGATCAGGCTGACGCCGGACGTCGTGGCGTGCTGGGGTCGGTCGCCTTCCGGGGCGGAGATGGGACGACGGCCCGGCACGAACAAAGGGCGCTCGGCGATCCGGGTGGGGTCCGGGCTGGCCGTTTCGGATAATCGCGGGTCTTGCCGGTCGACCTCGAACAAGGCTGGGTCGACCGGATGGGCCGGGCCTGGCTGCCAGCGATGACTGCCATCCGACCACTGCCAGAACAGCAGCACGATCAGCGCAGCGCACGCCGCAAGCAGGACAGATACAGGGGAGACGCGGGACGGGATCACTGGAGATGTATCGCGGCGAGGTTGAGCTGGATGCGCAGGCTGTGCCCCTCGGTACCCGGGCGCGACTGGATCTGCTGGATACCGAGTTGCTCGACCCGGATGGTGGGGCTGGCTTGGGCGATCGTCCGAAGAAAACCGTGCAGCGCGCTCAGGTCCCCGTCCATCGTGGCGATCAACGGAATGGACTGGAATCCCTGTTCCACCCGGGGCGGGAGAATCTGGCTGCCGACCACGCTCAGTTGGTGTTCTACGGCCAGATTGCGCACCCGTTGCTGGAGATCCGAGCCTACCCGGTCGACCGGGGTGTCGGTCGGGTAGGTGAGCGCCTGTACGCGCCGGCTCGCGTCGAGTCGCGCCGCGGACAGCATCGGGGCGGCATCGCGCAGACCGGCCAGGCGGGCGTGGCGTTGGGCGATGTCGTCCAGTTCCCGACGGATATCGGTGTAGGCTGTGTGCAGGCTATCCATCAGCGCCACGGCGAGCAGGATCGTCAGCAATACGACGCCCATCGAGAGGGCGAGGTCGCGCCTTCGCCCGTGTTCAATGCGCTGCATCACGATCCGACTCCCCGGTGGTCAGCATGAGTTCGAGTGAGAAGGACTCCAGACCCTCACGGGTACGGGAGATCGGTGCGGGGGACCGCACCGAGGCGAACATCGGGTGCTTGCCCAGGTGGTCGATCAGGCCGGCGGCGTCCATGGCGAAGCCGGCCATCCGGATCAGATCGCCTGTGATCTCGAGCCGGACCAGGTGGGCGTCGTCGGGCAGCACGTCGGTCAGCTGCATCAGGAGGTTCGACAACTCGATGTCGGTTGGCCAGGCCGCATGAATGGCGGTCAGGGTGGATTGGAGCGCAAGCAGTTGTTCGCGCTCGTCGACCACGGCCAGGGTGTCGGCCCGCAGCGCAGCCAGTTGGGCACGGGCGTCCAGCAGCGACTGGTGCTGCCTGAGCAGCGGCCCGGCTGCGACTGCGATGCCCAGCGCGATGAACAATGCGAGCAAGGCGGACAGGGCCTGCCGCTGGCGGCGCTGGCGCTGCAGCCGCAGCGATTCGCCAAAGCCCCTCAACACGATGGGGGAGTGCGCATCGGCCCAGACCTCCAGCGTCGAGTGGTCCTTCGCCAGCGTCCCCGGCCGGGCGGCAGGACCCTCGGACAGTGTCGCCAGGTAACCGGCGATGTGACGGCGCGAGGCGATCGCGATCCGGACCCGGCGCTCGCCCGCAGCCAGGTCGGTGGCCTGCCATCCATGGACCCGGTCGTCGTCGGGGAAGGGGCTCAGGGCTTCCGCCTTCAGTGCCACCGCTGCCGCGAGGTCGTCCTCGCCCAGATCCGGAAAGCTGCATTCCTGCACCAGCGTCAGCCGCTCCGGAAGCATCACCGCGGTGGCGCGGGTCGGCAGTGCGGTCGGGGCGAGGCCGACGCGGGTGCCGCCCCGCCAGGCATGCAGGGCACCGTCCGGGTGCAGCACCCGCACGGTTTCGACCGGATCGAGCCAGCGCAACAGCGGCAGTCCCGTCAGCCTGGAAACGGTGCGCGCGAGGCCACGCCGCAAACCGTCAAGCCCGCTCGCCCAGTTCGGCGTCGAGGTTTCAGTGCGCATCTTGTCCTCTGTTGGCCACGACACGGACCGGCTCGGCGGTGAGCTCGCGCCAGGGTGTGCCGGCGTGGGGCGAGCGTTCCATGGCGATCCAGCGAGTGCGAACCAGGGTCAGGCCGGCGTTCGACCCGGTGGCGCTGATCCGGTAAACCCGCTGGCCGGAGTGGGCGATCCAGGCGTGGCTCAGGTCGGCGATGTCCAGGGCCGGATCGCCCGCATCACGCGCGAGTTCGATGCGGCGCGCGCGCGCCGGGTCGCCGCGGGTCAGAATGGTCAGTACCTGTCTCGGTGCGAAGCGCGGGTCCACGCCGTCCATAGGGTTATGCACGGTCACCAGCCCGGCCAGCCGTTCGAAAAGCGGCAGGTCCATGCCCGGGACCTGCATCAAGTCCTCGATCGCGTGAAAGCCGTCGTTTCGGGTCGCGCTCGACAGGTAAGCGGCAAGGGTCGCGGTGTCGAGTCCGCCGCCATCGGGCCGGGCGCCGAGCCGGGCACCGTCCGGGTCACGCCAGACCACGATCGCATCCGCGAGGCGTGTGGCCTGATCCGGGGGTAGTCCGCCGCCCAGCGCGAGCAGATCGACCAGCAAGGCGTGGGGCGCGTTGTTCAGGTCGATGAAGGCCGAGGCGGGCAGGGCTGTCACGGTCAAGGCCTGACCTTCGAGTCGCATCGTCCAGCGTGGCGCTGTGGACGGCGGGGCCGCTGTCGCCAGTTTGCTCGCGGCGATCCGGATCGCGCCGTCGGCCAGGGCGGCATGGACCGCGAAATCACGGAACAGCGCCGTGCTGCGCAGGTCGCTTCGGGTGGCGGCGACCTGCCCTGCGACCAGCAGCGACATCGCGGCGGTCAGCCACAGCACCGTGATCATCGCGAGACCGCGTTGACGCGGCTGGCGCCAGCGCGCGGGCGTCGTGCTGTTCGGTCCGACCCACCGGCTCATGACGCCGCCTCGCTCGAAGCGCCGGGTCGGGATGGCGCGAGTACGCTTGCCAGGGTCCGGGACGGGCGCGGGCCGGCTTCAGCAATCGCGATCACCAAGGGCGGCCAGCGGTGGTGCGCCAGCGCCAGGCTGATCCGCACATGCCCGGGTAAAGTGGTGCTGTCATGCCAGTATCGGGTCCATTCGGTCTCGCCGAGTCCGCGATAATGCAGTTCGAATTCCGAGACACGGTCGAGCAGGACACGTTCGATGAGTTGGCTGCGATCCGTCGCCGGGCGGCTGGTGTCGAGGGGGGCGAAAGGGGCGAAGGCCAGGATGAGACGCGTCCCCCCGTCGGCATGGGCAAGGGCCAGCCTGAGCTGGCTGAGCCCGCCGATGCCATCGCGGGCGGGCAGGACCGATACCCAGGACAGTGATCGGTCATCGCCGCGGAAAGGCATCGTCGCCGCATCGAACGACGCCATCTCATCCGCGTCCGACCGGACTGCACGCGCAGCGCCCAGGGTATGGCGCAGGAAGGTGCCGACGATGCGCTGCTCGTCGTGCGTGGTAGCGGCGAGATCCAGCCGGCTGGCGGTCTGCCCCAGCCCGCGGAAGGCGGTCATCGCGATCAGCATCAGCAGGCTGAGCAAGCCGAGTGCGACCACGACTTCTATCAGGGTGAAGCCGCGTGAGGAGTGGATCGCGCTCATCCAGCCTGCTCCGGGATCCGGCTGACCAGGGACAGCGTTCTGCTGCGGCCGCGGTCAAGCCAGCTGACTTCGACCTCGATACGGTGAAGTCGGACCGCAGCTCCGATGCCATCGGTGTCGAGCGCAGGCTCGCTCGTGACCGTCCACTGCATCTCGTCTTGCCACTGTCCGCGCGTCGCAATGCCTTCGGCAGGTGCCTGTTGATGGAGGGCGAGCAGGGACTCGGCCAGCATCAGCGCCCGGGTCTGGCGCCCGGCCTCGGCCGTCGCACGGGTACTGGTGCCGGAGGCGTGATACAAGGCCAGCAGTGAGCTGGTCGTGATCGCGAGGGCGACCAGTAGTTCGAGCAAGGAGAGTCCACTCTCGCCGCGCGACGCGTAGAGCCTCATGATCGGGCCGTCTCTTCGGTCGGGTGGTCGAGCGGGGTCTGGTGGGGGCGGCCCAGCAGCCAGTCCACGGTGATTCGTACCCCGCCGCCGCTCGGTCGGGTCACCACGATGGCGCCACCGCTCGCGCCGCCGTCGGGATGAAAGCGGATGCCGGCCGACTCGCTCGCGAGTTCCCGCTCTGCCAGGATCATGCCGATCCGCAGTTCGGATGGGATGGAGCGATCCAGCTTTGGCGCGATGCCGAAGCGACGCTGTGCGAGGTCGATCCCGAAGACGACCGACTGGCCGGAGCGCAGGGCCTCCAGTCGCGCCCGTTGCAGGTCCGCCATGAGATGGCGCACCGTATTCTGATAGGCCATCGTTTCATGCGCTCGCGCCGCGGCAAATGGTACGGTGGCCAGCAGGACCGCGGCGATACCGAGTGCGACCAGCATTTCGACCAGGGTGAAGCCGCCTGGTTTCGCGCGCGTAATCATAGCTGCCAGTTGCCGATGTCGGCGTTCTCGCCAGTCCCACCCGGGGCATTGTCGGCACCATAGGAATAGATGTCGATGTCCCCATGTCGGCCGGGAAGGGTGAAACGGTAGGCGTTGCCCCATGGATCGACCGGGAGTGAATTGCCGCGCAGATAGGGCCCGTTCCAGCCGGCGGCACTGGCCGGTCGCTGCACCAGTGCGTTCAAGCCTTCCTGCGCCGACGGGAATCGGCCGACATCCAGGCGGAACAGATCGATCGCCTGCTCCAGATCCCGAATCTGGACCGCGACGGTCTTGGACTTCGCCCCGCCGAGCTGGCTGAGCACGCGCGGTCCAACCAGTCCGGCCAGCAGGCCGAGGATCGCGAGTACGACCAGGAGTTCGATCAAGGTGAAACCGGATGCGCGTGCAGTCGATGACAGCGGCGTCTTTGCAGGTCGGTTCATTGTTTCTTTTTCCTTCAGATGGCCAGTTCATTGACCGACAGAATGCCCATCAGCAGGGCGGCCATGATCGCGGCGATGACGCCGCCCAGGAGCAGGATCAGGAGCGGTTCGACCAGCGTCAGCATGCGCTTGGTCGCGACCTCGAGTTTGTGCGCCTGGACATCGGCGAGCTTGAGCAGCATCCGGTCTAGCCGGCCGGTTTCCTCGCCCAGTCGCACCATGTTCAGTGCCAGCGGCGAGAAAATCCCCAGCCTGGCGAAGGCGTCGGCGAGCCGCTCGCCGCGTTTGAGCGCCTCGGCCGTGCCGGCAATCGGCTCGCGCAGTTGCTGGTTGCCGATGGTGTCTGCCGCAGTCCGGAGGGCGCCTACGATGGGCACGCCGCTACCAAGCAGGGTGCCGAGGGTTCGGCTGAACTGCCCGATTTCCCGGGCGGTCAGGGCCGCCCCCAGCCACGGCAGCGCAAGGGCGCGACGGTCCAGCCAGCGCCGCCCGCCCGGCGTGCCAGACCATTTTGCCGCCGCCGCGATGCCCAGCACGGTCGCCAGCAACAGCCACAAGCCATGCTGGGTCAGAAAGTGACTGGCACCGACCAGGGCGCGGGTACTCCACGGCAGCCCGTCGCCGAGATCGTCGAACAGGCTCTCGAACTGCGGCACCACGAAGCCCAGCATCAGCAGGATGGAGATCACCGCCACGAGCAGCAGGATGAACGGGTAGGTGAGTGCGGCCTTCAGGCTGTCGCGAAGCTGGCGGGAGCGCTCCAGATGACGCTCGAGCTGGTGCAGGGCGTCGGCGAGCTTGCCACTGGCTTCGCCGGCACGGACGAGGTTGAGGTAGAACTCGCCGAACAAGGCCTGGTGCGGCGCAAGGGCCTGGCTGAAGCTCTTGCCCGCCTTGACCGCCGCGATCAGTGATTCGAGCAGATCGGCCATCTCCGGGTGCGTGGCCATGTCCGCAATGATGCGCAAGGCCCGGTCCAGCGGCAGGCCAGCCTCCAGCATGGTCGCCAGTTCGGACGTGAGCGCCGGGATGTCGTCCTGTCCGATGGCGCGGCGCCGGATGCGCAGCCCGCGTGGCCGGGCTTCGCCAGGCGACGCCTGCCTGGGGGTGTCGATGCCCAGCGCGGGGCGGCCGGACCCATCGGTGGCGGCATCCGACAGCGCGATCGGGGTCAGTCCGCGCGCCTGAAGCTGCAGCAAGGCGGTTTCCCGGCTCGGGGCCTTGAGTCTGCCCCGTTCGGCGCGTCCATCTGCGGCCGCCGCACGGTAGGCGAACTCAGGCATCTGCGTCCTCCCGGGTGACGCGCAGGACTTCCTCCAGCGAGGTCTCGCCCGCCAGCACCTTGAGCAAGCCGTCTTCGTGCAGCGACCGCATGCCGGCGCTGCGCGCGACCGCCTGCAGTCGACCGGCATCGGCGCCGGCGAGGATCGCATCCTTGCACGCGCCATCGAGCACTAGCAATTCGTGGATCGCGGTCCGCCCGTGATAGCCGGTGTGCCTGCAACTCGAACAGCCGACCGCTGCATGGGGGGTGGCCTGGGCGAGGTCGAAGGCCTTGGCGACCCGCTCGCAGCCGGCCAGGACCGCCTGGGGCAGCCGGGTGGGGCGCTTGCACTGGGGGCAGAGGCGGCGAACCAAGCGTTGCGCCAGCACGCCGCTGACGGTAGAGGTGATCAGGTAGCGCTCTATTCCCATGTCCTCGAGCCGGGTGATCGCGGTCGTGGCGGTGTTGGTATGCAGCGTGGACAGCACCCGGTGTCCGGTCAGCGCGGACTGCACCGCGATGCGGGCGGTCTCGGTATCGCGCATCTCGCCGATCAGGATGGTGTCCGGATCCTGGCGCAGGATCGCGCGCAGCGCCTGCGCGAAGCTCAGTCCGATCTGCGGCTGGACCTGAAGCTGATTGATGCAGGCGAGCTGGTATTCGACCGGGTCCTCGACGGTCAGGATCTTGGTCGAGGTGGCGTCGAGCTGGCCCAGCGCCGCATACAAGGTGGTGGTCTTTCCGGAACCGGTCGGGCCGGTGACCAGCACGATGCCGTGCGGCAATGCGATCAGCTTGCGGAAGGCCGCCAGCATGTCGTCGGCGAAGCCCATCCGTTCGAGGTCCAGCCTGACGCTGGCGCGGTCGAGCACCCGGATCACGACGCTCTCGCCGTGCAGGGTCGGCAGGGTCGACACCCGCAGGTCGAGCTCGTGACCCTTGACCCGGGTACGTATCCGCCCGTCCTGGGGCAGACGGCGCTCGGCGATGTTCAGGTGGGCGAGCAGCTTGATCCGCGAGGTGACCGCTGGGGCGAGCGAGACCGCTTCGATCTCGGGGGCGAGCAGGGTGCCATCGACACGGTAGCGCAGATGCAGACCGTCCTCGAAGGCCTCGATATGGATGTCCGAGGCGCGCAGGTCGATCACCTTCGCGATGATGCGATTGACCAGCGTGATGACCGGCGCCTCCGAGGCCAGGTCCCGAAGATGCTCGACGAATTCGCCATCACGGCCATTGGTATCGAGTGTCTCATCCGGCGTCGTTTCCGCCTCGACGACATCGTCCAGGTACAGGCGTTGCTGGGCATTGCGCAGGTCGGTCTCGGTGGCGATGCAGGGTTCTATCCGCAGGCCGGTCGAGAGCGCCAGCGCCTTGACCAGAAAGTCGTCCTGTGGCGCGCTCATCGCAACCCGCAACAGGCCAGGGTCATCGCTGGCGAGCGGGACCAGGCGATGGCGAAGCAGATAATCCTGGTTCAGCCCGGACACCGCGGCCGGCGCGTCCGGGAAGTCATCCTCTCCGACCAGAGGGATGTCCAGTTGCTCGGCCAGTGCCTGGGCCACGTCCCGTTCGGCAACCAGGCCCAGCTGTATCAGGACCGCCCCCAGCAGACCGCCGACGCTGCTCTGCGCAGCGAGCGCGTTGTCGAGGTCGCGCCGCTCCAGGCGCCCTGCGCTGAGCAGCAGTTCGCCAAGGCGCATCCGTGCGGGCGACATCAGGTCCGCGTCGGGAGCTATAGGTTCGAGGGAGGCATGCGGCATGGGACGGTAGATTTGGTCTGTCGGTGCGAAGTGACGGTCAGTGGATCGTGGGGATGGGCTTCGGCCGCTCCGGGACGCGGATTGGATACGTTGGTTGGCGAGCCGACGACTCTTTCGTGACGACAGTGTTACATGTCAATGTGACGATCATGTTGCAGGTCATTGCGATGACGCATGACTGTCATTTGCTTGTCATGATCCTGCAATCGCAGGCGTTGATAGTCCTTGGTTCCTTACAACCGGGGATCTCCATGAAAAGCAAATCGCTCACCCGTTCCGCCCTCGCCGGGGCGTTTGCCTTGTGCTTTGCCGGCAGTCTGCACGCTGGTGCTGCCGTCACGCCGTTCCAACTCAGCCTGACGCCGATCGGGACCTATGCCTCCGGCGTGTTCGATCAGTCCGCGGCCGAGATCGTCGCGCACGACCCCGAGAGCCAGCGTCTGTTCGTCGTGAATGCGCAAAGCGGCCAGATCGATGTGCTCGACGCCCGGGTGCCGACGGCCTTGGCGAAGTTGTTCAGCATTGATCTGTCGAGTTTTGGCGCTACGGTTAACAGCGTCGATGTTCGTAACGGTCTGCTGGTTGCGGCTGTCGAAGCGCCGGTCAAGACCGATGCGGGCAAGGCGGTGTTCGCCGATATCGACGGCAATGTGCTGGCCGCGGTCGAAGTCGGCGCACTGCCCGACATGGTCACCTTCACACCGGATGGCAAGCGCGTGCTGGTTGCCAACGAAGGCGAACCCAATATCGACTACAGCATCGACCCGGAAGGCTCGGTCAGCATCATCGACCTGCCCGGCGACGTTCGTACGCTGACCCAGGCGCATGTGCGCACGGCTGGCTTTACCCAGTTCAACGACGCCGAACTCGATGCATCGATCCGGATCAGCGGCCCGAACGCGACCGTTGCGCAGGATCTCGAGCCCGAGTACATCACCATGTCCAAGGACTCTCGCACCGCGTGGGTGGCGCTGCAGGAGAACAACGCGATCGGCATCCTGGATATCGAGGCGGGCGAGTTCACCGCGCTCAAGGGTCTGGGCTTCAAGGATCACATGCTGTCGGGTAACGAACTCGATGTGAGCGACCGCGATGGCAAGATCCAGATCGCCAACTGGCCGGTGTATGGCGTGTACATGCCGGATGCGATCTCGAGCTACGAATACCGTGGCCGTAACTACATCGTCACCGCGAACGAAGGCGATGCGCGTGAGTATCTCGATCCGGAGGACGAGGACATTGTTTTCTTCGCGGACGTTTCCCGTTATCGCGGCTTGAGCGGTGACACACCGATTTGCACTGACTCACCGCGTTTCACTGAGTTTTTCGCCGGCAATCCGCTTGGCGTAACGACCGCATCGCAGCTCCGTGACAACACCAACATGGGCCGGCTCAACGTACTCACCACGGAAGGACTGCGCGCCGACGGCAGATGCTACGAAGCGATCTACGCCTTTGGTGCCCGCTCGTTTTCGATCTACAACGACGCGATCGAACAGGTTTACGACAGCGGTGCGGATTTCGAGCGGATCACTGCCGAGGCCTACCCCGAGTTCTTCAACTCCAACCATCGCGAGAACTCGTTCGAGACCCGCAGCGACGACAAGGGGCCGGAGCCGGAAGGCGTGACCGTGGCCAAGCTGTGGGGTAGCACCTATGCCTTCGTCGGGCTGGAGCGCATCGGCGGTGTGATGATCTACGACATCACCAACCCGTATTCGCCGAGCTTTGTGCAGTATTTCAATAACCGCGACTTCTCGGCCGAGCCGGGCACGCAAGCGGCGGGTGACCTCGGTGCGGAAGGCCTGATCGTGATCGAGGCGTCGAAGAGCCCGATCCCGGGTGTGCCATTGCTGGTGGTCGCCAACGAGGTGAGCGGCACGACCACGGTGTTCCGCATCGACCGCGAGCGTCTGGTCGGCCGTCGGTAAGTCGTTCGAGCTGCTTCGACTCATCGCCACGTCCTATCGTCCAGGCGCAAGCGTCGCCTGGACGACCCTCCCCGTCGAGGCGAGGGCGCGACCTGCTGGAGTAGAACGTGGGGTGCGGGATGGGTCAGTCGCTCTTCGACTGAGGTGTTCAGCAGGGCTTTCCAGGGCCGGGTGCCGTCGCAGGACGACCCGGCCCTTCTCATTCAGCGGGTCGCTTCGTCGCCCCACATGAAGGTCAGCAGCACATGCCGTGTGCCGCGGGTGACTTCGGTCGCCTCGTGCAGCAGGGCGCCCGAGAATACGATCGCGCCGCCGGTGTCGGGCCGGTAGAGCGTCTGGCCGAACTCCGGGAAGGCGAGACAGCCGCCGTCGTAATCGTCGTTCAGGTTGATCGTCATCGCAAAGCGGCGATGCCTCGCGTCCGGGGTGACGTTGTCACGGTGGCGTCGGAAGTAGCCACCGGTGGCCGCGTCATAGGCGACAACCTTGAAACCTTCGAAGCGGGTCACCGGGTAGTTGAACGCGCCGGCGATCGCAGGCAGCACCCGGCGTGACATCGCGTCGCTGACTTCCGCCACCAGGTCAGGGTCCCGTAGTTTGTGGTCGCGACGCCTCTTGGCCCGATCGTCGGGAGCCAGCTTCGGGACACCCTCGACCAGGCGGACCATGCCGCTTTCGGTATTGTCGGCCGCGTAGGCCACAATCAGGCGGGCGCACAGGTCGGAATCGAGCACGTCCGGAAGGAGCAACACGGGCGCGGCGCCGCTTCGCACCACCGGCGGCGAGGTCGTCTGAGCCAGCTCGCGGGCGACCAGACGATCGACCGCGTCGGCAACGGCCTGCGGATTCGCGTTGTCGATCCGCTCGCGAAACCGCAGTTGCCGGTCGAGCAGCCAGGCGAGCGGCTCGTCATTGCGCGTCTTCGTCAGTCCAAGCATCGCGGTCAGTCGTCCATGGTCTTGCATCGCGGGGATCGCGGCCGGGACCTTCGCGCCGCCTGCACCGGGCAGCAGCCCCAGCAGCGGGATCGCGTCACCCAGCGCTGCGAAGGGTGCGAGCGCGTCGGCCTGGTGCGCGAGCAGCAGCACGGTCGGTCGGCCGCAGTAGCGCTCGTAAAAGGTCGTCAGCATGCCGTCTTCCGCTGGCAGCAGGAACTCCGGAGCACGATCGCCCGGCGTTGGCAGCATGAGGGAGGACGAAGCAGTCATCGGTTTGGTCCTTCAAAAAATGAAAAGGACCCGCCTCGCGGCGGGTCCAGTCGTTCCTTTCGAAGCGACCGTGGAGCTTGCGGTCGCTTCGAGCCCTTCTCTGTGGTTACAGGCCGACCACGCCGCCGTCTTCGCGGGTGATGACGATGGTCGAGGAACGCGGGCGCGGGCCGCTCGGGCTGGCGGTTACCGGTGCGTCACCCGGGTGGCGATAGACGGCACCGCTGTCAGGCCAGTTGCTGGTGAAGCTGCGAGGACCCGAACGGTCGCCCGGGTGCTGGAAGTTCACGAACAGGGTCTTGCCGTCAGGCGTGGAGACGACGCCGGTCGTTTCCTGCTGGAACGGACCGGCGAGGAAGCGCTTGATCTCGCCGGTGATCGGGTTGGCCGCGAGCATCTGGTTCTCGCCGAAGGGGCCGGAGGCCTGTTGCGAGCCGCTCATGTCGGTCTGGATCCACAGGATGCCGTTCTGGTCGATCCACAGGCCGTCCGGGCTGGCGAAGCGGTTGCTCTCGTCCAGTGCCGGGCCGTCCTGGGCCGGCAGGATCTGACTGTCGGTTTCCGGACCGCCGAGAACGAAAATGTCCCATTCGAACTTGGTCGCCCACGGCCGGTTGCCTTCCTCGCGCCAGCGGATGATGTGGCCGAAGGCATTGCGGGTACGCGGGTTGGCCGCGTCCGCAACGGTGCGGGACGAGTTGTTGGTCAGCGTGAAATAGACCTCGTTGGTCTGCGGATGCACCGCACCCCATTCCGGACGGTCCATCCTGGTCGCGCCGACCACGTCGGCGGCTAGGCGAGTGTTGATCAACACGTCGGCCTGGCTGGTGAATTGCACGCCCTTTTCGAGTGCGGCGGAGAGAAAGGCCGGATCGTTGAAGTCCAGCGCACGCCATTCGCCGCTGCCGTCCTCGTGGAACACCGCGACATACAAGGTGCCGTGGTCGAGCATGTCGGGGTCGCGGCGCTTGTCGTTCCATCGGCCCTTGGTGACGAACTTGTAGATGTACTCGTTCTGCGCATCGTCACCCGAGTAGAAGGCCAGTGGCTGGCCGTTCTGGGGCATCGCGAAGACACAGGCTTCGTGGGCGAAACGGCCCATCGCGGTGCGCTTCTTGGGCGTGCTGGTCGGGTCGAACGGGTCGATCTCGAGGATCCAGCCGTGGCCGTTGACTTCGTTACGGTAGTCGTCGGTCGCGCTTGCGCCGCTCGGGGTGACGTTGAAGCGCTCGTATTCGTCGCCGGCGACGGTGTCCCAGCGGTAACGGCTGGTCGAGGTGCCGACGCCGTAACGACTCTGCTCGCGCGGACGCTGGCCACGGTTGACGAAGTAGCCGGCCCAGTTCTCCTCACAGGTGAGATAGGTATCCCACGGGGTGGTGCCATGGCCGCAGTTGTTCAGCGTGCCGCGGGCCATGGTGCCGTTGGGGCTGTACTTGGTCTTGACGAAGTCCGAGCCGCGCACCGGGCCGCTGATCTCGCACGGGGTGCCGGCGGTGACGCGGCGGTTGTATTGGCCGCGAACCACGTCCCAGACGCCGTTGGTACGCTTGATCTCGACCACGCTCACGCCGTGGGCGGCGATTTCCTTGCGTACTTCGTCGGCATTCGGGCGGCGGTTGTTGACCGTGGTCGGGCCGTTGGCGTGCAACACGTTCTGGTCGACATACTCGTGGTTCAGGCACAGGATGCCGTGACCGTTCGGGTCGTCGGCCATCGGGAAGTAGTGGATGCCATCGTGGTGGGAGCCGACCTGCTGTTCCTGCTCTTCGCCGCTGTTGCCGTTCACGCCGTCGTAGGCGGGGTAGCTGCCGGTGATCGGCGTACCCCACGGGGCCAGAGTCTGGACCTTGAAGCCGCGCGGCACGGTGGCGGTGTCGGAGCGGACCGGCGGGATCGCGTCGAAGCTCAGGGTCGGGTTCAAGCCGATGGCGGCACGGCCGGCCGCTTGCGACGGGAGGAAGCCCGGGCGGGCCAGCGCCGCGACCGGAGCGGTAGCGAACGCGCCGACGACCGCGGCGCTCAGCGAGGTGCGCATCATGTCACGGCGGGAGAAGCGACGCTCGAGGATCGAGGCGAAGGTCGGGTTGTTGGAATCGTTGGACGGCAGCTCGTCGCCGGTTTCGGCGAGCATCAGCTCGAGGGAGTTGTCTTTCATCGCAGTAAGGCTCCTGTCGATGGGTTGTTGAGGAATGGCAACCTTAGGAGGGCCGGGTTACAGACCCGTGAAGGTTTTTTGGAAGATTTTTTGCGACAAGGCTTCGCGGGGTTTCCGGTCCAGGCTGGTATGCTTGATCGCCTGCCGTTTCAAACTTCATTCAGCCATGAACGATTCATTCAAGGCGGGCGCCCGCGAGGGCTTCTTCGCTTTTCTGCCCTTGTCCGTCGGGCTGGTGCCATGGGCGATCGTCACCGGCGTGGCGATGCGCTCGATCGGACTGTCGCCGCTCGAGGCGATGGGCATGAACGTGATCGTGTTCGCCGGTACCGCCCAACTCGGCACCCTGCCGTTGATCGCCACCGGCGCGCCGATCTGGCTGATCGTGCTGACGGCGCTGGTGCTCAACCTGCGTTTCGTGATCTTCAGCGCGGCGATGGCGCCCGTGTTCGACGGCCAGCCGCTCCAGCGTCGGCTGCTGTCGAGTTACCTGCTGGTGGATGGGGTCTTCGCGATCCTGTCGGAGCGCCTGCTGAAACACCCCGACAAGCACTGGCGCTGGGGCTGTTTCATCGTACCGTCGGTGTGGTGCTGGGCCTTGTGGCAGGCGTTCGCGCTGGTCGGCGTGCTCGGTGCCGGCGTGATGCCGAGCGACTGGTCGCTGGAGTTCATGGCGACGATCGCACTGATGGTGATGCTGATCCCGATGACCGCCACCCGCCCGATGCTGGTCGCTGCGATCGCGGGCGGGCTGGGGGCGGTGCTGCTGCGTGGCATGCCGCTCAAGCTCGGTCTGATTGCCGGCATCGTGATCGGCATCCTGGCCGGTTTCGCCGCCGAACACTGGTCGGCGCCGCGCAAGGGAGCGTCATCATGAGCGAAGGGGCATGGCTGTGGATCACGCTGGCGCTGATCGGCAGCACGACCATCCTGACCCGCGGCAGCTTCATCATCCCGGGCGAGCGGGCGCGCCTGCCCGCGTTCGCGCATCGCCTGCTGCGCTATGCGCCGGCCGCGGCGCTGGCCGCGCTGATCGCGCCCGATATCCTGCTCGACCAGGGCGCGTTCGATCCGATCAACCCCAAATTGCTCGCGGCGATGGTCGTGATCGCGATCAGCCTGCGCTCGCGCAATCCGTGGTTGCCGTTCATCCTGGGGATGGGGGTGTTGCTGCTGATGCGCAAGGGTCTGGGCTGGTGAAAGAGGGGCTTGGCCGGATGGGCCCGCCGAAGCGGTGATCGGGAAAACGCCACAGGGCAGATCGAGTGCGGCCGCGGTCGAGAGCTCGATCGCTGTGGCTGCCACTGCGGGCATGCGAGCGAGACGAGTCCCGCGGTTTCGTCGATCAGGTCGATTGTTTGATCGCGAGTACTGCCTGGTTGCGCAGGGTACGCAGTAGCGATAATTCCTTGTCGCTGATCTCGATCTCGCCGGCGCTTTCATTGTCGGCGTAGATCAGGGCGACCGGGTTGCCCTTGATGTTGAGCGGGAAGATCACGAAGGTCTTGGCGGTGGTCGCGGCCCGGAACCAGTCCGGGATCCTGGCACTGATCTTGGGGTCGTCCACGTTGCTGATCAGGATATCGACCCCGTTCTTCATCGCGGCATGAAAGATGTCCGGGGTGAAGTCGAGCCCGAAGCGGAAGCGTTTCGCGACCTCCGAGGCTTCCGGGCCGAAGCCGAAGCGTCCTTGCATCGTTCGATTGCGGGGATCCTTGATGCACAGGATGACCCGACGGAAACCCATGCCCCGGTACATGGTTTCCAGGATGATGCGCAGGATGTCGTTGAGCTTGAAGTCGTCGACCATCGTATTGCTGATGTCCTGGATGCCGGCCGCCAGCACGGCCTGGGCGTCGCCGGCCTTGACCCCGTTGTCCGGGAAATTGCCGGTCTCCAGCGCCGGAGAGCTGTTGGCGTCCAGTATCGTTCCGCTGACTCCATCGGTATCGATGTCGCGATTCTCTCGCCCGGACAGACCGCTTGCTGTTGCGGTCGAGCCGGTCCGGTCGCCGACGGACTCCCCGACGGGCTTGCCGAAGTCACGCAGCTTCTGTCCGATCTGGGTCTGGGGCAGATTGATGCGGATGACGCGCGCAAAATCGGTCAGCTCGGTCACCGCGGTCTCCACCAGCACCTTGACCGCGTCACCCGACAGGCTGATGCCTTTCTCGAAGCGCGCATTGATCTGCTTGATCGCCTGATCACGTTCCTGGGGCGGCGCATGGACGATCGCGGCCGTCATCTCGTTCGCGAACCCGGCCAGCATCCGCAGCCGTTCGGCGGGTGTTTCCGCCTTGCGGACTGGCCCTGGTGGCAAGCGGACCATGCTGTCCACGATGATCGCCGGGAAGCCCCATCTGCGCGCGATCTCGATTCCGATCTCCTCGAAACTTATCCCCAGCACCCGCTGGGTCGCCGCGTCCTCGCCGCAGGATGGATCGAGCATTTCCTTCTCGATCTCGGCACACTCTTCCGGAAAGTAGAAGCGCGAAAGCATGCGGCCGAGGTTGTGAAACAGTGCGCAGATATAGACCTGTTCGTGATCGCGCCCTTTCTGGCTCCGCGACAGGTCCCGGGCCAGGGCGCCGGCGAAGTTCGAAAACAGAAACTCCTCCTTCAACTGACCGGCATTGGACTTGTTCTGCAAATGCTCGAACAGCAGCACCGTGATCGCGATGTTGCGCACCGCATCGAAGCCGAGCACGACGACCGCACGCGAGACCGTGCTGATATTGCCGGCGCCGACACTGCGGAAATGGCTGGAATTGACCAGGCGCAGCAGCTTGTTGGTCAGCGAGAAGTCGCGCAGGATCAGGCTGGAGAGCTTGTCCACGCTCTCGTTCTCGCTCGCGGCGATGCGGTTGATCGCCGAGACCGATTCGGACAGGGCGGGAAAGTCGCTCTTGTGGCGCATCCGTCGCAACAGGAACTCCAGCGTGCCTTTGGCCGAACCCTCGGGCTTGGCCTCGCCTTCTGCCGGTGCGAGAAAGGCCTGCAGCGCGAGCAGGAAATCCTTCGGCCCGCGATAGCGCTGCCCCGGATCGAAGGCCGTGGCGGACAACGCGATGCTGGCGAGACGTTCGTCCATCGTCACCCCGTCCGGCAGCGCCACCGGCGCGCTGGCGATCTTCCGCATCACTGCCTGCGGATCGCTGCCACCGAAGACCCTGCGTCCGGTCGCAAGCTCGATCAGGATCAGGCCGGCTGCGAAGACGTCTGTCTGCGGACCGATCTGGCGGGCGTCGATGTATTCCGGCGCCATGTAGGACGGCGTGCCGGTGAGGCCGGCGCTGGTCGCAGCCAATTCGGAATCTCGTCTGGCGATGCCGAAGTCCATGACCCGCGGCGCGCCGCGCGCGTCCATCAGGATATTGGTCGGCTTGAGATCGCGGTGGATGATGCCTTCGTCGTGGGCAGCCTGGACCGCCTCGAGGATGGCAGCGATCAGGCGTGCGGCCTCTTCTGCCGGCAGCGCGCCGCGACGGCGCATCATCTCCTGCAGGTTCTCGCCCGGGACGTACTCGAAGACCAAGTAAGGATCGCCCCCTTCCTGGCCGACGTCGAAGATCGGAACGATGCCCGGGTGGCGGAGCTTGCTCACCAGACGGGCCTCGCCGAGCAGTGCCTCGCCCAATTGTGGCGTGTTCTTCTCCAGGTGCAAGGTCTTGACTGCGACCTCGCGATCCAGTTGCGGGTCGTGCGCGAGATAGACCACGCTTTGCGCGCCGCGACCCAGCTCACGCTTGATTTCGTAACGTCCTACGCGCTTGCTCAAGAGGGCCTCGATCGATTGAACCGCCTGTGAAAGGAGCGGAAGTGTAGCAAAAGATCATCCCGGCGGCTGCGGTTGTCGAGCCCCGGCCAGGGCATGTTTCACAGTGCCGCTACAGGCGCTGGATCAATCCCGCCGCAAGGGGGGCTGCAACGCACAGCATGGGCAGTGACCAGGCATGAAAATCACGCCACAGCCCTGGCTGTCGGGCGAGCCGGAGCGCGATCAGGTTGGCCAGTGAACCGATCGCGAGGCCGAAGCCGCCGACGCTCACCCCCCAGGCCAGTGCGCGCATATCCTCGGTGAAGCCGGAGAGGAAGATCGTCGCTGGCACGTTGGAGATCGCCTGTGACAGCAGCACGCCGGCGGTGAACACCCCTCCCGGTATCGTGTCGATACCGGTGGCGAGGGACTGCATGGCCGGCAGGGTCGCGACAAGGCCGAGGTCGACGAACATCAGGAGAAAAACCGCAAGCAGCAACCAGTCGACACCGCGCAATACCTTCGGTCGCAGCACCGCGAACAGTGCGATGACCAGGGTGGCCGTCAGGACCGCGTAACCGAGATCCGTGAGCAGCAGAAAAATCGGATACAGGAGCAGCGACAGGCGGAACAGGCGTCGGTCCAGCACCGGTGGCGCGCTGCCCGGCCGCACGTCGATGGATAGTCGTGGAAATGCGAGCGGAATGGCGACGAGCACCAGCGCGGTGAGCGCGAGGCCGAGCGGCAGCATCATCACGACGAAGTCCATGAAACTCAGCGTCGTCGACTGCCAGATGAAAAGATTCTGCGGATTGCCGACCGGGCTCAGCGTCGAGCCGGCATTGACCGCCAGCGCCTCGAACACCACCAGCCGGCCCACCGGCAGGTCGGCGACCGTGCGCAGGCCGATCGTGAGCGGCACGACGATGAACAAGGCCACGTCGTTGGTGACCACTGCCGCGAGCGCGGCCGAAAAGAGCACCAGTGAGGCAGCGAGGGCGCGCTCGCCGTGCACCCGCGGCAGCAACGCGCGTCCGGCGAGAGTCAGATAGCCACTGTCCTCCAGGCCCCGACTCAGCACCAACAGGCCGGCGAGCGCGCCGATGGTCTTCCAGTCGACCAGTCGGTGCAGTGAATGCGCCGCTTCCGGCTGCGCCAGCAGCAACGGCACCAGCGCGACCAGCAGCACCACCAGCAAGCGGTCTTCGGCGACACGGGACAGGAGGTGGCGCAGCAGGCGCATGAGTCAGCATTCGTGCGAGTCGGGAAAGCGTGATCATGAACGAAAACCCCTCCACGAGAGAGGGGGCGTCTTCGATGCGAACGCGTTCGCGATGCCGCAAGGTTGGATCTGCTCGATCGAGGGCCTCGGCAATGCGGTCCAGCCAAGCCCCGCCGCCGTGCGTCGTCAGAAGCTCATGTTCGCCGAGATCCAGTAGGTCCGGCCCGCTGGCGTCATGCCCTTGGTGGCCGCCGTGGACTTGAAGTAGGCGCTACCCCAGACCTCCTCGCCGGCTGTGTTGGTCCAGCGTTTGAAATCGCGGAAGTCCTTGTCGAGCAGGTTGAAGATGCTCGCATTCAGCGTCAGCGCGTCAGACACGCGGTGCGAACCACCGAGGCTGAGCAGCGTGTAGGCCTTCAGAGCGCCGAGGGTCTCATGCTCCAGCAAGGTATTGCCAGTGAAGTTCTTCGGGTCGCCGTCGAAGCGGCGGCTCTGGCCGCGATACTCGGCTCGCAGCCATAGATGGGTCTTCTCGCTCGCCTGCCAGCGCAGTTGGGCATTGGCCATGTGTTTGGCGGTGTCGCTCAGCTTGCCATTCCTGGCGCCGGCTTCGACCACCTCGCTATCGGTCCAGGTGTAGTTGAGACTGAGGTCCCACCCGGTGGCCAACGGAATCCGGGTGGACAGTTCCAGGCCCCAGGTCTTGGCTTCGTCGTTGTTGATCGAGTAAGTGGCGGACGGGTTGGCAGCGCAGCTTGAGATGAAGTTGGTCGCACAATCTCCGCCGCTGCCGATCTTGTCCTCGATGCGGTTATGGAAGAGCGTGGCCGAACCGGTCAGTCCGCGCCCGCCGTCGAAAAGCAGGGCCAGTTCGCGGCTGGTGCTGATTTCGGGTTTCAGCTTGGGGTTGCCGATGCTGATCGTCACGCCCTGACCGCTGATGCCGCTGACGCCGTCGATGAGTTGCTCGAGGCGCGGCGCACGGAAGCCACGGCTGATCCCTCCCTTGACGGTCCAGGTGTCGGTGGCGTTCCAGACCAGATAGGCGCGTGGGCTGGTGTGGCCGCCGAAGGCGTCGTGGCGGTCGTGACGCAGGCCCAGCGTCGCGGTCAGCGAATCGGTGAGTTGCCATTCGTCCTCGCCGAACACCGACCACATGCGCTGGCTGTGATGGTCGGGCAACAGACCGTCTTCCAGTCTGGCTTCCCACCATTGGGCGCCGATGGTGGCCACATGGGCCTCGCCGAGCGGTGCGATCAGTTTGGTGTCGAAGACCGTGTTGGTGGTTTCGAGCGTGCGGTCGGTGCCGACCGATGGATCATCGGCGGGGCGCGAGGCAGTCGGAATCGTGCGGCCTATGGTTTCGGTCTCGCTGCGCATCAGGCTGGATTCGATCATGCCGAAGTCCAGTCGGGCGGTATGGCCGATCGCGAGCTGGTCACGGTTGAAGCTCATGAAATCCTTGTAGCCCGATGCGGTAGTCGTGGTTGCGCCGGTCGCGCAGTTCAGGAAGTCGCGGGTGCCGAGCCGACATTCCTCGTTGTCGTACCAGGTCCGGTTCTGCTCGATGTCCAGCCAGAGATCGTGACTGGCGGTCGGGGTGAGACTGAATCTCGCGCCCAGGCTGTGCTGGCGACTTTCGCCCGGTGCCGGGTTCCGTCCCCCGGTCGCGGTGGCGCCCGGTGCGAGGACCAGAGCTGACTCGGGACGGCGATATATACTGCCGCGGACAGCAATGCCGAGCATATCTTCGGCCAGCGGACCGTTCGCGTAGAGGTTGATCTTTTGCTCTTTGCCATAGTCGCCGCTCTCGGGGATGCCGGCTTCCAGGCCCACCGACCCGCCCCACTCGCGGGCGACACGTCGGGTGATGATGTTGATGACGCCCCCCATCGCGTCCGAACCGTAAAGCGTGGACATCGGCCCACGAATGACTTCGATACGTTCGATCGCGGACAGCGGCGGAATGAAGCTGGTGAGCGCGTGATTGAAGCCGTTCGGGGTGACGTTCCCGGCGACGTTCTGTCGACGTCCGTCGATCAGCACCAGGGTGTAGTCGCTCGGCATGCCACGGATGCTGATGTCCATGCCGCCAGCCTTGCCAGTCGAACTTCGGACGTCGAGCCCTTCGATACCCTGCAAGGCTTCTCCGAGGTCACGAAACGGCGTCTGCTCGAGCGCCTCGCGGGTGATGACGGAGATCGAAGCCGGTGCCTGGCGGATTTCCTGTTCGAAACCGGAAGCGGTGACGACGACATCGGCCAGTCTTGGCGTATCTCTGGTTCCTTGCGCAAACGCCTGGCCGGCAATTGCAGACAGGCCGAGGGCGAGCGCGAGGGTGAGGGGGGTAGGGCGGAAGAAGGGCGCGGCGGCCCGCTGGAACGGTGACATTCCCTGGATTCCTGATCAGTAGCGTTGTGTATTGATGGCTGGCTGACTGGCAGAAACCCGGGCATGCGCGGCATGCCTTTCCGCAGGTGGCTGGCTAGGTGAATGTGATTATATATGAGAATAAGTCTCGTTTGTGTCCTAATGTATATTGCTGCGATCAATCGGTACTCGTAGCGCATATCAGGGCCGTGCGACTGGACGGTCTTTGCGGGAGCGGCGCGACGATGTCACCAGCTTTCTTGAAAAGCCTGGTCGTCCTGTCCGGGGTCCTGCCAGCCGCCGCCTAGCGCCTTGTACAAGTCCAGCGAGGCAGTCAGCCTCGCCAGGCGTATCTGGATCAACTGGTCCTGGGCCGAGAACAGGCTGCGTTGGGTGTCGAGCAGAGTGCCCAGGCTGTCGCTGCCTTCGCGATAGCGCAGCTCGGACAAGCGTAGCGCGCGTTCAGCCTCGCGCACCAGCTCGCGCTGCGTGTTTTCCTGGAGGCGGTTGCGTTCGACCGCGGCGATGGCGTCCTCGGTTTCCTTCAGTGCGGTCAGGATCGCGCGGCGGTATTCCTCTAGCAACTGGCGTTGTTGCGATTCGGTCAGCGCGACCTGGTTGCGCAGCCGGCCGCCGTCGAAGATGGCCTGTACCAGCGACAGCGCCAGGGTGGCGCTGCCGGCGGGAGAGCCCAGGCCAAGCAGGCCGAACTCGGTGCCGGACAAGCCGGCGGTGGCGCCGATCGCGAGCCGGGCCGGGAACAGTGCGGCTCGGGCGACCGCGATGTTCGCCTCCGATGCGAGCAGGCGTGCTTCGGTGGCGGCGAGGTCCGGGCGACGGGTGAGCAGTTCGGCCGGCAGCAGCGGTGCGAGCGTCGGTATGGCCAGCATGTCGAAGCGTTCGTCACCGATGTCGAAGCCCTGCGGCGTCTGGCCTATCAGCAGGGCCAGGGCCCGTCGGCTCTGGCGCTCCTGCGCCTGTAGCGGCAATAGCGCGTCGCGCTGCGCGAGTACGGTCGAACGCTGGCGGCTGACGTCCAGCGCCGAGGCCGCCCCGTGCCGGAAGCGGGCCTGGACGATCTCGAACAAGCGCTCGGCGATCGCGAGATTGTCCTCCGCGATCGCGAGCCGGGCGCGCTGCGCCAACACCTGGGTGTAGGTATTGGCGACACTGGCGGTCAGCGACAGGCGCGCCGCGGCGAAGTCGTGGCGGCTCGCGGCGAACTGGGCCTCGCTGCCGCGCAGGCTGGACAGGCGGCTGTTCCACAAGTCGATTTCGTAGGCGACCGCAAGCCCGATCGACGAGGCCTCGACGGTGCTGGCGCTGACGCCGCTGGCGTCGCTCGCGCGGACACTGGTGGCGGCGTTCAGGTCCAGCGTGGGCAGCAGCGAGGCGCCGGCATTGCGCAGCGCAAGCTCGGCCTGCACCAGCCGTTCGGCCGCGATGCCGAGATCCGGGCTGGCGACGAGCGCTGTGTCGATCCAGCCAGGCAGCTCGGCCGAGCCAAAGCCCTGCCACCAGTCACTGTCGAGCGAAGTGATCGCTCCCCCAAGGGTCAGCGTTTCCTCCCATTCGGTCGGGGTCGCGACCGGGCGCTCGGGGGCGACCAGGGTCGGTGCGCAGCCAGCCAGCAGCAGCGCCGCGATGGCTGCGGCCGCAACGAGGGACAGGCGAGCTGCCCTTCCCCGGGGCGCAGACGAGGCCGAGACCGGAACGGAGCGAGCCTCGCGCGATGGAAGTGAATTCGAATTCGCGGGTGCCGTCGACGGTGAAGGTGAGCGGCGGGCCTGCGGCCCGGAATCCGGTGCCGGGGTATGTGCGCGTGGGGCGTGCCCGTGCGATGGCGGGGCCAGGTCGAGGTCTGTCATCGAAGAGGTCATTCGGAGGCGAGGGCGGTGACGGGGTCCAGCCGCGCCGCCTTGCGCGCCGGCAGGAAACCGAAGATCAGACCGGTCGCGAAGGCGCAGCCGAAGGCGAGCGCGACCGGGGTGACCGAGTACTGGATAGGCGTGCCGAAGTGCTCGATCAGGGCGGCGACGCCTAGGCCGGCCGCGACGCCGATCAGGCCGCCGACCGCGGACACGGTCAGCGCCTCGATCAGGAACTGCTGCAGGATGTTCCTCTCGCGGGCGCCGGTGGCCATGCGGATGCCGATCTCGCGGGTACGCTCGGTGACCGACACCAGCATGATGTTCATCACCCCGATGCCGCCGACCAGCAGCGAGATCGCTGCGATCGAACCGAGCAGGATGGTCATCGTGTTCTGGGTGGCCGACACGTTGTCTATGATCGAGGCCATGTTGCGGATCTGGAAGTCCTCGACGCCGTGACGCGCGAGCAGCACTGCGTGGACCTCGGCTTGGGTGTCGTCGATGCGGGCGACATCCTCGACCGCGACGGTCGCGTTGCGCAGGAAACGCTGGCCGGACAGGCGCAGGCTGCCGGTGGAGTAGGGCACGAAGATCACGTCGTCCTGGTCCTGGCCCCAGCTGGTCGCCCCCATGGGCGCCATCACGCCGATGACCTGGAACAGGATGTTATTGACCATCACGTATTCGCCGATCGGGTCGTGGCCAGGGTCGAACAAGGCGTTGCGAACGGTCTGTCCCAGCACCGCGACCGCGGCATAGCGTTGCTCGTCCTCATGGCTGATGAAGATGCCGCTCGCCACCGGCCAGTTGCGTGCGATCACGTAATCGGCCGAGGTCGCATTGGCCGAGGTGCGATGGTCGGCGTTGCCGGCGCGGATCGTCACCGTCGTGCTCTGCTCCGGCACCGCGGCGAGTATGTTCGGCAGTTCGGCGATCGCCTGCACGTCCTCGACCACCAGGGTCGCGGTGGTGTCGCGACCGCGCATGTTCGGTGCACCCGGCCGTATGGTGAGCAGATTGGAGCCCATTGCGCTGATGCGGTCGACCACCGCCTGGGTGGCGCCGTCTCCGATGGCAAGCATCGCAATCACCGAGGCGACGCCGATCACGATGCCGAGCAGGGTCAGGATGGTACGGAATATGTTCGCGGTCAGCGCGCGCACCGCGGTGCGGGTGGCTTCGACCAGATCGGCCAACGGTGAATTGTGTGATACCCGCGGTGTGGTGTCGGGCAAGGCCCGGCGCTGCGGTGACGGGCCTGGATCGGCCACGATCACGCCGTCGCGAATTTCGATCACCCGCTGCGCATGGTCGGCGACCTCGCGTTCATGGGTGATGAGGATGATGGTGTGGCCCTGTACCGACAGTTCGGTCAGCAGGCGCATCACATCGGCGCCGCTCTTGCTGTCCAGTGCGCCGGTCGGTTCGTCGGCGAGGATCACGCGGCCGCCGTTCATCAGTGCGCGCGCAATCGACACCCGTTGCTGTTGGCCACCGGAAAGCTGGCTGGGGCGGTGGTCCAGGCGCTCACCCAGGCCGAGCTCGGTCAGCAGTTCGGTTGCGCGGGCGCGCCGCTGGTCCGGGGGGACGCCGGCATAGACCGCCGGGACCTCGACATTCTCGGCGGCGGTGGCGGTGCCGATCAGGTTGTAGCTCTGGAATACGAAGCCGAACTCCTCGCGCCTGAGTCGGGCCAGTTCGTCCCGGTCCAGCGTGGCGACATCGTGCCCCATGAAGCGGTACTCGCCGTCGCTGGGGCGGTCCAGGCAGCCGAGGAGATTCATCAGGGTCGATTTGCCCGACCCGGAGGTGCCGACGATCGCAACGAACTCGCCGGCGTGGATGCTCAGGTCGATCCCGTGCAGCACCTCGACTTCGAGGTCGCCGTTGACGAAGCGGCGGCGCACCCCCTTCATCTCGATCAGCGGCATATCGCGCCCGGCACCGGCCAGGCGTGCGATCTCGGTTTCGACCTTCATCGCCCCGGCAACCTCGGCGTCTGCCCGGCCTGGGCCTGTCCCGGCGCACCACCCGGGCGCAGCCCCGCGACGACCTGCTCGCCTTCGGTCAGGCCTTCACGCACCTCGGCCACGATCCGGCTGGTCACGCCTATCGTGACCTTGCGCTCCTCGAGCCTGCCTTCGGAGCCTAGCACCCTGACGGTGGCACTGCGGGTCGACGCCTGCCGCGCCGGACCTTCGGGTTCGGCCGCTCCGCTCTGCGTCGAAGCCCGGTCCGCGCGCATGCCGCGCCCGCTGCTCACGGCCCCGGATTGGCTCGGGCCCGCACTGCCGGATGGGCGGCGAGTGCCGCTCGCCAGCCCTGACACTGCAGCCATCGGGACTGTCAACACATCCTCGGCCCGGGCGACGACGAAGAAGACCTGCGCGGTCATCTGGGTCATCAGGCGCCGATTGGCGTTCGGGACGTCGAAGATCGCGTTGTACAGCACCACGTTGTTGGTGACGGTCGGCGTCGGCTCGATCTTGCGCAGGGTGCTGTTCCAGCGCTGGCTGGCATTGCCCAGTGTGGTGAAGTACACCTCCATGCCGGGTCGGATTCGGGTGACGTCGGCCTCGGAAACCTGCGACTGCACGGTCATCGTCGACAGGTCGGCGATGCGCAGAATGGTCGGGGCCTGCTGGTTGGCATTGAGGGTCTGGCCCTGACGTGCGGTGATCGACACCACCGTGCCGGTCATCGGTGCGTAGATGCGGGTGTATTCCAGGTTGGCTTCGTCGGCCCGCAGGTTGGACTCGGTCTGGTCGATCTGAGCCTTCAGGGCCTCGATCTGCGCCCGGGCCGAGCGCAAGCCGGCCTCGGCGGTCTGCAAGGCTTCTTCGGTGGTCGCGTCCTCGGCCATCAGATTTTGCTGCCGCCGCAACTGGATCTGGGCGAGCTGTAGGCTGGATTCTCGATCGGTCAGTTGGGCGCGTTGGTTACGCAGCTGGGCCCGGGTCGCATCCACCCGGCTCTGGAGCACGGTGGGATCGATCTCGGCGAGCAGGTCGCCGGCCTGCACTTCGGAGCCGACCTCGACCAGGATGCGTGTCAACACGCCGGACACCTGGGCGCCGACATCGACATAGTCGCGCGGCTGCAAGGTGCCGGTCGCGGTCACCACGTCTTCCACCGAGCCCCGGCTCACGGGCAGAAACTGGTAGCCGGCGGTCTCGTCGACCGGCCTGAAGTAGCGGTCCCAGGCGATGTAGCTCCCGCCGGCGACGAGGGCGAGCAAGATTGACATCAGGATGAAGCGCGACCGCCGACGGGGCTTGCCGATTCGGCTGGGAGTGGGTGGTGGGGGCATGGGGGCGATTCAGCGAGGTCTGTTATTGGGTAAAGAATACGTTTTTCGGGCAGCCGGTTTGTATCGTATTGCAGAGGCTGGCAGGGGAAGCGAGGCAACGCAACCGGCCCCGGCGGGCTCGGCGGTTCGAGTGAATGCTGGTTGGAGGTGGCAAGCCTGTGGGAGTTCAGCGTGGAGGCCGGTCGTTCCCGGATGTCGGGAAATCGGCGCATTTCATGATCTGGATCAAAAGCCCCTTTTCCGGGTGGGTGTTTAATCGGTCCCAGTTTTTAGACACAGTCTAAATCACCGATTTCTCACTCAAGGAGTGCACCATGAAAGTCGAGTTGAAGCATCTTGCGATGGCCGTGGCGGTTGCCGTTGCCAGCACCGCTGCATGGAGTTCCACCGTTCGCGACGAACCGATCACCCCGATCGAGCCTTATGTTTCGGACAAGCCCGAGATGGTCGAGCTGGGCAAGAAGCTGTTCTTCGAGCCGCGCCTGTCGATGTCCGGCATCATCTCCTGCAACACTTGCCACAATCTGTCGCGGGGCGGTACCGACAACATCGTGACTTCGATCGGTCACGGCTGGAAGGCTGGGCCGGTGAACTCGCCGACCGTGTTGAACTCCAGCCTCGCTATCGCCCAGTTCTGGGACGGCCGCGCAGCCAACCTGCAGGAGCAGGCCGGTGGACCGATCCAGGCCGATGTCGAAATGAACATGCCGCACACGCTGGCGTTGGATGTACTCAACTCCATCCCGGGTTACCAGGACGAGTTCGAACAGGTTTTTGGCAAGCGCGAAATCGACATGGACATGGTGACCGCCGCGATCGCCGAGTTCGAGGAGACGCTGGTCACGCCGAATTCACGCTTCGACCAGTGGCTCAAGGGCGATGACAACGCAATCACCGCGGTCGAGCTCGAAGGCTACAAGCTCTTCAAGGATAGTGGCTGCACCGCCTGCCACAACGGCGCTGCCGCCGGGGGCACCTCGTTCCAGCGCATGGGTATCGTCCGCGCCTACGAGAGCACCTCGCCGGTCGAAGGTCGCTACTCGATCACCGGTGATGATGCCGACCGCTTCAGCTTCAAGGTCCCGACCTTGCGCAATGTGGAATACACCTATCCGTACTTCCACGATGGTCAGGCAAACACCCTCGAAGAGTCGGTCGACATCATGGGCCAGATCCAGTTGGGCCGTCATTACACCGAGGAGGAAATCGACAAGATCGTGGCCTTCCTGAAGACGCTCAATGGCGACATGCCGAACCTGACGTTGCCCATCCTGCCGCCGTCCTCCAACGACACGCCGCGTCCGAACCCGTTCCAGTAAAGCGTATTCGCCTCGAATACGGACGTGATTGCGAGACCCGCGCTTGCGCGGGTTTCGTGTTTGTACTTAAGCGATATCAATCCCTCTTTGGCCACAACGGTTCATGATGTCCAAAGGGAGGGTAGATCAGACTGCCCCGCGTCGCCGACCGAGGGCCGGCATTCAAGGAGACAGGCCATGGTGTCAGCCCGTTTTACCGGCCCCGCCGAGCGCCTGCGACGAGCAGGCATCCCGCCCACCCGTCAGCGCATGGCGATCGCCGAAGTATTGTTTGCCCGGCCAGTCCATCTCTCCGCCGATCAGGTCCTCGCCCGGGTGCGCGAGCAGATGCCCGAAATGTCGCGTGCCACGGTTTACAACACCCTCAAGCTCTTTCGCGAGAAGAACATGGTCAGGGAACTCGTCGTCGATCCCGAGCGGGTGTTCTACGATTCGAACACCGACCCGCATTACCACCTTTTCGATGTCCGCACTGGAGAACTGTCGGATGTTTCTGCGGACGAGTTGCAGGTTGTCGGTACGCCGGTTCTCCCGGCTGGCCTCGAACTTGAAGAAGTCGACGTCATCATCCGGGTGAGAAGCCGCGAGCCGGCCTGAACCTGTTCTTGCGGCTGGCGCCGCTTATAGGGATGTGTTTCTGCAGGCGAAGGCGCCGCGAGCGTTCCCGAACAATGCTTGCGTCTTTGACGCGCCTACTGCCGCCTGGCCGTAATCAAGGCCCCTGTATCGATACCCAGCGTGTAGCCAAGCGACACATGGTGGAAACGGCCTGCGGTGTGGCCGTCATGGATGGCGAAGCCGAAGTTGTAGGTTTCCCCCTGCACAAGCCTGATGTCGCCATCGCCGCCTGCAAGCCGGCGGATGAAGGCCACGGTCCAGGTATCCCCTTCTCGCACGCCCGTGGCTTCGACCAGCGCGCTGCCGCCCTCCATCACCCGCGTGTCGGCGACATGGCCGTCATGGCCGCGGTTCCCGCCGCTGCGCCACTGCACCAGGTCGTAGAAGACGCCCCCTTGCAGCGAGCCGCCCTTGACGTACTTGGTTCGCTCCTCATCGGCGCCCGGCATGCCGCGCGAGTCGGCATGGCAGCTGGCCCAGCAGCCATTGCGCTCGGCGCCCTCGACCTTGCCGGCGTCGAGCATGAAGGCAAGCTTGACCGGATTGTCGACGTCCATCTTCTCGCCTTCCGCAGCCGGGGGCTGGGTCCAGCTGAAGCGCAGATGCAGATGCTCGTCGTCAAGTGCCGCCTGGACCTGGACCGGGACGGCCGGCACCTTGCCCGGGATCGGCGTGGGTTCGAGCTTGGCGCCGGTGACGATGCGTCCGCCCATGCGCTCGGTTTCGTCGACATGGCAGGCGTAGCAGGTTTCGCCATTCTTGAATGCCCAGCCGCCACCATGGCGGTCGCGCCCGATGCGCAGGTCGCCGGTGATCCATTCGGTGTGCGCGATGCCCGGGTAGAGCAGCACGACTTCCAGTGCCTGGACCTGGCTCCAGTCGATGGTGGGCACCTGTGCGGCTTGCGCCGGGACCGGTGCCGCCCCGGGGGCGGCTGCGGTTGGCGAAGCAGTGTCGAGGATCGTACCCACGGTCGTGCTGCCGGCGTCGGCTTGAGCTTTTGCAGCGGTCGGCGCTGGGCGCAAGGTGTCGAGATAATCCTCGTCGGCCATGTCGTCCGGCAAATGGTGGGCGATGCCCTGGTGGCAGACGATGCAGGTGATGCCCTCGTCGCGTGCCCGCTGGTGCTGGCGCGATGACCGGGTCGCCTGTTTCGCCATGTCCATGCTCTCCAGTCCATGGCAGTTACGGCACTCCAGCGAATCATTGGCAAGCATGCGTTTCCACTCTCGGCGCGCCAGCGTCAGCCGCTTGTCCTCGAATTTCTCGCGGGTATCGATGCTGCCGGTGAGCTTGCCCCACAGTTCGCGCGAAGCCTGTACCTTGCGCACCATCTTTGGACCCCATTCACGCGGCACATGGCAATCCGCGCAGGTCGCCCTCACCCCGGTGCGGTTGTTGAAATGGATGGTTTCCTGATATTCGACGTAGACGTTGTCGTACATCTCGTGGCAGGAGATGCAGAACTTCTCGGAGTTGGTCCATTCCATGGCGGTGTTGAAACCGCCCCAGAAAATGACGCCGGCAATGATTCCGATGGCGAGAAGCGCACCGGCCGAATACTCCGCGCTGGGGCGGGTCAGCCTGCGCCAGAGGGCGCCTCGGGACGAATCGGGTGAGCTCATTATCGTTCTGCGGATCGTTTCGGGGTGTTCAGCCCGTCATTATCCATCGCAGAATCAATGATTTCGGAATAAACGGTGTTTTCTTGTCCGAGATCAACAAGCTGTCGTGCAAGCGGTCATTCTAGAAGCCGCAGCTGGACGCGCCAGAAGTGCAATCGGGTAGGGTGCGGGTTCATCTTGTGGGGCCATTATTGCGGGTTGGTGATGAAGCCGAGATTGCGAATCCCCGCCTGGCGCGCCTGGGCCATGATCTCCGCGAGGCGCTGATAACGGGTATCGCGGTCAGCGCGCAGGTGGAGGTCGGGTTGCGGGTCGGCCAGCGCCGCCTCGGCGAGGCGGGCGCCGAGCTCGGCGTCGTCGAGTGCCTGGTCGTTCCAGTAGGTCCGGCCGTCATGGTCTATCGCAAGCGTGATCGTGTCCGGCTTTTCATTGGTGCTTTGCGACTCGGCGGTCGGCAAGGTGATCTGGATCGAGTGGGTCAGCAAGGGCGCGGTGATCATGAATACGATCAGCAGCACCAGCATCACGTCGATCAACGGCACCATGTTGATCTCGCTCATCGGGGCGCCGCGCCCCTCCTGACTGAATCCGCCGAATGTCATCAGGCCGCTCCGGAGGTGGCCGGCGAGAGCGTGCCGCCGTCGTCGCTGCGACGGGTTCCGCTCTGGCGACCATCCGCTGCGGCGGGGCCGCTGGCGAGCCGGGTTCCGGTGGTGAACCACGCGTGCAGGTCATGCGCGAAGGCGTCCAGCTCGGACAGTTCGAGGCGGTTGGCGCGGGTAAAGGCGTTGAAGCCGAGCACCGCTGGAATCGCGACGAACAGGCCGAAGGCAGTCATGATCAGGGCTTCGCCGACCGGCCCGGCGACCGCATCCAGCGTGGCGGTGCCGGAGGCGCTGATTCCGATCAACGCGCCGTAAATGCCCCAGACTGTACCGAACAGCCCGACGAATGGCGCGGTAGACCCGATCGAGGCCAGTACGGTCAGGCCGGATTCGAGTTGCGCGGTCGACAGTGCGATCGACTTGCGCATCGCACGGGTGATGAATTCATCGGCGTCGAGTTTTCCGCCAAGGGTGTCGGCATGGTTGTGTCGACGCAGATGCTCGGTCGCCGCGACGCCCTGCCTGGCCAGGGCCTCGAACGGGGAGTGAGGGGCCTGCCTGGACAGCCGTGCGAGCCCGTCCGTGAGGCTTGGGGCATTCCAGAATGCCTCCACGGCCCCTTCATGCTGGCGCGCGCGCAGCTGTCGCACGCTACGCACCAGGATCAGATACCAGCTCGCCACCGACATGACGACCAGCATGAAGGCGACCAGTTTGATGATCAGATCGGATTGCGCCCACAGGTGGGCCAGGCCGAATGCTTCGGTACTGCTCATGCTCATCTTCCTTCCAGTTTGAATACGATGGGGACGGTGACCCAGGCTTCGACCGGCCGTTCGCCCTGCTTTGCCGGCGCGAAACGCCACTTGCCGACAGCCGACTCCGCGGCCCTGTCGAGCCGGGGATGACCGGAACCCTGTTGGATCTCGACCCGCTTGGCCTGCCCTTGAGGTGAGACCTGTACCCGTAACAGGACCCGACCCTCTTCGCGCATTCTGCGCGATAAAGGGGGATAGGGGGGCGGCGGATTGCTCAGGTAGGCGGCATCGAAGCGGGCGTCCGAGAAGGCATGGTCGGGCGCGCTGCCGCTGGCAAGGCCTCGGGCGCGTGGAGAACTGGCCGGCTCGGTCGCTGTCGGTGCTGTGGACGTGGTGGGGGCGCTCAGCGAGGGCTTGCCGGCCGACGCAACCGGGGACGGTGGTGTCACGGCCGGGACCGCGACGGGAGGCGCCGGCCTCGGCCGCGGCGGTTCCGGTTTTGGCTCAGGCTCAGGCTTCGGCTCAGGCTTCGGCTCAGGCTTCGGCTCAGGCTTCGGCTCAGGCTTCGGCTCAGGCTTCGGCTCAGGCTTCGGCTCAGGTCTGGGGGGTGGAAGGGGGGCTTCGGCAGGCGTGGGTTGCGGCGGTGTGGCCGGCTCCTCGGGCGGAGGCGGGGGCGTCTGTGGTGGAGCGGCTTCGAGCGGGGGAGGGGCGTTCGACTGCGGCGTTGCGGCGGCCAGGGCGGATTGTTCCAGGACAGTCGCATTGGCCGCTGCGGCATTGGTCTCGGCCGAGCTGGCCTGTTCGATCAAGGTGATCGCGATCGGAGCAATCACGACTGGCGTCAAATCCCTTTGCCAATGTGCGATGGCGCTTGCCAGCGTGACATGGCCGGCAATCACCAGTGCGAGCAGCAGCCTGTTCTCGCGTCCACCGGGTGCCAGTGTCTTGCTCCGGCCATCCATCCGGCGCCGGCGTGGTCTGGCGGAGCCGGCGCCAGTCGGATGGGTGGCGGTGGGCCAAGAGGCCGCTTCCGGCGCTTGCACCAGTGACGAGGACGAGAAAGAAAACACCGTGTCGATGAGCGGGGGTGACAGTGGCTGTTGCACTGGTCAGCGCAGCAGCAGTTCGAACAGGGCGGCGCAGGCGAGCAGGTGGGTCAGAACCCGTATGGGCGCGAACGCACGGGCGGCACTTCTGGCCGAATCGAAGGGTGGAGTGGGCGATTCTCGCTGAGGCATGTTTGTTCAGATTCCCGTTCAATCCATGATGGTCGGCCTGTCAGGGCCGGCCTGCCCACATCCGCTCGCTGGCCACTCAGCAGCCCTCAGCTGCCATGACCCATTTGCGACTGCAGATAGTTCTGCAAGCCGACCTGATCGAGCAGGCCGAGCTGGGTTTCCAGATAGTCGATATGTTCCTCGGTGTCTTCCAGGATCTCCTCGAAGATTTCTCGCGAGACATAGTCCTGACACGATTCGCAGTGGGCGATGGCTTCGATCAGTTGGGTGCGTCCGCCGAGTTCGAGCTCGAGGTCGCCCTGCAGACATTCCGGCACGTTCTCGCCGATCATCAGCTTGTCCAGGTTCTGGAGGTTGGGGAGGCCCTCGAGAAACAGGATGCGCTCTATCAGCTTGTCGGCATGCTTCATCTCCTCGATCGACTCTTCGTACTCATGTCTCCCGAGTTTGTCGAGACCCCAGTTCTTGTACATGCGCGCATGCAGGAAGTACTGGTTGATCGCGGTCAGTTCGATCGTCAGCTGCTTGTTGAGATGCTGAATGACTTTCTTGTCGCCTTTCATACGGCCTCCATGTCTGGCATGTTGAGGGCGGGCAAACTTTGCACCGCCTGCGCAGCAAGCTGGGTCCAGGAACCATTCTTGCCTTCGGCCAGTGCCGACTTCAGGCACTGATGAGCGCAGTTCGCGCATCGGCCGCATTCGGCCGTGACGCCCAACTGCTTGTGAAGATCCCGCATCCGCCGGGCGCCTTGCCGAACTGCCTCTTCAATATGGTTCTCCGTGACCGCATTGCAAATACAAATGTACATCGTGGAACCCTTCAGGAAATCATTCGATTCATTAATCCACCGAACCCGAGCCGGCCGCGGCGGTGTCATTTCGTCAGAATCAGCTTGCCAGTCCGGGTTGCGCTGAGTACGTAGGCTACCCCGTCGTGGTCTATGGTGACCTTGCCGCGGCCTTGCAGAAGTTGCTCGCTCGACAATCTGCCCGTTACCAGCGATCTTGGCAGGGTAGAGGTCGATCGGGCGCTGTCGTCCGGCGCCGCGGTTTCGTAGGGTTTCATGGGCGAAGCAGTCATGATGAGTTGCTTAATGCAAATAGAAACGATTCCTATTTAACTTTATTTCAGCTTGACGGTCAAGCGTGCCATCGAAGTTTGCGCCCCCCGGTTTGGCGTCACAGGGGGAAGGCGAATCGACGGACGGGCGAGGTGACCTCTGCCTCGGCTCAATCCAGCGTCAGCAAAACCCTCATGTCGGCGGTGACCGACTGGGCCGGGAGGTAGCCCATCGCATGCGGGTCCGCAGCAAGAGTCGTGCGCAACTGTTCCGGACCGGAGACTTCGCGGGGTGGTCGGGCGCGCCCGGTGAAGACGATTCGGGACCAGTAGGCGCGGGTCTGGATCGGATTCTTGCCGGTCAGACGGAAATAGAAACTGTCCCGGGTTGGCCCCGGAGGCAGGTCATGCAGCCTGACCGGGGTGCCGTCGCGAAGTGCGTTGAGACGGCCCAGATAGAGCTGCTCGGCTTCGACCCGGCCGAGTTGCGTGATGACGCCATCCTGGCCGGTCACTACCACCACTTGTGCCAGCGCGCCCGGCGGGAGGCAGGCACAGACCATGATGACCACGACATTGAAGAGGAAGGCCGTCGTCCGGCGTGCGTACTGCATGATCGCTCAGAACACGAAGTCCAGCGACAGCGAGAGCATGTCGATGCGCTCGCCAGCGGGTGTCGTCGCACCGGTCGCGTTCCTCGGGAAATAGGCCCCCCATGCGTTGCGACCCACCCGGACCCGGCTCCACTCACCCTTGAGAGCCAGATTCGGGTGCAGATCCCAGCGCGCACCCAGGGTGATGCTGCGTTGCGCGTTGTCGCGCGAGGCCAGATAGGCGTCGATCCCGGAAATCGATGGGTTGCGTGGTGCCGCGTCGCTCACGCTACGCTGCCGGGCGACGGTCAGATAGGGGCTGACCGCACCCATCCGGTAGATTCCGGTCAGGTGCCAGCCATCGGCATCGGTGATGTACCGGTCCACCCGGCGACGGGCGTACTCGCCGATGAGCTGGAATCGGCCATCAACCCATTCGAATCCGGCAGATGTGAATCCGGCATGGGCGCCACTGCCGCTGAGGGCGTCCCGGCCGGCCTGGGAAGCGACCAGCGCGAAAAGTGGATCGCCGTAGCGAATCGAAAGTTTCCCCCGACCATAGCCCAGATGCGCACTGAAACGGTCGTAAGCGAAGCTGAATCTCGCGCCGGCAATCCGGGTCAACTCGACCCGACCGTCGGGGAAAGCATGCTTCGCCTTGTGGCCGATGTAGGGCTGGAACTCCAGATCGACGGAACCAGCGCGGCGCGTATAGAGCATGTCGATACCGTCCATCGCATCGAACGGGTTCAGACCGTAGACCTCCACGGGTGACCGGATCCAGGGGTGCGCGAAACCCACATCCATGCTGTCCGAATTCATGAAGAACGGCGTCCTGAGACGACCGGCCCGCAGCATGAGGCCCGGAGTCGGGCTGTGATGCACGAACGCCCAGCTGATACGAGGCATGAACGGTCTGAGGTGGGTCCCGGAGAACAGGGCCTGCACCGTCACGCCACTGCGATCGGCAAGAGGCATCGATGCCTGAATGCCGAGCCGGGTGTCGCTATCGAAATCCGGCCTGTCGGCTCGGCCGCGCGTCTTCGCCGGGTGATTGAAGAAGTGATCGCTGGTATCGAGCCAGAGCAAGCCGGTGGTGCCAAATCCCGACACGTGCAGGCTGTCGCTGGCGTTGGCGGTGGAGCCTGTGGCAAGCGTCGTCAGCACGACCAGGCAAGATACGGCGAAGTGACGGGTCACGAATGTATCTCCGGACGTGGCATGTCGAAAACCTGGCGTTCCATGTCTTGCGGTGAGGAGGGTCTGCCGAAGAGATAACCCTGGCCGTAGTCGCAGCCCAAGGCGAGCAATACGTCAGCCTGAGACCGGGTCTCTATGCATTCGGCGACCACGGCCATACCCAGGTCGTGGGCCAGTTCTATGCTTCGGCGAACAATGGCCTCGAGGCGCGCGTCCTTGTCGATGCGTCGCACGAAGGTGCCATCGAACTTGATCAGATCGCAAGGAATGGTGTGCAGATAGCTCAACGCGGAAAACCCGGTTCCGAAGTCGTCGATCAGTATCTTGAATCCTGCGGCGCGAAGCGCGCCGAGCGTGAGGACCGCCGGTCCGTCGGTTTTGGCCAGAATACTCTCCGTGATCTCGAACCGGATCATGTCTGCCCGAAGGCCATTTGCGCTGACCCGTTCGATCAGCTCCGGCGCAAGCGGGGCGTAAGACAACTGCGTGGCCGACAGGTTGACGCTGACCGGCGGGATCGTGTTGCCGGGGAAACGCCTCTGCCAGTCCCGCATGCTTGTGCAGACTTGATCAAGGATCAGCAGGCCGACCTCGTGAATCAGGCCGAGCGACTCGGCCAGCGGGATGAATTCGGTCGGCGACAGCAGGCCTCGCCGCGGATGAGGCCAACGCGCCAGGGCTTCGAAACTGCTGATCTGGCCGGTCTCGAGCGAGACGATGGGTTGAAGGAAGGCGACCAGCCCCTTGGTCTCGATGGCCGTGCGCAGCTCGGCTTCCAGCTCCAGCGTATAGACGGCGCGCTTGTGCATGGACGCGTGAAACACCGTCACTTCGGCTGCACCCGAATGTTTGGCTTGATGCAGTGCGTTGTCCGAGTCGCGCAGCAGGGCCTCGCCATCGACGACCTCGGGGTCGCTGAGCGCCAGCCCGACCCGGGTCTTGGGGAAAAAGACATGATCTTCGGCAACCAGGATCTGCTGCTCGACGGTTTCACGCAGCCTTTCTGCGATGCGCAGGCCTTCCGCGGTCGAGTCGAGTCCATCGAGCAGAATCGCGAACTGGTCACCGCCGACCCGGGCTGCGATGTCGCCTTCGCGAATCATCTTGTCGATTCGGGCGGCGATGGTGCGTAGCACCGCGTCGCCGGCGGCGTGGCCGAAGCTGTCGTTGACCAGGTGGAAGCGTTCCAGGTTGATGGTCAGGACCGCGAAGCTGAAGATCTCGCTGCGGTGCTGTCGGCCAAGGGCGCTGTTGAGGTGTTCGACGAACAATGCGCGGTTGGGCAGATCGGTGAGGCGATCGTGCAGGGCATCATGCTCGAGTTCGCGTATGCGCTCCTGGAGCCGGCTCGCCATGATGTTGAAGCGTCGGGCGAGATGAGCCAGTTCATCATTGCCTTGCTCCGGGATGCGGTGATCGAGACGACCCTCGGCGATCGCGCGACTTCCGGCGAGCAGGTGACCGAGGTTGCGCGTGAGCAGGTAGCCGATGATCGAGAGTAGCGCAACCGTGAGCGCGATCTCGGCGATCGCGATGGCTGCGCCTTGCTGCAGGATCGCGTTGCGTGCGGCCGCGAGGACGGAGGCCGATACGCCGAACTGCAGGAATCCGACTTCGTTGCGCTCGAGCAGCAGGGGCGCTCGGACATGGATGATCTGTTGGCCGGCGCCAAAGGCTGGGCGCTCCAGGTTCGAGATCGCGTCCGGCAGGGTCGTCATCTCCGGCAGACCGGCCTGGACCAGGGCGGGACCTTCCTCACGTCCGATGCGGACATAGATCAGTCCTTCGTTCGCATCGGTCAGCAGCTCGCCCAGGACGTCCTGCATGGCGTCGTACTGGCCTTGCTCGCCATAAGCTGTCGCCATCGCATGCAGCATGGTCGCGTTCTGTCCGACCATGGTTTGCAGGCTCGCGTTGGTTGCGTCGTTCATCAGGCGCGCACTATTGATCAGCAATAGACTCAGGAGTACGACCTGCACGAGGGTACTCGCCAAAAGCAGGCGGATACGGATCGACGAACCGGGTGTCGGCAGTTTCAAGCGTGTTGTCCGAAGAGGGTTACGGAAAAGGGCACAGCCGGAACGTGACGAGGTCGATCGGTCCGCGCCACCATTGCCATCATGGCGCAATCATTCTCCGTCGTCGCTGCGGAGCGCTTGCGGTGGGATGCGATGGTGCATGGCGTATCCTGCGAGAATCGCTTTATCATAAGGCAGCCAGGCCCCAAATGCATCACCGAGCCGACCGGCCGGCAGGTGTGAGATGTGGAGAGCGGTCAGCGTTCCGCCAACCGCCTGACGGAAGAGGCGGCATCGACCTCGCCATTGCGGGCGAAGCGTTCGACGTTATCCTCGATCCGGTCGGGGTCGTAAAGGTAGTTCACCATGATGCCCCAGGACTGACCGATGCCCTTTGCCGAGGTGTCGGCGAGCCAGTTCAGGCGTTCGACCCGCGCGCCGTTGCCAAGGTGGAAGCGTGCCACCGGGTCGGTCGGTCGTTCCTTGTCGCGGGCGCCGAGCAGGTAGCGCGCGGCGATGCGCAGCAAAGGATCACGCAATGCGCGGGCCATCGACGAGTCTGCATCCAGCGGTGTTTCACCGGTCAGCAGCGAGTTCAGATGCGAATCCTCCGCGCCTTCCACGCCTGTCTCGGCAAGGCGCTTCCAGTCTGTCGGGCTGAACGAGGCGAGCGCTTCCTCCCGGTTGCGCGTTACCCAGCGGGTGAGGCCCGGAATCGGCGACAGCGTGGCGAAGGTCTTCAGCCGCGGGAAATCCCGCTGCAGGTCGTCCACGACCCGCTTGAGCAGGAAGTTGCCGAAGGACACGCCGCGCAGACCCGCCTGGGTGGCGCTGATGGAGTAGAAGATGGCGGTGGTCGCGCGGCTGGCGTCCGATACCGGTGCGTGTTCGTCGAGCAGGGCCTGTACATTGTCGGCGAGTCCTTCCAGCAAGGCGACCTCGACGAAGATCAGCGGTTCGAGCGGCATGCGGGGATGGAAGAAGCCGTAGCAGCGACGGTCGGAGTCGAGCCGGTTCTTGAGGTCGCTCCAGGACGAGATCTCGTGGACCGCTTCGTACTCGACGATCTTCTCCAGCAGGGCTGCTGGCGAACGCCAGGTCAGCCGTGACAATTCGAGAAAGCCGACGTCGAACCAGGCCGACAGGCGGGCCTCGAGTTCGCGGTCCAGCGGCTTCAGCTCCGGGTCGTCGCGCAGGTAACCGATCAGGTCGGCACGCAGGTCGACCAGGAACTTCACACCCTGGGGGATCGCATTGAACTGGGTCAGGATGCGAATCCGGGACGAGCGCATCGCGGCGCGCAGTTCGGCCTCGGCATCCCATTGCCCGGACGTGCCGACCGAGCTCTGGTAGCGCGTGTGCGCCTCGGCAATCCGGGCCGGGTCCGGTCCGAATTCGAGCGCGATCATCTTGAGGAAGCTGTGGCGTCCCTCGTCATCGAGGTCGAGGTAGGTCTGGGCCAGACGGGCGGCGCGTTGACGAGTCGATACCTCGCCGCCGAGGCCTTCTGCACACTCCTGAAGCTGCTGCCGTATCCGGGCCTGCGTCTTCTCCGGTGTTTCCGAACCGAGGCCGGTCGCATTGGCGACGATTTCGCGCACTTTCGACAGGCTGCGCGCAACGAGTCCGGTTGGCATGATCGACACTCCTGGCAACGATGCTGCGGTCTGACGCTGTGTGTATGATCATGCCAGACAGGCATGAAACGAGTAAGTTGCAGAATGGTTATTCAGCGGAACAAGGATTCTGAGCCCGCGGCACGCGCGGATGCGCTGGCGGCGGCCGAGCAGGCATTGCGCGACAGTGAGACCCGCCTGCGCCTGGCCATGCACGCGACCGGCCTGGGTTTGTGGGATTATCGGCCCGGGCAGGAGCGAGTCGGAAGCAATGAGGAATTCGCGGTCTTGCTAGGCTACGAGCCGGACAGTTTCGAGGAGACCCGTGCCGCCTTCGTGGAGCGCCTGCATCCCGACGATCGTGCGGCCGTGCGGGCTCGATTCCGGGATTACCTGGACGGCCAGTGTGCCGACTATGCGGTCGAGTTCCGGATGCGGACCCGCAGCGGGGAATACCGCTGGTTCCGCTCGGTCGGCCAGATCGTCGATCGCGACCCCGCGGGCAAACCGACCCGGGTGGTCGGCACCTACCTCGACATCACTGCGCAGGTGAATGCGATGCGCCGCCTGTCCGAACTGTCGGCCCGCCTCCTCCAGGTGCAGGAGGCGGAGCGGAGCAAGGTCGCGCGGGAACTGCACGACGAGATCGGGCAGCAGCTCACCGCGATCAGGCTGAACCTGCACGCGATCGCGCGAGAAGGCGGATTGTCGGCCAGGGTGGAGGACTGCCTGAGTATCGTAGACGACACCCTTGGACGGGTGCGCGCCCAGGTGCTCGATCTACGACCACCGATGCTGGACGACATGGGGCTGGGTGCGGCGCTGGACTGGTACTGTCGGCGCCAGGAGGAGCGTGCCGGCGTCAGCATTCTTATAGAGGGCGTCGAGGGCCTGGCGCGCTATGGCGAGGAGGTCGAGATCACGGTATTCAGGCTGGTGCAGGAAGCGGTCAATAATGCCCTGCGCCATGGTCGGGCCGACGAGATCCGGGTGACCCTTCACGACGTCGATGGACTTCGGGTCGTGGTCGAAGACAACGGCGTCGGCTTCGATCCGGACGACCAGGTGCAGCGGGCGCACCACGAGGGCTATGGCTTGAGCGCGATGCGCGAGCGGGTAGCCCTGGCCGGCGGGCGCTTCGACTTGTCCTCCGCGCCCGGTGCGGGAACCCGGATCACCGTGTTTCTGCCCCGTCAGGCGGGGAGGCGATCATGACGCGCAAGGTGTTGCTGGCCGATGATCATGCCCTGGTTCGTCGTGGCCTGCGGGCCTTGATCGACAGCTACGATGGATTCGAAGTGGTCGGCGAGGCCTCAGACGGTCGTGAGGCGCTCGCGCTGTGCCGGCAGCTCGAACCGGATCTGGCCGTCATGGACCTGAGCATGCCGGGCCTGAATGGGCTCGACGCCATGCGCCGCATCGTCAAGGCAGTGCCGACCTGCAACGTGGTGATGCTGTCCATGCACGCTGCCGAGCATTACGTCATCGAGGCCTTGCGCGCCGGCGCGTGCGCTTACGTGATCAAGGATGCCGCCCCGGAAGCGCTCGAAGTGGCGCTGGTCAGGGCTGGCAAGGGCTTGCGTTACCTGTCGCCCCCCTTGCCGGCGAGCTTGCTGGAGCAGGCGGCCCGGATGGATAACGCGTCCATCGACCCGGCCGGCTCCTATCTGACCAGCCGGCAGCGCGAGATCCTGCAACTCATCGCCGAGGGACATTCGACCCGCGAGATCGCTGATCGCCTGCACATCAGCATCAAGACCGTGGAAACACATCGGGCCCAGTTGATGCAGCGGCTCGGAATCCACGACGTGGCTGGCCTGACCCGGCACGCGATACGCTGCGGCCTGATCTCTCCAGATACCTGAGCGGGCGTATTTCACGCATCCGGGGTATTTTCCCATGTCATTTTTGCGGCGCTTGGGGCATTATCTTCAGGTATCTCGCGAGGATATGCGAAATGGTCGTCACCGCGCCGAATCTCGAAGCCGAAATCTCCGCCTGCCCTGGTTTGCTGATCATGATCGCAGCGCCTGAAGGCGCCTGTACCTGGCTGGACAGCGCGCTGGCCCGGATCGCGCCTTCGGTGCAGATCGTCGGGCGTGCTGAATCGGAGAGCGCGGCCATGCAGCTTTATTTTCGTGTGCGTCCGGATGTGGCCGTGCTCGATACGCGCCTGGTGGCCAATGAACCGGCCAGATTGATCGGTCTGTTGACCCGGGTCGCGCCCGGACTCAGGATCATTTCCGTGGTGCCTGCGCTCGATTCGATGCCTGCGCGTGCAGCCCAAGCCCTGGGTGCCGATATGATCACGGTCGAGGCCGACCTGCCTGCCGCGATTGCCGCAATGGCAAAGAGCCCATCGTCCTGACAGGCTCTGCCGGGGCAAGTACGGCTTACCCCTTGGTTGAACCTCGAACTCGCGCCAGCAGCCAGCCCCCTGCGATGATCATCGGAATGCACAGCCATTGCGCGGTCGATAGCCCTAGCGACAAAGTGCCGAAGATGCCGGGATCCGGGGTGCGGAAGAATTCCGCAATGAAGCGCAGGCTCCCGTAGCCGATCAGAAAAACGGCCGAGACCGCTCCTGTCGGGCGTGGCTTGGCCGAATAGATCCACAGGGTCAGGAACAGCGCCAGGCCCTCGCCGGCCGCTTGGTAAAGCTGCGAGGGATGACGCGGGAGTGCATCCACCCACGGAAAGACCATTCCCCACGGCAAGTCCATCGTGACCGGTCGGCCCCACAGTTCGCCATTGATGAAGTTCCCTACCCGGCCTGCCGCCAGTCCGGTCGGAACCAGCGGTGCGATGAAGTCGGTGACCTGCCAGAAGCCCTTGCCGTGCTTGCGTCCGTATAGCCACATCGCGACCAGAACGCCGAGGAAGCCCCCGTGGAAGCTCATGCCCCCTTTCCAGATCGCCGGAATCTCGAGCGGATTGGCAAGGTAGTAGCCCGGCTGAAAAAAGATCACCTCGCCCAGGCGGCCGCCGACCACGACTCCCAGCATCCCGTAAAGCAACAGGTCGTCGATGGCCTTGGCATCCCAGCCCAGTTCGGGCCGACGTCGCGCATGCTGTCGTCCGAGCACGACGAACAACACGAAGGCGATCAGGTACATCAGCCCGTACCAGTGAATGGTCAGTGGGCCGAGCGAGATCGCGACAGGGTCGAACTGCGGGTGGGTCAGCATGTCAGTCGAATTGGGCACGGAACTGATCGAACTCGGCGCGCAGCGCAGCAAGCTCTTCGCGAAGGTGCCTGACCTCTTCTTCGAGTTCGGAAGTCCGCCCTCGTGATGCCCCACCGCCGGTCAAGGCGCCGCTTCCGACCGACTCGGCCAGGGCCTGGAACTGGGCTTCGCCGGCGAGCAGGTGCGCGAACCGGGTCTCCTTGGTCCCCGGTGCCCGCGGCAAGGCCGCCACCATGGGGGGGTACTTGTCGGTCAGGTGCTCGATCACCGCCTCGACCGCTGCGATGTCTGCAAAACCATGCATGCGTTCGCTGCGCTGGCGGATCTCGCCCGCGGTCTGGGGGCCGCGCAGCATCAGGGTTGCCAGCACCGCCTGTTCGGCCGGCGGGAGGGAGTGGCGCAGCCGCACCAGATGTTCGTACTTCGCCACCCGCGCGCTGGCCGAGTCCCTGCGCGACACCAGCTTGCGCGCGATCAGGCTGTCGATCGCATCCTGGACCGCGGATTCGCCCAGATTCATCACCGGTTCGCGTCCGGTGAGCTGATTGCAGCCGGTCATGATCGCGTTGACCGACATCGGGTAGTTGTCCGGCGTGACAAAAGCCTTCTCGATCATCACGCCGAGCACCCGGATCTCCTCCTGGGTGAAGTCGAATCCATCGGCGCTGTCGGTTTCCGGGGGCGATTGGGTTTCGGTCATGATCCCTCTTGTGGTGTGCAATGTCTGCCGCAGTTCCCCGATGATAGCCGAGTCCGGTTAGAATTCCCGGCTCTGCCAGCTGATTCCAGCATCTAGAAAGCGTCGAGGTAAGCATGCCCCAGTATCGTTCACGTACGTCCACCGCCGGTCGCAACATGGCCGGCGCCCGCGCCCTGTGGCGCGCCACCGGCATGAAGGATGGCGACTTCGAGAAGCCGATCATCGCGGTCGCAAACAGTTTCACCCAGTTCGTGCCCGGCCATGTGCACCTGAAGGACCTCGGTCAGCTGGTCGCGCGCGAGATCGAGGCGGCCGGTGGCGTCGCCAAGGAGTTCAATACCATCGCGGTCGATGACGGCATTGCGATGGGACACGGCGGCATGCTGTATTCCCTGCCGTCGCGCGAGCTGATCGCCGACAGCGTCGAGTACATGGTCAACGCCCACACCGCGGACGCCCTGGTCTGCATCTCGAACTGCGACAAGATCACCCCGGGCATGCTGATGGCCGCGCTACGGCTGAACATCCCGGCGATCTTCGTGTCCGGCGGTCCGATGGAGGCCGGCAAGGTCAAGTGGGAGAACAAGGTCATCGCGATCGACCTGGTCGATGCGATGGTCAAGGCGGCCGACAGCAGTTGCTCGGACGAGGAACTGGCCGAGATCGAACGCTCTGCCTGCCCGACTTGCGGTTCGTGCTCCGGCATGTTTACCGCGAACTCGATGAACTGCCTGACCGAAGCGCTCGGCCTGTCGCTACCGGGCAATGGCACGGTACTCGCGACCCATGCCGATCGCGAGCAATTGTTCCGCCGCGCCGGGCGCACCATCGTCGATATGGCCCGTCGCTACTACGAGCAGGACGACGTCTCGGCGCTGCCACGCTCGATCGCCAATTTCAAGGCCTTTGAGAACGCGATTAGCCTCGACGTGTCGATGGGCGGCTCGACCAATACCGTGCTGCATCTGCTCGCCGCCGCGCGCGAGGGCGAAGTCGACTTCACGATGAAGGACATCGACCGGATCTCGCGCAAGGTGCCGTGTCTGTGCAAGGTCGCCCCGGCGGTGCCGGATGTGCACATCGAGGACGTCCATCGCGCCGGTGGCATCATGGGCATCCTGGGCGAGCTCGACCGGGCCGGCCTGATCCACCGCGATGTGCCGACCGTGCATGCCAAGTCGCTTGGCGAAGCGCTGCACCGCTGGGACGTGATGCAGGCGCACGACAATTCGGTGTTCGAGTTCTACCGCGCGGCGCCGGGCGGGGTGCCGACCCAGCAGCCGTTCTCGCAGAGTCGTCGCTGGAACGAGCTCGACATGGATCGTACAGGCGGCGTGATCCGGGACAAGTCCAACGCCTTCAGCGAGGACGGCGGCCTGGCCGTGCTGTACGGCAACATCGCCGAGAACGGCTGCATCGTCAAGACGGCCGGGGTGGACGAGTCGATCTGGACCTACTCTGGTCGGGCGCGGGTTTTCGAGAGCCAGGAAGACGCGGTCGAGGGCATTCTGGCCGACAAGGTCGTGGCCGGGGATGTGGTCGTGATCCGCTACGAAGGCCCCAAGGGCGGCCCCGGCATGCAGGAAATGCTGTACCCGACCAGCTACCTCAAGTCCAAGGGTCTGGGCAAGGTGTGTGCGTTGCTGACCGATGGCCGTTTCTCCGGGGCGACCTCCGGGCTGTCGATCGGTCACGCGTCGCCCGAGGCGGCCTGTGGCGGTGCGATCGGTCTGGTCGAGGAAGGTGACACGATCGAGATCGACATCCCGAAGCGCAGAATCCACCTGGCGGTGAGTGACGAAGTGCTCGCCCAGCGCCGTGCCGCGATGGAGGCACGCGGCGCCAAGGCCTGGAAGCCCGCGGCGCGCGAACGCGTGGTATCGGCGGCGCTACAGGCCTATGCCGCGTTGACCACCAGCGCCGATACCGGTGCGGTGCGCGACGTGACCCAGGTTCAACGCTGATCCGTGTCGGGCGTCGTCGGTTCGCGCGGCCTGTTTGTTGACCGCCGCCAGCGGCGCCCACTACTATCCTGTCATGGACACTGAACTTTCCGATCTCGAGAACCGGCTCGAGCAACTGATAGGGCTGTATACCTCGGGCAAGAGCGAGGTGCGCAGCCTGCGCGAGCGGGTGGCCGCACTCGAAGCTGACAACCGCCGGCTGGCGGAGAAGCTGACTTTCGCGACCGAGAAGCTCGAATCCCTCCTCGACCGATTGCCGGAAGCCTGACATGCAAAACGACATGCTGGACATCAAGCTGTTCGGGCGCGAATACCGGGTCGCCTGCAAGCCGGAAGACCGCGACAGTCTGCTCGAATCGGTGGCCTATCTGGACGCCAAGCTGCGTGACGTGGCGGTCAAGACCAACGCGGCGGGCGAGAAGCTGGCGATCATGACCGCGCTGAACGTGACCCACGAGTTTCTGGCTTTTCAGCGGTCCGGCGGGTTTGACATGCCGGCACTGAAGCGTAGAATTGGGCTCATCAATGCACGCCTCGACGGGGTGCTCGCCCAACAGGAAAAGCTGTTCTGAAAGGCCGTTGAGTGGGTCACGAAGTGTGCAAAATCAATCCCCTGCAGTGTTCGTTGAAGCCGTAGATTCCTTGAACCAATGTCGAGAGACATGGTTGCGGACCGTTTAAACCGTTGGTGTGCACGCCCCTAGTCGGGTGAGCCTGATACGGAAGGGAAGCGACCACCCTGAACCACCGGTTCAGGATGCCCGGTGGAAGCGGCACAGGCGGGGGGCCAGATTGGGTGTTTCAACCCAAAGACTAAGGCGCGGAGGATTCCGCGCCTTAGTCTTTTTTATTGTCGACATCGGCCCAAGGCGATTGGGCCGATTTCTGTGTGGGCATGCAAGCATATGGCGTTCGACCTGTGGTGGCTGAGTTATCTTGCGCTCGGCGCGTTCATCGGGTTTTTCTCGGGACTGCTGGGCGTGGGCGGCGGCGGCATGATGGTGCCGGTGCTGGCCACGCTGTTCGTCGCCCAGGGTTTTCCGGTCGAGAAGGTGGTGCACCTGGCGCTGGGCACCTCGATGGCGACCATCGTGATGACCTCGATCGCGAGTCTGCGCGCTCATCATGGCCACGGCGCGGTGCGTTGGGACATCGTCAAGTCGATCACGCCGGGCGTCGTGCTGGGCACTTTCGCCGCGACCTTTCTCGCGTCCAGGGTGCCCTCCGAGCCTCTGGCCATTTTCTTCGCCTGTTTCATGGCCTATGTGTCGATCCAGATGCTGGCGAACATCAAGCCCAAGCCTTCGCGCGACTTGCCCGGGCCGGTCGGCATGTCGGCGGTCGGTGGCGGGATCGGGGTCGTCTCGGCGCTGGTCGCGATCGGCGGCGGCTCGCTGTCGGTCCCGTTCATGACCTGGTGCAACGTCAAGGTCCATCATGCGATCGGCACCTCGGCCGCGATCGGTCTGCCGATCGCATTGGCCGGCACGGTCGGTTATCTGGTCAATGGCTGGGGCGCGCAAGACATGCCCGAGCTGAGCTTCGGCTTCATCTATCTGCCGGCCTTGGTGCTGGTCGGCCTGGGCAGTGTTTTCGTCGTGCCGGTCGGCGCCGGGCTGGCGCACAAGCTGCCGGTGGCGACGCTGAAGCGGGTGTTTGCCGGTGCGCTGATGTTGCTGTGTGCAAAGATGTTGCACACGATTTTCTATTGATGAAGCGTCCGAGTTCCGGATTGTGAGAGGTAGTCCAACGTGAGCTGGAATGTCTGGTTGGCCTTTCTGGTGGCGTCGATCGTGATCGCGGTCAGTCCCGGTCCGGGTGCGGTCTTGAGTATTTCCACCGGCATGCGGCATGGTTATTCGACTGCGATTCGCTCTATCGCCGGGCTGGAGACCGCCTTGTTGATCCAGTTGGGCGTGGTCGCACTCGGCCTCGGGGCGCTGCTGGCGACGTCCAGTACCGCTTTCATGGTGCTGAAATTGATCGGAGCCGGCTATCTGGTGTGGCTGGGTATCAAGAAGTGGCGTGCGCCTATCGAGGAAATCGACGAGCGCGCGATCGCATCGCGACCCGGCGGCGGATTCTTCATGCAAGGCGTGCTGGTGAACCTGACCAATCCGAAGGCACTGGTCTTCATGGTCGCCCTGGTGCCGCAATTCGTGAACCCACAGCTACCGCAGTGGCCACAGTTCCTGATCATAGGTGTGACCATGGTGGTGATCGACACCATCGTGATGTCCATGTATGCGCTGTTGGCCGGGCGCTGCCGGGCCTGGTTCCACAGCCCGCGCATGATTGGTTTGCAGAACCGGGTGTTCGGCGGCATGTTCGTGTCGGCCGGTGCCTGGCTGGCTGCCTCCTCTCAATAGCGAGATCGGTGCCTCTCGAGCAATCGTTCCGCAATCCGTCGCTTTCATTTGCGAACGTCGCGGTCGCCGGGCTCGGCGATCTGAACGCTCACATCGATTGCACGGCTCGCAGCCGGCGCGGTGTGCGCCTGGTCAACTCCCGTGGCTGGCGGTGGTTCAGTCCGCGGTGGCCAGGCCGGCCATGATCTGGCCTAGGTTGTGGCGCATCATCGCGACATAAGTCGGGGCCGGGCCGTCCGCGGCCGACAAGGCATCCGAGTAAAGTTTGCCCCCCAGCTTCGCGCCGCTTTCGCGGGCGATGCGTTCCACCAGGCGGGGGTCGCTGATGTTCTCGACGAAGATGACCGGTACGTTCTCGCGGCGTAGCTGCCTGATCAGGCGCGCGATGCCGGCGGCCGAGGGCTCGGATTCATAGCTGATGCCGGCGGCGGCGATCACGGTCATGCCGTAGGCCTTGCCGAAGTAGGCGAAGGCGTCGTGCGAAGTCACCAGCTTGCGGCGTGAAAGCGGGAGCATCGACAGCGAGCTGCGGATCTCGGCGTCGAGCTCCACCAGGGTCCGGTCGTATTCCTCGGCGCGCAGGCGATAAGCCTCGGCCTTGCCGGGGTCGGCGGCCGCGAGCGCAGCGGCGATATTGCGGGCATAGATCCGGGCGTTGCCGACGTTCTGCCAGGCATGCGGATCCAGCGCGCCGTGGTCGTGTCCGTGCTGATGGCCATGAGTGTGATCGTGTCCGGCTTCATTCTCGAGCGTGGCGACGCCCTCGCTCGCGATCACGAGCCGGGTCGGGCCGGCCGACGCGGCGAGCCGTTCTATCCAGGTGTCGAAACCGAGACCGTTGGCGAACACCAGTCGGGCCTGACCGAGCAGACGGGCATCGGACGGGCGGGGCTGGTAGCCGTGTGCATCCTCGTCCGGGCCGATCAGGGTGGTGACCGCGACATCGTCACCACCGATGTGGCGGACGATGTCGGCGAGCAGGCTGAAACTGGCGACGACCGGCAGTGGTTCGGCGCGGGCGGCGAACGAGGCCGGACCGAGAGACAGTGTCGTCATCAGCAGGAGCAGTTTGGCGAGATTCTTCAGCGTCATGATTCGAGGTGTGGCAGTCGATAGAGTCTGGCGCCGAACAGGCCGCCCGGCGCGAGGAACAGTGAAACAAGGTAGGCGATGCCGGCGCTGAACACGATCGCCGGTCCGGCCGGCACATCCGCATGAAAGGAGCTGAGTAGCCCGACCACACCACTGCCGAAGGCGATCGCGACCGCGAGCGCGAGCATCGCCGTCAGACGTCGTGCCCACAGCCTGGCCGAAGCTGCGGGCAGGATCATGATGCCGACCGCCATCAGCGTGCCGAGCGCGTGAAAGCCGCTGACCAGGTTGAGCACGACCAGGATCAGAAAGCCGTAATGCGCGACCGGACTGAGCCGGCTGACCCCGCGCAGATAGGACGGGTCGAAGCATTCGAGCACCAAGGGCCGGTAGAGCAGGGCGAGTGCGAACAGGGTCAGTGTGGTGATGCCGGCGATCAGCAGCAGGGAGTTGTCGTCCAGACCCAGCACCGAGCCGAACAGCACATGCAGCAAGTCGAGGTTGCGCCCGCGCAGGGAGACAATCAGCACCCCGGCGGCGAGCGACATCAGGTAGAAGGCGGCCAGGCTGGCGTCTTCCTTCAGGATGGACGACCGTGCGACCAGACCGGCCGCCATCGCCACGACCACGCCGGCAACGATGCCGCCCACCGTCATCGCGCCCAGCGACAGGCCGAAGGCCAGATAGCCCAGGGCCGCGCCGGGCAGGATGGCGTGCGACATCGCGTCGCCCATCAGGCTCATCCGCCGCAGCAGCAGAAAAAGGCCGATCGGCGTGGCACCCAGCGCCAGCGCGAGACAGCCCGCCAGCGCCCGACGCATGAACTCGAACTCGAAGAAGGGGCCGATCAGCCCCTCCAGGATCAGACCGCCTCCTGTTCTGGGTGCCGATGGCAGACCGGCGCGTCCTCGTCGAAGGTCTCGGTGACGGCGCGGGCCCGGGCGAGCCGCTCTGCGGTGAGGACCTCCGGAGTCGGGCCGTAAGCGATCACTTCCCGCGCCAGCAGCAGACAATCCGGAAAATAACGCCGGATCCGTTCCAGATCGTGGAGTACCGCGAGAATAGTCCGCCCCTGGGCATGCCAGTCCAGGATGAGCGCGATCAGGTCGTCGGTGGTGCGGCTGTCGATCGCGTTGAAAGGCTCGTCGAGCAGCAGCAACTCGCAATCCTGCAAAATCAGCCGCGCGAAGCGTGCCCGCTGGAGTTGCCCGCCCGAGAGGGTGCCTATCGGTCTGTGCTCCAGGCCGGTCAGGCCGACCTGTTCGATCGTGGCCTTGACCTCGTCACGCTGGCTGCGGCTGAGTCCGCCAAATCCGCCGACCCGGCGCCACAGCCCCATCGCGACCATGTCGAATACGCTGACCGGGAAGCTGGTGTCGATCTCGCTTTGCTGCGGCAGGTAGGCGATCCGCTCATGTGCTACGGCCAGGCGGAACTCGCCCTGTAGCGGGCGGTTCTCTCCGATCAAGGCTTTCAGCAGCGTCGATTTGCCGGCTCCATTCGGCCCGGCGACGGCGACCAGCGCCCCGCGGGGGATCGCGCCATGCAGGTGATGGACCGCCGGGTGCCGATCGTAGCCAAGGGTGAGATTGCGGAACTGGATCGCCAGCGTCGTTTCGGCCTGTTTCATGACAGCGCCCAGGCAACGGTGAGCCACAGCGCCGTGGCTGCGATAAAGGCGATCAGCACGCGATGTCCGATGCCGCCAGTGAGCGCCGAGAGGTGGGTCTTGAGGCGGGCAGCGGGTGTCGGGTGCGATGGATGATGATGCGAAGGCATCGTGTTCGATTCCGTTCGGTGAGCTGCTGTCTCGGGACAGCCCCGGCCGGTGCGCGATGACCGGGTGAGCCAGGACGGCAGCTTCGTGTTTGTGTTTGAGAATGCAACATTGTAGCATTCTGCCCGGATGTGTCGAACGAAGTGGCTGCGTAAGGACGCACGATTCGACGCGACGAGAATGACCTGATGCAGGAGTGATGGATGATTGCCTTGACTGGATTGTTAGCCCCGACTCGCCAGCGCCGTGCGTTTGGGGTTCGCCCTTTGCTGGCCTGTGCGACGCTTGCGACCGCGATGTCCGCCGGCGCGCAGCAGCACGCCCATGAGCATGGCGTCGCCGACCTGCGGGTGGCCATCGACGGATCGACCTTGCTGATCGAGTTCGAGAGCCCGCTGGACAACTTGGTCGGCTTCGAGCATGCGCCGCGGGACGAGGCCCAGTTCGAGGCCCTGCACCGTCTCGGCTATGTGCTGCGTGGCCACGAGGGCCTCTTTGGGTTGCCTCAGGCGGCGAACTGCGTGCTGACAGACCTGCAGATCGAGTCGCCGTATTCTCTGCACCATGGTCACGATCATGAGCACGGCCATGATCACCCCAGCGAACACGGTCACCACGAACACCATGATCACGGCAATACTGCCAGCCAGCAACCCGATCAGGCTGAAGCGAGGTCCGAGGCGCACGACCATGGGCATGACCACAAGCACGCCGAGATGCACGACCACGACCACGATCACAAGCATGAGGACAAACATGATCGAACGCACGATCATGGTCACGCCGCGGGCGGGGCGCATGCGCATCATGCCGGTGCCGAGTCGGCGCAGGGTCATGATCATGCCGACCTTTACGCGGTGTACCAGTTCGAGTGCGAGGCGCCGGCTGCCCTCGACCGGATCGATGTGAATCTGGGCGAGGCCTTCCTGCGCATTCAGACGATCCGGGCTGCGACCGCCTCCCAGCGCGGGCAGAGCGCGGTCCGGCTCGATCGTCAGGCGCGTGAATTGAAGTTGTGATGCACGGCCGCGACCGGCCTCGGTCCCCGTCTCACCGACCATCCCAGTGCCGCAGCCACAAGCGCTTCCGGCCGTGGAGCCCGGACGGGCGACGATGACGATCGTATCCCGCCCGGCTGCCGTGCACCTTCACGGCGTCCGTTTCGCTTGGTCGACAAAGGGGCCGGACTGTCTCGATGTGCCTGATTTCCGGGTCGAGGCGGGCGAGCGTATCTTCATCCAGGGACCGAGCGGCAGCGGTAAATCGACCTTGCTGTCGCTGATCGCCGGGGTGATCTCGCCGCAGCAAGGCCGGGTCGAGGTGCTGGGGCAGGATCTGGACTTGCTTCGCTCGGCAGCACGTGATCGTTTTCGTGCCCTTCATGTCGGCTTCATCTTCCAGTTGTTCAACCTGATCCCGTACTTGTCCGCGCTGGACAACATCCTGCTGCCGTGCCGTTTCGCGCCAGCCAGGGCGGCGCGGCTCGCGGGTCCGCCCAGGGATGAGGCGGTGCGGCTCGCCACCCGGCTCGACCTCGATGCAGACCTGCTCGTGCGCCCGGCCTCCGATTTGTCGGTCGGGCAGCAGCAGCGGGTCGCGGCGGCGCGCGCGCTGATCGGGCGGCCTGGTGTGGTGATCGCCGACGAACCTACCTCGGCGCTGGACGCCGATCGTCAGCGCGCCTTTCTGGATTTGCTGCTTGGCGAATGTGCCGACGCCGGTGCTGCGCTGCTCTTCGTCAGCCATGACGACAGGCTGCAGGGCCGGTTCGATCGCGCGATCCGCTTGCACGACATCAACCGGGCCGCGAGCGGAGGGGGGGGCGCATGACCCCGCTGTGGCATCTCACCTGGCGCAGTATCGCCAACCGGCGCATGACGGTCGCGTTGACCGCGCTTGCGGTGGCGCTGGCCGTCGCGATGCTGCTAGGGGTCGAGCGCCTGCGCCACGACGCCCGGGCTGGCTTTGCACAGACCATCTCCGGCACCGATCTGGTCGTGGGCGCGCGGAGCGGCCCAGTCCAGTTGCTGCTGTATTCGGTGTTCCACATCGGGGATGCGACCAACAACGTGTCATGGGACAGCATCCGCCAGATCGCCGAGCATCCTCAGGTCGAATGGCTGGTGCCGATCTCGCTTGGCGACACCCATCGCGGCTTCCGCGTGGTGGGGACCACCCCCGAATTCTTCGCCCGTTATCGTTACGGGCGTGATCGTGCGCTCGTGTTCTCGGACGGTCGACCCTTCGACGATGTGTTCGACGCCGTGGTCGGCGCCGAAGTCGCGGCACGCTTCGGATATCGAGCCGGTGACGCGATCGTGGTCAGCCATGGCGCGGGCGACGTGAGCTTCGCCGACCATGACGACAAGCCCTTCCGCATCGTCGGCATCCTCGCCCGTACCGGCACGCCGGTCGACCGCTCGGTGCTGGTCGGCCTCGAGGCGATCGAGGCCATTCATCTGGACTGGCGCGGTGGCGCACGCATGCCCGGGGTCACCATCCCGGCCGAACAGGTGCAGCGCTTCGACCTGACCCCCAAGGAAGTCACCGCCGCGCTGGTCGGGCTCAGTTCGCGGGTGGCCGTGTTCCGGGTCCAGCGCTTCGTCAACAGCTTTCCGGACGAACCCTTGCTCGCGATTCTTCCCGGTGCAACCCTGCAGCAGTTGTGGGGTCTGATTGGCATCGCCGAAAAGGCCTTGCTGGCCGTGTCGGCGCTGGTGGTGCTGGTCGGCCTGGCCGGCTTGATCGCGGTGGTGGTGGCCAGTCTGGGTGAGCGCAGGCGGGAACTCGCGATCCTGCGCGCAATGGGTGCGAGCCCACTCCAGGTGTTTGCCTTGCTGGCGATGGAGAGCCTGATGATCAGCCTGATCGGTTGCCTGGCCGGCTTGTCCATGGTGCAAGGCCTGGCCTGGCTTGTCGGTCCGTGGCTGGAAGCGCATCATGGGCTGCTCCTCAGCGCCGGTCTGCCCACCGCAGGGGAGTGGCGTCTGCTTGGCGGGGTGGTCTTCGCCGCGTTCCTGGCCAGCCTGGTGCCAGGCTTGCGTGCTTACCGCTACTCTCTCGCCGACGGCATGACAATCAGGATTTGAGAATGAATGATTCAAGAAACAACGGAAAGGGCTGGATTGCGATCATCGCGTCGGCCTTGCTGGCGACAATGGTGATTGCCACCCCCGCGGTCGCGCAATCGACCGATGGCAACGAAGCCTTCCAGATAGGCGACCGCCTCGCCGGTGGCGATGGGGGCGGCAGCGACGGTTTCAACGAGATCAGCTGGGACGACCTGATCCCGCCCGACTGGTTGCCGGAGGACTTGTTCCAGAGCATGTTCGATGACGTCAATATGGACACCATCGACGATTACGATCCTCGTGCCATGGAAATCATGGAGAAGATACGCAAGGTGTGGGATGAAGCGCCGGTGGTCGAGTCGCTCAACGGCAAGCGTATCCGCATACCCGGCTTCGTCGTGCCGCTGGAGGGTGACGGCGAATCCATCCATGAATTCCTGCTGGTGCCGTATTTCGGCGCCTGCATTCATGTCCCGCCACCGCCTGCCAACCAGCTGATCCATGTCATGCCGGACAAGGAGATCCCGGCGCGCTGGAACATGGTGCCGGTCTGGGTCAGCGGCGTACTGACCGTCGCTCGTTTCAATTCCGACATGGGCTCGGCCGGGTATCAGCTGCGCGGGATAGAGGTCGAGGAGTACAAGGACGAGCGGCCGGATCGGTGAGCCAGATAGACAGCGGTCGGTCTGGCGGGAAGGCTTGGGTCAGGACCGGCATCGATGACCCTAACGGTCATGGAGTCAGACCACCCCAGATCATCAAAGCCGCCATGACCGTTTTCCTTACCCCCGGCCCCTCTGCCGCAAGCAGGAGAGGGAGCCTGGTGAGTCGCCGAGGTGACTTTCGCTCAATCATGAAGGTTTGAATCATGACCTGGCCGGGGTGAGCGCGAGTTGCAATTCGTGCGAAAGACCGCTGTGATCCGGTTCTTTCAGTCGCTTACGGCACAATCAAGCCAGAGAGTTCCCGCTCGAGCAAGCTCGCGTCGCCGAGGTTGAGTTCGAGCAAGCGCCGCAAATGGGTGATGCTGTCCAGATCGATATCCAGGCAGGCCAGGCCGATGTGGGTTGCCTCCAGATGGGCGACTCGGCAAGTCATCGTGACTTGGGTCTGGCCGTCGTCCAGTGGAAGGCTCAATTCGACCTTTTCATCGAGCTTTGGATGCGCTGAACCTGCTCCCATGCTCACCAGCGCTCCCTTCAGCGAGAGGTCCAGCACTTCGCAGGATGCCTGTGCATCGTGCGTCCTCAACAAGGCGGTGCCGACGAAATGCACCCGGGAAAAATGTCTTCTTTGCGGGTCGGCCATTTAACCCTCCAGTGAGTGTGACCAAATTACTTGCGGTATGAAGCAATTTCGTTGATTCTCGCTGTTCTTTCATGTCAAGCATAGCACCCGGCGCCGATCTGCTGCGATAGGTTGGCATGGTCGGCCGGCAGCTTGCATAGAAGGCTTGTTTCTTTATGTTGCATTGATTGTCCGTCAGGGTGTCTTCCATTCGCGACGAATGCGACGATGTTCAGCGTATGACCACGGAGTTCCGCCTTGGATCGTCTGGAAACCTCTGCTACCGAACTCTCAGGCGCCGGAACCGCGCCGGCAGGAAGTATGGATAGTTTGCTCGAGTGCCTTATCCTGGTCGCTCGTGCCCATGGTGGGGCATTGACCCGCGATGCAGCCTTGGCGGGGCTCCCCATAGAAGGAGGAGCGCTGACGCCGTCGTTGTTCGGACGGGCGGCGAAACGGGCCGGGTTGTCGGCGCGCAATGTCGCGCAGCCATTGGTACGGCTCAATGAGGCCTTGTTTCCCGCGATCCTTTTGCTCAAGGGTAATCAGGCCTGTGTTCTGGTGGGATGGAAGGAGCATCGAAAGCTCGCGATCGTGATTTTTCCCGAGCTGGGAGAAGCCACGGTCGAGATGCCTGCAACCGAATTGGCTGCACGCTATACCGGTCGTGCCCTCTATGTACGACCCAAGTTCCGCTTCGATGCCCGCACCCCGGTGGTCAAGTCGTCCAAGCGTGACCATTGGTTCTGGGGTGTCATTTCCGAGAACAGCCGGCTGTACCGGGATATCCTTTTCGCGGCGGCGATGATCAACATCTTCGCCGTTGCGATGCCTTTGTTCGTTATGAACGTCTATGACCGGGTCGTGCCGAACAACGCGATTGAAACGCTATGGGTGCTGGCGGCCGGTGTCGGTCTGGTGCTGCTGGCTGACTTCGTGCTGCGGACGATGCGTGGCTACTTCGTCGATCTGGCGGGCAGTCGCGCCGATGTCAAGTTGTCGGCCTATGTGATGGAGCGGGTGCTCGGCATGCGCATGGAAACGCGACCGGCCTCGGTCGGCTCGTTTGCCGCCAATCTGCGCGCCTTCGAATCGGTACGTGACTTCATCAGTTCGGCCACCATCATCGCCTTCATCGACCTGCCGTTCGCATTCCTGTTCCTGGTGGTGATCGCCTGGATCTCGCCAACCCTGGTGATTCCATTCGTCGTCGGTATCGCCGCGCTGCTGATCTATTCGATCGCAGTGCAAGGCAAGATGCGCGATCTGGCTAAAACCACTTATCGTGCCAGCGCCCAACGCAACGCCACCCTGGTCGAAGGTCTGGTGGGTATCGAAACGGTGAAGACGCTCGGCGCCGAGCATGCCATCCAGCGCAAGTGGGAGCAGACCGCGGCCTTGCTGTCGTCGGTCGGATCCAAGCTGCGGTTGCTGTCGGCTTCGACCTCTAACTTTGCGCTCTGGATCCAGCATACCGTCAGCGTGGTGGTGATCGTGATGGGGGTCTATCTGATCGGCGCCAACGAACTGACCATGGGCGGCCTGATCGCCTGCTACCTGTTGTCTTCGCGTGCGATGGCGCCGGTGAGCCAGACCTCCGGCCTGCTGGTCCAGTATCACAACGCCTCGACCGCGCTGACTGCGCTCGACGGGATGATGGCGCAGGAAGTCGAGCGTCCGGACGAGGCCGCGTTTATCAGTCGCGGCAAGCTCGAAGGTGGAATCGAGCTGCGCGATGTGAGTTTCGCCTATCCCGGCCAGACCCAACCTGCATTGCGCAATGTGAACCTGAAGGTCAAGCCGGGCGAGCATATCGGCATTCTCGGTCGGGTTGGATCGGGCAAGACCACGCTTGAAAAGCTCATTCTCGGACTGTACCGACCCACTGGCGGTGCGGTGCTGGTTGACGGCATCGACTTGCGCCAGCTCGATCCTGCCGAACTGCGCAGGAACATCGGCCATGTCGCGCAGGATTTGCTGCTGTTCTACGGGTCGCTGCGCGAGAATCTGACCCTCGGCGCCCCCTTCGCGGATGACGAACAGGTGGTGCAGGCTGCCAGAACCGCCGGCATCCTGGAACTGGTGAATGGCCACCCGCAGGGTTTCGACATGCAGGTCGGGGAGCGCGGTGCCTCGCTCTCCGGTGGACAACGTCAGGCAGTCGCGCTTGCGCGGGCATTGATCAGCGATCCGTCCATCCTGCTGCTAGACGAGCCGACCTCGTCGATGGACCATTCGACCGAGGAAGAGGTCAAGCGTCAGCTCAAGACCTACGCAGAAGGCCGCACCATGATTGTGGTGACTCATCGCACCTCATTGCTCGATCTGGTCGATCGCATCGTCGTCATCGATGCCGGGAGAGTCGTTGCGGATGGGCCCAAGGCACAGGTCGTCGAGGCCTTGCGTCAAGGTCGGGTTGGGAGGGGCGCGTGATGTCCAAGAGCGCACAGCAGCAGTTGTTCGAAGGGATCGGCGGTGTGTCGGCCGGCATGGAGCGGGTCAGCAAGCCGGTTTCCAAGGGTTTGTTTTCCGGGCTCAGGGGGGCGGACGACGATCGAGCTCTGGATTGGGCGACCGATGCCGATTGGGCGCGGCTGCAGGAAGAGCCTTTACGCGCTCGTTCCATACTGTTGATGATCATCCTGGTGTTCATCGCGTTGGTGATGTGGGCCGGCATTGCCGAAGTGGATGAGGTCACCCGGGGCGAGGGCCGGGTGATCCCGTCGCGTCAGTTGCAGATCGTGCAATCGGTGGACGGCGGGGTGGTGAGCGAGATCCATGTGACCGAAGGCCAGATCGTCGAAGCAGGCGAGCTGCTGCTGCGGGTCGATCCGACCCGTTTCGTCTCGTCGCTGCGTGAGAACCAGGCCCAGTTCCTGACCTTGCAGGTTCGGGCTGCCCGCCTGACCGCGCTGACTCAGGGTACGGAGTTTGTCGTGCCGGAGGAAGTCATGCGCGATGCACCAGAGCTCGTCGCGCATGAGCAACGGTTGTACCTGTCGAACAAGGCAGAGGTCTCGGCACAGCTGCAGGGTGCAGGAGAACAGGTTTCGCAACGTCGCCAGGAACTCAACGAGGCGCGCTCGCGTCGGGCCGAGGCGATCAGTGCGATGGGATTGATCGAGAAGGAACTTGAAGTCACGCGGCCCTTGCTGCGCTCGGGCGCGGTGTCCGAAGTCGAGATCCTGCGCCTGGAGCGCGACCTGGGGCGCTATCGCGGCGAACGCGACCAGGCCGGGGCCCAGATCGCGCGGATCCAGGCTGCGATCGCCGAGGCGGAACAGAAGATACAGGAGGTCGAACTCAACTCGCGCAACATCTGGCGCGCCGAGCTCTCGGAGACGCTCGGGCGGCTCGCTGCGCTGACCGAGACCAGCACCGCGCTGGAAGACCGGGTCAGACATGCCGAAGTGCGCTCGCCGGTGCGCGGCACGGTGTCCCGCCTGCTCGTCAATACCGTGGGTGGCGTGGTGCAGCCCGGTCGCGAGGTGGTCGAAGTCGTACCGCTGGATGATGCCTTGATTCTCGAGGCGCGCATTCTGCCCAAGGACATCGCTTTCCTGCGTCCGGGGCAGGAAGCCGTCATCAAGTTTTCGGCTTACGATTTTGCGATCTACGGTGGTCTAGACGCGGTGCTGGAGCATATCAGCGCCGATACCGTCACCGACGACAAAGGCAATGCCTTCTATGTGGTGCGTTTGCGTACTCTTGAGACTTCGTTGGGTGACAATCTGCCCATCATCCCGGGTATGGTCGCCACTGTTGACATTCTGACCGGCAAGAAAACGGTTCTTTCCTACCTGCTAAAGCCCGTCCTGCGGGCCAAGTCCAACGCATTGAGTGAACGATGAGCGCACATTACTTTTTCGCCCCGTCGTCTTTCCCGACGCTTCGCTGGGGGCAAGCTTTTCCCGACGCCTGCTTCCTGCATACCGCCGAAGTGCCGGCTAACATGCAAGCCGGCGATATCGCCTGGGTGTGCGACAATCTCACGGAATGGCAGGTGCTGGTCGCGCGGTTGCGTGTGGACAAACCGGATTGCCCGGTGGTCGTGCTGACCACGGTGCCGAGCCAGGCCTTTGCCCTGGCCGCCCTGGAACTGGGCGCCCGTGGTGTATGCCATGCCCTGGCCGTGCCCGGCGTGCTGACGGAAGTCGCCGCGGTCGTCAGTCACGGTGGCCTGTGGGTCGGCCCCGAACTGGTCCAGCGCATGCTCGCAGCGGTGAATGGGCGCCTGGGGGCGACAGACGAAATCAACGGAGATGTCTTGTCCGAGCTTTCCGATCGGGAAGCCGCGGTCGCTCGTCTGGTGGTGGCCGGTCACTCGAACAAGGAAGTCGCGCAGCGGCTGGTGATCACCGAGCGCACGGTCAAGGCTCACCTGTCGTCGATTTTCAACAAGCTTGGCGTGCGGGATCGGCTGCAGCTCATGCTGCGCTGCCGACCCACCTCGGTCCAATCCCCGCCCGCCACAGTCTGAAACCACTCAACTCCGGAGTCTGTCATGCCCTATATCAAGAGGGATGCCCAAGGTGCCGTCTTGGCAGTCAGTCTGACGCAAGAGACCGAGGAGTGGATCGAGGTGCCAGTCGACTTCCCGGCTCTGGTCTCGTTCAACAAATCCCTGAGCGATGCCGAATCCCCGTTCGCCAGCAGTGACCTAGCCATGGCCCGGGTGCTGGAGGATCTCATCGACTTGCTGGTCGATAAATCGGTGATCCGCTTTACCGACTTGCCCGACGCCGCCCAGAAAAAACTGACCCAGCGTCGCAGTGTGCGGGCGTCCATGCTCAAGCTGAATCTGCTGGATTCGGAGCATGATGTGATCTAACGGTTGGGTCAGGAGGTGGGATGGATCTGGATATACGCCGCTAGCCGAGGCTTGAAAGTTATGTGCTAGCGCTTGCCCGACTTCAATCGGCGGAGTGCTTCACCAAGATGTACGCATCCATGCGAATCGAGCGTATGCACAACCTTCATTTCGTTCGATGATCGCCGGACCATGAGCCTATCGACCATAGCCCAAGAGACTTTCCTGCTGAATCGGCCACCACTGCTTCTGGCATCGGAAGTCGGTGTGGATCAGCGGTCAGATCTAGGCTGGGACTCACTTTGGCTGGGTCACCAGAGTTCCCTGCGGTAGCAGAAAATGGTGCGATCAGGAATTTTGCCCCGGACCGGGCAATATTTCGCAGGATCAGCGCTTGTTCAGACTGCGTACAGTATTCCAAGACCTCTCGACATAGCACCGCATCACAGCGTGGGAGTTTGTCCCGGGCGATATCGGCGACGCAGAAAGTCATCATGGGACGATACGCAAGTCGCTCGATGTTGCATCTGATGACTTCCTCCAGAAGGTCAACCCCGATGTACAGATCCAGTCCGTCTGCAATGGAAACGATCAAGTCGGAATCACCGCACCCGGCGTCAAGCAAGGATCTGACCTGGAACTGATCCAATAGCACCGGCAAACTACGACGTAACTCTCGTGTCTGTTTGGCCGTGGACGCCAAGCCACTTCGCGTGTCGTGCTGACCAGCGGGCTGCTCCTGTCTTGCATGCCTGAGCCCGGACTTTCTTGCAGTGGTCTCGACAGAGGCTGGCATTGGAAAGCGCCCGTCCAAGGCACGCTCACCCAGGACTCTTGCCTGAAAATCGATCCCTGAGTATTCCTGATAGTCGAAAAGAGAGCGAAGCTTGCCCAGGCCAAAACGATCCAGTTCGCGAAGTGCTTCGACCTCAGGACATCCAATCCCAGAAAGCAAAAAGCTCAATCTACTGTAGGAGCGCTGGTTCATGACACTCCAGTCACGCTGATCTGACCAGTGCCTCGTTCTGCCCCGTACAGATGAATAGTCGTGATAAAGCAAAACATCATTTGGCGTAAAAAGATCCCAACCCGCCGTCCACAACCTGACCGCCAGCGAGATCTCTTCTCCGATAAAGTACAGATAAGGGTCGTACGGCACCTCTTCAAATGCAGTCGCGGGCGCAAAAATACAGCCTGCCCCCACAAAGGCGGAAGGGCTGGGCACTTCTGGTCTATCCTCGTAAGAGAGGATACGTGACCCTAACCTGACCACCTTATTGTCCAGAAATTCACGGGCAACCAGCACCGGGATGCGTTTACTGCCAAGTATATCGGGAGGCGTGTAGTCCACAGGGTAGGATGAAAGGATGGCCTTCTTGGACGGGCAAGACTCCAGCATTGAGATGAAACGTTCATCCCAGCCAGCCTCGAAGCGCATATGGCTGTCGATCTGAAGTACGTACTCCTCATCCTTGCGCAGCTCAGTCAGTATCCGCGAACGCGCCCAGCAGACGCCACGAGATTCGCCTGCATGAACGAGGAGGGTACGGAGATGCCCTTTGGGCGCTTTTCCTCCGACGAACTCCATGTCGAGTTCAGGCACGATTTGCCAGAGTACCCCTGCGAAAACACGATCCGGGTAGCGTGCCTTTGCGAACAGATCACTAATTGTTGCAGGACACTCGCTGTCTCTGTAACTCGCAATCGATACGAATATTCGTGGGCGCTTCATTGGAGTAGGTACTTGTTTTGCGCAGTAAAAAAATGTGGCAGGACTAGCCTGCCACATTAGTGCGCTTCGTTTTATTAACGGGAGCCGTCTGAAAACTTACTCGGGGCCGTTCGCTTTATCAATCAGTTGTCCGATCGCATCATTTGTGAATGTGATGCTAAATGAGTCAGAAGCCCAGTCGCCGTCGAAGTCAGTTGCTTTCACGTCGACATTTACAAGGACGTCTGCCAGTTCGGTAGAGGTTTCAATGAATTTCCCGCTGAAATTCTCTATCCGGTAACCATTGCTGCCTCCTGTCGAAATATCCTGGAACTCGATCCGGACGAAATTATCCGTCAAATTGATCGAGATCAGCTGATCCGCATTTGCATTTGACCCGTTCCCTATCCCAGCAACATCGCTTGTGCCAGCAACACTTCCATCAGCACGGTAAGCCGTCCAGCGCAGCGCTTCTCCATTGTCTAGATGGTCCGCAGTGAAGCTAAACGAGGAAATCGGCAGCGGATTGCCTCCTGCATCCTGAATCTCCAGGACCAGAGTCTCACCTGGGTCAATCTTGGCTCCTGTTCCTACGCCGATGCCTTGAGTGGAGTAGTTCACGGAATTGCCATCGTTCGCAGTAAACACCATTTCGGCATCACTACCGTTGATGGGTAGCTTAACCACGTTGCCGCCCCCATTGCTTGACCCGGACCACGAGAACCCAGTTTCGGTGGTCGTGATCGCTTGATCAAGAATGTCAAGCAACTCTACCTGGTAACCACCTTCTGCATTCGGCAGTACATAGAACACGGTAGAACCATCACCTGTCTCGGCTACCAGTTTGCCGGCATCGGCGTCCCAACGGTACGACAACGCCTGGTCGTTAGAAGTCAGTGCTACGGACTCACCGTTGACAGTGCCAAACACAGTTCCGGAATTGGTCATGGCCAATCCGCCAAAACCATCGCCGCCGAAGCTGATATCCAGCTCACCGAAACCGAGAAGGCCTTCAAGCGTGATGTTATTCGCGTCGATAATGGGCGAGTCATCTTCCACCATGACCGTCAAAGCCGTCGAAGTGGTCAGTTCTCCGTCTGACACGGTGACACCGAACACCAGAGACAGTATGTCCTCTTGGCCTTCGCCTTTCACCGGATGATCCAGAGGCCCGCTCAACTCGACGGCGTACTCGCCAGCATTATTGATGGTGACACGAATCACATCGGAACCACCTGCGCGACCGATCAGTTCACCGCTACCGGCGCCAAACCACTCGATCTCTACCCCGCCTGAGTAGAACTCGCCTTCCGGCGCAGAGAGCGTGACCGCGAGAGGATCACCGTCTGGATCACTGATCACCAATGTTCCAGTAACAGTTTTAGCATTGGTTGTGTCGGTCGGGACGCCAGTCGTGTCGGGATTCCCCCCTGGCAGCCCTTCTTCTGAAACACTTGTAGTCGCTGGCTGTGCTTGCGGCTCACGATTCGGCGGCTCGGTCACAGGCGGCTCGGTCACCGGCGGCTCGGTCACAGGCGGCTCGGTCACAGGGGGCTCGGTCGCAGGCGGCTCGGTCACCGGCGGCTCGGTTACAGGGGGCTCGGTCACCGGCGGCTCGGTCACAGGCGGCTCGGTCACAGGCGGTTCGGTCACAGGCGGTTCGGTCGCAGGCGGTTCGGTCGCAGGCGGTTCGTCGCCAGGTAACCCATCCACCGACACCAGTTCCCCCTGGGCTAACGGCGCGTACTCGAATTCGACGCCGGTCGTATCCTCATCCACCCGTAGGAGACGAATGAACTCAGTCCCACCACCGCCACCGCCATCGCCACCGCCGGCTGCGGCAGCTTCGAGCTCTTCGGTGAGGTCGGCGCCTTCCTCAAGGAGCTGCAGAATCTCATTGACTTCGGCGACGGTGCTCTGCTGTACGGCGGCTTCAGCGGCGTCGGGCAGGGCGTCGCCTTGGGCGACGGTCTCGTCCAGGCGCAGAACTTGATCTGGGGCCATGCCGATGACCTGGCCGTCTTCGAGCAGGAGCTCGACCCGGGCGCCGGCTTCGGTGCGGATGGTTTCGCCGCGCTGGATCACGTCGTTTGCCTGCAGCGGGCGGGTGGAGCCGTCGGTGGCGACGACGAAGGCGTTGCCGGTGACGGACAGTACGGTGGCGGTGGCCATGATGAGACTCCTGTGACAGTGGTCAGATTATGGACTCAGGGTACGGCGGCCTCTTGGCTGCCGCCATTGGACTACGGTACAGGTCGTGACGGATAGCCGGCCGCGAACGTGATCTGTGTCACGCTCGGGCTCGGATTCGATGTGATTCGTGGTCGCTCTTGGCGAAGTGAGCGTGCGGCCGAATGGCTGGCGATGGCCGGGCCGGCGGTCAGCGGGCGGTCGGCTCCATGACCGCCGGGCCAGTAGCGCCGTCGAAGCCGAGGGTGACAATGGTGTCGACTTCCTGCTGGTTGCGCACGCCGACGGCGATCACCAGGATGCCTATGCTATGCACCATCTTGCACAGGCCCTTGAGGAATTCCTGGTTGCCCTCGTTCTGGTCGATGCCGCGGATGAAACCGCTGTCGACCTTGACGTAGTCGACGCCGATGTCGGCGAGCTTGTTGACCTCCGACAGCTTGCGGCCGAAGTATTCGATGCCGATCCGGCAGCCCAGTGGCTTGAGGGTGGAGCACAGCTCGCGGAAGGCTTCGAAATGGGTGAAGACGCCATGCTCGGGGACCTCGACCCACAAGCGCGAGCACAGGCCGGATTCGTTGCGCAGCAAGGCCAGTAGTGCATTATGGAAATTCCAGTTGGCGATGGCTTCGGCGGTGAGGTTGACTGCGAAATCGCCTTCCTGGCCGCGCAAGTGGTTCAAGGCGAGCCGCACCACGCTCAGGTCCAGGTTAGTTGTCAGGTCCAGGCGTACCGCGTAGTGCATGAAGTCGCCCGCCGGCCGCCATGGGCCGTCGACTTCGGTCTGCATCCGGACCAGTCCTTCGTGATGGATGGCGCGGCCGTCCGAGGTGACGACCGGGAAGGCGACCAGCTTGATGCGGTCTTCGTTAAGCGCTTCGGTGATCAGGGTGCGCCAGGTTTCCGATGGCAGGGCGACGATATCTGAGGCTAAGCCTTCGTGGACGGTGAAGCCATTGCCTCGGGCCGCTTCGGCCTGGGCCAGGACCTGGTCGGTGGCTGACAGTACTGCGCTCATTGCGTCACCGCGGCTGTAGCGTACCGCACCGACATGGAAGAACTCGTCCAGCTCGGGGGCATTGTTCAATCGCAGCGCCTCTATGCGTTTGGCGAGTTCGGTCGCGAGCGAGAGAACGTCCACCTGGTTCTGCGCGAGGATGGCAAAGTCCGGGCCGTTGAGTCGCGCGGGAAGCCATCTGTCGTGATCTCCGCAAATGGCTTTGAGCTGGTCGCCGATGTCGCGCAGCAAAGCGTCGGTTTGGATGCGGCCAAGCGTGCGGTTGATTGCGACCAGGTCCTTCATGCGCAGGAAGGCCAGGGCACCATAGGGGGCCGACTCTTCGCTTTCGAGTGCCTCGCGCAGCCGGCTCATGAAATAGTCGCGGTTGGGAAGGCCGCTGACCGGCTCGTGGTTGAGTTTCTTGCGCATCGCGTCCAGGCGGGAGGCCTCTTCCGCGAACATCTGCTTGACCCGGGCGACCATGTCGTTCATTGCAGAGACCACGCTCTTGAGTTCGGGTACGCCGGGTTCGGTGACCGAGATGAAGCGGCGCTCGGTGATTGCGTGGGCCTGCGCGACCACGTCATCGAGTGGCCGGGTGATCAGGCGCAGGATCAGGGTCCCGAGGAAGCCCGCAGCGAGTCCGCCGACGATGAACCAAGCGGTCAGTCGCAGCGTGCCCTGCCAGAGATCCTGGTAGGCGAACTTGCTGTGGCTGGCGAGCGTGATGGTGCCGTATTGCTGCCAGCCGTCCTGGATGAAGGCACTGCCGGGCTCTGCATCGATTGGCAGCAAGGCCATGAACCAGGCCGGCGCGCCGATATCGATATCGTCGTCGGCGACCCTTTCGACGATGATTCGTCCTTCAGGGTCGGCCAGCACGATGGATTGGTAATGGCCGTTGTCGAACAGCGCGCTGAGCAGCAGCTGCATCATCACCTCGTCCTTGTCCTGCTGCTGCGACATCGAGAGCGCCAGCGCGGTGGCGTTGTCCTTGTTCTTGATGAACAGCTGCTTTTCGAGGTAGCCCCGGGCGGTGAGGGTATTGACGGTGAGGCTGCCAATGAAGGCGGCCAGCGTCAGTCCGATGACCATGAGCCAGATGCGTCGGAACAGGGACATGTTTTCAAGCTCCAGAAAATTCGGGGCGGGTCGAAACCCGGTGCTGCGGTTGAGGTTGATGAGCGCGCGTCATGACAGCCCTTCCTGGTGCATGCGTTCGAGTACCTCGCGCCATCGCGACAGACGTGCTGTCGGGTCGGCGGCCGAAGTGGTGGCGCCGCCAGCCCACAGACCTTCGCTGTTGAACGAGAACACCGGTGACAGGTCTCGCCGTCGCGAAGCCGGGCGGATGTCGCCGATGATGTTGTCGAGAATCAATGGTTCGGCGGTGGGAGTGGCGTAGTAGCCCAGCACCATGTGCGCCTCGTCGATGCCGCTGGCCGCGCCACCGGTTCGTGCGCGGACGTAGATCATGCGCATCCTGTCGTTTGCCACGCCGCCCAGGCGCAGGCTCATGTACTTTGCGATCGCGTAATCTTCACAGTCGCCCGCAGCCCGGCCCAGGGTTTCGAGCGGTGTGGCCCAGTAGTCGTTCACCTTCCAGTTGGCGATGTCGGTCATGTAGCGAACGCGTCGGTTGAAAAAGGTGTTGACGGTTGTGAGCTTCTGGCGCTCTTCCTGGTCCAGGATCAGGGCGATCATGTCGCGCCATGCAATGACCGCCTCCGTACCGGCTGGACCGTATCGCTCACCGGCAATCCGCTGCATCCGGTCGAAATCGGCCCTGAGGCCATGTGCGGGGCGGCGCAGAAGTAACAGCGGTACAAAGGCCGCTGCGCCGAACAAGAAGCGTCTTCGATTGAAACGACCATTCCCCGCCGGGCAGTCGGCGCCGGAGGTGACGCCGGTGGAGGGGGGGCGGTAGGGGGCGGTCATGTCACGAGTAGTATCTCGATTTGTCCCGCACTGTAAAGCCCCTGCCGGCGCTTCCGGTCTCGCCGGTGAAATTCGTCACGATGCTTGAAGGCAGGGGGGCAGACTTGAAAAAACGTGCGATATTCCGCGATTCGTCAACGATTCGGATCAATTTTTATGTAAAACGTGTTAATTTCTCTTCGCCAGAATATCGAGGCTTAAAGTAATTTTGGAGGCAGCTATACTCGCCTGCCAATTTTGCTCTCCGGCATCGTGGATTGACATGGGCTGCAGTCGCATCGTAGTCCTCCAGGCGGCATATTGAATTGAACCGGGGGCGTGGGCGTCGCTGCGACGTCAGGATCAGCTCGACAAGAACTTTCGCAGGATTGATTTTTATCATGACATTCATAAGAAAAATGATCGCGGTTGCCGTCGTTACGGCAGTGGTTGGCTCTGCTGCCAACGCCCAGGTGCCAGACTCCTTGCTCACCGCCGTTCAGCAGGCAGTGAATGCGAACCCGGACGTTCAGGCGCGCTGGCATGCGTTCCGCTCGGCCCAGGAAGATCAGCAGAATGCGCGCGCCGGCTTCCGCCCTACCCTCGATCTCGAGGGTTCGGTTGGTCGTCAGCGTCAGGATCCTCCTAATGGACCGTCCGACACGTTCAATGTCCGCAGCGCCCAGGTGACCTTGAATCAAATCATCTATGACGGTTTCTTCACCCGCAGCGAAGTTTCCCGCTTCGGCCACGCCCGCATGACCCGTTACTTCGAGCTGCTCAACGAGGTCGAGGCGGTGGCGCTGGAGGCGACCCGAGCTTATGCCGATGTCCTCAAGTTTCGCGAGATGGTCGAGTTCGCCAAGGAAAACTACTTAGAGCACAGGATGGTCTACGATCAGATCGTGGATCGGACACGGTCTGGCGTAGGACGTGGAGTCGATCTTGAGCTGGCGACCGGTCGTCTCGCTTTGGCCGAATCCAATCTGCTGACCGAGCTGACCAACCTCCACGATGTGAGTGCCCGTTATCTGCGCATCATTGGAGAGGAGCCGTCCGAGGACATGGGCGAGCTGTACGCCAGCGTGATGGGCGAGCGGATGCCGGAATCACTGGTTCAGGCAATCGAGTCTGCCTACAGCGGCAACCCGGTGCTGAAGGCGGCCGTCGCCGATATCCGTGCTGGACAGGATTTGATCGAAAGCCGCCGTGCCGCATTCCGGCCGCGTGTCGATGTCCGTGCCCGGCAGAATGTCATCCACAGCGGTGGGGGCCAGGACGATGGTACCTCGCGAACCGGCGCTATCGAAGTGTTGTTCAAGTACAACCTGTATCGAGGCGGTGGCGATCAGGCCTTGCTGCGCAAGGCCGCAGAGGACCTTAACGGTGCACGCGATACCCGTGAGAAGGTCTGTCGCGATATCCGTCAGAACGTCACGATCGCGTACAACGAGGTCAATACCATCGAGGAACAACTGGTTTACCTGGATCAGCACCAGTTGTCGATGTCGAAGGCCCGTGAGGCTTATCGTCAACAGTTCGACATCGGCGAGCGGACCCTGCTTGACTTGCTGGATGGCGAAAACGAATACTTCGACTCCCGCCGGGCCTACAAGAACGCGGAGTATGCTCAAATCGTTGCTCAGGCGCGTACGCTGGCCAGCATGGGTCAATTGCTGCCTGCCATCGGCGCGGTTCGCGAGGAGTTGCCGATGATCGCCGAGTTGTCGCAGGACGAGGATTACCTGGATCCAACTTCGGTGTGCCCTCCGCTCGCGCCGGAGATGCTGCAGGTAGACAAGGACGCTTTGCTGCAGGAAACTCTACAGTCGATGGGCTTCTCTCGCTGATCGCTGTTTCGTTAAAACGTGGTTCGATGCCCCCGAAGTTTTTCTCGGGGGCTTTTGCTTTTTTGTGATGACTCCAACCGATTCGACAATTAATGCCCGGGAGGGCATGCCCCTGGGCCGGCCGGTCGCGTATCGCGATACCTATGCCCCCGAGTTGCTTTTCCCGATTCCGCGCCAACAAAAACGCGACGAGATCGGTGTGCGCGCCGATGCCTTGCCTTTTGCCGGGTTCGACATCTGGAATGCGTACGAGGTGTCCTGGCTCAACCTCAGAGGCAAACCAGTGGTGGCGCTGGCACGATTTATCGTGCCGGCCGACTCGCCTTGTTTGATCGAGTCCAAGTCGCTGAAGCTGTATCTGAATTCGCTGAATCAGAGTCGTTATGCCAGTCTCGACGAGGTCCGGGCGCAGATCGCGCGCGATCTGTCGGCGGCCAATGCCGCAGCGGTCGAGGTAGAGCTCGTCTCGCTGTCGGTCGGGCCGGCCCGTCACTTTGGCGTACCCCAGGGCGTATTGCTCGACGAGCTCGACATCGACATCGATACCTATCAACCGGCACCGGACCTGCTGGCCTGTCGCCCGGGCGAGGCCGAGGTCGGTGAGACGCTTTATTCGCATTTGCTCAAGTCGAACTGTCTGGTGACTGGGCAGCCCGATTGGGGCACGGTGGTCGTCCGCTACCAGGGGGCGCCGATCGATCGTGCCGGTTTGCTTAGATACATCGTATCGTTTCGCAAGCATGACGAGTTCCACGAGCAGTGCGTAGAGCGGATATTTTCCGACATCCTCCGCCAGTGCCAGCCCCGGCAATTGAGTGTATGGGCGCGCTACACCCGGCGCGGTGGCCTGGACATCAATCCGTATCGAGCCACTCACGGTGCACAATGGCTGATGCAGGATCAGGTGTTCGAGGTTCGCCAGTAATACTCGTCGGTCGGTGCCGATCCTCTCTTTTGTGGGTGGTCCCGGTCAACCGGATGAGCGCTTGGTGCGTTGTTCAATCAAGCCGCGACGTGTGAAGTTGCCCAGACATGGGATCGCATCTCGGTCGGGCTGGCCCGGGTAGGCAAACCTTCGGGCTTGGTTTAGTATCACGCGCTTGTAACACCACCATTGAGAGGAAAAAGCATGAAGGTTCTCGTTACTGTTGCTGTCGCTGCCGGACTGCTGTCCGCAGCCCCCGCTTTCGCCGCCGAAGATCTGGCCAAGGCCAAGAACTGCATGGCCTGTCATGCGGTCGAGCGCAAACTGGTGGGCCCGTCCTATCAGGAAGTGGCTGCCAAGCGTGGCGACCAGGCTGACGCGGTCGAGTATCTGGCCAAGAAGATCAAGGCAGGGGGTTCCGGCGTCTATGGTCCGGTCCCGATGCCGCCCAACCCGCAAGTCAGCGACGACGAAGCGCTCAAGCTGGCCGAGTGGGTCATGACGTTCAAGTAATCCGCAGCTGCTCGAGTACAACAAAGCCGGCCTTGTGCCGGTTTTTTGCTGAAGCGCGCGTGTTCTTTTGTTCGCCATCGACCTGTGCTCGATGGCGAATCGGTTGCGACTAAAGCAATGGTCTCGAGCCGTGTCGTACGAAGAAGCAAGCGCGCGGGAGGAAGCCCGCCTTCTCAGACGGCGCGAGGCGCCATGCTGATCAGCGCGCCGGCGTCGCCGGCCTGGGCAGGGCGGGCGAAGTAGTAGCCCTGCATGATGTCGCAACCAAGGGTTCTCAGGGTTTTCGCCTGCTGGGCGTGTTCCACGCCTTCTGCAATCAGTTCCAGGCCGAAGCCCTTCGCGATGCCGGTGATGGCGGAGATGATCGGATTCGTCATCAGGCCGTCCAGGTCGCGCACGAAGCTGCGATCGATCTTCAGCACGCTGACCGGAAGTTTCTGCAGATAGGCCAGCGCCGAGTAGCCGGTGCCGAAATCGTCGATGGCAACACCGATGCCGGCCTTGCGCAGTTCGCGGACCTTGGCTGCAACGCCGGCGGTGTCCTGCATCATCATGCTCTCTGTGATCTCGAGCTCGACCTTGTCGGCCGGGAGCTCGTAGCGCGCGATGCAATCGGTGACCATGCCGACGATGTCCTCGCGATCGAAATCGTGCGGTGCGAGGTTGAGCGACATCTTCAGGTCGTTGAATCCGTTGCGCCGCCAACTGGCCAGCTGGCGGCAGGCGCTTTCCAGCACCCAACGGCTGATGTCGCCGATCAGGCCCACCTCTTCGGCCACCGGGATGAAGGCGTCCGGTCCGATCAGGCCGTTTTCGGGGTGATTCCAGCGCAGCAGGGCTTCCATGCCCACCACACGCTGACGTGACAGGCTGATCTGCGGCTGGTAGTAGAGTTCGAGCTGATTGCGGTCTATCGCATGACGCAGATCGTTCTCGATCGCGATCCGGCTCTGGTGGTGGGTGTTGAGTTCGGGGGCGAAAAAGCGGAACCCGTTCTTGCCCGAGCGCTTGACCTGATACATCGCGATATCGGCATGCTGGGTCAGGGCCTCCGCCGTCTGTCCGTCTTGCGGGTAGATCGCGATACCGACACTGGCGGTCGCGCGGAAATTGCCGTGGTCGAGCGCGAACGGCTCCTCGAGCGCGGACAGGATCTTGCGCGCGATCACCTCTGCGTCTTCCGGGCTCGAGATGTCCGGCAGCAGTATCGTGAACTCGTCACCGCCCAGGCGCGCGAGCGTGTCGCCGCGTCTCAGACTGTTGCTGAGGCGGGTCGCGATGCCGCGCAGCAGGGTATCGCCTTCGGCGTGGCCGTAGGTGTCATTGACCAGCTTGAAGCGATCGACATCGACGAACATCACCGCCAGCGACCCGCTTCGACGTTGCGCCTGCGCGATCGCGAGTTCCAGTCTGTCCTTGAATAAAACCCGGTTGGGTAACCGGGTTAGCTGGTCGTGATAGGCCTGAAAGCTGATGATCTCCTCGGCGCGCTTTCGGTCCGAGATGTCGCGTGCGACACCATACAGCCCGACATAGCGACCGCCACCGCTGTCGCGCCCCAGCATCGGGATGCCCTGCATCGCGACCGTGATGAACCCGGTGCCGCCGCCATCGGGCGATGGACGACGCAAGCGCAATTCGACGCTGAAGCTCGCAGCTGGGTTCTCGTGCTGGGCCTTGAGCAGGCTCTGTATACGGTCCAGATCCTCCGGCATCACCAAGGACAGAAAAGGACGTTTAAGCAACTGATTGCGCTGGTATCCGAGCAAGCCTTCGATACGCGGGTTGAGGTAACTGAATCTGGCCTGGGCGTCCAGCGTGAAGATCAGGTCGGGCGAACTTTCGACGAGGTAGCGATGCAGCCGTTCGGAGGCGCGAAGCTTGTCGCCCATGACCTTATTGGCGCGCTCCAGTGCGGATTTGTGCAAGGTGCTCTGCACCGCACGCTGGAGTTGTGCCACATGATAGGGCTTGCGGACGAAATCGTCAGCGCCGCGACGCAAGGCACCCACCGCAGCATCGATCGCATCTTCGCCGCTGATCACGATGATCGACTCTTCCCGCCCGGCATTGCTGAGCCAGTCGAGCACGGCTAGGCCCGTGCCGTCGGGCAGGCGGTAGTCCAGCAGGATCAGATCGAAACCTTCGCGCTCGAGCAAGGCGATGGCCTCGGCGACGCTGCCACACAACTCGAAGCTGCGACCTTCCTGGGCCAGAACGTGCGGAAGGCTGCGACGCAGGGCCGCGTCGTCATCGACGACCAGGATGCGCGCAACAGCGCCAGTGTCCGAGACGGGCTCGGAAAGCTGGCTGTAGAAAGGCGCCTCACCTGGAATGACCATGACCCCCCGATTCCTGCGACGCGAAAGTTGGCTGACCGAGTTGGCCAACTGAGTTGTCTGACTAATTTGAATGCGCGTCGCTAATTTAACTTGATTCGACTGCAGGAACAAGCAATTGGAAACTGGTGCCGGTTCCGGGTTGACTACGACAAAGGATAGAAGAGCGCCATTGGGAGAGCAAGTCGTTTACGATGGCGAGGCCCAGCCCCTGATGATCGCCGCCTTTGTCGCTGGCTCGCTGGCTGAACAGCTGGCTCATGCGCTCCGCAGGCAGGCCGGGGCCGTTGTCGATGACACGTATCTCGACGCAACGGGCACCATTGACCATCAGCAAGCCGGGCACGACCACAGAGAAGCGTTTTCCGGGTTGCAAGGCCTCGGCCGCGTTGCGGAAAAGGTTGAGCAAAACCTGCTTCAGCACCGACGCCGGAATACCCACGGCGGGGAGTCCGGGCGTGACTCTAAGGTCGAACTGGATGCCACGGCGGGCGAACAGGGTTTCGCCGTAGAGCGACTGCATGTCTTGCATCAGGTCGTGAACATGACAAGACGTGGGCTCGTTCGCTTCGTCCGGCGGATAGGCCGCCTGCTTGAACAACTGGCCGAGCCGTTCCAGTTCACTCCTGAGAAACTTGAGCTCATCGCCAAGGCCGCGCGCTTCAGGGTGCTTTTCCGGCATGACCTCCAGATAGGCCTTGATCACGGTCAGCGGGTTGCTGGCTTCGTGGACGACCTTGCGCGCATGATCCCGGAAGCGTGATTCGATCTCGGATTTCAAACGTGACTCGAGGGCGCTTTCCCGAGCCTGCAACGACCAGGTCGTGAGTGCCTCGTGACACAGTTCGACCAGCGTTTCGGTCGCGTCCGGCATCGGAGGGTCATTTCGGTTTACCCCCAACAGCACGATCGTTGCCCGCGATGTGCCATGGAGCGGAAGGCAGACCAGTCCGCTACCGCCCAGCCACTGCTGGACATGCCAGTCGGAGACCGTTCGACCCGGGTTCATCTCCTCGTGGGTGCTCGACACCGGTTTGCCGGTTCTGAGTGCAAGCGCGATCACGCTGGTTTCATCGTCGAGCCGGAGATTCAGTTCGTTGAAATAACTGTGGATCCCGTGCTTGTCGCCCAGCGGCAGGGCCTTCAGACACTCTTCGTCATCCACGCTGACAAAAAGTGGTGAGCGGATTCGGCAGACGAGCCAGCATGAAGCGTCGAGGCGGGCACCAATCCGGTCCGGACCAATCGCTGCGAAGGCGTTGCGGATACATCCGGCCAACGCGGCTCGCTTCAGGAACTGTTCCGACAGGCCGACATGGGCCGGGAGCGAGAGGTGAGCGGCCTTAGGGCGCGGCGAGGGCAAGCCGCCGCTTGAAGGAGCGGTCGGTGCAAGTGCGCCGTGTTCGGCCTGTGGCTGGGCGATGTAGGCGACGTCGGTACGCAGGCTGACGATCGTCGCCGGCGACAGGGCGCACAAATCGGCGACCCGGCCGCTGCGCTTCTGCCAGTCGTCCGCGCCCAGGTCCAGCGCCGCTCTGAGCAGGCGTGAGAGGGGATGAGCGAGGCGCAACTGTTCCTCGAGTGCGCTGCCGAAGGCGAACACGTCGAGCATGGGCCCGGTGAAACCACACCATTCCAGCAGTGTCGAACGGATCCGCGCGGCCTCCTCGAGGTTGGGTGGGGACGACGCCTGCTTACCCGAGGGCATTGCATCGTCGGAGACGAGCAACTGATCGAGTCCATGCCACAGACCGACGAGATAGGCTTCGTCGGGGTGGGGGTAGCGCGATTCGAGCGCAAGGTGCAGGGCGCACTCGGCGGTGAACAAGGCACGCGCGTGCGCCTCGTGCAGGCCTGCCTCGACTTGTCCGGGCTGGGTCCAGCTCTCCTGGAGCAGCCAGGCCCGCAGCAATTCCACACCGACTGTTTCGAGCCGTTCTACGGCGCGTTCCTTCAGGTCGCGGCCGAGTCTGCTGCCGTCATGGGGAAGGGCGTTGAATAACGTACACAGCAGACCGGGCGACCGCAGTACCGATTCGGCGACAGCGACCCAATCCACCGGATTCGTGCCGAGCAGGCGCAGCATCTCGTTCGCCTGCTCGGGTAGCAAGGCGAAGCGGACCGTACCGGACAGGCAGCGAGAATCGGCAGGGGACGGCATCGGGCGATCGAAGGGCCTCTGGGAAAGTGCCCCGATTCTATGAGCGCGCCGGGAGCGGCCTGCGTGACCGAATACGCGGAAACGATCCATTATTGAACTATCTTCGATCGTCCGTGAAAAATGCACTCATCGCCGTCGTGCCATGCCGGCCTGTCCCCGCTTAGCTTTGAAGACTGTCTGCGAATCCCAGCGCGCCAAGCAGCGCCGTATTGATCTTCTCGTGCGTCAGCTGCAACTCGGTGGCCTGCTTCAGCAGCGCGGTAGGGTCGAAACTTTCGCTGGCCTTGGCGAGCTTGAGGAAGGGGGCGAACTCCCCTTCTTCATGGAGCAAGGCGTCGGTCACGCTGTCCGGGAGGTGCATCTCGTCCAGCACGCTCTGCATCGAGGTGCCGAGCAGGACCGGCAGCAGGGAGAACGCGCCGGTGATGAACAGGTTGTCGAGTTCGGACTTGTCGAAGAAACCCGCCCCGATCTCCTCCATGAAGCGGCCGCGGGCGATCGAGGTCTGCATCATTGCCTGGGCGCCTGGATCGCGGGTGGCGGTCACCAGCAGCAGCGACAGCCATTTGTTCAGGTTCGAATAGCCGAGAATGGTGACCGCGTGACGGAAGGACTGGATCTCGCACATCAGGCCGAAACCGGCCGAGTTGATGTAGCGCAGCAGCTTGTAGGAGATTGCTACATCCTGTTTGAGCAGGGCCTCGATCTCCTTGATGTCGGCATTGTTGCGGACCAGATTGAGCAGCCGGACGATCTGGGCGTGACCGGGCGTCAGTGCTTTCGGCGGCGGGTTGCCGTGCAGGAAGAACCATCCCGATGCGCCGTCGTAACCATTGCGCACCGCGCCCTGGAAGGTGTCGATATCGGGCAGGCCCCAGGCCAGCGCGATGCCGGGCGAGCCGGCCGGCGTCGGGTGCTTGCGCGCGTCCATCAGCACGAAGCGCCAGTCGGCGTCCAGCGGCATCTCGATGCCGGGCGAAAACCAGCTCAGGCAGGTGCTGATGTCGGCGTCCCGCAACTGGGGCAGTAGCTGGCGGGTCTTGGCGTGAGCCAGCGCCTGCGCCGGAATCTCGATCATCGTGTTGGGTGCGATCTGCCAGTTCAACAGGTCGGGCGTCGGCACGAGCCTGGCGAGCGAGACGAACACCGTGTGACGGGAAGGCCAGACGTCCTGTAGATCGTTGAGTGTCTCGACCACCGATTCGATGCTGGGGCCATGTGCGATCAGCCGGTTGGCGGTGATCGCCCGCTTCTTGTTGACGACCGGTTCGCGGGTGAGAATCGTGGTGTGGTTCATGATCAGCGTCACCGCCTGTCAGGGAGAGGTCGCAAACGTGAAAGCGTCGGCGAAGAATGCGTCTTCATCCAGCCTGCACCGGCTGACCAGGTCGCTGCGGGCTGCGGCTATCATGCCTGGCGCGCCGCAGGCATAGACCTCATGGCCCGACAGGTCGGGCAGGTCCGCGATCACCGCCTGGTGGACCAGACCGGTCCGCCCCGACCATTGGTCCGTTGCGACGGCATCGGACAGGACCGGGATGTAGCGAAAGCCGGGCAGGGCGTCTTCCCAGGAACGCGCCAGCGCGTCCATGTAGAGCCCTTCGCGATTGCGCGAACCCCAGTACAGGCGGATCGGTCGTTCGCAGCCGGTCTCGATCGCATGCTCGACGATGCTCTTGATCGGTGCGAAGCCGGTGCCGCCGGCGACCAGTACGATAGGACTCGCGGTGTCTTCCCTGAGGAAGAAGCTGCCGAGCGGACCCTCGATGCGAAGGATGTCGCGCACCTTCATCGTATCGAAAACGTGGGCGGTGAAGCGTCCGCCGTCCACCCGCCTGACATGAAACTCGAGGTGGTCGGCGCGGTGGGGCGGATTGGCGATCGAGAAGCTGCGCCGGGCGCCATCGGCCAACAGAAAATCGACATACTGACCGGCGCGGAAACGGAACGGCTCGCTGGCCGGCAGCTTGACCGACACCACCATCACGTCAGAGGCGGCCAATTCGAGCGACTGGACCCGGCACGGCATCTTCTTGCTCGGGATATCTCCGACCCGCGCCAGCGTGCGCACGTTCAACACCAGATCGGACTTCGGCCTGGCCTGGCACAGCAGTGCGTAGCCTTCGGTGCGCTCGGCATCGCTGAGCCCGGCGCCGGAAGTCTTCCCTTGGTCGAACTCGCCACTGATCACCCTGGCCTTGCAGGTTCCGCACGCTCCGTCACGGCAACCATAGGGCAGCAGCAAGCCGGCCGACAACGCGGCCTCGAGCACGGTTTGATCGGAAGAAGCCTCGAAGTGCTGGGCGCCGGGTTCGGTCGAAATCTGGAACTGCATCGGTCGTGAGATAATCCGTCGAATGAAAAATGTCTTGATCGTCGGCAGCGGAGACGTCGCCTGCCGTGCCATCCCCTGGCTTGCAAAGCGTTTCCGGGTCTATGCCCTGACGCGTCGCCCGGAGGACATGGCCGCACTCAGGGCGATCGGTGCCGTTCCGCTGCTGGCCGATCTCGATGATCGCAAGAGCCTGAGGCGAGTGGCCGGCATAGCGCAGACCGTGCTTCATTTCGCGCCGCCCCCCGCAAGCGGTGAGACCGATACCCGAACGGCAAAGTTGCTGGCCGCTCTTGCAAGCCGGCAAAGTCTACCACAGCGCCTCGTATACATAAGCACGACAGGGGTTTACGGCGATCGTGGCGGCGCTTGGGTGTCCGAGACGACGCCTTGTCGTCCGGGTACCGGCCGGGCGAAGCGCCGGGTGGATGCGGAAGCCCGCCTGCGCGCATTCGGTCGGCGACAGGCGTGTGCGGTATCCATTCTGCGTGCGCCGGGGATTTACGCGGCAGACCGCTTGCCGCTCGCCCGGCTGGAGCGTGGCGACCCGGTGCTGGTGCCCGAGCAGGATGTCCATACCAATCACATCCACGCCGAGGATCTCGCCCGGATGGCCTGTGTCGCTTTATTCAGGGCGCGAGGCGGCCGGGTCTACAATGCGGTCGATGAAACCGATCTGGCGATGGGCGATTTCTTTGACCTTGCGGCTGACATGTTCGGTCGTCCCCGCCCGGAGCGGGTCCCGCGCGACATTCTGGCCAGCCGGATTTCGGCCATGGCCTTGTCCTTCATGTCGGAGTCGCGCCGTATCGACGGCGCGCGGGTCCGCAAGGAGCTGAGGCTACGGCTGTCCTACCCGACCGTGCGCGAAGGCTTTGCCGCCGCGATCGATCAATCCCGTCTTTCACAAGGAGATTCACCTGGATGCTGACCGTCAAGGCATTGCACATCATTTTCGTCGTCAGCTGGTTCGCCGGCCTGTTCTACCTGCCCCGCATCTTCGTCAACCATGCGATGGTCAAGGACAAGGCGACTCAGGACCGGCTGGCGCTGATGGAGCGCAAACTCTATGGTTTCGTGACCCCGATCGGGCTGATCGCGGTGTCACTCGGCCTTTACCTGTGGTTCGGCTATGGCTTCGCCGGCGGCTGGCTCCATGTGAAGACGACCCTGGTCGTTTTTCTGATCGCCTACCATCTCTACTGTGGAAAGCTGATGCGCGACTTCGCCGCGGGTCGGAATACCCATAGTCATGTCTGGTATCGGGTATTCAACGAGGTCCCGGTGTTGATTCTGCTGGTCGTCGTCTTTCTGACCGTACTCAAACCCTTCTGATAACCCGCAGGCAGGTCGACACGATGTCCGAATTCTTTTTCTCCCCCTGTCCTCGCGGTCTCGAGCCGATGCTGGTCGCCGAGCTGGCCGAGCTCGGCGCCACCGAGGTCGAGCCCACCCACGGCGGTGTCGGTTTCCGCGGCGACTGGGCGACCTGCTACCGGGTCAATCTCGAGAGCCGGATCGCAACCCGGGTATTGTGGCGTATCAACCAGGGACGCTACCGGGCCGAGGAGGACATCTACCGGCTGGCCTACGGCGCCACCTGGGCAAAATGGTTCACCGCCGACGACACCATCCGGATCTACGTCACCGCGCGCCATTCGCCGCTGCGTAGCCTGGAGTTCGTGACCTTGCGGATCAAGGATGCGGTTTGTGATCACTTCCGGACCGTCTCCGGCCGTCGTCCCAGTGTCGACACCGCCAACCCGGATGTCCGCATCCATGCCTTCCTGACAAAGGATACCGTTGCGCTCTATCTCGATACTTCTGGCGAGCCGCTTTACAAGCGGGGCTTCAAGCAGGCGGCGGTCGAGGCCCCGTTGAAGGAGAATCTCGCGGCCGGCATCCTGCGTATCGCGGGCTGGCAGCCGGGCGAGGCGTTGATCGATCCGATGTGCGGCAGCGGCACTTTCCTGATCGAGGCGGCGCAGATCGCGCTCGATGTCGCTCCGGGGCTGGGGCGGTCCTTCGCGTTCGAGCGCTTTCGGCATTTCGACCGCACGACCTGGGCTGGATTGCGCAAGGCGGCCGAGGTGCGGCGAAAGCCGGTCCAGTCGCTGAACATCTTCGGCTCGGACATCGTCGGCGATCAGGTACGACGGGCACGGGTCAATCTCGAGGCGGCGGGTCTGGCCAACTGCGTCACGCTGGATCGGGCCGATTTTCTGGAGCGCGAACCTCCCGCGGGTGAGGGCGTGATGGTGACCAATCCACCCTATGGGGTGCGCATCGGTGAGGAAGAGGCGCTGGCCGAGCTTTATCCGAAACTGGGCGATACGCTGAAGCAGCGCTGGGCGGGCTGGCGGTGCTATTTCCTGACCGCTGACCCGGCCCTGCCCAAGCTGTTCGGGCTCAAGGCGAGCAAACGCACCCCGCTGTTCAACGGGGCGCTGGAGTGCAGGGTGTTCGAGTACCGGATCTTCGCCGGCAGCCACCGCAAGCCCAAGGCTTGACTACGGTCTGGCAGCGGCGAGTGCGGGTCAGGATGAATGGCTGACGAATCGTGATGTGACCCGATTGATCACGCCCCTGGCCGTTATTCGGACTTGCCGGCGAGGGGGCTTCGCAAGCGCTCAGACGATGTCCAGATTCTGGGTGCCGGATACGAAGTCCTTTTCGCCATGGCGGCTGTGGAGCTTGATCTGCAGCCGCAGGTCGTTGATCGAATCGGCGTTGCGCAGCGCATCCTCGTAGCTGATCAGTTCGTCCTCGTAGAGCTGGAACAGGCTCTGGTCGAAGGTCTGCATGCCGAGTTCGCGGGAGCGCTTCATCACTTCCTTGATGCCCGGGACTTCGCCCTTGAAGATCAGGTCCGAGATCAGCGGTGAGTTGAGCATCACTTCGATCGCCGGTACCCGCCCCTTGCGTTCCTTGAGCGGCAGCAGGCGTTGTGAGATCAGCGCGCGCAGGTTCAGCGACAAGTCCATCAGCAACTGTTGCCGGCGCTCCTCCGGGAAGAAGTTGATGATCCGGTCCAGCGCCTGGTTGGAGCTGTTCGCGTGCAGGGTCGCCAGGCACAGGTGGCCGGTTTCGGCGAACGCGATCGCATAGTCCATGGTTTCGCGATCGCGGATTTCGCCCATCAAGATGACGTCCGGCGCCTGACGCAAGGTGTTCTTCAGCGCGATCTCCCAGCTGTCGGTGTCGATGCCGAGCTCACGCTGGGTCACGATGCAGTTCTTGTGCTGGTGAACGTACTCGATCGGGTCTTCGACCGTGATGATGTGGCCGTAGGAGTGTTCGTTGCGGTAATCGACCATTGCCGCCAGCGAGGTGGTCTTGCCGGTCCCGGTGCCGCCGACGAAGATCACCAGGCCGCGCTTGGTCATCGCGATATCCCGTAGCACTGCGGGAAGTCCGAGCTCGTCGAAGGTCGGGATCTTCGAGGCGATGGTGCGCAGGACCAGGCCGACCCGTCCCTGCTGGATATGCGCGTTGGACCGGAAGCGACCGATTCCGGCTGGAGAGATCGCGAAGTTGCATTCCTTGGTCGATTCGAACTCCGCCGCCTGGCGGTCGTTCATGATGGCCCGCGCCAGCTCCGCGGTGTGTTGCGGGCTCAGGATCTGGTTGGACTGCGGCACGATACGGCCGTCTATCTTGATCGCGGGCGGAAAGCCTGCGCTGATGAACAGGTCGGATCCGTTTTTCTGCACCATCAGCCTGAGCAGATCGTGCATGAATTTCAGTGCCTGGTCGCGTTCCATTCTTCAATCTCCGGTCGGCGTATGCCTTGTGTGCTCGAGCGATATCCACTCTCTTCGCCGCGGCGCTCAGCTGCCGGCGAAGTTGTCCTTGTTCGCAGCCCGCATTCGCGCTTCGCTCGATGCCACGATGTTGCGCCGGACCAGATCCTGCAGGCACTGGTCCAGGGTCTGCATGCCCATGCTCTGGCCGGTCTGGATGGCCGAATACATCTGGGCGATCTTGTTCTCGCGGATCAGGTTGCGGATTGCGGGGGTGCCGATCATGATCTCATGGGCGGCGACCCGTCCTGCACCGTCCTTGGTCTTGAGCAGGGTCTGGGCGATGACGGCGCGCAGCGATTCGGATAGCATCGCGCGGACCATGTCCTTTTCCTCGGCCGGAAACACGTCGATGATCCGGTCTATGGTTTTTGCCGCGGACGAGGTGTGCAGGGTGCCAAACACCAGGTGGCCGGTTTCGGCGCCGGTCAGCGCCAGCCGGATCGTTTCGAGGTCGCGCAATTCCCCGACCAGGATGACGTCCGGATCCTCGCGCAGCGCCGAGCGCAAGGCGTTGTTGAACGACAGCGTGTCGCGATGCACTTCGCGCTGGTTGATCAGGCAGCGCTTGGAGGTATGCACGAATTCGATCGGATCCTCGATCGTCAGCAGGTGGGCATACTGGTTCTCGTTGATGTAATCGATCATCGCGGCCAGCGTGGTCGATTTGCCCGATCCGGTCGGACCGGTCACCAGCACGATGCCGCGCGGTTGGTCCGAGATTTCCTTGAAGATCTTGGGCGCGTTCAGTTCTTCCAGCGTCAGCACCTTGGACGGAATCGTCCGGAACACCGCCGCCGCGCCGCGGTTCTGGTTGAACGCATTGACCCGGAAGCGCGCGAGGTTGGGGATCTCGAACGAGAAGTCGCATTCCAGCACCTCCTCGAACTGCTTGCGCTGCGCGTCGTTCATGATGTCGTACACCATCGAGTGCACGTCCTTGTGCTCCATCGGCGGCAGGTTGATGCGTCTGACATCGCCATGGACCCGGATCATCGGAGGCAGACCGGAGGAGAGGTGGAGATCGGAAGCTTTGTTCTTGACTGAGAAAGCGAGCAGTTCGGTGATGTCCATGAGGTCTCGGCGTACGCTTCGATGGGTGGGGTGGGGCAAGGTGCGCCGGGCCGCGATGCTATACTGCCCGGGCTGAATTACCCGCTACTAATGCTATATGACATCAATCTCCGCGAACTTGCAAGCCGTGAGGCAGCGTGTGGCATCTGCGGCCGAGCGGGCGGGACGCGACGCTTCGCAAGTGCGTTTGTTGGCGGTGAGCAAGACCTGGCCGGTCGAGTCGCTGCGGGCCGCCTTCGAAGCCGGTCAGTCGGCGTTCGGCGAGAACTATGTGCAGGAGGGGGTCGCCAAGATCGAGGCCTTGTCCGACCTGCCGCTGGAGTGGCATTTCATTGGTCCTTTGCAGAGCAACAAGACCCGCCTCGTCGCGACCCATTTCGATTGGGTGCATTCGATCGACCGGCTCAAGCTGGCCGAGCGCCTGTCGGCCCAGCGACCGGCGACCCTGCCTCCGCTGCAGGTCTGCATTCAGGTCAATGTCAGCGGGGAGGCGAGCAAGAGCGGCGTCGCGCCGGACGCGGTGCGCGCACTCGCACTGTCTGTGCGTGGCTTGCCCCGGCTCGTCCTGCGCGGACTGATGTGCATTCCCGAGCCGGAAGGAGACGAGGGCCTGCTGCGAGCGCGCTTCAGAGCATTGGGCCAGCTCCAGCATGAGCTCGCAGAGCACGGGCTTGTCCTCGATACCTTGTCGATGGGGATGTCCGATGATCTCGAGCTGGCGATCGACGAGGGCAGTACCCTGGTGCGGGTGGGCAGCGCCATATTCGGCAACAGAACCAGAAGGGGAGTCGGGAAGTGAACGATCGTTTGCGGATTTCTTTCATCGGTGGCGGCAACATGGCCTTCGCCCTGATCGGTGGCATGGTCGAGCGCGGCTTTGCCGCAGCGGATATCCAGGTGGTCGATCCGTCGGAGGGCTCGCGGCAGCGTCTCGTAGACAAGTTTGGGGTCCGGACTGCTGCGCAGGTCGATGACACCGTCCTCGACTGCGACTTGCTGATCCTCGCGGTCAAGCCGCAACAGATGAAGTCCGCGCTTGAGCCTATCAGGGGGCGACTCGCGAATCACGTTGTCGTCAGCATCGCGGCGGGTTTGCGGATGCAGGACATCGCCCGTTGGCTGGGCGGGTATGGCCGCATCGTGCGGGCGATGCCGAACACCCCCGCCTTGATCGGCGCCGGCGTGACCGGACTGTTCGCCGACGACAGCGTCGATTCGGCTGGCAGGCAGGCGGCCGAGCGGGTGTTGTCGGCGGTTGGCAGCGTGGTCTGGGTCGGCAGCGAGGCACAGATCGATGCGGTGACGGCAGTGTCCGGCAGTGGTCCGGCCTATGTCTTCCACTTCATCGAGGCACTGGAAGCGGCCGGGCTCGGGATGGGTTTCGAGCCGGCCACCGCACGCAAGCTCGCGATCGAAACCGTGCTCGGGGCGGCGAGGCTCGCCGCGGATTCGGAAGACGCGCCTGGCGTGTTGCGCGAGAAGGTCACCTCGAAAGGCGGGACCACCGCGGCGGCGCTGGCGAGCTTGGCAACATCCGGTTTCGCCGAGGCAATTGAACGTGCGGTCGGCGCTGCACAAGCGCGAGGCCGTGAACTCGGTATCGAACTGGGCAAGGACTGATCAAAATGCTGGGCAGCATTCTTCTCCTTCTGCTGAACTTCGCGTTCGGCTTCATCACGATCCTGCTGCTGGCGCGCTTCTTCATGCAGTGGCAGCGGGTGTCGTTCCGTAACCAGATCGGGCAGTTCGTCGTTACGACCACCGACTGGATCGTGCGTCCGTTGCGGCGGGCGATACCGGGCTTGTTCGGGCTGGACCTGGCCAGCCTGTTGCCGGCCTGGGCCTTTCAGACGGCTTATGTCTTCATCGAACTCAGCCTGCGCGGAGCGGCTATGGATGGCGGACCGGCCGGGGTGTTGTTCGGCCTGTGGGGGCTTGGCCTGCTCGAGCTCGTCCGAATGGCGATCTATCTGATTTTCGCGGTGGTGCTGGTGTCGGCGGTCTTGTCCTGGGTCAGTCCGCATTCGCCTGCGGCGCCCCTCTTTCGTGGGCTTGCCGACCCGTTTCTGCGGCCTTTCCGCCGTGTCGTCCCGATGATCGCGAACATAGACTTGTCGCCACTGGTGTTGCTGTTGCTGCTTCAGATCCTGCTGATCGTGATCGGCGGCCTGCGCGGCAATTTCATGCCCTTGCTGTTCGGCGGATGAACCCCGGTTGGCTCAAGCAGCAAGGGGATGGCGAACTGGTGATCGCCCTGCATGTCCAGCCGGGTGCGAAGCAGACCGTATTTGCCGGACGACATGGCGAGGCCCTCAAGCTGAGGCTGGCCGCAGCGCCGGTAGAGGGCAAGGCCAACGCGGCCTTGTGCGCCTACATCGCCGATTACTTCGGTCTGCCACGCGCTGCGGTGGCGCTGATCAGCGGACAGACTTCCCGCAGCAAGCGGGTGCGGATCTGCGGTGCGAGCGAAGCGATGGTCGCGCGGCTGCGGGCGCTCGATACACCTCCTGGACACGCCTGACCCGCCACGCGTTACGATAGCCGGGTGATGACAACTACTAAGACAATAATGAATGCGCCCGGAGGAGACACGATGGCGACGACAGACCGTTATGAGGAAATCCACTCGGCTTATCGCTGGCAGGTGCCGGCGGATTTCAATATTTTTCAGGCTTGCTGTGCCCGCTGGGGTGAGGGAGACGGTGCAGCGGGTGGTGGCGACCGACTGGCGCTGGTGATCGAGGACGAGACCGGCCGGATCGAGCGTCACGACTATCGTTCCCTGCTGCGTGCCGCCGAGCAATGCAGTGCTGCGCTGCACAGACTGGGGGTGGGCCGGGGAGACCGGGTCGCGATCGTGTTGCCGCAGTGTTTCGAGACGGTGGTCGCGCACATGGCGGTGTATCGACTCGGTGCGGTCGCGATGCCCCTGTCCATCCTGTTCGGGCCGGACGCGCTCGAATACCGCCTGACCGACAGTGGCGCGGTGGTCGCCATCGTCGATGCGCCGGTCGCTGCCGCCGTGCAGGGCTTGCGGGCGAACTGCCCTGCGTTGCGCACGCTGGTGACCGTCGGCGAGGGCGCGCCCGACGACGGGGAAGCAGCAGTTTCGTGGCGTAGCTTGCTGGCCGGGGCGAACGACCTGCCGCCCGCGGCGGATACCTGCGCCACCGACCCGGCCGTGCTGATCTATACCAGCGGCACCACCGGCCCTCCCAAGGGGGCGTTGATGCCGCAACAGGCGCTGATCGGCAACCTGCCCGGTTTCGTCGCCAGCCAGAACGGTTTTCCGCGCGAGGGCGATGTGTTCTGGTCACCGGCCGACTGGGCCTGGACCGGCGGTCTGATGGACGTCATGCTGCCTACGCTTTACTTCGGCTATCCGTTGGTCGGGTTTCGCGGCCGGTTTTCGCCGGAGCGGGCGTTCGATCTGATGAGCCGCCACCGGGTCACCAATACCTTCCTTTTTCCGACTGCGCTGAAGGCGATGATGAAGGCGGTGCCGCAGCCGCGGGAGCGTTTCGACCTGTGCCTGCGCGCGATCATGAGCGCGGGCGAGGCGGTCGGCGATGCGGTGTTCCTGTGGTGCGAGCAGGCCCTCGGAGTCACGGTCAACGAGATGTTCGGTCAGACCGAGATCAATTACATCGTCGGCAACAGCCACGAGGACTGGCCGGCACGGCCGGGGTCGATGGGGCGTCCATACCCCGGACACCGGGTCGCGGTGATCGACGATGCCGGTGAACCGGTATCGGCCGGTGAGCTGGGCGAGGTCGCGGTCAATCGTTTCGACCGGCACGGCGACCCGGATCCGGTGTTCTTTCTCGGCTACTGGAAGAACGAGGCCGCGACCGAGCGCAAGTTTTCGGGCAACTGGTGTCGCACCGGGGATCTCGCGGTCTGCGATGAGGCCGGCTACCTCTGGTACAAGGGACGGGCCGACGACATGTTCAAGGCCGCCGGTTACCGGATCGGGCCGTCCGAAGTGGAAAACTGTCTGGTCAAGCATCCGGCGGTGGCGAATGCCGCGGTCGTGCCCAAGCCGGATCCCGAGCGCGGTGCGCTGGTGAAAGCCTACGTGGTGCTGGCCGCCGGTTACGAGGCCTCCCCGGAACTGGTCGAGAGCCTGCAAGCCCATGTGCGCTCGCAGCTCGCGCCCTATGAATACCCCAAGGAGATCGAGTTCATCGACATGCTGCCGATGACGACCACCGGCAAGGTCCAGCGTCGCATTCTGCGCCTGCAGGAGGAAGCGCGGGCGCAGGCCGGGGGTTGATCACCCGCCGTACATCACCTCGCCCTCGACCAGCGTATAACGCACCTGCCCCGGTAGTTCCAGACCGATGAAGGGCGTGTTCTTGCCCTGGCTGATCAGCATGTCGCGGGTGACCCGGCGCCAGGCGTCCGGGTCGAAGACACAGATGTCGGCCCGCGCGCCTGGGGCGATGTGGCCGCCCTTGGTGATGCCGACGATGCGGGCCGCATCGGAGGTGACCCGCGCCAGCGCGTCGATCAAGGGGACCTTGGCGTCCATCGCCCATTTCAGTGTGAGCGGCAGCAGCAGTTCCATGCCGGTCGCACCGGGTTCCGACTCGCTGAACGGGGCGAGCTTGCCGTCGTCGTCTACCGGGGTATGGTCGGAGCACAGCGCGTTGATGCGGCCGCTGGTCAGCCCTTCGCGCAGCGCTTCGCGGTCGCGCTGGCTGCGCAGCGGCGGTATCAGATGGCAGTTGGCGTTGAAATAGCCGATGTCCATGTCCGACAAGTGGAGGTGGTTGATGGACACGTCGCAGGTGATGTCCATTCCGTCGCCACGCGCCTGCTCGATCAGGTGCAGGCCCGCGGCGCTGGACAGGCGGGTGATGTGCAGGCGGGCACCGGTGATCTTGGCCAGCTGGATATAGGTGAACAAGGCCACCGTTTCGGCCGCCACCGGAATGCCAGGTAGTCCGAGCCGACTTGCGATTTCGCCGTCGTGGGCGAAGCCGCCACGCGACAGGAAGGGGGCGAGCGGCTGCAACCAGACCCGGAAACCGAAGGTGGCGGCATATTGCAGCGCGCGCATCAGCACCATGTTGTCGACGATGGGCACGTTGGCCTGGCTGAACGCGACGCAGCCGGATTCGACCAGTTCGGCCATCTCGGAGAGGCGTTCGCCCTTGAGGCCTATCGTCAAGGCTCCGACCGGGTAGACATGGGCACGGTTGAGCTTCTTGGCGCGGTGGCACAGCATTTCGACCAAGCCGGGTTCGTCCAGTACCGGGTCGGTGTCGGGTGGAATCGCCAGACTGGTGATGCCGCCCGCCATGGCGGCATTCATCTCGGATTCCAGTGTCGCGCGGTATTCGTAACCGGGTTCGCGCAGGCGGACCGCCAGATCGATCAGGCCGGGGCAGACCACCAACCCGGTGGCGTCGATGATCCGGTCGGACTGGAAGCCATCCGGCGCTTCGCCTTGCGCGATGATCCGGCCGTCGGCGATGAACAGATCGCGGACCGTGTCGGTGTGGTGTGCCGGGTCGATGATCCGGCCGTTGCTGATTCTGATCTTCATGGCTGTCTTGGTCGAGTGGGTCGGGCGCGGGGAGGCGGGCGCTCAGGCGGCGAGCATGCTCATCACGGCCATGCGGACCGCGATGCCGAAGGTGACCTGAGGCAGGATGACCGCCTGCGCCCCATCGGCCACCGCCGAGTCGATCTCGACGCCGCGGTTCATCGGGCCGGGGTGCATCACGATCGCATCCGGCCTGGCCAGTGCGAGCTTCTCGGCGGTCAGGCCCCACACCTTGTAGAACTCCTGCGGGGTCGGCAGCAGCGCGCCGTTCATCCGCTCGTTCTGCAGGCGCAGCATCATCACCACGTCCACATCCTTCAACCCCTCGCGCATGTCGTGGAAGACCCGCACGCCCATGCGCTCGACCTCGGTCGGCAGCAGCGTCTTCGGGCCGATCACGCGCACCTCGGGCACGCCTAGCGTCGTCAGTGCGCTGATCTGGGAACGGGCGACACGCGAATGCAGCACGTCGCCGACGATCGCGACCGTGAGCTGGGTGAAATCCTGCTTGAAATGCCGGATCGTGTACATGTCGAGCAGGCCCTGGGTCGGGTGGGCATGGCGACCGTCGCCGGCGTTGATCACGTGGATGTCGTTGCGGCCGTTGGCGAACAGGTGTTGCGCGATCAGGAACGGCGCGCCGCTCGCGGCATGGCGGACGACGAACATGTCGGCCTGCATCGCGCACAGGTTGTCGACCGTGTCGAGCAGGCTCTCGCCCTTGGCGGTGGAACTGGTCGAGACATTCAGATTGACCACATCGGCCGACAGGCGCTTGGCGGCGATCTCGAAGGTGGTGCGGGTGCGGGTCGAATTCTCGAAGAACAGGTTGAAGATGCTCTTGCCGCGCAGGATGGGCAGCTTCTTGACCTCGCGCTCGGCGACCTCGGTGAAGGGCGCGGCGGTATCGAGGATGGCGGTCAGGATGTCACGAGGCAGGCCGTCCAGGGTCAGCAGGTGCTGGAGTTCGCCGTTCTTGTTGAGCTGGGGGTTACGCATCGATCAGCCTCAGGGTCAGCGAGTCGTCCTGGTTCTTCTGCAATTCGAGGATTTGTTGCGGCGGCAGCGGGTCGGGCAGGGTGTAGGCGCAGTAACGGGCCGCGATCGGCAGTTCCCGCCCGCCGCGGTCGACCAGTACGGCGAGCTCGACCTTTGCCGGCCGGCCGAAGTCGAACAGTTCGTTCAAGGCCGCGCGGGTAGTGCGGCCGGTGTAGAGCACATCGTCGACGATGATGACATGCGCGCCTTCGACGTTGAATGGGATGTCGGTGCGTTTGGCCTTGGTGTTGAGGCCACGCGAGCCGAAGTCGTCGCGGTAGTAGGACACGTCGATGCTACCCGGTGCCGCTGCGAGGCCGAGCGCCGGATGCAGCCTGTCGGCCAGCCACACTCCGCCGGTATGGATGCCGACCAGCAGCGTGTCCGGACCGACATGCGGCCGCATCTGCTCGATCAGCGCCGAGCAAAGGCTTTCTGCGTCAAGACTTTTCATGCGTATGTGCGTCCAGAAAGTGTTGCAGGATCAGTTGTGCCGCGACGGCGTCCAGCGTCGTCTTGCGTGCCTGCCAGTCGCGCTGGCCGGCCGATTCGAGCATGCTGTCGGCAGCGGCCGAGCTCAGGCGCTCGTCGCATTCGATCACGGGCAGGCCAAAACGGCCGCGCAACTGGTTGGCGAAGCGCCGGCAGCGGCGGGTGAAGTCGTGCTCGGTACCGTCGAGATGCGTCGGAATGCCGACGATCAGGGCCACCGGCTGCCATTCGGCGAGCAGGCTCGCGATCAACTCGAAGCGCTGCCGATTCGAGTCGGTCGCGAGGGTGGTGAGCGGGCTGGCGCGCCGGGTTTCGAGCTCGCCGACCGATACGCCGGTACGGGCCAGCCCGAAATCGAATCCGATCAGCGTGCCACGCGCAGGAAGGAGGCGCGCGTCATTGTTCGTGATCTGCACCGGAGCGGCGCCCGGCCTCGGTGTTTCCAAGCCCACGGCCGTGTCAGGCATGACCCGCGGTTTCACTGAGATTGGTGAAGTCGATGCCGAGCTTTTGCATCGCAGCGGCCAGGCGGGCCTCCGGCGGGGTATCGAACAGGATGGTCAGGTCGGCCGGCACGGTAAGCCAGGCGTTGTCGAGCAGTTCCTGCTCGAGTTGCCCTGCGGACCAGCCGGCATAGCCGAGTGTGATCAGCGTACGTGAAGGTTGGCCGGTTTCCCCTATCGCCTGCAGCACATCCCGCGAGCTGGTCAGCGCGATCTCGTCATTGACCTTGAGGGTGGAGTGCCAGTCGCCGGGAGGATGATGCAGCACGAAGCCGCGGTCGGTCTGGACCGGACCGCCGAAGTAGATGGGTTGGGTGGCGAACTCGCCCGAGCCGAGGGGGAGTTCGACCCGCTCAAAAAGCTTTTCGACCGTCATGTCGATCGGACGGTTGACGATGACGCCCAGCGCGCCCTGGTCGTTGTGCTCGGCGATGTAGGTCAGCGTCCGGGCAAAGTTCGGATCGCCCATCGCCGGCATCGCGATCAGGAAGTGGTGGGTCAGGTTGGCAGTGATTTCGCTCATGTCTTCATTTTACGCTTTCACGGCACAGGATGATCAGGAACCTGATGGTGAGAAACTCATCCAATCGCGTCTTCTTCCCGACACAGAGTTTCCCGATGCGTTCTGCCTTGGTATGGTTTCGGCGCGACCTGCGCTGTTTCGATCATGTGGCGCTCAGTCACGCCTTGCAGCACTTCGACCGGGTCCATTGCTGCTTTGTTTTCGATACCCGGATTCTCGATGCCTTGCCCAGCCGCGACGACCGCCGGGTGGAGTTCATCTGGCACAGCCTGCTGGAGCTGGACGACGCGCTCGACCGGTTGTCCCGGGCGGCCGGCGGGACCGGTGCCGGGATGCTGGTCCGGCATGGTGCGGCCGATGCGGTGGTGCCGCAACTTGCGGGCGAGCTCGGGGTCGAGGCTGTCCTGACCCATCGCGACTACGAGCCGGACGCGATCGCGCGCGACCAGCGGGTGCGGGCGGCACTGGCGGAATCCGGCATCGCTTTCCGCGACTACAAGGACAGCGTGATCTTCGAGCGGGACGAGGTGCTGACCCAGGCCGGCCAGCCGTTCAGCGTATTCACCCCTTATCGCAACGCGTGGTTGAAGCGGTTTGGGCCGGCCGACGGCGCGAGTTACCCGGTCGCCGAGCATGCCGTGGCGCTCGCGCCCAAGCCGGCGGGTGAAATCTTGCCATCGCTGGCCGATATCGGTTTTGTTGAAAGCGGGCTGGAGGCGCTCAAGCTGCCGGTCGGCATGTCGGGCGGCCGGGCCTTGTTCGAGGACTTCTGCGAACGGATCGATCACTACAAGAAAGCGCGGGACTATCCGGCGGTCAAGGGGGTGTCCTACCTGTCTACCCATCTGCGCTTCGGAACGGTGTCGGTTCGTGAGCTGGTCCGATTTGCCGCGGAGCGGGGTGGCGAGGGCGCGCAGGGCTGGCTGGCCGAGCTGATCTGGCGGGACTTCTATCACATGATTCTGTGGCATCACCCACGGGTGGTGAATGCCAATTTCCGGCCGGAGTTCGATCGGGTGAAATGGGATGATGCGCCTGAGCTTTTCGCGGCCTGGTGCGAGGGCCGGACCGGTTATCCGCTGGTGGACGCGGCGATGCATCAGCTGAACACGACCGGGTTCATGCACAACCGGCTGCGAATGGTCAGCGCCTCATTCCTGACCAAGGATCTCGGTGTCGATTGGCGCCTGGGGGAGCGCTACTTCGCGGCCCGGCTCAACGACTATGATCTGGCCGCGAACAACGGTGGCTGGCAGTGGGCGGCTTCGACCGGCTGCGATGCCCAGCCCTGGTTCAGGATCTTCAATCCGGTCACCCAGTCCGAGCGCTTCGACCCGGACGGGCGTTTCATCCGGCGTTACCTGCCGGTGCTGGCCAAGGTGCCCGACAAGTACATTCATGCGCCGTGGAAAATGGGCGGCCTCGATCAGCAAGCGGCCGGGCTGCGCATCGGGCGGGACTATCCGGCGCCTGTCGTCGATCATGCCCAGGCGCGCGAGAAGACGCTGGCACGTTTCGCGGTGACCAAGGGCTGATCTCGGGGCACCCGATGCGGCGGTTCGGGTGCCGCCTGACCGGGCGCCTCGCAGACAGCGTGCCGGGACGGAGGGCACAAAGCCCAGGTACGGAACGGTCGTGCCAGGGCGCGGCGTCCCACTCCCGTCCTGGCCCGTGCGATCGATTCGTTTCAGAACCTGCCGGTTGTAAAGCCCCTGATCAACCGCAACAACTCGTCCTCGTCGAATGGCTTGCCAAGATACTCGTTCGCGCCGATCTTCATCGCGTGCTCGCGGTGCTTGTCGGCCAGGCGCGAGGTGATCATGATCACCGGAATGGCCTGGGTCCGCGCATCGGCGCGGATGTTGCGCAACAGGTCGAAACCGTCCATGCGCGGCATCTCGATGTCCGACAGGATCACGTCCGGCAGGCTGTCGAGCAGTTTCTCCAGCGCATCGGTGCCGTCCTTGGCGCTTACCACCCGGTAGCCTTCGCGTTCCAGCAAGCGACCGGTGATCTTGCGCACGGTCAGCGAGTCGTCGACGATCATCACCGTGGCTTGCTGCGCTGCCGCATCCGCAGCCTGCAGGTCGATCGGACCCTGTGTCGTGGCCGACGAGGGCTCACCCGCCGGTTCGGCAAGGCTGCGGCTTGCCAGCGCGACCGGGTTGACGATCAGGACGATCTCACCGTCGCCGAGGACGGTGGCTCCGGTAATGCCGACGATCCGGACCAGTTGCGGGCCGGCGTTCTTGACCACGATTTCCTGATTACCGCGCAGCGACTCGACATGCAGGGCCAGGGTCTGCGCACCGGCATGGAGAAGCAGGAGCGCGTTGAAGCGTTGCAACTCGGCACGGGCCGAGCGTTCTCCGAGCAGATGTGGCATGTAGCGATAGGCGAAGAACTGCCCCTGCCACTCGACCCCGCCGTCGTCGATGATCTGCTGCAAGGCGTCGGCGCGGAGTTCCATCACCTGCGCGATCATGCTCGACGGGATCGCATAGCTGCGCGCTCCGCTCTTGACCAGCAGGGCCTGGGTGACCGCGAGGGTGACCGGCAGATAGATGCGGAAGGTTGTGCCTTGTCCGCGGATCGAATTCACGTCGATACGGCCGCCCACCGAGGCGGTCTCGGCCTTGACCACGTCCATGCCGACGCCTCGTCCGGACACGGCCGAGACATTGCTCGCGGTGCTGAATCCGGGCACGAAGATCAGGTTGGTCAGACGGCGTTCGTCCATCTGCTCGTCCGGGCCGACCAGCCCTTTCTCGCGGGCCTTGTTCAGAATCGCGCCGTGGTCCAGCCCGATGCCGTCGTCGCTGAGGGTGATCGCGATTTCGTTGCCTTCCTGCTGCACGCTCAGCTTGATCTCGCCGATCGAGTCCTTGCCTGCCGCCACGCGCGCCTCGGCGGTCTCGATGCCGTGCGCGACGGCATTGCGCAGCAGATGTTCGAGCGGCGCGGTCATGTGCTCGAGGACACTGCGGTCGATCTCGATCCGGCCGCCGCGCAAGTCGAGGTTGACCCGCTTGCCGAGATCCTTGGCGCTTTGACGGACCACACGGTGGAGGCGGTCGGCGAGACTTTCGAACGGCACCATCCTGACCTGCATCAGGGCCTGCTGCAGGTCACGGCTCAAGCGTGCCTGGCCATTCAGCGCGAGTTCGGCGCCATCCAGGTTGCGCAGGAGGTTCTGCTGTACCGTGGTCACGTCGCCGACGCTCTCGGCCATCAGTCGGGTCAGTTCCTGCAGGCGGGTATAGCGATCCATCTCCAGCGGGTCGAAATCGGCGTTCTCCGATTCGGCTTGGGCGATGCGGGACTGCATCTGCATGTCGGCCTGAAGTTCGACTTCGCGCAGCTGGTTGCGCAACCGGATCACGTTCTCGGTGAGGTCCAGCAGTGAGCGGCGCAGCGTGCGCAGTTCGCCTTCGATTCGGGTGCGTGCGATGCCGATCTCGCCGGCTTCATTGACGAAGCGGTCGACCGTGTCGGCGCGCACCCGCAGTGTCGGCGAGGTGATCGCGGCTTCCCCTGTCTGGGCAGGCTCGATCGAGACGTCGTCTTCGACGCCGGGCTGCGCGCCAGTGGCGCCGGCGGCGACCTGGGCCGACTCGGGATGGGCGATCTGGTCGAGTTGCTGCTCGGTCGCATCCAGCCCGGCGACCAGTTCATCGAGGAGAGTCGGGGTCGGGCTGCCCACCTTCAGTGCCAGTTCCAGCCGCGATTCGAGTTGGTGGACATGTTCGCCCAAACGCATTGCCCCCGCCATGCGTGCGCTGCCTTTCAGCGTGTGCAACAGCCGTGCGGTGGCCTTCGCCGGGGTGGGGTCTTCCTGATTGTCCTGCCATGTCCTGAGGGTGCTGTGAAGCTGGGCGATCAAGTCGGCGCCTTCTTCCAGGAAGATCGGCAGCAGTTGCTCGTCCAGATCGTCATGCACCGGTGCCGACGGTTCCGGCGAGACATCCTGCGGCGCAGCCGTGGCGAGCGGCTCCGCTGCCAGCGACTCGGTGACCAGTGCGGTCTGTTCGGGCGGGAGGGGGCGTAGCGCCCGGTCCTCGCGACCGATCTGGTCAAGTTGGGTTTCGAGCTCCGGAACGTCCAGCGGCAGTCGTTCGGCCGAAACGTCGGCGAGCATGGCCTCCAGCGTGACCCGGGTCTGCTGCATCAGCTCGGTATCGTCCGCAGACGGGGGGTGGTCGAGTTCGCGCAGGCGCTCGATCGCGTGCTCGAGCGCGCGGGCGAGGCGTTGTACCGGTGGAATCCGCGCGGTGCCCGAAATGCCGGCCAAAGTGTGGGCCGCACGCTGGGCCGGCTCCGGCAGGCTGCGGGTCGGATTGCGTTGCAACTGGGCGAACACCTCGTGCAGCACCGCGATGTGGGTCTTCGCCTCGCCGCGATACAGGTCGAACAAGGAACGCGAAATCTCGGCGTCTCCGAGTCTGACCGTGTCCGGTAGCGCAGGCCGATCCACAGTGGTTTCGACGGACGTTTCCTGAACCGCCTCTGCGGTGAGCGCGGGGGCAGGCGAAACCGCATCGGCTTGTGGCTCGGTGGGCTCGGATCTCTCGGTCGCCGCACTCGATTCGGTCGGTTCGGCAAGTTCGGGCGAATCGGCGAGTTCGGTAGCTTCTGTGAGTTCGGTAGCTTCGGAAAGCTCGGTGGGTGCGGCGGGCGTGGAAGGTTCCGGCCACTCGGCCGCATCGCGCGGTTCGTCCGTGTCGCTCGACTCGTCCGTTTCATCGGAGCCGACCTGACTCGGAACGGCCGGGAAGTCGAGGTCTCCGAAATCCAGAACCGGACTGGCCAGTTCGGGTTCGCCGTCGAGTGCCGGTATCGACAGCACCTCGGGCTCTTCGCCGAGTTCTGCCGCGAGAGCGGGTGGGCTGTCTTCGGCGGGCTCGGCCTCTTCCGTCGGCGGGGCTGCAGCTTCCGGCCCGAACGCGATCCCGGCATCGTCCGAACTCGAGTCGGCGCTTGAATCGAACTTCGGGATCTTGCTCGACTCGGTCGCCTCGTCGAGCGAGATCGCTTCCGGCAGAATGTCCGGTTCGCCGTCGAACATGATCGCTTCCGGCAGCAGATCGGCATCGTCCGCTTGCGGCAGATCTTCAGGCCACGGTTCGGCGTGGTCCTCGAGCGAGATTTCTTCCAGGCCTTCCTCCCGCGATGCTTGCGCAGTAGCGAGTGGCTCGGCGATATCGTCAGTGATTTCGCTGTCGGGATGATCGGGCGATGAGGGCGGGAGGCCGTCCAATGTCAGCAGGAAACTCGAATCGTCGATCTCGAGTTCGAGTTCTTCGGATGAGAGTCGCTCGGACGCGACGTCCTCGGGTTTCGACTCATCGCTCGTGATCTCCTCGAGCGCGACTTCCTCGGATGCAACCTCCTCAGACGTCACTTGCTCAGGCGTCACTTCCTCAGGCGTGAGGTCAGCGGCCGGCTCGCGGGCTGCGGGCTCTTCGCGCTCGATATCCGCCGCCGCTTCCGGGGTCTCGGCCTCGCGCAGGCGCTCGGCGTCGGCCAGTATCTCGGTCGCGTCGTAGGCGAGGCCTTGCCCGGAGGCGATCTGCCGGACCCAGTCACCGAATAGCTGGTGCGCGTTCGATATCAGGCGGGTCAGAACCGAAGTCGGGGGCCACTCGAGCTGCAGCCAGCGGTTCAGTGTCTGCTCCAGGCTCCATGCGGCTTCGCCGAGGTCGGTCAGCCCGACCATTCGGCCACTGCCCTTGAGAGTGTGGAAGCTGCGCCGGATCGCGGTCAGCGCCTCGTGGTTGTCCGGGTTGGCCTCCAACTCGGCCAGTTCGATGGCGATGCTGCCCAATACTTCGGTGGCTTCTTCCAGGAAGATGTCGAGCAGCTCGGCATCGATCGCGGCGTCGCCCTCAGCGGTGGAGACGCTCTCCTCGAAGGCGGGTTCGGCCGAGGCCGGGCTGGCCTGCCGGGATGCTTCCGCGGCGGTGTCCAGGGCTTCGAGGTCGTCCAGCGAGGTTTCGCCGAGGTCCAGTTCGAGGTCGAACTCCTCGATGCCGGGCAGCGGGGGCAGGTCCGAGGGCGCCCTCCCGAATGGCGCGTCGTCCAGCGCTGTGGCTTCGTCGGCCGGGGATTCGTCAAAGAGCGCTTCGGTCGACCGAACACCGGGAGCGCCGGAGGCGGGCTTTGTCGGCAGGGCGTCGAGATCAGGCGTCGGGGATTCGAACGCCTCGTCGGCGCGGGCCGCTTCTTCCTGCGCGGGGATGCTGGGATGAAGAAAGTGGTCGAGCTCGGCCGGGCCGTGCTGGATCGCGTCGATGTAGAAGCCCAGTGCCGACAGACGGTGGGCCAGTTCCTCGAACTCTCCAGGTTGTGGCTCGGCTTCACCGTTGGCGAAGTGCTCCACCGTTTCGGCTGACTCGTTCACCAGCGCGATGGCCTGCTCGTCGCCCAACAAGGACAGCGCGCCCGCGATCTGCTTGAGAGGCAGGGCCAGTCCGGCCAAGGGGGCACGCTTGGCCTGATTTCTGAAGTAGTCGTCCAGCGCCTGTTCGACATGGGCGAGATTGGTCTGGATTTCCTTGGCGACCTGTTGCCTCGCCTGTTTCTCCTGCATGCGACGAGCGGCTTCCACCGTCGGAGACAACTCCGCCGCCTGGATATCCTCGCCACGGGTGAGCGCGTCAAGGCGGCTCAGCGTATCGGCGACCTGGTCGTTGAAGCCGGCGTCCGGCAATCCGCGGTCCAGTGAGACCTCGGCGAGGAGTAGCGCGGTGGCCATTTCGATCGCGATACGGTCCTGGAACTGCAACGGATCCTTGCGCAACCAGTCGTTGAAATCGCACAGGCCCCGGAACAGCCGCTCCAGCGAGGGGCGGCCGAGCGGTCTGGACTGATCGAGCAGGGAGGTCAGGTGTTGCTCGAAGCGCGGCAGGGCTGCGGCTTGTCCGTCGCAGAAGTCGTCCCAGGCGCGCTTGCAGGCGCCGAGTTCGGCGTGCATCCCTTTGAGCAGGGGGGCGAGCGGGATCTCGGTTACACCGCTGTCCGGCGCCGGCATCAGCGCATCGAGTTGCCAAAGCGCCCGGACTTCGCGTTGCCTTTCGGTTCTCTCGGGCGCCTGGGCGATCCAGTACAGCAGTTCGCGCATCAAGGCTTCCGGCACCGACCGGACGTTACGCTGGAGTTGCCGCAGCTCCTTGGCCAGTTGGGGGCAGAGTCCGCGCACCGCCGGTTGGTCGGCCAGGTCGCCATGGGCCAGTGCATCGAAGAAGGCCTGGGCTGCCCACCACAAGGAGGCAGGAGCAGGGCTTTCCAGCATGGCTTCCAGTTCGGCTGCGGCCTCGCGCATCTCGATCGGCCCGGCGCTGTCCTTGCCATTCTTGAGCCACTGCAGCAGGCCGCGCTCGAAGCGTGCGCGGGCCTTGCGCATCAGATCCAGCCAGTCGGCTTCCGAAGCCCTGGCGCGCGGCGCAGCCCTGCCCGGCCGGCGTGACAGGTCGGGATAAAACAGCGCCGACGGTGATACCGTTGTCTGTCCGGTCGCGGTGGCCATCTCGGTGTAGAGCGGCATCAGCCGCATCGGCTGGTCCGGTGTGCCCCTGATCAGTTCTTCCAGGTAGTTGCCGATGGCGGCCAGCGCGCGGGTCGCGATGGCGATATTCGCCTCGCTGGCGGGACATTCGCTGCGGGCGATCGCGCCCAGCATCTGATCCAGCGTGGTCGTGAACCGGGTCAGCCCGTCCAGTCCGACGATGGAAAGCGCGCCGCAGGCCTGATGCACATGGGTCTGGGCGAACTGGAAGTGGGTCGTGGCATCCGGTTCCGCAGCGGCCTTGCCGAGGGCTTCGTCCGCGCGGGCGAGTGCAAGGTCGATCTCGCTCTTGACCCAGGTCAGCGGACCGAGGTCCAGTTCGTTACTCTGATTCATCTAAGCTCTTCTCCGCGGCGGCGGGTCGATGCGCACGGTGCTCACACCTTGAAGCCGGACACCGAACCCTTGAGTTCCACTGCGAGGTCCGCGAGCTCGCCGATCGAGATTGCGGTTTGCTGCGTGCCACGGGTGGTCTGTTCGGTGATCGCGAGGATGTCCTTCATCGTCGTCGCGACCCGGCTGGCGGTGGCCGCCTGTTGCTGGGTATCGGAAGAAATCTGTTCGATCAGCACCGCGGTTTCCGAAGAGACCTTGCCGATCTCGGCCAGCGCCTGCCCGGCGGCATCGGACAGCTGGGCGCCTTCGACCACGTCGCGGGTCGCGTTCTCCATCGCGCCGACCGCATCCTTGGTGTCGGTCTGGATGGTCTTGACAATGGCGGCGATTTGTTTGGTTGCTTCGCCGGAACGTTCGGCCAGGCGTTGCACCTCTTCGGCGACCACGGTGAAGCCGCGCCCGGCTTCCCCCGCCGACGCGGCCTGGATGGCGGCGTTAAGCGCGAGCACGTTGGTCTGTTCGGTGATGTCGGAGATCAGCTCCACGATCTCGCCGATCTCCTGCGAGGACTCGCCCAGGCGCTTGATGCGCTTGGAGGTTTCCTGGATCTGCTCGCGAATCTCCTGCATGCCCTTGATCGTGTTCTCGACCGCGTTCGTTCCTTTCTGCGCGGCATCGCGGGAGCGACGGGCCACCTGGGCGGAACGCAGCGCCCGCTCGGACGATTCGGTCATCGAGGCCGCCATGCCCTGGACGGTGGCGCCGACTTCCTCGATCTCGCGGCTCTGCCGCTCGGTCGCCTGGAGCAGTTCGGTCGAGGTGCGCTGGGCCGACTCGGTCGCCGCGGTCACCCGGGTCGCCGCGTCGTTGATCCGGCGCACCAGCACCGACAGCTCCTCGATCGTGTAATTGACCGAGTCGGCGATCGCGCCGGTGATGTCCTCGGTGACCGTGGCGCGCACGGTCAGGTCGCCGTCGGCGAGATCGCCCATCTCGTTCATCAGGCGCAGGATTGCCTGTTGCGACAGGTTGCGCTCTTCCTCGGCCGAGCGGCGCTGGGTGTCCGATTCGGCCTGACGGCGGTTGAGATCCTGGTCGTAAGCCCGGGCCATCATCGCCAGTACGATCAGGGCGAGCAGGCCGGTGCCGAGAATCGCGGCGGTGATCGGGCTGAAACCACTGCCGTCCGAGGCCGAAGCCGCGGCAAGATCGCGCGTACGTGCCTGCAGCGTGCCTGCCTCGGCCGCCAGGCGGGCGCTCGCCTGCTGTACCTGCGCGATGCGTTCCAGGTCGGAGACCAGGGCGGTCGAGGCGTCCACCACGGCGGCAGCGGCGACCTCGATCTCGCGCAGGCCCTCGCGCAATTCGGGATCCAAGAAAGCTTGCTGCTGACGGGTCAGCGCGCGTTGAAAGCGTTCGCTCTCCGCACTCAGCCGGCTGGCCAGCTCGGCATCCGGCGTGGTGGTCGCTTGCAAGGCATTCGCGCCGGCGGCGATCTGTTGCGACAGCACTTGCACCTCGTTGGCCGCAGCGCGCAACTCGGGGGGTATCCCGGATTGCTGGCCCTGATAGATCATCAGGCCGACGATGGCCAGGACCAGCAGGACGAACACGGTGCCCAGGGTCTTGATCCGGCCGGCTGCGGCCGGTGCCTGAGTCGCCCGTTGCGCAGGTTTGGGCGCCGGGGTGCTGGGAAGGTCGCTTTCGAGAATCGTCGTATCGGATGCTGTTTCGTTCTCGGCTGTCTTCTTGCCCAGAGACAGTCCGGAAAGCTTGAATGCCATGTCGCGTGCTCCGCCGCAGATTGAGATTGTCGTGCTTCAGGGAGGGGGGTCAGGATCGTGCCAGACCCGCCTCCAGAAATTCCGGCTGAGTGATCAGCTTCTTCATGTCCAGCCGTAGCCACACCCGGTTCTGTAAATCCCGGACCGCGCCTGCCACCCAGGGGGGCTGCGGCTCGGTGTCGGCATCTTCGTCCGGCTCGAACTCGTCGGGGCTGTGCAGTCCACTGGTACGCGCGAACAGCAACGCACTGTTCACGCCGTGCCGGCCATGAATGACCAGCAAGCGGGCCAAACCGGCCGGGAGGATGCCGGATTCGCCATGGAAGGCGGCAAAGTCGACGATGCCGTAGAGCGTGCCCCGGACGTTCGCGATGCCCCTGAACCAGTCGCGGGTCAAGGGCACCGGGCTGATGGGAGGCACCGGCAGTATCTCGCCGGTGTCGGTCAGCTCGACCAGCCAGCGTTTGCCGCCGGCTTCCACGCCGAGCAGCGAGCGTCGGTCGCCGGTGCGTGCTTCGGCGAGACGCTTGACCAGGTTCTCCTGGAACTCGCGCAGACTGATTCGTCTCGCCATGCTGCTCAGCCCAGCTTCTGGATGCGGACGGCCAGTTCCGCATGGTCGATCGGCTTGACCATGTAGTCCAGCGCGCCCTGGCGCATACCCCAGATCTTGTCGGTTTCCTGCGATTTGGTGGTGCACATGATGATCGGAATGGCACGCGTGGCCGGGTCGCGCGAAATGGTGCGGGTGGCCTGGTAACCATTCATGCCGGGCATGACCACGTCCATCAGGATCAGGTCGGGCAACTCGGCCTTGCTCTTGACGATCGCGTCCTCGCCGTTCTCGGCAGTCAGCACCTGATAGCCGCGGGCCGTCAGCGCTTCGGTCATCGCGAAGCGTTCGGTCGGAGAGTCGTCGACAACGAGAATTTTCTTGATGGGCATGGCTGTCGGTGTTCCGTGTTGCACGCTGCTCAGCGGCTGTTGCCGGCGTGATGGGCGACCGCCTTGAGCAGACTGTCCTTGGTGAAGGGTTTGGTCAAGTACTCGTCCGAGCCGGCCATGCGACCACGGGCGCGGTCGAAGAGACCGTCCTTGGATGACAGCATGATAACCGGGGTGGCCGACAGGCGCGGATTCTTCTTGATCAGCGAGCAGGTCTGGTAACCGTCCAGGCGCGGCATCATGATGTCGACGAATATCACGTCAGGGTTGTGGTCGGTGATCTTGGCCAGGGCGTCGAAGCCGTCTTCGGCGAGCAGAACGGTGCAACCGGCTTGGCTCAGAAAGATTTCCGCGCTGCGGCGAATGGTATTGCTGTCATCAATGACCATCACCTTGAGTCCGCTCAGGTCCATCGTGTCAGTCCTTCATCAAGCTGCGGTGTGAATCGGCGCCACGGGCGCAGGGCTTGCTGCGGACCCGGTCCGAGCTGCCGCGACGACCCGGAAAATCCTCGGGCTGTTCGCCATCGGCGCTCAGATCTCGACCATCTCGAAGTCTTCCTTTCGGGCTTCGCACTCGGGGCAGGTCCAGTTGGGCGGAACATCCTCCCAGCGGGTGCCCGGTGGGAGTCCTTCGTCGGGCAGGCCGGCGGCTTCGTCGTAGATGAAGCCACAGATCAGGCACATGTATGTCTTGAATTCCGGGTTTGCCATGAGGGAGGTTCTGGATCCTATTTGGCGTTAAAATCGATCCCGATCTTACTCCATTTTCGTGCCTTTGCCAGAAGGTACCCCGTGAAGGCCCCTGTCTGACATGAGCGCCCATGCTTCTCCCCCGCCACCCTCGGTGCTGACTTTCGGCTGTACCGACGCCACCGCCGGCGGAGGTCTCCAATCCGATGTGCTGACCATCGCGAGCATGGGTTGCCATCCTTTGTCGGTGGTGTGCGCGGTCGCCGTGCGGGACACCCGCGGGATGGAAGAGCTTCTGCCGCTCGACCCCGACGCGGTCGTCGCCCAGGCGCGAGCGGTGCTGGAGGACATCCCGGTCCACGCCTTTCGAGTCGGCATGGTCGGCAGCGTCGAGAACCTCGCCGCGGTCGCCGAGATCCTGGCCGACTACCCGGATATCCCGATCGTGATCGAGCCGGCCCTGTCCTATCTCGACGGTCGCGACGGGGTCGGCGAGGATTTCTTCGATGCACTGGTGGAGTTGCTGCTGCCGCTCGCCACCGTGGTCGTGATCGGTCCTCACGACCTCGAGCGACTCGCTGCCGCGATCGACAGCGACGAGGGGGGCGAGGGGAGTGACGAGGAGGGCCGCGACGAAGACGACGAGGCGATCGAGGATGTCGCGTCGGGCCCGGCCATGGCGTCGCTGGGCAGCGTGCGGTGCGTCGAGCGGCTGATCGCTGTGGGTGTCGCGCATGTGTTGCTGACGAATGCCGGTGAGCCCGGGCCGAATGTCGTGAATCTGTTGTTCGGCCCGGTCGGCCAGATGCGGTCGGACGCCTGGGAGCGCCTGGGGGGGCAGTTTTTCGGTGCCCGCACCACGCTGGCCAGCGCTGTCGCGGCCGCACTGGCCCATGGCATGGAGGTGGCGGAAGCCTGCCGCGAGGGGCAGGAGTTCGTGTGGCAGGCCCTGTCGTCCGGTTACCGGCTCGGCATGGGGCTGGCGGTCCCCGACCGGCTTTTCTGGGCCCGCGAGGAAGATTCCGATGAGGCCTGAACGCTTGCGGCGCGGCCTTTATCTGGTCACGCCCGATTGCGAGGAGACCCCGATGCTGGTCGGCCTGGTCCGATCCGCGCTGCGCGGCCGCCCGGCCCTGCTGCAGTACCGCAGCAAGCTCGTGTCCGCCACGCTGCGGGCGGAGCAGGCGGCCGCGGTCGGCGCGGTGTGCCGTGACGCCGGGGTCGCTTTCATCGTCAACGACAGCGTCGAACTGGCCCTCGCGGTGGGCGCTGACGGCGTCCATGTCGGACGTGACGATGGTGATACGGTCGGCATTCGGGCCGCGCTGGGCCCTGAGCGCATCCTCGGCGTGTCCTGCTATGACGACTGGTCGGCTGCCGAAGCGGCGATCGCAGCCGGGGCAGACTATGTCGCGTTCGGGGCGATGTTCCCGTCGCCGACCAAGCCGGCCACGGTGCGGGCCCCGACCTCGCTTCTGGAGCAGGCCGCGGCGCGGGGCGTGCCGTGCGCGGCCATTGGCGGGATCACCCTCGACAATGCCGGCGCGCTGGTCACCGCCGGTGCCGACCTGCTCGCGGTGATCAGCGACGTATTCGGCGCGCCCGACCCGGCAGCGCGTGCCGAAGGATATCGCGCCTTATTTCCGGACTGATTCCGCAGGGAGAGATCCCGCCGGCGTGGTTCCGCCGCGGGATCGAGTCTGACGAGCACGCCGTGGCGTGACGCCTCTCCGCACTTGATCACGGCGCGGTGGGACATGCCGCAAGCGGCCGACAAGGCGTGCATCGGGCACGGCGATGGTGCCTTGCCCGGTTGCATCAATGCGCGGGCTGCTCATCCACGGTGGACCCGCCGGGGCGGAGGGGCGACAATGCCGGCCTGACATCAACCCGAATCAAGACTCGACATGAACAGCAAAAACGAAGCTCTTTTCGCCCGTGCGGCCAAGACCATCCCGGGCGGGGTCAATTCGCCGGTGCGCGCCTTCCGATCGGTCGGCGGTACGCCGCGTTTCATCGAGCGCGCCGAGGGGGCGCGGGTGTGGGACGCCGACGGCAAGGGCTATCTCGACTATGTCGGCTCGTGGGGGCCGGCGATCGCGGGCCACGCCCATCCGGCGATCGTCGAAGCGGTGCGCGAGGCGGCGCTGCGCGGCCTGTCCTTCGGTGCGCCGACCGAAGCCGAGGTCGATATGGCCGAGTTGATCTGCGAACTGCTTCCGTCCATCGAGATGGTCCGCTTGGTCAGTTCCGGCACCGAAGCGACGATGAGCGCGATCCGTCTCGCACGTGGTTTCACCGGGCGCGACGCCATCGTCAAGTTCGAGGGCTGCTATCACGGCCACGCCGACAGCCTGCTGGTCAAGGCCGGCTCGGGCCTGCTGACCTTCGGCAACCCGTCGTCGGGCGGTGTGCCGGCCGATTTCGCCAAACACACCATCGTGCTCGACTACAACGACTTGCAGCAGGTCGAGGACGTGTTCAAGGCGCGCGGGGGCGAGATCGCCGCGATCATCGTCGAACCAGTGGCCGGCAACATGAACCTGATCAAACCCAGATCGGGTTTCCTGGAAGGCCTGCGCCGGATCTGCACCGAATACGGCGCGGTGCTGATTTTCGACGAGGTGATGACCGGTTTCCGGGTCGGACCGCAAGGCGTGCAGGGTTTGTACGGCGTGACCCCGGATCTGACCACACTGGGCAAGGTGATCGGCGGCGGCATGCCGGTCGGTGCCTTCGGGGGCCGGCGCGACATCATGCAGGCGGTCGCGCCGCTCGGCTCGGTCTATCAGGCGGGTACGCTATCCGGCAGCCCGGTCGCAGTCGCGGCCGGGATCGCGTCGCTGAACCTGATCCGTCAGCAGGGCTTCTTCGATACGTTGACCGCGCGCTCCACGCAGTTGGTCGAAGGCTTGCGCGAAGCGGCGTCTGCAGCCGGGGTCCGGTTCTGCGCCGATTCGGTCGGTGGCATGTTCGGCGTGTATTTCGGCGATGCGGTCCCGGCTTCGTTTGCCGAGGTCACCACCTGCGACAAGGATGCCTTCAACCGCTTCTTCCACGCGATGCTGGAGGCCGGCCACTACTTCGCCCCGTCGGCCTTCGAGGCCGGCTTCGTGTCGGCCGCGCACAGCGAACAGGACATCGAGTCGACGGTCGCGAAGGCGCGAGAGGTGTTCGCCGCAATGGCCGCGGCGGGGTAAGCAAGGGCTGAACCCGCCCTCCGTCACGAGTAGGGGGGTGGAGGTGATGGTAAAACGGTATGGCAAGGCATCTGGACCGGCGGTGGCGGCAAGCCTCGCGGCGACTCAGCCCGAGCGCATGCCGCTGTTGGCGCGCGTAGCGGCCGCGATCCCTGCTGTTTGAGGCCGCAGGCCGAGTTCAGGGATCGCAGCGAAGCGCGCCTTACAGCGGCAGCGCGAGTGGCTGTCGGAGCCGCGAGGTTTGCCGCCACCGCCGCAGCAAGGCCTCATGCCAGCACGGCGTCATGCCAATAAGTGAACTTCTCCGACGAATTCCGGAGAACTCCAACCTACAGCAGAAAGATCGTCGCCAGCCCGAGGAAGATGAAGAAGCCGCCGGAGTCGGTCAGGCCGGTGATCATCACCGAGCCCCCCAGTGCCGGATCGCGGCCCAGGCGGCTGCGTATCATCGGGATCAGCACGCCGGCACTCGCGGCCAGCAGCAGGTTCAGCGTCATCGCGGACGTCATCACCAGGCCGAGTTGCCAGCTACCGTAAAGCCACCAGGCCATCGCACCGAGGAAGCCCCCCCACATCACCCCGTTGATCAGAGCGACGCCCATTTCCTTGCGGATCAACCGTTTCATCGCCGACTGTTCGACCTGACCCATTGCGATCGCGCGCACGATCATCGTGATCGTCTGGTTGCCCGAGTTGCCGCCGATGCCGGCCACGATCGGCATCAGCGCAGCCAGTGCGACCAGCTTCTCGATCGAATCCTCGAACGCACCGATCACGCGCGAGGCCACGATCGCGGTGACCATGTTGATCGCCAGCCAGGCCCAGCGGTTCTTCACCGAATCCCAGACCGAGGCGAAGATGTCCTCCTCCTCGCGCAGACCGGCGTTGCTCAGGATCTCCTGCTCGGACTCCTCGCGAATGTAATCGACCACATCGGCGACGGTCAGTCGGCCAATCACCCGCTTCTCCGAATCGATCACCGGGGCGGAGACCAGGTCGTAGCGCTCGAAGGCCTGGGCCGCGTCGTCGGCATCGTCGTCCGGCTCGAAGCTGATCACGGTTTCGGTGCGCATCACGTCTCCGACCTGCTTTTCAGGATCGTTGATCAGCAACTGCTCCAGGGTCAGGATGCCCTGCAAGTGGTCCTCGCGATCGACCACGAAAAGCTTGTCGGTATGGTCCGGTAACTCCTCGAAACGGCGCAGGTAGCGCAGCACCACTTCCAGCGTGACGTCCTCGCGGACCGTCACCATATCGAAATCCATCAGCGAGCCGACCGTGTCCTCGGGATAGGACATGGCCGCGCGCAACTGCTCGCGGCCCTCGGTATCCAGCGACTGGAAGACGTCCTGGATGACCTCGGGCGGAAGGTCCGGCGCGAGATCGGCGAGCTCGTCGGCGTCCAGGGACTCGGCCGCCGCCTTCAACTCCTCCGGATCCATGGTCTCGATCAGGGACTCCCTGACCGCATCCGAGACCTCCAGCAGGATCTCGCCGTCGCGCTCTGCCTTGACCAGATTCCACAGGAAAAGGCGGTCTTCCAGCGGCAAGGCCTCGAGGATGTAGGCGATGTCGGCCGGGTGGAGCTCGTCGAGCCGGTTCTGCAACTCGGCGATGTGCTGACGGTGGACCAGGTCCTCGACCAGGTCGTGGCGAGGCATGTCCTGGCGGAAGACCAGGTCTTCCACCAGCTTCTGGCGTGACAGCAACTCCTGCACTTCGCGCAGGTGTTGCTGGACGTCGTCTGGGTGGCGTTCCTCGTCGGACATGCGGGCCTCGTCTGGGCTGGCTACATCGGAAAAACCTAGATTCTACGGGCTCCCCGGTGGGCTTGCGACCGTATTTTCCTGTCCGCGGGCCGTCTCTCGGCGGTGAAAGGTCCGGGCCTGGCGACGGCGTGCGATGTCGAGTCCGGCGCAGGGCACCCGGCATCGTGCCGGTCGGCCCATGCATGGCCCATGCGCCTTAGCGGGGCGCGTCAGGGTACCTGCGAATGGACCATCCGTGCCCGGACCCGGCTCGCGTGGGCCGTCATGCGGGGGCCGAATTCCCGCTCGTAACGGCGCGGGTTCGGCAGCTTCACCGCCAGCCGGCTGGCCTCGGCTGGACCGAGCCGGTCAGCCGACAAGCCGAAATAGCGCTGTGCCGCTGCCTCGGCGCCAAAGACGCCCTCGCCCCATTCCACTACGTTGAGATAGACCTCGAGGATGCGGCGCTTGTCCCAGGTGCGCTCGATCATCACCGTGATGATCGCCTCCTGCCCCTTGCGCAGGTAGCTGCGCTTGGGCGACAGGAACAGGTTCTTGGCCAATTGCTGGCTGATCGTCGAGCCGCCGGCAGCCAGTGTGCCGCGTTCGCGGTTACGCTCCATCGCATGCTGGATACCTTGCCAGTCGAAGCCATTGTGGCTCATGAAGCGGTCGTCTTCGGCGGCGACCACCGCCCGCTTGAGGTGAATGGAGATGCGGTCGTAATCGACCCACTGGTGGCGTAGCCGCGCCTCGCGGTCGGTCTGGCGCAACTCGGCCAGTTGCAGCCGCATGAAACGGGTGCTGGCTGGGTCATTGTGTTTCCACCACAGCACATGGGCAAAGAACCAGGCCTGGAGCAGCATGAAGAGCAGGATCAGGGTGAGCAGCGCCCAGCCGACCCTTTTCAGCAGCCTCTTCATCCGGCCAGGGGCAACGCGCATGCGCGTCGCCGCGACGGCACACCGGGTGCTGGATTTCCTGACGAGGGCGGGCGGCAGGGGGGGCGGGCGTCGGACATGGCGGCTGCGATGATTCGGGCTGGAATCGGTCAGGACCGCTGACGCAAACTCTGCAGCACCGGTCCGGTATCGGGACGGATACCGCGCCACACGAAGAAGCTTTCGGCCGCCTGCTCTACCAGCATGCCGAGACCGTCCGCCAGGCGCGACGCGCCCCGCTCGCGCGCGACACGCATGAACGGCGTGTCGCCCTGGCCGTACATCATGTCATAAGCCAGCGCGCCATCCGCATACAGCCCCGCGGGCAGGTCGGGCACCGCGTTACCCAGGCTGGCCGAGGTCGCGTTGATGATGACATCGAACGCACGGCCGGCCAGCGCTGGGAAACCGCCACCTTCGAGCAGGCAGGCGCCGGCACAGGCCCGGAAATGCTCGACCAGCGCGTCGGCCTTGTCGGCGCTGCGGTTGGCGATGAAGAGACTGCGGGGGCCGGCGCCGAGCAGCGGCACCACGGCGCCGCGCGAGGCCCCGCCTGCACCGAGCAACAGCACCCGTCGGCCCGCCAGTGGGCAGTCGAGGTTGTGCTCGAGGTCGCGCACAAGGCCCGCGCCGTCGGTGTTGTCGCCGAAGAGGGTGTCGCCGTCGAAGGCGAGGGTGTTGACTGCGCCGGCCGCCTCGGCGCGCGGCGACCTGCGGGTCGCGAGCGCATGGGCCTCGAGCTTGAAAGGGACGGTGACGTTCAGTCCGCGCCCACCGGTACTGCGGAAGGCCTCGACTGCGGCTACGAAACCGTCCAGCGGCGCGAGGACGGTTTCGTACTGCATGGCCTGGCCCGTCTGGGCGGCGAAGGCCGCGTGAATGAGCGGTGATTTGCTGTGTGCGACCGGGTTGCCGATCACGGCGTAACGATCCATCAACGTGTCCTGAGCTGATCCGAGTTGGTGAAGGTCCAGGTGCGGGTGATCTCTATGATGTCGGTATCGACCCTGATGTCGGGCGGGAAGGGCGAGAACGGCGCGGCCAGTTCGACGATGCGTACCGCAGCGTCATCCAGGACCTTCTGGCCCGACGAGCGCTGGACCTCGACCTTCTCGATGCTGCCGTCGGCGCGGATCACCACCGACAGCAACAGGCTGCCGTAAAGCCGTCCGCGCGCGGCCTCGGGGTAGTTGAGCGTGCCGACCCGCTCGATCTTCTGCCGCCAGTCCTCCACGTACTGCGCGAAGCGGTACTCGCGGGTGCGGGCGCCGATGAAGACCTTGCGCGGTCGCTTGGCGTACTCGTTCAGGTTGCGATCGATCTGCGCCTCCATCCGGGCGACCGCGGCGATGCTGTTCATCAGGTCGAGACCGGAGGCCGGCGTGGGCTCCGGTTCCTTGGGGGGGGTGGGCTGGGGCGGAGCGGGGGCGACCCTTGGCGCGGGGCGCTCGGCCGGGGCTGGCCGGGTCATGACTTCCTGCTGTACCGGCCGGGGCTCCGGCGGTGTCGCGCGGGCCTCGACCAGCGCATCGCCATCCTGGCGTGGCGTTTCCTGTGGGGGCAACGGGGTGGATGGCCGGGCGTCGAGATCGGTCGTCCCGCCGCCGTCCAGATTGGCCTGGGCCAGAACGTCGGACTGTTCCGGCGCCTGCGCATGGCGGGCGTTAACCAGCACCACTTCGAGTGCGCGGCTGGGTGCGACGGTTTCCTGGCGTTCCGGAAGTCCGAAATGAACGCTCAGCAGAAAAAGATGCAGCAGCAGCGACAGCCCCAGACCAACCTGCAGCCGGCGGTCCGACGTCAACAAGCCCAGCAGTCCAGCCGCGATGCCACTGGCTTCGGCCTGGCGGTAAGCAAAGGGCTGGAGGGAGTGGGTGGAGGACATGCGGGTCGGATCAGCTCTCGTACATCGGGTCGGTCAGGGTCTCCGGGTCGGGTTCGGACAGGGTCGAGACGAAGCGTGCGCCGACGTCGACATCGACCAGGTCGCTATGCTCGATCGCCAGCCGGATGCGCGAGCCCGGCAGTTGCAGCGGCAGCGACGGCACCTTGAACACCAGCGGGATGCTCTCCAGCTTGACGACATTGTCACGCAGCACTCTGGCGTCTACTTGCGGGTGCCCGTGCTGCCTGAGCCAGCGCACGCACCAGTAGCGTTCCATGTGACGCTGAAACTCGGCGTAGGCGGCATAGGTCAACTCGAAGTCGCGCATCGCGGCGAACAGGTCGGGCGATTTCGGCGCGAAAGCCGGGTCGGTCTGGGTCAGCACGGCGATGATCTGCCACTGGTTGACCAGATCGACATAGCGGCGCAGCGGCGAACTCGACCAAGCATAGCAATCGACCCCGAGGGCGTCATGGGGTTCCGCCGAGGTGCTCATCCTGACCTTGCCGCCGTTCTGCACCCGGTACAGGCCGGGGATGCCAGCCTCGTCCAGCAACTTGCCCCAGGTCGAGTTGGCCAGGATCATCAGTTCCGCGACCAGCTTGTCCAGCGGCGAGCCACGCTTGCGCTGGCTGATCGTGACATAGCCGGGGCCGTCGTCGCTGCGGTTGTGCCAATCGACGTAGAAACTGAAGTCGACCTGATTCTGGTTGGCGCTGGGCTTGCCCCGCCCGGCCTCGAGTATGGTGGCGAGGTCCCACAGCAGCGTGAGCTCGCGCTTCCATTCGAATTCGGCGACGCTGTCCTGTTCCAGCGTCTGCTCGTTGAACAGCGGTTCGATATCGTGATGACGCAGGTTGGCGACGACCGGGATCCGCTCGACCCGGCTCTCATGGCCGACGATGGCCAGTGCCGCGGTCACGTCGAGGTAGAGCGACACCGCGGGGCAGACCCGGCCCGCCGCCAGCGTGAAGCTTTCGACCACTTCGTCCGGCAGCATCGTGATCTTGTTGCCCGGCATGTACACCGTCGACAGACGCTGGCGAGCGATCGTATCCAGCGAGGATCCCCGTGCGAAGCCGAGCGCCGGTGCGGCGATATGGATGCCGATGCGCCATCCACCGCCTTCGCGGGGCGTGACCGAGAACGCGTCGTCGATCTCGGTCGTGGTGGCGTCGTCGATCGAAAACGCGCGGACATCGGCGAGCGGGAGCGCCGGGTGCGGATCGGGCAGATCGAAGCGCGGGAAGGCGGTGCCGTCAGGGAAGTACTCGAACAGGAAGCGGTTGAAGTGAAAGTCGTGGGTCGAAGCCAGCGCGCCGCATTTGAGCAGCAGGCGGGCTGCGGACAGCCCGCTATCGACACAGGCGGCTTCCAGGGCCTTGGTTTCGAGCCGGTTACGGTCAGGGCGGTACAGCAACTGCGGGATCATGGGCTCGAGCTCGGGCGGCAGTCGTCCGGCGACCAGTTCAATCCGGATCTGCTCCATCGCCTCGGCCTGCTGGCGCTTCTTCTCGAGACCCGCCAGGGCGGCCTTCAGGATGTCGTCGGGCGCCTTGCGGAAACGCCCCTTGCCCTTGCGATGGAAATAGATCGGTGCCGAATGCAGTCTCAGCAACACGCTGGCCGCTTCCACCGAGCTCGGGCTGCGACCGAAGTATTCGGCCGCGAAGCTTTCGAAATCGAATTCGTCGTCGCCGCAGACTTCCCACAGGAAGTCGGTGTCCAGCTCCTCGGCACCGGCTTCGGCCCGATTCATCAGCTCGATCGGGGACGGCTCCTTGAAGCGCAGCAACACATTGCCGCTCTTTAGCTTCACCCGCTTCCCGTGCGAGGTTTCCACCTGCAAGGAGTTGTCATTGTCTGCGAGAACGGTTCCCGCCTTGAACGCACCGCTCTCTTCGAAAAGCACAAACATCAAACACCACCACAAATGATCAAGCGCGACAGTTTAACCCGGAAGATCAAACCCCTTGAGCACGAATCCGCCCCCGTTGCCCACCCGCAGCATGTCTTGCCTGGCAGTCGTCGGGCCCGGGTCGTCCGTGATCGCCACGCATCGTACTTCGCCGGTCGCGGACGAACCCCGGATGATCGCGGCATGGTCGGGCTGTCAGGCGAAGTTAATCGGCGTATACTTTTGCCACAACAGAAAAACTCGCGCCCTTCACCCGACAGGAGACAGACCGTGGCACAGACCGCGCACCACCCCATTCCACCCCTGAAACTGGCCGCGCTGATGCTGGCCGCCGTGGTCCTTGCGGCCCTGACGCTGGCATCGTCGCCGGTGCGGGCCGATGAGGAACCGCAAGTCGTCTACCACGCCGACTTCTCCGATCCGCGCCGTTTCAGCGCGATGCTGACCAGTATCAACAACATGGTCACTTTCTACCAGAACGAGCTGATCGACTACGATGTACGCATTGTTTTCGTGGCGCATGGCATCCGTTTCTTGACCGACGACAAGTTGGAGGGCACGCCTTTCGAAGAAGATGCCGAGATGGCGGAGCGCCGCGAGAATAATGCCAGCCGGCTGAACAGCCTGCGCACGGTACAGGGTGTCAAGCTGGAGTTGTGCGATATCACCCGGGATCAGATCGGGCTGGATCCCGACAAGGTTTATGAGGGGGTGAGCATGGTGCCGTCCGGGGTGGTCAGGATCGCCGAGCTTCAGCGGCAAGGCTTTGCCTACATCAAGATCGAGTAATGAGGAGACGGCGCAGCCGTCGGTCCAATGGGCGTGCGATCGCTGCCGGTGCGGGCGATCGCGATCAGGCCAAGGTCGCGCCCGCGAACAGCGAATCGTCAATGCCCATGAACGGGGGAGAGTATGTCAGTGCAAGGGATGTGGGTCGTGGTTGTGGTGGTCGGGGTCATCGCCGCAGTAGCGGGTTTCTTCATCGGCAGGCGTAGCGGCACCGAAAAGGCGCGCATCGAAGAGCTCGAAACGGAAGTGACTCGGCAGAAGGAGGAGATATCGACCTACAAGCAGGAGGTCGAGGCCCACTTCGACAAGACCGCGACCTTGTTCGTGTCGATGGCCGGCTCCTACAAATCCTTGTTCGAGCACCTCTCGTCCGGTTACGAAAAGCTGTCGGAGGGCTCGGCCCGCGAGCTCTTCAAGGAGCGGGTGACAGCCTTGCTGCTGGACGGCCCGAAGCAGCCCGATGAAAGCAGTGGGACCAAAGCAAGCGGCGAGGCGGTGACACAGCCAAACGAGCAGTCTGGCGAGGCCGACCTGCCGAAGCCGGCGGCAACGGAGCGTGACGCAGGTGGAGCGGCCACGACGTCGGCGGCGGATGGGCTGGACTCCGGTACGCCACGCGAGAAGGGATCCTCACCGGCCCAGGATGGGTCGACGTCCGGGGAGGTCAAAGTAAGTGATGAGCAGGGCCTTGCCGAAAAAGCATCCGCTACACAGACCGAAGCGGCAGAACAGCGCGCAGCTGACGCCACTGCTGAAAACGCATCCGCCGTTACCGAGCCGGAAAAGCAGATGAAGGGCGAGGCGGATGAGGGTTCGCGTCGAGTCGATGATTCGCGTGCCGAGGTAAAGACCGAGGCGTCTGCCCAGGCAGCTGATCAGGAGGGCGAGTCGACGCTGGAAAGAGCGGTACGAAAGAATGCCGAGGCGCAGCGGGAAGCGGCGGCAAATGCAGTCGACGAAACCGGCGCCGGAGCGTCCACCGTACAGACCGACAGCGGAGCGGCCGGCGAACAGAAGAAGGGATGAAACAAGGCGCCCGGGCCTGACAGACCGCTAGGGCTTGCAGGCGCTCGCTATCCAGGCCCGGGCGCCGACTTCGTATCTTCCCGGGCGATCTTCGTCCGGTTGTCGCAGATGCGCTTCGAGATCGTCCGCGACCGCTTCGCGCAAGCGGGCGCGGATGTCCGGCGCCAAGCGGGTCAGCGACTCGGCGACCCCGCCGGCCAGGTCGAGAAACGACTGCCAGTAGCTGTCCGCATCCTCGAAGTGGCAGCAGAAATCACAAGGCTCGATCCGGATATCGCGGTATCCGGCGTCAGTCAGCAGCGCGGCGAGCGTCGCAGGCTTTCCGAATCGGAACACCGACGGACGGGCGATTCTGGGCGGCGGCAGCAGGCGCGCGATGCAGTCCTGGGCCCGGCCGATCAACGGCACTTCCTCTCTCGTTCCCCACACCGACAAAGCGAGTCGTCCGCCGGGGCGCAAGACACGGTGAATCTCGCGCAGGGCGCGTTCCGGATGGGGGAACATGAACAGCGCGAGCCCGGCCAATACCCGGTCGAAGCGTTCGTCCGCAAGGCTGAGGTGTTCCGCGTCGGTCGCGAGAAAGCCGAGTGCGCCGGGGCGACTGCCTTCGTCGCGACGCGCCGAGAGATTCGGCACGGTTTGCGCCGGGGCGGTCGACCTTGGCGCCAGTGGCGGGGGGGCGCGATCTTCGGGACGTGCTGGAGCCGCGTGTCGGCAAGCTGCGGCACCGCCCTTGACGGTGACATGCTGCGGCGCGTCCGTAAGCGCGGCGAGGGCGAGTGCAGCCGTCGCCAGCATGCCCTCGGCGATATCGGTGGCGAGCACCCAGCCGTCAGGCGCCACCCGGGCCGCGGCCTCCTGGGCGAGCAAGGCCGGGCCGCTGGCCAGGTCCAGCACGGTCTGGCCTGGTCGAAGGTCAGCCGCTTCGATCAGTGCGGCGGCGAGATCGGTCCGCAGGTGTGCGCCCTCGGCGTAACGCGCTGCGATCCGGTTGAAGCCGGCCCGCTCCAGCGCCTTGAAGCGCTTCGCATCGAAAGGGCGCGCGGCATCGGTCATGGCAACAGTCCGGCGAAGGCGATCACTTCATCGATGTAATCGTTCCAGCGCGAGAAACCGTGGTCACCCCCTTCGAGTACGGTCTGCTTCGCGCCAGCGTACTTGCGGACCGCCTCACGATAATCGAGCAGTGCGTCACCGGTCTCGACCAGCAACCAGAAACGCTCCGGATCGGTGATGACGGGGACTTCGAGGGCTTGCAGCTCGGCGATATGCTCGTGTGTGAACAGGAAGGTCTCGCCGGTATAGAGGTTGGTCTGGGGGCCGACCCAGGCTTCCAGCGACAGCGGCGCGACCACCGCGGGATTGACCACTACGGCCTTCAGTCCGTGGTGCTCCGAGAGCCAGGTGGCGTAATAGCCGCCCAGCGAACTGCCGACCAGGGTCGGCGGTAGCGGTGAAGCCGCCCAGGCGCGCCGGATCTGCGCTTCGATCAGCGCGATGGCCGCCTTGGGCGAGACCGGCAGTTCTTCGCACCAGAATGAATCCTGTAAACCGAGTTCGGCCATGCGCTGCTTCAGCGCGGTTGACTTGATCGACGTCGGTGACGAACGGAAACCGTGCAGGTAAATGATCATGGGCTTGTCGCCTGTTCCAGGGTGGTGAGCCATGCCAGCGCGTGGGTGCGATCAGAGCCGCACATCTCGGGTGAGGGCTGAAGTCCGCCACAGCACTTCGGTCGCTCGGGAAGACCGAAGATCCGGCAACGGTCATCGTGGTCGAGTTGTGGACACCGCATCCCTGCCGGCTTGCCGCCAGGCAAGCCCGGGATCGGGCTGCTGATCGAGGGGGCGATGCAGCACGCGCCACAGCCCGGCCGGCAGTTCATCTCGGGCGTAGCCATGCTGATCGGGCCGTGCACGGCTTACCGGCGCTCATCCGTCGTGAGGCAGCGCGTCCCACCATTGCAGGACATCGTGGGTGTCCGGCTTCAGCAGGGTCGACACGCCGCCGGTGAAGTCCAGCCAGTCGGGCAGAAAGCGTTCGCCGACCGCCGTCAGCAACGGGACGCCGGCCAACACGGCCACGCCCATCTCGCTGCGCAGGCCCGCGCCGGAGACTTCCTGCGCGCCGAACTTGTTGATCACCACCAGTTCGACGCCCTTGTCGACGGCGCGTCGTACTGCCATCGCCGCGTGCGCGAGCGAAGCGGGGTCGAGCCGGCACGCTTCCGATCCGCTGCCGAGTTCCTGTGACAGCGCAAAACGTTCGCCACTGTCCAGATCCTCCAGCTCCATCGCGCAGGGGTCGTCGATCACGGTTGCAATATCGTGTTGCAGCACACCGCCTAGCCGCACGCCACGGGCTTCGAGCGCACGCGCGACCTCGACCAGGATCGCTTCAACATGGTCGGTCGGTCGATAGACGATGGCGGCGATGGGGGAAAGAGTTTCGTCGGGCATGGGAGCGGTCACCGGTTCAGAAGCGTGATTGTCTCATCCGAGGCGTCCTTGTGACAGGGGGCGCGTGGCTTGACTGCGGCCCGTGTGGTTTCTGCCGTCGGCAACTCACTGCGGTGGCCGACCTCTTGTCCCCTTGCGCAGTGCCGAGGCGGCGGGAGTGGTTCGGCACGCGAAGGCGTGGGATCGATTGCATATGCTCGAAATGAAATAACTCGGTAATTTTTTATTCTTTTGATCGCCGATTTGCTTGCGCTATTGTGCGCACTTCGATGGATTCTCCGCGCCGGGAGCGTGTTCTTGATCTCCGCAAGCCTGCAGCCTCTCGTCGTCGGTCTGGTGCTGATCGGACTGTTCGCGACCTTCGTCCGGGAGTGGGTCAAGCCGGACGTCGCGGTGATGGTTGCGGTGGCGGCCCTGCTCGCGCTGGGTATCCTTGCCCCGGCGCAGGTGTTGGGGGTGTTTGGCAACAGCGCACCGATCACCGTGGCCTGTCTGTTCATCATCAGCGGTGCGCTGAGCCGCACCGGCTGTGTCGACCGGCTGGGCGAGTGGCTAGGCAGCATGGCCGGCCAGAGCGAGACACGGCTGCTGCTGGCGCTGCTGATGGTTGGCGTGCTGGTGTCACCGTTCATCAACAATACGCCGGTGGTGATGGTGATGATTCCGGCGGTGATCGCGATTGCATCACGCCATGGCATCGCCCCTTCGCGCTTGCTGATCCCCTTGTCCTACGCGACGATTCTCGGTGGCCTGATCACGATGGTCGGCACCTCGACCAACATCCTGGTCGATGGCGTCGCGCGCGACATGGGACTGGCGCCGTTCCGGATGTTCGAGATCAGCGCGCCTGCCATCGCCCTGGCGCTGGTCGGTTGCGCCTTTCTGTATTTTTTCGCGCCACGCTTTCTTCCCTCCCGGGAAACCCTGACCCAGCAGTTCACCGGCAGTGGCGACCGACTGTTCATCACAGAGCTGTTCGTGCCAGAGGGCTCGCGCCTGGCCGGCAAGAGTCTCAAGGAGGCCCGTTTGTCGAACGGCACGATCAAGGTGCTCAACCTCTTCCGCGGCGACGACGAGATCAGCGCGCCGCGGCCCGAAACCACGCTGAGGGTTGGCGATCGGGTGATCGTGCATTCCCGCAGCAGTGCGATGATGGACTTGCGCAGCACCGACCTGGTGGGGCTTCAGGCCCAGAACGGGGGCGAGCATGACCTCGAGACCCTGCGCCGTCGCGACGTGGTGATGGTCGAGGCGATCGTCGGACAGACTTCCCGTTACGTCTCCCGGCCGATCCGTGACCTCGATCTCGCCGCCCGTTACGGCATTCACCTGATCGCGGTGCACCGGGCCGACGCCTCGTTCAAGGACATCGGCGATGATTTCCAGCTGCAGTTCGGTGACGTGTTGCTGGTCGAAGGGACGCCGGCGCAGATCAAACGTTTCTGCGAGAACGGCGATCTGTTCGCGATCACCGAAGGCCGTGCGCCGACCAACCGGCAGGCCAGGGCGCCGATCGCGCTCGCGACCATCGCGGGCGTGATGATCCTGGCTGCCTTCAACGTGATGCCGATCGAGGGGCTGGCGATGATCGGTGCCGCCGTGGTCGTGGCCACCGGCTGCATCCGCTCGGACGAGGCTTACAAGGCGATCGAGTGGCCGATCATCATCCTGATCTTCGGCATGATCGCGATCAGTATCGCGATGCGCGAATCCGGTCTGGCCGACCTGATGGCCAGCGGGTTGGTGAGCGCTGGCGCGGGCCTGTCGCCCTGGGCGATGCTGGTGCTGGTGATCCTGATCACCTCGATCGCGACCGAGTTCATCAGCAACAACGCGGTGGCGGTACTGTTCACCCCGATCGTGATCGGGGTCGCCCAGCAACTGGGGGTCGATCCCCGTCCCTTCGTCGTCGGCGTGATGTTCGCCGCCAGCGCGAGCTTCGCCACGCCTATCGGTTACCAGACCAACACCCTGGTCTATAACGCCGGCAACTACCGCTTCACCGACTTCGCCCGGCTCGGCATCCCGATGAACCTGATCGTGGTCGCGACGGCGGGTGTGTTGATCCCGATCTTCTGGCCGCTGACGCCGGTCTGAGTGCTGTTCAAACCCATCGGGCTCCATAATTAATGTTCAGGGCCGTCCCGCCCGCTTGCAGGCCCGCGCTGCGCCAGCACCGCCCGGCTTCTCCAGCCCAGATGCGCGACCAGGGCTGCCAGCACGATGGCGCCGCCGATCATGGTTCGCCCCGACGGCGTCTCGCTCATGAACAGCCACACCCACAGCGGGCCGAGCACCGGCTCGGCGGTACCGATGAGTGCCGCCAGCGGGGCCGCGACAAGGCGGGCGCCGGTGACGAACAGCGCCAGACCGAACCCGAGGTTCAACGCACCGAACACGAACAGCAGTCCCATGTCGTTCCAGCCGACGGCCATGCCGCTCGCCATTGCCGCCGATGTGCAGGCCGCTATCAGGGTGCCCAGGCACACGGCTGGGACCATGCGAACGTGCGCGTAGTGTCGGGTGATGACGGTCGCCGTGGCGAGGCAGAACGCGATCAACAGCGCCAGCGCATCGCCGATGGGTGACAGCGCACCGGCGAAGGACTCCGATACCATCACGGCGACGCCGATGATCACGACGGCGATCGCGACCCAGGTTGGCAGCGGCACGCGCTCGCGAAAGACGATCCACGCGATCAAGGCCGCGATCAGCGGCACACCGGCCTGTATCAGCAGGATGTTGGCCACCGTGGTGTGGCCAAGCGCGACGATGAACGAGGTCGATGCGGTCGCGAAGCACAGGCCGACGGCGACCCCGGGCAGGCCCATGTTCGCGAACAGTCGAATCGTGCCGTGCAAACCGTCGCGAATCAGCATGAAGCCGAACAGGAAAAGCGCGGCCCATATCGATCGCCAGAAGATCACGGTCCAGCTATCGACCGTGTCGACGAGTCTCCCGAGCGCGCCGCCAAAGCTCCACACCACCGCCGAACCCAGCACCAGCCACACGCCCAGCCGGGCATGCTCGCCGCTGAGTGGCGTTGCGGACGAGGCGGCAGCGGTGTTCGCCGGGGACGCGGTTTTAAGGGTCATGAACTCAACTTCCCGAGTAGCTGACCCGTTGCCCGGGCCTGCGTGGCTGGCTGATGTGGGCCAGCGGCAGCACATGCGTCTGCTTGACCGTACCCAGCACGATGTCGGTCTTGATGTTGGCGATACCGGGCAGGCACAGCACATGTTTCATCATCAGTTGCGAAAATGCGGCCAGGTCCGGTGCCACGATGCGCAGCACGTAGTCGGCGTTGCCGCTGACCGAGAAGCACTCCAGAACCTCGGGCAAGGCCGCGACGCCCTCCTCGAAGGCCTCGACACGGGCGCCGCCCTGGCGCTCCAGTACCACGTGCGCGAAGGCGGTCACGCCCAGGCCGAGGGCGCCGGGGTTCAACAGGGCCGCGAAGCCGGCGATCAGCCCCGCGTCCTGCAGACGTTGCAGGCGGCGGCTGACCTGGGAGGCGGACAGGTGCACCACTTCGCCCAGCGCCGCGTTGGTCGCGTTGCCACTGCGCTGCAGCGCATCGAGTAGCGCGAGATCGTGGCGGTCTATCGTCAGCGTGCTCATGCGAAAGCCTTTTCATGCACAAAACGTGCGTAATATACCGTTATCGGCCGCAACAACGCGAACATCGTGTGCATACGGCGCGGGATAATGGCCACACACCATCCCGACGAGGCAAGCCATGAATCTCACCGAATCCCTTCTTCACGCGCTCAAGGATCACGGCGCCAGCCTGATCTTCGGCATTCCCGGTGATTTCGCGCTCCCTTATTTCCGCATCATCGAAGAATCGAAGATCCTGCCGCTGTACACGCTCTCGCACGAGCCGGGGGTGGGTTTCGCCGCCGACGCGGCCGGGCGTATCGGCGGCGGCCTCGGGGTCGCAGCGGTGACCTATGGCGCCGGTGCGCTGAACATGATCAATTCGGTCGCGGCCGCGTATGCCGAGAAATCGCCGCTGGTGGTGATCTCGGGCGGCCCCGGTCTGCGCGAGTCACGCTCCGGCCTGCTGCTGCACCACCAGGCGAAGACGCTGGATTCGCAGTTCCAGATCTTCCGCGAGATCACCTGCGACCAGGTCCGGCTGGACGACGCGGCACGGGCGCCGAGCGACATCGCGCGCGTGCTCGGCAACTGTCTGCGCAACTCGCAGCCGGTGTATATCGAGATCCCGCGCGACATGGTCGCCCAGCCGTGCGCGCCGGTCGTGCCCGAGAAGCCGCCGGCGGTGGATGCCGACGCGCTGGACGCCTGCGTCGACGAGATCCTGGAGCGCCTTCGCAGCGCGACTGCGCCGGTGCTGATGGCGGGTGTCGAAGTCCGCCGCTTCGGGCTGGAGGTCAAGGTCGCCGAACTGTCGCGGCGTTTGGGGCTGCCGGTGGTGACCAGCTTCATGGGTCGCGGCCTGCTTGCCGATCACGACGCGCCGTTGATGGGCACCTACATGGGTCTGGCCGGCCTGCCCGAGGTCACCCGCCTGGTCGAGGACTCGGACGGGCTGTTCCTGCTCGGCGTCATCATCTCCGACACCAATTTCGCGGTGTCGGAGAAGCATATCGACCTGCGCAAGACCATCCAGGCCCTGGAGGGGCGGGTCACGATGGGCTATCACACCTACCCGACGATTCCGCTGGATGCGCTGGTGGACGGCTTGCTCGCGCGTGTTCCGCCCAGTGGCAAGGCCTTCGGCGTGAATCGTCCGGCCTTTCCGCGCGGGCTCATCGCCGATGACGCGACCATCGCGCCGGCCGACATCGCGACCGCGATCAACGACCTGATGGCCGAGCACGGCAAGCTGCCGATCGCGTCCGACATGGGGGACTGCCTGTTCACCGCGATGGACATCGAGCACACCGCGCTGGTGGCCCCCGGCTACTACGCGACGATGGGCTTCGGCGTCCCGGCCGGCCTCGGCCTGCAGGCGGCGACCGGGCAGCGACCGTTGATCCTGGTCGGCGACGGCGCCTTCCAGATGACCGGCTGGGAGCTCGGCAACTGTCATCGCTACGGCTGGGACCCGATCGTGCTGCTGTTCAACAATGCGAGCTGGGAAATGCTGCGCACCTTCCAGCCGGAATCCGGTTTCAATGACCTGGACGAATGGGGTTTCGCGCAGATGGCTCACGGAATGGGTGGCGACGGCGTACGGGTTCATACCCGTGCCGAGTTGAAGGCGGCGCTGGATGCGGCGATGGCCACACGCGGCCGTTTCCAACTGATCGAAGTGATGATTCCGCGTGGCGTGCTGTCGGAGACCCTGTCGCGCTTCGTCAATGGCGTGAAGCGTCTGAACGCTGCCGCCCCGTCCTGAGCGGCATCGGCGGCTTCTGGGACGACAATCGGGTAGTCGAGTGGCCGCGTGGAATCGTGATCACGCGTGCCTGCACGCCGGGGCCTCAAACCGGCCTGATGAAGGCCTCGCGCGCCCGCTCGATCTCGCTCCGGATCACGCACCCTTCGACGTGGTCGTTGATCAGCCCCATTGCCTGCATGAAGGCATATACGGTAGTCGGTCCAACGAATTTCCAACCCCGCTTCTTGAGTGCTTTCGACAGGGCGATCGACTCGGGCGAAGTGGGTGCGGTCTGCGCCGGCGGCAGCGTTGCCGGGTCGGGCTCATGGCGCCAGACGAAGGCGGCCAATGAGCCTTCGCGCTCGATCATCTCGCGCGCACGCTGCGCGTTGTTGATGACCGCCTCGATCTTGCCGCGGTGGCGCACGATGCCGGCGTTCTGCAACAAGCTTTCGACATCCTTCGAGGTGAAGTCGGCGATGCGGTCGAAATCGAAGTTGTGGAAGGCGGCACGAAAGTGCGCTCGCTTGGCGAGGATGGTGCGCCAGCTCAGGCCCGACTGAAAGCCCTCGAGGCTGAGCTTTTCGAACAAGCGCCTGTCGTCATCGACCGGGTAGCCCCACTCGGTGTCGTGATAGACAAGAAATTCCGGCGCGGCGTCGCACCAGCGGCAACGTGGTCTGCCATCTTGGGCAATGATCGTGGCGTTCTTGGACATCCTTTTTCACCTTCATCGCGAATGATTCAGACCGGCCAGCGCAGCAGCGTCACGAGCAACACGAGAACGCCAAGGCCGAGGTTGATCGAGATCCAGGTGCGGATCTGCGTCAGGAGTGCAGCACCGACGCTCCACTCGGCAGCAGCAACGGCGCGGCCAAGCCTCTTGTAGAGGACGAACCGGATGTGCCCGAAGATCGCAACCATCGCGACGCCGAGCACCGCCATGATGGTCCAGAACAGCGGCATCTCGAAGCTGCCACCGCCTTGCACCACCTGCTTCGCCACACGGCCCAGCATCCACACACCGGTGACCAGCGTCAGCAGCGAGGCCGCAAGGACGGCCTGGAAGAAGCGGCCGAGCACATCGTGCATGAGTCGTATTCGTAGCGCAGGCTCGAGTTGGGCGACCGCAGGGCGCAGAAAGAATTGCGAAAACACCATGCCGCCGATCCACACGATGAGGGACAGCACATGCAAAGCCTTGAGAGTCGAGTAGAGCATCGGAATTCCTATGAAAATTGAGCGAAAAGCCCCCGAGTGGGCCGCTCCCGTGCTGTAGGGTAGCGCGTTACACGACATTCTCGCGGTATACCGACGGCGCAAAAGCCTGAGTTTTGCGCACGCGGTTGCGCTCCAGTCAGAACCGGATATCGCCGAAGGTGGCGGCGGTCGCGCCACATGGGGTCGCGCATTCGGCGATGTCGTGCGTGCGACGAAAGACAATGCCACTCGACGACAGTACTGCCTTGAGCGCTTTTTCTACCGACTGTTGGGCGTGAAAACCGAGGATCGCATCGGAGATGTCGGGTAGCCCGCAAAGGGCGCGGACCGCCTTGGCGTCTTCGCGCGCTGCGTTGAGCAGCATGGCCGCGACCGAATCAGCCATAGACGACCTTGCCCTCACGGAGCGCCCAGTAAAGTGCGGTACCGGGTTCGCTTCCCCAACGGGTGACTTCGTCGGTGGAATAGACAAGAACGTCGGCCCGCACGCGCAGTGGGCGCAACAGGCGGCGCAGGCGCACCATTTCGCTCGCCCGATCGGTGACCTCGTCTTCGATCACCAGCAGGTCGAGGTCGGATTCGGCCGTTGCGTCGCCACGCGCGTACGAGCCGAATAGGAGGATTTTATGTGGGTGCGCGCCCTCCACCAGCGCCTGGACGGCGGACGTGATGGTTTGGTCGGAGAGGCGCGCGGCGGTGCTCATGGGTACAGATTACACGTTCCGATACACCTCGGCGCCACTTCTGACGAACTCGATCGCCTTCTCTTCCATCCCTTTCTTCAGCGCGTCGGCTTCGTCCACGCCCTGCCTGGCGGCGTAGTCGCGCACGTCCTGGGTGATCTTCATCGAACAGAAGTGGGGGCCGCACATCGAGCAGAAGTGGGCGACCTTGGCCGAGTCCTTGGGCAGGGTTTCGTCGTGGAACTCCTTGGCCTTGTCCGGGTCGAGGCCGAGGTTGAACTGGTCTTCCCAGCGGAACTCGAAGCGCGCCTTGCTCAAGGCGTTGTCGCGGATCTGCGCGCCCGGGTGGCCCTTGGC
>JAUVVG010000096.1 GCA_030604735.1 Azoarcus sp.
CCTCCCATGGGCGAGGCACGCCGCGGCCTGCTGTAGGAGCGGCGCAAGCCGCGAGCTTCCGAAGGCGTTCGCGCACTTCTCCTGCAAACTCAGGATCACTCTCGTGCGATGGTCCCGGGGAGCGCACCAGGATCGCTGCGCGATGATCCGAAACCGGTGGCGTGATCAACTACATGCGATAGTGCGCTTTGTCACACGGCCAGATTCTCTGGCCACAGGAAGTAGGGGCCGAACTTCTGGCTGATGCGGAATTCGCCACCCGCTGCCTTGCCTTCTGCGGTTATGTAGACCTTGCCGTCACGTAGCTCCAGCAGGCCGCGGGCGACCAGGCGCTCGGTCAGCTCAGGTGTCTTCAGGTTCAGCGCCTTGGCGAGCTTGGAGGTGGTCAGCTTGCTGGTGCTTGCGGAGGTGTCGCCCGTTGTCTCTGCTGCAGCCTGATCCGTTTCTGGCGTGGCCGGCGGAGTGAGGGCAGGCGGAAGTGAGGCTGGGCGTAGCCATTCCTCGCCGATGCCGAACTTGGCCCGGTAGTCCGGTGTGATCGGCCGGTGCAGTGCGATGAGCTGGTTGGCGATGGCGGTCAGGGTCTCGACGCTGACGACCTTGGCCATCAGCAGCGGCGAGCCCGAGTCGATGTTCTTGTTGATCCAACGCTCCAGTTGGTCGGACTTGAGGACACGGCACGTGTCGAACTTGTCCGGTCGGCCGATGCGCGCATTCTTTGACACCAGGACCAGAGACTCGAAACTTGGCTGCAGCCGGAAGCCGAGGCGGGTGGGCATTTCGAGTGTCTTGAAGACGTCCTGCAGTACCGCGATATGGCGCTCGTTCTGCTCGAGCGGTGATGGGATGCCGCGCGGCTTGCCCGCAAACCAGATCGAGAATTCGCCTTGCTCGTTGATCGACACGCCTTCGCTGAAGTGCTTGGTCTCGAGCACATAGACTTCGAGCAGGCGGTTGAGAATGAGATGGTCAATCTGGGCGACGCGGCCGTTGTGCTCGATGCGCAGGTCGTGGATGACGATGCGGTTCTTGCTCGCGCCGCTGTAGAAATCGATGTCGTAGGCGGATTCGCGCTCGCCCTTGATGCCGGCGCGGAGAATCTTCAACTCGCGTTCTATCTGTTGCCGGGTCGCTTCTGGAACGCCTGGGGCAGCGAGGTAGGTTTCCAGCGCGGTGAGCTGAGAGTCCTTGGGGTCGGCTTCTTTCAGGATCATGATCGAGTCGAACGTCGCCGTCCTCTGACGCGAGAATGACGAGGGGGTCCAGTTGGGCTAAATGGGAATGCTAAGCGCTTGAGCCGAAAGCCGCCGTGACGGGGGTCGCATTCATGGGGCGAATCAGACGCAGGTTGCTCCGGCGCTCGAGATGGCGATGGACTACTTGCCCGCACTGACGACGAAGTGCACCCCCGCCTGCGGTGTCGGCCCCACCTCGATCACCCTGATCGGCGCAAGGCTCTGCGCATCGAGGACATGCACGGCATTGCTCGCCGGTGCCACGACCACTACGCGACGGCCGTCGGGCGACACCGCCAGGCCGTCGGTGGGCTGATCGCCGATGTGGCGCATTGCGAGCCGCTTGCCGCTGCGAGTGTCGAGCGCGACAACCATGGTGGGCTTGGTTGCGCTTCCCCGGCCCAGCGCGTCGTTCCGGGGCGCGTAAAGAATGTGCGCGTCCGGGGAAAGGGCGACCGGCCAGTGGGCCGAGGAGGTTGCGCCGGCGAAGCCGCCGTGGGTCGGGTTGTAATCGGCCCGGCCGACACGACGAACGGTGAAGGCGGACAGGTCGGCCACGTCGAAGTGGAAGGCGAGCATGGCGAGCAGGCTGTCGTCCCGGGCGAGGTCGACGTTACCGTATATCAGCCCGGGCAGTTCGCCGATGACCTCGAGTTTCTCTGCATCCAGGATCATCATGCCGTTGCGGTTCGCATCCGGAACGAACAGTCGCCGGTCGTCGGCAGACAGTCTGCCGACCGCATCGAAGATGTGCAGGCTCGGTCCGAACAGGGCCTGGAACTCCGGTGAGATCCCGAGCTGGAAGCCGAACATGTCCGCCTTGCCGCTGTCGACGTCGAAGCGCAGGATGGTGCCCTCCCTGCCGATCACGAACAGCGTGTCACCCCGGCCCGACAGGATCACCGAGCCGATGGTGTAGCGCGACAGTACCGAGACAATCTGCCCTTCGGTCGGGTCGGACAGGCCGGCGGTGCTCAGCTTGGCCTCGTAAGCCGTGCGCAGCAGATCGCGAAAGAGCCACTGGCCGATTACTGTCTGCGTGCGGGTGTCGATCAGCTCGACTGCCGTGCGTTCACGCGTCACCACGGCCACCCGCGTTCCGTCCCGGCTTGCTGTGGTTCCCAGCGGCAGAGGCCCGACTGGGATGCGCGCTACGGTTTCGCCGCTGTCGATGTCGAGCGCGAGTACCGCTGCTGCATTGCGCAGCGCCACGTAGGCGAGGGGCCGCGTCGGTTCGCTTGCAGGGCCTGCTTCAGCGGTTCGCGCCGTGTCCGCTTGGGCGCTGCCGATGCTCAGCAGGGCCATTACGACCAGCGCCAGCGTTCGGGCCGCCGTTTCCCATGGCCTAGGCTGGATGCGGCTGCATGTGCGTCGCGAGAACGATTGAAGCTGGGTTCCAATAGACGGCGTCATCGCTATTCCCTCCCGGTTGCCCGCGGCAGGCGGCAGTGCGACATGCGCCATGCCGCCTCGCCAACGTCATGGTATGGAATCAGGATAGTTCATCCTGCCGCAAACGGGCGTCTGGCGCCGACGAGCTGGCGCTCCCTCAGCCACGCTAGCCCGGCGAGCGCTTTCTCGGTGGCCGGTGTGGGGGCGAACTGGGCCTCGTCGGTGTCGGGCTTGTAGTACTTGCACCGCCAGCCTCTATTGGCCGCGGCCCAGTCGCTTAGGTAGTCGATCGTCGGCTTGGGACGGGCGCTACTTGCCGATGCTGATCTTGACGATCGTTTCCCAATAGCTGACCGGGCCGAAGAACGCCTCGGTCGCCGGATTGCGGATCAGCTCACGTGCAGTGCCCGACAGGTAGTGTAGGTTCTCACATACGGTGAAATGGTTCCACCGACAGCGGCGCCGGAAATTTCACCCTTCAATGTGAACCCCCCACCAACCGATTCTCGAATACGGTGAAAGGATCCTGACTTTTTCGCAGAAACGATGATACGGCCACGCTTTCTGGCGGCTGGAGGGGGTTGCAGGGCGGGGAGCCGCAGGCTTGGCGTCTTCTCTGATGGGTCGCGCCCGCCGATGGTGCCGCACGTTTTCGACCCGTCGTAGCTCGCCGCCCCGCGTCTATTTCTCGGCGGACCGCCGCGCATCCAGTTCCTGGATGAGCTGAGCCCGTGCGACGGGATCACGTGGCACTAGCCCATACCTAGGATCGAATACGAGCACCGTGCCTTCGAAGGGGGCGTAGATGCGGGACGTCCGTGTGCTGGTGACGGGTGCTGCGGGCTTGGTCTGGGTTTGCGTCTCAGGTGTGGTTGTTCGCCACTCCTTCTCCGCTACTGGCTCTGGCAGATGGAGCCAGCTTCGAATCGCAGGATCGTGAACGAGGCGATCGGTAAGCTGCTCGATCGTCCAACCCAGGCGCTTGCGCCGATAGGCCGTCGAGAGGTCAAGCTCGATGGTCGGGATTCCTGTACGAACGATCTCCTCCAGCTTTTCGGGGCTACATCGATGGGTTACGGTCACCTCGACATGCAGGGTCATCGACTCGGTCAAGAGAACGACGTCGGGGCGCCGGCCGGGCCAGTACATTTCATCCGGTAGCGCGGCGTCGCGGACGACTGTCGGCGTGTCCCGTCCGGGTTCGACGAGACGACGCTCGTCCGCCACGATCTGTTTGGCCATCCGATGGAGCGCGGTTTCGGCGCCGGTGGTGCAGCTCTCTCCTTGGTGCGCGAAGTGATGCACGCGCACAGCCCCCTTTCTGGCGACAAGCGGACTTCCGCACTCCGGGCATTCGCATTTGCAGGCGAGTCCCTGCTCCACCTCGTCGATTCCGCGCATCCGCCCTGTGTGGTCGAGCCCGAAGTCCAAGCCGTGAAGCGTCCGTTCAGACATGGTCGGCCTCCGCTTCGAGTTCGCACACGACGGCTGCGCGGAACTGACGGAAGACGATCCAGTTGTTGTACTCGCTGTTCCAGTGGCCACGATTGCGGCAGATGGGTTCGACGAGCGCACGCACGTGCTCGGCGGGCCGGTGGTAAACAGCGAGATCGCCAGAG
>JAUVVG010000013.1 GCA_030604735.1 Azoarcus sp.
CAGCAAAATCAGCACCACCGAGAATGCTCTGGCCGTTCGCCCCGGTAAAGGTCTGGTCGAAGTTGTAACCGGCACTGAGTAGTTTGCTTGCGTCGAAATCCAGGCTGCCGGGCAGGCTGGACTGGCTGCTTCCCCCCTGATCCGGCACATCGATCAGGATGAAGTCACCGATCGGAATGACGATCGAACCGTTGTTCGACGCATTACCGATACGGTTGACCAGGCTGATGATGTCGGCGATCGCGTAGATCATGCCCGGCTCGACATAGCCGGTCATGCCGGCCAGGTCGACCAGCGAGATCGGCTGGCCGGCAAGGTCGGACAGCACCGGAATCGGCGCCGTGATGACATCGATGATCGGTTGCAGCGGCTCGGTGACCTCGGCGATCTTGCTGACGAAGGGGCCAAGGAAATCGTTGATGAACGAGCCCATGTCGATGGACACGTCGCGGAAGCCCAAGGTCTTCAGGCTCTCGGCGAAATCGAATTCGCTGCCGAGGATGTTCCCGGTTTCCCAGTCCAGGATGAAGCGGGCGCTGACCGCCGGCAGCAAGGCGGACAAGGTGTCGCCGACCACCTCCCGATCGAACTGGGCCACGAGATCCAGATTGACCTCGGCCTCGGCCTCCAGGCTGACCTTGACACCCAGACTCCCGAGCTCCGAGAACGACAGTTTCTGGTCATTCGCGTCGTTCTTGTTGTACACATCGAAGCCGAGTTTGGCTCGGACGAAAGTCGAATCTTCCTCGAGCAAGGCGTCATTGACGTTCGACTCGCTGATGATCAACTGCAGAAAACCCAGGGTGCCCGAGATGTTCGAGCCCTCCTGCAATTCGATCTCGATTGTGACGATCAACTCTTCATCGTCGTCGGCCGAGGCGGTGCGATGATTGCCGATGAAGATGTAGGGTCCTTCTGCGATACCCAGACCGAGGCCCATCGCCAGATCCCAGTCGATCTTCACATCCAGGCCAACGTCGGCCTGCAGATTCAGCGCGGGAATACCGATATCGAAGCCGAAATTGATTTCTGGCGAGTAGGTCTGTCCCAGGCGGAACTTCCACAGGAAGTCGTCGAAGCCGTCATTGACCGCGATGATGTCGGACTGGGTGACCGTGCCCATGCCTGTCTGGTAGCTCTTCAACAGGCCCAATCCGCGGATATCGCTACTCAGGCCGATCAAGTCTTCGATGTCGACACCTCCGACCTTGCCCTGTGCATCCGGGTCACCGAGCAGTTCGTACAACAAGGCCTGCACGAACTCCAGCCCGAGTTCAGGCGCCTGCTCGACGTAGGTGCGGATCGGCGTCAGGATGTCGCGACGCAGATCTTCGATGAAGTCGGCGCCGCCCTGCAACTGGTTGCCGATCAGCGGCAATTCGAAGCCGGCGATCTCGCCATCGAGAATGTCCTGCAAGCCCTGCAGGAAGAAATCGAGCGCATCCAGCATCAACGGAATGCTGTCGAAGACATTGAAACTGGAGAGATCGATGTTCGAGAAATCGGGCAGGCTCAACACACCCGGTGCGGTGAAATCCGGTAGTTTCAGGCCGTCGCCATCGAGGACCAGCGCATTGGCACCACTGATGTTCAGCGAGACATCCCCGAGGAAACGGGAATCGGTCGGGAAATAGACCGGCAGGGTCGCCGTGGCCGTGCCGGTCAATTGCGCTTCCAGACCCGCGAGAAAATCGCCGATAAGCTGACGATCACCCGCCTGGTCGTTGCTGACCGAGAAATTGACGCCCAACTCGAAGCGCCCATCCTTGATGAAGATACCCAGCGGTCCGACCGCGGCATTGAAGGTCAGACGGTCGCCGGCAGCGGCGATGCCCCCAAAGATGCCGGTATCGTCGTCGTAGATATAGATGTCGCCGGGATTAGTCAGATCGATCCCAAACGACAGCCGGGCATCCAGATAGCCAGAAGCCGCGAGTCCCGCCCCCCCTTTGAGATCGACAGGTAGCGTCTGACCCAGGAACTGCACGTCCCCAAGCCCGAGGTCGATCTGCATGGCCCGGCTGAAACCCACCGGCAGGCGCAGGTCGAAGCGCAGCAAACTGCCTCCACCGGCCGCGTCGATCGCAAACGCGATCAGATCGGCTGGATCCGGGATACCCAAGGCGGCGAAGAATGCATCGCGCTCCGCGTCACTCGCGAAATCAGGCAAGCCAAAGCCCTCGCGCAGCTTCTGCGCGAGTTGCTGCAAACCGCCTTGCGGATTCTTCTGGATTTCGTCGACCGCCTTGGCAAATTTGTCGGCGATGCTCAACAAGTCATTGACGCTGACACCGAGGCCAGGAATGTCATCGTTGAGAAACTGGAACGCCGCAAACGTGCTGAGCACATTCGAAACCGCTCGCAGGGCATCGATGATCTTCTGGAAACTCAACTCCCCGAAGCTCGCCAGGTCACCGAGGTTCGCGGCATCGAAATCCACCGTGATCTCGGGCTTGACCAGCCTGACGCCCGCGGATCCGTTCGGCTTGGTGAAATCCTCCAGCACACCGAGATTGGCAATCAGGAAATCGATCTTCGCCGTGGCCGGCACATCGAGGGCGGACGCAAAGCCGGCGATCGGTTCCAGCACCGACACCTTCAAGCTGAAATCGCTTGATGTGCTCAGCGTCGGCAGTCCAATGAAGTTACGGAGATCGCTCACACGTCCCAGCGACTTGAACAGATCGCCGAGCACGAGCTGATCCGCGTTCAGGAACGGGACATCGAGTTCGGCTTTGAAGAGCTCCTGGTTGTTGTCACTGCTGATCTGCACGCCGACAAAGCCGAATGTCGCGGTCGCCGTTGCCACCCCCAGCGTACTGACGGTGAGATCGGCAGACAGGGCAATGTCTTCCAGATAGACCCGATCGAGCAGATCGATGGTCGCAATCCGGCCCCCTTCTATGACCCCATCGAGCGGGGCGTTGTCGCCGCCGACATCGGTGCCATTGAGGCGGGTCGAGTCCTTGCCGAGAATCCCGAGTTGCAAGGCCGCCAGCGATGCGTTGATCGCCTGCACGCCGAACTCGGCGATGTTATTGCCGGGATTGAGTGCATCGAAAGTCAAATCGATCAGCTTGAGGCTGGTGCCATCGCTCCCCAGTTCGATCGCGAGCTTGCCATTGCTTTGTGCGACGATACCCGTGACCAGTTTATGCAGGTCACCGCTGAGGCGGTTCTGCGCATCCACCCCGACCCCCGAGATCGCGGCAAGTCCAGTCAGATTGTCACGGTCGAGATTGATCTCCGTCAGGGTGCCATCGGAAAACTGGATCAGCAGGTCGCCATGGGTCGCGGAGCGGGTGTTGCTGTTCAGGAGTTTCAGATCGTCTTGAGCACCGGCGAAATCATCCGCGCTGACACCCGAATTACCGATCGAAAAACCAGTGACGCCGACCGCCGCACCGGACGCCGCGCCGATCAAGCTGGTGCCGCTCGCCGAGGTACGCAGGCCGATCACCAATCGACCACCCTGGATGTTCGCCACCAGCGGATTGTTCGCAATGCCGCCAAAAGCCGCATTCAGCGCGTTGTTGATCGAAGCGGCCAGGTCGAAGAGCGAGCGGTTCAATACGGTATCGACCGCGCGCAAGGTCACGATCACGGTTTGCGGCGGCTGGCCGTCACGATTGACGGTGACCGAGAACTTGGTGTCTTCCGACACCCCATAGCTGACCGGGGCCAGCGTGTTGCTCAGCACCAGCAGATCCGGCGTCGCCCCGCCACTACCGAATGAGCTCGTCGACTGCGCGAAGCCGAGTTCCTTCGCGGCCGCTTCGTTGGCAAACTCGATCGCAAGTTTGCCGACACTGGGATCGGCCGCCCGGAAGGTGAGGCGGAAGCCTTCGTTGAACACGCCCACCAGGCCCGACAACGTGGACGCATTGATGCGCTGATTGAGCTGTCGTACCAGCTCGTCGAGCTCTGCGTTCGAAGCGGTGGTAGCCTGCAGCAATTCGATGTCGGCAGTCTGCTCTACCCCATCGACAAAGGCCTTCAGCGTGAAGCTTATATCCGAAGTCATGCGCCCGAAGAGGTTGGCTGGCGCGGTGCTTGCCCGCATGTAGACACCCGCGTCGAGGGCAACGATGTCGCTCGCGGTCTCCGCACTGCCGGCGACCAGGCCAACGGTCTTCAAACGGTTCAGCTCGTTCTCGGTGTTTGACTTCGGCGTCAGCGAAAAACCTACGATGTCGCTGCGAATCGCACTGAAAGCGAGCCGCCCACCGCTGAGACTGGCCACGATCGAATCGGCGGCCAGGCCATTGGCGTTCAATGCGTTTGCCAAGGCAGCATTGATCTCAGCGAGTAGGCTTGCGGCCGAGGCGCTGCTCACCGGCACCGAGACATCGAGTATCTGGATCAGCCCGTCGGCGGCATGATGGATGTCGAGATCGAAGCGGACGTTTCCACCGAGATTGGTGGCGGAAAGCCCGCCCGGGGCCAGCACGGCCACTGTCGCGGCGCGCTGGGTCTGAAGACCCAATTCGGTGAAGGCCGGATTGTTGCCGGATACGACGATCTCGAATGCCCGGATATCGTCGCCGATCGCTTGGAGTACGATCCGATCGCTAATCGTGCCGTTGACGATTTCAGACAACGATGTTGCCACGATGAGGCTACCGAAGCCCTTGGCATCGAGCTCGTCATTGATGTCATCGAGCAGGTCGGACAGCGAGACGTTGTCCGCCGTCGCTGCCTTGCTGATCGTGATCACTGCACTTTCTGGCGTCAGACTCGCACCGCTGTACACGGTCAGGGTGAAACTGGCGGTGTTGTTGAGACGGCCGACGACAGGCTCGATCGCTTCGAGGCTGGTGATCGCCAGGTTGTTGTTGACCCGGATACCATTGCCGCTGTTGATGTCATCGAGCAGGTCGGTGGCGACGCCCCCTGCGGTCAGGTTCAAGGCACTGGCCGCGTTACCCAGTTTGATACCGAGCAGGAAGCTCATCGAGCCGCTCGCGTCGATCGCCAGTGCGCTGTCGGTGTAGAAACCACCCAGCGGATCGAGATCGAGCGCGAAGTTCAGTGGTACGACCACCGGCGTGGTGTTCGCCGGATTGTTATTGGTCCAAGGAATCAGCGGATGAGACAGGGCAATCTTGTAGGTGAGGTCCTGGCGCTCGACCCCATTGTCATCGAGATACTGGCGGACAGTCGGTGAAACCGTCACAGCAGCACCCAGAATGGTCTGCAGTCGACTACCGAGGGTTTGAGCCGTGGAAAACAAGGGCCGCAGTACCCAGTCGGTGGCTGACGCATTGGTGGGCTGCCAACCAATCAACCGGGCTACGTCCGTGATGCCAGTGCCTGGTTTCGCAACGCCGTCATCCTTGTCATCGATCAGCAGGCTGTCGATGATCATGTCCTTGAAGTCGAGCAGGTTGCCCAGGGTCTCCTGCGCGAAGGGGATGTCATAGACTTGCAGCAACTCGGTCGCACTCAGGCGATCGAGGAAGTTCGCGATCTCGCCAATGATGCCGAGGATATCGGCCACCCCGATCACGTTGAAGTCCAGCATCTGCTGCATGGCCGATTCGCCGCCCTTCAGCGACACGCCATTGCCATCGCTCAGCTCGAAGGTGGCCTTCCTGGCCGCGCCGTCATCGACCGTGACCGCCCGAATCTGGGTGGTGAAAGGTTTGGCATCCGCGTAGATCCGTCCGGTCGGCAGGTAGGCACCGTCATCGACCCAGGTCCCATTGTCGTCGACCTGAGTCTGCAATCCGGTCTGGGCCACGAAGCTGATATCGAGCAGGAAGCTCGCGTTCGGATCGGCCTCGAGCGAGAAGATATCGCTCGCCGCGTTGAGGAGCTCCTGGCGGGTAATCTGTTCGATGTTGTCCAGGCGCAGCGATACCGGGAGTTCGAGCGTCTCACCGGCTACTGCACCAATCAGTTGCAGGCGAATCTGGGAGGCGCCCTGAGGGCTGGCTTGAAGCATGCCACCCAACCCAGCATTGCCAATCGCCGTATTGATGCTCGCAACGAGCGAGCCGAGCGTGATCGTGCCGTCGTCAGCCGTGCCATCCTCCCCGTCGGGACCCAGGGCCGAACCCTGCACACTGACGCTGATCGAGACAGGCAACGCCCCGCCAATGGACACCCAGAACTCCACCGGATCGGCGGGAGGTTCAGTACCCACGATGTCCAAGATCGACGCCGAATCGATAAAACCGGTCCCCGATTGCCCCGGCGTGAATCCCAGCACATCGGCAAGATTGGGCGAAGCATCGGCCACCATGTCGATCTGCAGCTTGCCATCGACCACCGTGACCTGAATCCGGCCGAAGCCCATCACGTCGGTGATCGCCCCCTGCAGGGCAAGGGCCAGCGCGGTCACGCTTCCGTAAGTCCCACCCGGAACGTTGATCGTGAACGGCTTGCCGGTCTCACCGATCGCCAGCGCGAACTCGACGCCGGTCGATGGCAAGGTCAGACTGGGCGCCTCATTGGCGAGCAGGGTGCCATTGGCCTGGACGACGCCATGCTGGTCAACCGTGAAGCCGAGCGCCTTGGGGTTACTCGGATCATTGGCCGTGCCCAGCACCGACATGTCGAGATTCATCTCGCCACTGGTAATCGACGCGCCCAGGAAACCAATGTTGATCTGGGTGCCGGGCAGATAACCCGGAGGACCATCAAAGACAAAGGTGTCGGGGGTATCGAAGCCCACACCCACAGAGAACCCGTTCGGCAAGGCAAAGAAGAAGTCATCCGCATTCACCGAGCCATCACCCGCACCGCGCAGACCGAACTGAAAGTCGTTCAAGTCCAGCGTGCGGTAAAGAATGACCTGCTTTGGCTGGGAGAGATTCGGCCCGAGCGCGATGTTGAGCTGATCGGCCTCGTAACCCAGGTCCAGCCGCTCGGCCGACTTCAAGGCCAGACTGAAGTCGGCATTCCAGATGATGGTGCCGGTGTTCGCGTCGTATCCCGCGCCACCGATACCCAATGAGGCATTCAGATCGAAATACCGCGACAGCACGGGCGACACCGAAAACGCGGGTTCATCGTCGCCAAGCGTGCCATTTATGAACCGCAGGACCTGGATCGCGAGATCCTCTGGCTCGATGTCGTCATCACCATCCCAATCGACGATGGGATTGTTCTGCAGGTAATGGGCGAGTTGCCCCACCACCAGCACATTGAAGGCTTCATCCAGCGACACCCAGCCGTCACGATCGATGTCGATTGCAGCCAGACGTAATTCGCGGTCGAAGTCGCTTCCTGACGAAAACAAACTCCCGTCATTACCAGCAGCGAAGTCGTAACGATTCACCAGCTCGTTGACAGTCAGTTGATTCGGGTCTGCGCCGAAAGTGATGTTGAGCGCGTCCAGAAAGGCCGTACCACTGAACTGCTGCGCAACATCGGTGGTGATCCGGAGGGACTCCGCCAGCGTCGGGCTGAACTCGACAGAACCGGTCTCCACGCCACTCTTGATCAACACGCCGGGCACGTAGTCGTTCTTGAAGGCGTCGTCATCGAGCTGCTGCTCGATCGCGCTCCCCAGCGCGAGCATGCCACTGGAAAGTGCGGAGGCATAACCCCCGGGGAGTGGATCACCCGACAACAGGATGCGCGGCTCCAACGTCTCGAAGTTGACCGCCCGCATCCGCGAAGCGGCCGCACGTCTACCACCGCGCCCTTTCTTGCCGCGCGCCAACGGCCTCGGGGTGGCTTTTCCGTTGCTGGAACCTCTGAGCGGGAAGATGTCGGCCAGGTTCATGATTCACTCCCAAACGCAATAAAGCTCCGCCTGTCGTCGCGACAAACGGAGCCTTCAACAGTGTTGAAATGGATACTGGACAGGGCAAGACGCCACCCCGGGTGGCCGGGTCCTGCGCGTTCTGGCCTCAGGCCTGGATGCTTCCATGGCGTCTCTCATACTCGGCCATCGTCGCACTCAGGCTCTGATGCAGGCGCTTGGCATGCTGCGGGCTGAGAATCACACGATGAAGCAGCGTAACGGCGAGATCGTCGCGACTGCGATCCCAGTTCTGATTGACACCGAAGCTTATGACCGCTTCCTCACGCGTGGAGTTGGTCAGGGTGACATTGCAGTAATGACTGCTCAGGTTGGCTGTACTGATCGTGAGTGCTCCCTGCTTGCCTGTAGGGTCGAACTCGTCACGTCCGTTACCCTTGCCCGCCTCGGATGCACCCGCCGGATTTTCGTTGTTATGTTCCAAGAACATGTCTCCTTCCCGTTGCCGGAAATCGGATTCTGTATTCGTGCAATCCGCTTCAACCCAGACTCATCTAGCGAAAAAAAATGCCAGACGACATCCAGCGGTAAACATCAAGCATGTTTCGCGCCACAGATATCCTTGTTTGTCGAAATTAAATCCAACAAATTGTTTTTTATGAATTTTCTCCAGCCCAATGAAACGCTGGGGAATCTACTTTCCACCCTCTGTATCAGCCGGACAAGAAAAGTGTAAAAAATTCCGTCATTTTTTCTGGACGACTCTGTATAGGTAAACGAAAGACCAGACCTGCTGCATGAACGTCCTTGACTACATCTCCAGCAAATAGGGCCATCCAAGGTAAATACATGAGAGTTAAACATTTCCGTAATGATGTTTCGCTGCATCACACCGGCTTCGTCGTCACTCCTGCAACCCGATGTGTGTAAAAAAAATCGACACAATTCAAGAGCAATCATGCTCGTACTGATCTTGGCGGTGCGCTCGCGGACGCGGATCACGCGGCGAACTCGTCACTTGCTCCACATGTTATGGAGCCGCGTACTTTTGACCGACCGGTCGGCTTATTTATATTTTATTTGATCCAGGTCAACTTTCTTTCGACGAACTCGCGGCATCTTTAGCAGCGTACGGCACTGACCGTCGACGACATCACACCGAGGAGACCTACATGGCCAAAAACGAAAAGCTCGCGCTCGCGCAGGAGTTTCCGCCCGCGACCGATCAACCGAACGTCTATCCGCTGTCCTGGAACGCCCAGACCGCGAAGATGGAAGAAGTCTGGGACGCGGCCCAGCGCGAAAACTGGGATCCGAAGAAGCTCGCCTGGGATACGCTGGACGTGGAGTCCTACACCTGGGAAGAGCGCGAAGCGATCGCCTACTGGTGGACCCTGCTGTCGGTCTTCGACGCCTCCGCCCCGCCGGTGTTCGCTTCCGCCTTCATCAAGACCTACGAGGACCACGAGGAGGATCCGGTGCGCCGCTGCTTCTTCTCGGTGACCCGTGATGAGCAGAACCACGAGCAGATGTGCGGACTGGCGATCACCAAGTTCCTCGCGCATCCTGATCCGATCACCTACGAGCCCAAGACCGATCTCGGCCGCCGCCTGCAGAAGAACGCGAAGTGGCTGTACTACAACGGCGGGCGCTACTGGAACGGCTACAAGCAGGCCGTGCCGAAGTATTCGCTGGCGGTGCTGTTCTCTTCCTTCCTGATGGGCGAGATCGCGGCCGCGACCATCTTCAAGCAGATGCATGACAACTCGCGCGAACTGGTGTTCAAGGAGGCCTTCCGCAACATCGGTCGTGACGAGGGCCGCCACATGGCGATCTGCATGGCGCTGATGGAGCGCGATTACCCGAAGCTGCCGCCGGAAGACAAGGCCACCGTGACCAAGCAGATCCGTGCCGGCTACCTGTTCCTGTCAGCGGTGTTGTTCGAGCCGCCCATGGAGTTCTGGGACCTCCCGGAGGATTTCATCTCCAACCAGCGCGAGGGCGAGGAAGTCGCCCGGGGCGCCGGCTTCGGCATCCCGACTTACGAGGCCAAGAAGGAGAACTGGCGGAACGCGATGCTCAACCTCAAGGGGGTGCTCGACCGCTACGAGATCCCCTTCCCGGCGATACCGGAAGTCGGCATCACCGGCCAGGAGGTCTCCGACGTCGACATGGAAGACATCATTCCGGTGTTCTAAGTCCGGTTCGCGGCTCGCGCCGCTCCTACACCGCTCTCGGGCGTCATTGCCGCATGTAGGAGCCGCGCAAGCGGCGAACCGCAAGCTTCCACACCGCTCTTGGCGTAATTACCCCATGTAGGAGCCGAGCAAGCAGCGAACCGCACGCCTCTACAGCGCTCTTGGCGTCATTACCCCATGTAGGCGCTGCGCAAGCAGCGACCCGCACCGGTCCGCATCCTCACCAAGCGCGCAGAATCGCTAGAATTCGTGACGTTCGCGGGTGCGGCGCGAGGCGCGAAGCGGCGTTCAGGGTCGTTACCGCGTCATGTTCGCGGCTGGCGCCGCTCCCACCGGGAAATATTGGTGGGCCAGGAAACGCACCGATCGCTCCGACCGATTTGTCACGCTTGATCGAACAGGTTAACCATGCAGAAGATACGCCTCCATCCCTCCGGCCGCGAAGTCGAATGTCTGAACGGAGATACCGTCCTCGCCGCACTAGAGAAATCCGGCTACGCGCTTCCCAACAACTGCCGCGCCGGCGCCTGTGGCGAGTGCAAGGTCAAGGTGCTGTCAGGCCAGTTCGACCAGGGCATGGTACTGGACATGGCCTTGTCCCAGGACGAGCGCAAGCAGGGTTTCGGCCTGATGTGCATGGCCAAGCCCTTGTCAGAAGAATTGGTGATCGAATGGGGAACCGACGACGCCAAGCCCAAGCTCTTTCCGCCGCGCGAGGACCAGCGCTATGTGGTCACCGACCGCATCCAGCGCACGCCGCGCATCATCGAGATCCACTTTCGCCCGGTCGGTCAGGTGATGCGCTACTGGCCCGGCCAGTATGTCACCATCGGCGACGACCGCGCCGGTGCGCCGCCGCGCTGTTACTCGATTGCGAATGCGCCCAGGCCGGACGGCGAGATCATGATCCAGGTCACCCGCCTGGACGATGGCGTCACCAGCCAGTGGATGCACGACCAGGTCAACATCGGCGATCTGGTGAAGATCTCCGGCCCCTACGGCACTTTCATCGGCGACCCGTCGGTCGACACACCGGTGCTGTGCATCGCGGCCGGTTCCGGCCTCGCGCCCATCCTGTCCTTGGCCGAAGCCGCGTTGCGACGCGGATATCGCAAGCCGGTCACCCTGCTCTTCTCGGCGCGACATGCCGAGGATTTATACGACTTCGGTCTGATGAAGTACTGGGAGACCAAGCATCGCAACTTCAGCTACAAACCGACGCTGACCCGCGAGCGCAAGGACGGGATGCTGCACGGCCGGATCCCGGACATTCTGGGGACGCAGTTTCCGGACCTGTCGAAACACAGCCTGTTCGTCGCCGGCAGCCCGGAATTCGTCTCGGAATGCATCGCGGCGGCGAAGAAGCTGGGCGCTCAGGACGAACTGATTCACACCGAGGGCTACTTCGGACAGGCGCAACCGCAGACCGCGCCGGAAAGTCATCTGGTCAGCGTTTGAGCTTCACCCCCGTGTCGGACTGTAAGTAAGGCCGAAACCACACCGCCTTGATCAGCCTAGCGCCGGTAAATGCGCCTATGCATGCGGGGAACCCGCCCATGGCCAGGTGGTTAAAGTAGCGCGGACAGAATGAGCCTACGCAGGCATAGGACCCGCTCTGCATGAGCGCGGGGGTCACGACAAAACTACTCAGCGCCCCAGCACTCGGCGCTACGCGATCGAAACAGGCCGTTAAGGTATCAGGCGAAGGTGTCGATGCGCGTGCCAACCGCGCCGGTCGGCGCGGGCGCGGGCGTCGGCAGCGCTTGCAACAACTGCGCCGCATTCGAAGCCTGCATGTCGAGCGCTTTACGCAAGACGGAAATGGAAGCCTGAGCCTGCACGTTGGCGAGACTCATCGCAGACGCGGAAGCAACGGCACCCGAGACGTTCATGATTGATCTCAGTCGCGAAAGTTACCGTACTGTAACGGAAAATCGGTGACTTCCTTCTTGACCAGCGCGATCGCCTCCTGCAATACGTCACGCTTGGCACCCGATACCCGTACCGCATCGCCCTGGATCGCAGCCTGGACCTTGAGCTTGCTGTCCTTGAGCAGCTTGACGATCTTCTTGGCCAGATCCTGCTCTACACCGACCCGGACCTTGAGTTCCTGCTTGACCTTGTTGCCGCTGACCTTCTGCAGGTCACCGTAGTCCAGGCAACGCACGTCCACCTTCTTGCCGGTCATCTCCGGCAACAGGATCGCCTTCATCTGGTCGAGTTGGAAGTCACTGTCACCGAAGAGCGTCAGCACCTTCTCGTTCTGCTCGATATGCGCATCCGTGCCCTTGAAGTCGTAGCGATTGGTGATCTTGCGGTTGGCGACATCGACCGCGTTGCGCAAGGCGACCAGATCGACTTCGGACATCACGTCGAATGAGGGCATCGAAAATCCTCCTTAATGCGTTATTGGCCCGCCCCTTCAATTCCGCTCGTCCTGCGCTTGTCGAAGGGTCGCGCTGACAGCGGATTTCGACAAGCCCAGCCCGAATGGTGTCGGGGAAACGATGGGCCGGATCAGTAATCAGGCGGGTCGTACAAGCGCACCGTTCAGCGGCACATCTCAACCGTAATGGCAGATGTAATGAAAGGGCTCGTCCTCGACGAGGATGTCGAAGCTGGCGTCGCCGGGGACAGAAAACGATTCGCCGGCCGTGTAGGTTCTCCACTCCTCCTCGCCCTTCATCCGCACCTTGCACCGTCCGCCCACGCATTCCATGATCTCCGGCGCAGCGGTGCCGAAAGTCAGGCTGGACGGCAGCACCACACCGACTGACTTCCTCGTTCCATCGGCGAGCACGAAGCCGTGGCTCACACACTTGCCATCGAAATAGACATTGGCCTTGGTCGTCAGCGCCACGTTGTCGAACTTGTCAGTCACAGCCATGTTGATTCCGCTTCCTTGTCATTAGCGTTCGTTTGCCGAGGTCGGGCGAGTTACCCGCCCGGCTACCCGCGCATCCGTGGATAAACCCGTCAATAAAATGTGGCTGGCCGGCCAGGCTCCGCGCAGCGGAGCCAACCGATCGCCAGTCACATGCCGAGCATGCGCTCGATGAAGGCCTTGGAGACGAAGCCGACGAAACCGAGACCCAGCGCCAGAAACATCCACACCGTGCCGTACTTGCCGGCCTTGGACTTCCAGGCCAGGTTGCCGATGATGAACATCATGTAAACAATAAGCGCGGTCAGCAGTACCTTGAGCGAGATGGACTCGAACTCGGCAACCGTCAACCCGAAAATGATCGGCTCATTTCCCATCGGCACGCTCCCGGCGACACGGCCTACGCCGCGCAGCCCTCACCCTCTCTTGAGCTTGGCGTTGGCCTCGATGCGCATGCGCAGCGCGTTGAGGCGGATGAAACCGTGAGCGTCCTTCTGGTCGTAGGCGCCGGCGTCGTCCTCGAAGGTCGCGATCGTCGGGTCGAACAGCGAATCGGTCTTCGAGTCGCGACCGGAAACGATGACATTGCCCTTGTACAGTTTCAAGCGCACCCAGCCGCTCACCGTCTGCTGGGTGTTGTCGATCAGCGCCTGCAAGGCGCGCCGTTCCGGACTCCACCAGTAGCCGTTGTAGATCAGCGAAGCATAGCGCGGCATCAGGTCGTCCTTGAGGTGGGCGACCTCGCGGTCAAGCGTGATGGATTCGATCGCGCGATGCGCCTTGAGCAGGATGGTGCCACCCGGGGTCTCGTAGCAGCCACGGCTCTTCATGCCGACATAGCGGTTCTCGACCAGGTCGAGCCGGCCGATACCGTGCTTGCCGCCCAGCTGGTTGAGCTTGGCGAGCAGTTCGTGCGGCTTCATCCGGGTGCCGTCGATCGCGACCAGGTCACCCTTCTCGAACTCGAGGTCGACATACTCGGCTGCATCCGGTGCGGCCTCGGGCGACACCGTCCAGCGCCACATGTCCTCTTCGGCTTCGGCCGCCGGATTTTCGAGGTGGCGACCCTCGAAGGAGATATGCAGCAGGTTGGCATCCATCGAATACGGCGAGCCCCCCTGCTTGTGTTTCATTTCGATTGGAATACCGGCCTTCTCGGCGTAGGCGAGGAGTTTCTCGCGCGACAGCAGGTCCCACTCGCGCCACGGCGCGATGACCTTCACGCCAGGCATCAAGGCGTAATAGCCGAGCTCGAAACGGACCTGATCGTTGCCCTTGCCGGTCGCACCATGGGAAACCGCGTCGGCGCCGGTGGCGCGGGCGATCTCGATCTGACGCTTGGAAATCAACGGGCGTGCAATCGAGGTGCCGAGCAGGTACTCGCCCTCGTACACCGTGTTGCCCCGGAACATCGGGAACACGAAGTCGCGTACGAACTCTTCGCGCAAATCGTCGATGAAGATGTTCTCCGGCTTGATCCCGAACTTGAGCGCCTTCTGGCGTGCCGGCTCGAGTTCCTCACCCTGGCCGAGGTCGGCGGTAAAAGTGACCACCTCGCAATGATAGGTGTCCTGCAACCACTTCAGGATTACCGAGGTATCCAGACCACCCGAATAGGCGAGGACGACTTTATTGACTTCACTCATGTTCATTTCCGATCGAATTGACGACCTCCGGGTCGGAGGCCATGTACTTTGATACGCCCGCTCAGTTGCTCACCTTGCCGAGCACCAGGTATTCCATCAAGGCCTTCTGTGCATGCAGCCTATTCTCCGCCTCGTCCCAGACGACTGATTGCGGGCCGTCGATGACCTCGGCAGTGACCTCCTCGCCGCGATGTGCCGGCAGGCAGTGCATGAACACCGCATCCGGCGCGGCGACCGACATCATCTCGGCATCGACACACCAGTCCGCAAAGGCCTTCATCCGCTCCTCGTTCTCGGCCTCGAAACCCATCGAGGTCCACACATCGGTCGTGACCAGATGCGCCCCGCGGCAGGCCTCCAGCGGATCCTCGAAGGCTTCGAAATGGTCGGTGCCATACAGTCCGGCACGTTCCGGCTCGACTTCGTAACCCGGCGGAGTCGACACGTGCACATTGAAGCCGAGCACCTCGGCCGCCTGCAGCCAGGTGTTGCACATATTGTTCGAGTCACCGATCCAGGTCACGGTCTTGCCCTGGATCGGGCCACGATGCTCGATGAAGGTGAAGATGTCGGCCAGGATCTGGCACGGATGGTATTCATTGGTCAGGCCATTGATCACCGGCACCCGCGAGTTCGAGGCAAAACGCTCGATGATGTCCTGCTCGAAGGTGCGGATCATCACGATGTCGCTCATCCGCGAAACCACCTGGGCCGCATCCTCCACCGGCTCACCGCGTCCGAGCTGCGAATCGCGTGTGTTCAGGTAGATCGCCGAGCCGCCAAGCTGGTGCATGCCGGCCTCGAACGACAGGCGTGTGCGGGTGCTCGCCTTCTCGAAGATCATCACCAGCGTGCGGTCGAACATCGGATGATAGGGCTCGTAACCCTTGAACTTCTCCTTGATCCGACGCGCGCGCTCGAACAGGTGATCGTACTCCTCGCGACTGAAGTCCTTGAACTGGAGATAGTGTCTGAGCTCGGCCATCACACCGTCCTCACTGATCGAGAAGTTTGCGGATGAGCGGCGCGAGCAGCGCGACCAGCTTTTGCGCGTCCTGCTCGCTGAAGGTCAGCGGTGGCAACAGTCGCACCACGCGCTCGGCAGTGACATTGATCAGCAGCCCCGTCTCCAGCGCCTGACCAACCAGCACACCGCAAGGCCGATCGAGCTCGATCCCTATCATCAACCCGCGGCCGCGGATGTCCACAACCCCGACACATCCTGCCAGCGCCTCGCGAAGCCCGGTCTTGATCGATTCGCCAATCTTCTCGGCGTTGACCATCAAGCCATCGTCCTCGATGGTCGCCAGGGTTTCCAGCGCAGCAGCGCAGGCGAGCGGATTACCGCCGAAGGTCGAACCGTGATTGCCCGGCCCGAACAGCCCGGCCGCACGACCCGAGGTCAGGCAGGCGCCGATCGGCACCCCCGAACCCAGCCCTTTGGCCAGCGTCATCACATCCGGCTTGACGCCGGCGCGCTGGAAGCCGAACCAGTGGCCGGTGCGCCCGATGCCGCACTGGACTTCGTCACAGATCATCAGCCACTCGCGCTCATCGCAGACCGCACGCAATTCGCGCTGGAAGGTTTCGTCGGCGATATTGATGCCGCCCTCGCCCTGGACCATCTCCAGCATCACCGCGACGACGCTGCCGTTGTGCTCGCCGATTCTGCGGATCGCTTCGATATCCTTGTAGGGCACCCGCACGAAACCGGCCACCAGCGGCTCGAAACCGGCCTGCGCCTTGCGGTTACCGGTGGCCGACAGGGTCGCCATGGTGCGGCCGTGAAAGGCGTTCTCCATCACGATGACGGTGGGCACTTCGACGCCCTTGCGATGACCGAACATGCGTGCGAGCTTGATCGCCGCCTCGTTGGCCTCGCAACCGGAGTTGCAGAAAAAAACCTCATCCATGCCGGACAAACCGGCCAATCGGTCGGACAGTTCTTCCTGCAACGGAATGCGGTAGAGATTGGAGGTATGCAGCACACAAGCCGCTTGCTGCGCGATGGCACGAACCAGGCGCGGATGGTTGTGACCCAGCGTCGAGACCGCGATACCGGACAACGCATCCAGGTAGCGCTTGCCGGTTTCGTCGAAGAGCCACGAGCCTTCGCCATGGGAGAAGGCCACCGGCAGCCTTGCATAGGTGTTCATGATATGCGACATGAAGGACCTCGATCCGAGTGTTCCAGAAACGCACACGGCGGCTGGTGCCGCCGTGAATGATCAATTGGCCGATATTAAGCGAAAGCACCCCGAAAGTATAGATTCCGCCCGTCGTCCTCGGGCGCCGCAAGCCTGCGATCGCGCAGGAATGGTCGCCGCATCGCGCACGAGCCGACACTGGTTTTCTGATAGAATCGCGGCCTGTTGTGCGGTGCGGAAGCCGGTCTGAAGACGCCATCGATCTCAAGCCTGAACCCTGCAGACGCGCGACAAACGATCGCGGCCACCAGCGGCATGGGATATGAATCAGGACATCAAGAGCTTCGTCATCGTCGGCGTCACCCGCGCAGGCAGGAAGTTTCGCCCCAGCGACTGGGCAGACAGGCTATGCGGCATCATGTCAGCCTTCGGCGCCGACCATCGCATGACCTATTCGCCCTATGTCCGGCCAGGCTGCAACCTCAGCGGCGACAAGACGGTGCTGGTGGACGCGCGTCTTTACGAGGTCGAGCCGCTGGCCTACAAGTTCATGGTCAATTTCGCCAACGACAACGACCTGCAGATCGAGCCACTCGATCAGGACCATATCTGAGCGCCCTGTGATCGGGCACCCCGTGAGCGGCGGGCACAAATGAAATGGCCCGCAGCGACTACCCAGGATCGCAATTCGAACTCAAAGTCCGGCCTTCACCGAAACCAACGGACGCCAGGCACTGCAGCGGCATGAATCACACGCGCCGAGAATCGGCGAGCCTTTGTTCGTACGACAACTTGCTGGTACGCATCAGGGCGAAAAAAATGGCAGCCTAAGCTGCCGTTTTTTCACGCGTTTCAGTGCCTCGCGGGCGATCAGGCAGACATTGCCTTGATCGCGGCAGACAGACGGCTCTTGTGACGAGCAGCCGTGTTCTTGTGGATGATTTTCTTGTCCGCGATGCTGTCGATGGTGCTCACCGAGCTCTGAAAGACCGCTTGAGCGGCTTCCTTGTCGCCACCCAGGACGGCCTTTTGCACAGCCTTGACTGCAGTGCGCAGACGCGAACGGAGGCTGCCGTTGTGGGCGCGGGCCTTGACCGCCTGACGGGCGCGCTTGCGGGCTTGTGCCGAATTGGCCATAAGTATTCTTCCGTTGGTTGATTCTGTAAAGCACGCGATTTTATCTTGCCGAATCAACGAACGCAACAGGTTCTTGACATGCGGGGAACACGTCATCCGCCGCGAAGGCAGCACAAGCCGTTATGATGGCGCTTTTTCTTCAGACGGGTCTGAATGAATCTGTTGCGCGCTCTGGTCACGGTCAGCGGCCTGACCCTGATATCCCGCATTCTCGGCTTCGCCCGGGATTTCGTCATCGCGCGCACTTTCGGCGCCGGCATGGCCACCGATGCCTTCTTCGTCGCCTTCCGCCTGCCCAACCTGCTCCGCCGCATGTTCGCCGAAGGGGCCTTCTCGCAGGCCTTCGTGCCGATTCTCGCCGAGTACCGTAACCGCCATGGCGACGCCGAGGCGCATCAACTGATCAACCGGGTCGCCACCGTGCTGGGACTGGTCGTCACCGCCATCTCCTTGCTCGGCATTCTCGCCGCCCCATTCATCATCTACATCTCGGCCCCAGGCTTTTCGGCTGAACCGGACAAGTTCGCGCTGACGGTCGAACTGACCCGGATCACCTTTCCCTACATCCTGTTCATGTCCCTGGTGGCGCTGGCCGCAGGCGTGCTCAACACCTGGAGCCGGTTTGCGATCCCGGCCTTCACGCCCGTTCTGCTCAACATCAGTTTCATCGTCATGGCCTTGTTCGCCGCACCCTGGTTCGACCCGCCAGTCCTGGCGCTGGCCTGGGCAGTGTTCATTGGCGGGATACTGCAGGTGCTGCTGCAACTGAGGCCGCTGGCACGGATAGGCATGCTCCCGCGCTTCGACCTCAAGCTGTCCGACCCCGGCGTGCGCCGGGTGGTCACGCTGATGCTGCCGGCCATGCTGGGCGTTTCGGTGGCGCAGATCTCGCTGGTGATCAACACCATCTTCGCCTCCTTTCTGCAAAGCGGCAGCGTCTCGTGGCTATACTACGCCGACCGCCTGATGGAGTTTCCGGCCGGGCTGCTGGGAGTGGCGCTCGGCACCATCCTGCTGCCCAGCCTGTCCAGGCTGCATGCCGACGAGAGGCCGGAGGCCTTTTCCGCGATGCTGGACTGGGGCCTGCGCCTGACCTTGATGCTGACCCTGCCCGCCGCCTTGGCCCTGGCGATGCTGGCGGTGCCGCTGATCTCTACCCTGTTCCAGCATGGCGCGTTCGGCGCCGATGACGTGATGCAGACCCGGCTCGCGCTGATCGCCTACAGCGTCGGCCTGACCGGGCTGATCATGGTGAAGATTCTCGCGCCCGGTTTCTATGCCCGCCAGGACATCCGCACCCCGGTCAAGTTCGCGATCATCACGCTGATCGCAACCCAGTTGATGAACCTCGCCTTCATCATCCCGCTGCAACATGCCGGCCTCGCCTTGTCGATCGGGCTGGCCTCCCTGCTCAACGCCGGCCTGTTGCTGCGCGGCCTGCTGCGGCGTGGCGTCTTCCGTCCGCAACCTGGCTGGATGGGCTTCAGCCTGCGTCTGCTGGGCGCGCTGTGCGTGCTCGGAGCGGTGCTCTGGTTCGGCGCGGGCGAAACCGAGCTCTGGTTGAGTCAGGGTGCGCTGGAACGCGCGCTCAGGCTGACGATGCTGGTGCTGGCCGGTATCGCCGCTTACTTTGCCAGCCTGTTCGCGCTAGGCTTCCGGGTGAAGGATTTCAGGAAACGGGGCGCCGATTGAGGGCTTGTGATGCGATCGACGCAAGCGCCCTGGGGCAAGGCGCGCGGCACAAAGCGACCGAGACATATCAAGTCGACAGGCGAGGGGGCGAGCAACGCGCAACACCACAATCTGGCCGTACAGCAGATTAATCCACAAGCTCCGAGAACGAGCCATGCGATAACGGTCAAAACGCTTTTTACGACGACAAAGGAGACATTACAGATGAAGCTGACCAGTACCAGTTTTGATGACGGAGCCTCCATTCCGGGCGAGTTCGCGTTCTGCATCCCGGCCGATGAAGGCCATGTCTGCCTGGGCAGGAATCTGAACCCTCAGTTGGCATGGGACGACGTGCCCGCCGGCACCCGTTCCTTCGTGCTGATCTGCCATGATCCGGATGTCCCGAGCAAGGGGGACGATGTCAACCAGGAAGGGCGCAGCGTCCCCGCCGACCTGCCACGGATCGATTTCTTCCACTGGGTGCTGGTCGATATTCCAGCTAGCCCGCGCGAAATCGCCGCGGGCAGCTATTGCTCGGAAGTGACGCCGACCGGCAAGGCCGGCCCCGCCGCGGCCAACGGCACCCGACAGGGCATCAACGACTACACCGCCTGGTTCGCGAGCGATGCGGCGATGGCCGGCGACTACTACGGCTACGACGGCCCCTGCCCGCCGTGGAACGACGAACTGCTGCACCACTACGTCTTCACTGTGTATGCGCTGGACGTAGACAAATGTCCGCTGGATGGACGCTTCGGTGGCGCCGAGGTCCGCCAGGCAATCGCCGGTCATGTCCTGGCCGAGGCCAGCCTGACCGGCACCTACACGCTGAATCCGGCCGTCAGCGGCTGAGTACCGGCAAGCAACCCGGCGCGTGCGCGGCCTGCGCCGGGTTCGCGATGCCGAAGTCTAGGGATGGATAGCTGAGTTGCGTGACTTTTGGCCGCCGAATCACCGCGACTCAAACTAGGCGCTTCACCACCGACGCCAGCCGAAAGCGGGCATAGTCCGGCACCCCGTCGAGATAGGCGGGGAAGCGCTCACCGGCGATCAGCGGTCGCAGATAGCGCCGTGCCGCGTCGGTCACATGCAGACCATCGTCACGAATATAGGCCTTGGGTACCAGCCGCTCCAGGTTCGCGACCTGGGCGATCGCCACCGGCACCACCGACCACGAGTAGGGTTCATCCGCATCGCGCCGGATCGCCGCCATCACGCCGTCCATGCCGGCCAGCGCGTAATCGACTGCAGCCTGACCGACCGCGCAGGCGTGGGCGTGGTCATTGGCCGAGACGAGATGACCGGCGGCACGCTGCAGGTAATCGGGAATCGCCCAGTGGTGCTTGTAGCCCAAGGCGCGATGGATGCTGCGCGCGATGCACTGCCCTGCCCCGCCCAGTTGCACATGACCCTTGCGGTCGTGAGACTGCTCCATCACCAGCGACCCGTCGGCATGGCGAATGCCCTCGGACACCGTGATCGCGCAATACCCGAGTCGTTCGACCGTTTCCCGGACCCGGTCAAGGAACACCGCTTCGTCGAATGGAACCTCCGGCATCAGGATGATATGCGGCGGATCGTCCGGGTGGCGTGCCGCCAGCGCGGTCGCTGCCGCCAGCCAGCCTGCGTTGCGACCCATCACCTCCATCACGAAGGCTCGCCCGACCCGGCTCGCCATCGCATCGAGATCGCGCCCGGCCTCCAGCATCGCGGTCGCGACGAACTTCGCGGCCGAGCCGAAGCCGGGGGAACAGTCTGTCCCTTCCAGGTCATTGTCCACCGTCTTGGGTATGCCTACGCAAACCAGCGGATAAGCGCGCGCGCGCGCCGCACTCGACAGCTTGTCGACGGTATCCATCGAACCGTTGCCGCCGTTGTAGAGGACATAGCCGATGTCGTGCGCCGCGAACACGTCGAACAGCCGGTCATACTGGGCCGGGTTGTCGGCCGGTGCATCCAGATCGAAACGGCAGGACCCGAATACGCCACCGGGTAATGACATGAGCCGCTCGAGATCGGACGCGCTCAGTTGCGCGGTATCGATCAGGTCTTCATCGAGCGCACCGAGAATGCCGTGCCGGCCAGCCAGCACGGTACCGATCGCATCGGGACGGGATCGCGCGGCCTGGATGACGCTGGCCGCGGTCGCATTGATGACTGCGGTCACGCCACCGGACTGCGCGTAGAAGAGATTGCGCCTGGAGTCGTTTGTGCTCATGTCGTCAGAAAGAACAAGGCGCGGTCAAGGGCGTGATTACGCCTCTGACCGCGCCCGCGAGGATGGCGTCGCTTACTTGAGCGCGTCGAACGCACGTGCGGTGATGTCGTCGACCGCACCGAGACCGGAGATCTTGCACACTTTCGGTGCCGCGGCGTCACCCGACGCGGCCCAGGCGGTGTAGTAATCCACCAACGGCTTGGTCTGGGCGTGGTAGATCTCGAGACGCTTACGGACGGTTTCTTCGGTATCGTCGTCGCGCTGGATCAGGTCGTCGCCGGTGACATCGTCCTTGCCGTTGACCTTGGGCGGGTTGTACTTGACATGGTAGGTACGGCCGGAGGCCAGATGCACCCGGCGACCACTCATCCGCTCGATGATCTCGGCATCCGGCACGTCGATCTCCAGAACGACGTCCAGCGGCACGCCGGCATCCTTCATGGCGTCGGCCTGGGGAATCGTGCGCGGGAAGCCGTCGAACATGTAGCCGCTCTTGCAGTCGTCCTGCTGCAGACGGTCCTTGACCAGACCGATGATGATGTCGTCCGACACCAGGCCACCGGAATCCATCACTTTCTTCGCCTCGATACCGAGCGGGGTGCCGGCCTTGACCGCTGCCCGCAGCATGTCGCCGGTGGAAATCTGCGGAATGCCGAACTTTTCCTTGATGAAGTTGGCTTGTGTGCCCTTGCCTGCACCCGGGGGTCCCAAAAGAATCAATCTCATTACTTCCCTCCCTTTACGTGACCCACGCCTGGCAGCCACTTCTTGATGTTGAACGTCGAAACTTACTGCACACTTTCTGACTGGTCAAATACACGTCTGACCCGCTCCAGGTCTTCCGGTGTATCTACACCGGGGGCGGGAGCCTGATCGATACGGACCACGGCGATCCGGTATCCATGCCACATCACCCGGAGCTGCTCCAGCGCCTCCCACTGCTCGATCGGCGAAACCGACAAACCAGCGTAGCGCCTCAGAAAAGAGGCGCGATAGGCATAGATGCCGACATGGCGCAAAGCGGGAAAATCCGGGGGCAGGACTTGCCTGGTCGTGGCGAAGGCGTCACGCGCCCACGGAATCGGCGCGCGCGAGAACATCAGCGCGGCACCACTCTCGTCGCACACGACCTTGACGACATTGGGATTGAAGAACTCGTCGGCATCGGACATCGGATGCGCCGCGGTCGCGACCGCCGCATCCGGGTTGTCGGCCAGTGCCCGGGCCACCGCCGCGATCAGCGCGGGATCGATCAGCGGTTCGTCGCCCTGCACATTCACCACGATATCGTCGTCGGCCCAGCCGCAGGTCTCGACCACCTCGGCCAGACGATCGGTGCCGCTGGGATGGTCGGCGCGGGTCATCAAGGCCTCGGCCCCGAAACCGGTGACGGCATCGTGCACGCCCTGATGGTCGGTCGCGACGCATACCGATTCGGCCCCGGCGAGCAAGGCGCGCTCCAGTACCCTCACCACCATCGGCTTTCCGGCAATATCCGCGAGGGGCTTGCCCGGCAGGCGGGTGGAGGCATGCCGGGCCGGAATCACCACCCGGAATGCCGCTGCGACGGATCCGTCCGTCACTTGCGCAAGGCCTCGACTTCCTCGGCCGGCATCTGGCGCGCTTCTTCCTCGAGCATGACCGGGATACCGTCCCGGATCGGGAAAGCAAGACGGTCCGCCTTGCAGACGAGCTCCTGCCTGTCCTTCAGGAAGTCGAGCGGCCCCGTGCAGATCGGGCACACCAGAATGTCAAGCAGCCTCGCGTCCATGCTTCAGTTTCTCCAGTATTCGTTCGATTGCGCCCGGCTCGATGACCGCCCTGACCGGTAGTACCCAGGCATCGGCCAGCGCAAAGGCCTCGCATTTTACCGCATCCTTGGCGGTCATGATGCTTGGTGCATCGTCGCCGAAATCGAGGTCTGCTCGGGTGAAATGATGATGATCGGGAAAAGGGTGAGGCACCACCTCGACAGCGGACGCGGCGAGCTGCGCGAAAAACCGCTCGGGTCGGCCGATGCCGGCGATCGCGTGCACCCGCTGGCCGGAAAGATCGGACAAGGGCCGACGCACCGCCGGATCACCGAGTCGATGGATCTCGTTACCGACCAGGCGCATTTTCCTGATCGGCACCGCAGCAGCCAACCATGCCGGCCCGGTGGCATCCTCACCATGCGAGATCACCAGATCGCACCCGGCAAGGCGTGACAGCCCTTCCCGCAACGGCCCCGCCGGCAGTAGCCAACCATTTCCCAGGGTGGCCGGATCGAGCACGATCAGCTCGATATCGCGCTGGAGACGGTAGTGTTGCAGTCCGTCATCGGAGATCAGGACATCGCACTCGGGATTCGCATGCAGCAGAAGATGTGCCGCAGCCGGACGATCGATCCCGATCGCAACCGGACAAGCGCAGGCACGCGCCAGCAGCACCGGCTCGTCGCCATGGCTGACCGGATCGGCGTCGGGGCCAACCAGGGCAACGCCGGAAATCGATCCGCCATAGCCCCGGCTCACGACCCCGGGACGATAACCTGCCGCACGCAGCGACTCGACCAGCCACTGCACCACCGGCGTCTTGCCGCTTCCGCCGACCGCGATGTTGCCGACCACCACGACGGGTACCGGCAGACGGACCGAACGTATCCAGCCTAGTCGATACAGGCCACGCCGGATCGATGCGAGCAGCCAGAACAAGGCCGCGACCGGCAACAGCGCCACGGCGGTCGGTGAGCGGTGAGACCAGTGTTCGGGCTTTCGTGCAGGCATGGCTCAGCGCGCGCGGCAGGAGATGCCGCGTGGTCGTACGGCTCCAGCCCGCATCGCGGCGAGACGTCTAGCGTGCATGCGGCGGCCGGAGGTCGGCCGGGTCGGCGACCGAGCGACCACATTCAGTCCTGAGGAGCCTGGATGGCGAAAGTGATCTGCGGCAAACCCGCCTGCTGAGCCGCCTGCATCACATCGATCACGCTTTGATGTGAGGCCTGCGCGTCCGCATTGATCACGATGATAGGCTCGCCGGCATCGGGCGACACGGCGCGACCTAGCGCGGCCGCCACCGCGGCGACGTCGCGCGAACCGATCGGGGCGCCGTTGATGATGACATCGCCCCCTGCGGTGATCGCCACGGTGATTTCGCTGGCCTGCGCTTCGGTCGCTTCGGCATCGGCGGTGGGCAGGTTGATCTCGAGACCCGCCACCTTGGAGAAGGTGGTGGTCAGCATCAGGAAAATGATGATGACCAGTACCACATCGATCAATGGGATCAGGTTGACCTCCGGCGCCTCGTGACGGGAACCACGCTGAAAATTCATCGTCCGCCCTATGCCCTATGCCCTGCGCTCACCATGCACGACTTCGACCAGCTTGATCGCCTGCTGCTCCATATCGATGACCAGCGCATCGACCTGGGCGCGGAAATGGCGCCAGAAAATGGTCGCCGGTATCGCGATGATCAGCCCGAGCCCGGTGGTGTTCAGCGCGATCGAAATTCCCTGCGCGAGCTGCTGCGGATTGGCGCCGCTGACACCCTGCGATGCGAAGATGTCGATCATCCCGACGATGGTGCCGAACAGGCCGAGCAAGGGGCTGATCGCGGCGATGGTGCCGAGCGTGGTCAGATAGCGTTCGAGTTCATGCGCGACCGCGCGACCGGTTTCCTCGATCGCCTCCTTCATGATCTCGCGGGTGCTGTTCACATTGCGCAAACCGGCTGCGAGCACCTTGCCCAAGGGGGAGTGCAGCGCGACCTGATTGGCCATCTCGAGGCTGACCCCATGCAGACGCAGATCGGCCAATACTTCTTCCAGCAAGCCCTGCGGAACGACCTTGGATCGACGCAGGCTCATCGAGCGCTCTATGATCAACGCGACGGCGATGACCGAGGCCAACAACAGCGGCCATATCGGCCAACCGGATGCTTCAATGATCGCGAACACGCACCGATTCTCCCCTAGCCGAAAGGCCGAACTCTAGCGCCCGACGTTGAACAGGGCAAGCGCGCGACCCGGATCAGTCCAGTCCGTGACGGATTCCGGCCGGGATCGGGCCCGACAACCCGGCCGCACCCGCCTTCCGACCCGAACTGGAACCAATCAGGCCAGGCGCGCTTCGCGACGAGACAGCCACCAGTTGTGCCCAAGCACGAGCAGGATGGTCGCCAGCCCTGCCACCTCGACCATCATGTTCGGGTAGAACACCGCGATGGTCGCCGGAACGATCAACAAGCGCGGTATCGGGTTCATCCAGGTGAACAAATAGCCTTCCAGCGCGGCAGCAAAGGCGGCCAGCGCACACACGGCGATCACCACGGTCCAGATCATGACCGGCAGCGGGCCACCCATGATCAGCTCCTGGTTGAACACCATGAACAGCGGAATCAGGTACAAACCCTTGGCGAACTTCCAGGCCTGGAAACTGGTTTCCATTGGTTTACTACCGGCGATCGCAGCTCCGGCAAAACCGGCCAATGCCACGGGTGGCGTGACGTTCGAATCCTGCGAATACCAGAACACCACCAAATGCGCGATCAGCAACGGAATACCGAATTCGCTGGACAGCGCCGGGCCGACCAGCACGATCAGCACGATGTAGGCCGCCGTGACTGGCAGCCCCATGCCGAGGATCAGGCTGGCGATGATGACCAGCAACAAGGCCAGCACGATGTTCCCGCCCGAGAACGCCATCATCATCGACGAGAACTTCAAACCTAGCCCGGTCAAACCGACTACGCCGACGATGATGCCGGCGACCGCGCAGGCCATGCTCACCGGCACCGCATTGCGCGCCCCCAGCGACAGCCCTTCGATCAAAAGTTGCAGGCCACGCGCGACCATCTGGCGAATCCGCACCCAATCGACCGGATGCCCCTGGCGCGGACCGATCACGAAGAACCACGCCAGATAGCGCAGCACCGCGACCGCGACCACCGACACCACCGCGTAGTAGCCCACCCGCATCGGCGACATGTGCATCACCAGCAGATAGACCAGCACCACCAGTGGCACCAGGAAATGCCAGCCCTCACGCATGACCTGACGCACCGAAGGCAGTTCGCTCGCGGCCATGCCCTTCATGCCCTGCTTGATCGCGATGATATGGACGAACAGATAGACCGTGCCGAAATAAAGCAGGGCCGGGATGATGCTGACCTTGACGATCTCGAGATAGGGCACCCCGGTGTACTCGGCCATCAGGAACGCGCCAGCACCCATCAACGGCGGCATGATCTGGCCGCCGGTACTCGCCGCCGCCTCGATGCCACCGGCCTGGGCCGGCTTGTAGCCGAGGCGTTTCATCAACGGAATGGTGAACGCGCCGGTGGTCACCACGTTGGCGATCGCGCTACCTGAAATCGAGCCCATCCCGGCCGAAGCCAGCACCGCGGCCTTGGCCGGCCCGCCGCGCTGCCTGCCGGTCGCCGCATAGGCCAGATCGATGAAGAACTTGCCGGCGCCGGTGACTTCGAGAAAGGCGCCGAACAGCACGAAAACGAAAATGAAGGTCGCCGCCACACCGAGCGGCAGGCCGAACAGACCTTCCTGTCCGAGATAACGCTGTCCGACCAGCCGCTCCACCGTGTAGCCGCGGTGCGCCAGAATGCCCGGGAGAAAATCCGACAGCCATGGCAAGGCGCCGCGTGGTCCGGCAAGTGCATAGACGATGAAAAGCGCACCGATGATGGTCAAGCCGAGTCCGACCGCGCGTCGACTCGCCTCCAGCACCGTGACCACCGCGATGCATCCAACGACGATGTCGGTCTGATTCCAGAAGCCCGCCCGCGCGATGATGTCGTCGAGGTAGAACGCGAGATAGAAGCCGGTGATGAATGCCCCGGCGAAAAACAGCGTGTCTATGATTCCGCCGATGATGCCGCGCCTGCGGTTGCTGCCGAAAACCGGATACAGCAGGAACGCCAGCATCATGATCAGGGCGAGGTGGATGCTGCGCTGATAGAACAAGCCGAGTTGCTGAATCCCGGCCGAGTAAAGCTGGAACAAGGACAGTCCGACCGCAACGATGGTGATCAACCACAACACGGGTTTGGGCTGAAGACCGCTCACCCCGAGCAGTGAAGGCGATGTCTGTTCCTGTTGGCTCATAAGGCTCTCATCGACAAATTGACCCGTGTCACGGCGACACGTAACGGATTTCCATGCGGCGATGGGCAAAATCGGGGCTCAGGCTCAGCGTACCCGCGCCGTGTTCGATACGATGATCGACCGCTGCGCTACCGACCCGCAGGCGAAGAACACCGCCTGGCACGACTTCATCGATACGCTCGATCCGATAACCGCCCTCGCCATCCGACACCATCTCGCCGCGCCCCTCGACATGCCCGAGTCCGGCAGCGAAATCCGGCTGAAGACTGTATTCGAGCAGCATGTGTGGCGGCCGATGGACAAAACAGTCGCGCACCTCGAAGCCGGTAACCGAATGATTCCATACCAGGCACCAGCGATCATCGGCGGCCACTTGGAAGCCGCCGCGCACCTCCCCGCCGGCATCGACCACCTGAATCCGCCCCGTCTCCTGACCGGACAAGACCGGCAAGACGACGAATGCGAGCCACAGCGGCATCAACCGCGCTAGCCCGCACTTTGGATCAAATACCATGGACAGGATGCATCACTGGATCGGACCGAAACACCATCGGGCGAACCGAACGCGGTGCCCGACCGCCGATGGGCCGTGACGCGGCGGTCGTTTCATGGTTTCCACCGCGTTCCCACCCTGCACCCGGGGCCGATGCTTCACCGCGAGGCGGCGAAACATCGACCACCGCGCCCTTCACGCCTTATGGCTTCAATCGATCGGGCACGGTCTGACCGATTTCCTCGTAATACAGGATCGCGCCAGGATGCAGCGGGACCGGGGTGGAGGTCAGGCTGAAGTCCACCGTCGTGTCGTTGGCGGCCGGGTGAATGGCGATCAACTCAGCGGTTTTCTCGAACAGGACCTTGGTGATCGCATACGCGAGCTCGTCGGACATGTCGGCATTGACGACCAGCACGTTGGGGATGCTGATGGTCTGAACCGCCTCGTCCACTTTGTCGTACATGCCGGCGCGCAAGGTATAGGGTGCGAACACCGGTTCGAGTTTCTGTGCATTCGCGATCTCGTCCTCGGTCAGCGCGACCAGGGCGATATCACGGGTGGCCGCCAGGTTGAGAATGGAACTGGTGGGAGGGCCAACGCTCCAGAAACCGGCATCGATGTCACCGTCGCGCAATGCGTCCGCGGTTTCGTTGAAGTTGAGCCGCTGCACCGTGATGTCGCTGTAGGTGATGCCATTGGCTTCGAGCAGCGCATTGGCATTGACTTCGGTACCACTACCCGGCGCGCCGACCGAGACCCGCTTGCCCTTGAGATCCTGCAGGGACGTGATACCGGAATTGGCCAGCGTCACGATCTGAACCGCGTTCGGATAGATCGAGGCGATCGCGCGCGTCTTGTCGATCTTGCGGTCCTCGAAACGACCGGTACCGGTATAGGCCTGGTAGGCGGTATCGGCCAGCACCAAGGCGAGGTCCGAATCACCGCGGCCGATCAAACCCATGTTCTCAACCGATGCACCTGTCACTTCCGCGACCGCCGAATGGCCATCTATGTGACGATTGATCAGTTCGGCCAAGCCGCCACCATAGGGGTAGTACACACCGCCGGTGCCACCGGTCGCGATCGAGAGCTGTTGTTGGGCGCCCGCCAGCGGCACGGTCAGCATCAGCGCGGAAGCAATGAGAAACTTGCGAAGTCGCATTGTTTGGTCTCCTGTTTGAATTATTCGTCAATGGCCTGAGCGCGCCGGCCTGGCTAGCCTGATATCAATAAAATCAAGACCGGCGATCGGCGGCAAAACACGGCTTTTTGAGGCAACGAGTCCCAAATCTAGCGCAAGCCTCGGCCGCAAGACATAGGTGGAAACCCTTTGCTTGGGTCGGCGCGGGTTCGTCCAGGTCACCCGGCAAGCTTGGAGAGAATCCACATTTTCTGTGGATAACTTTGTGGATGGCCTTCACAGTCGCACCGGAATGGCCGTATTTACGCGGATCGTGCCAGTTCGCCACAAAATTGTGCAAACTTTTCTTCAATAAATTCAGTTACTTAAAAATACCCCATTGATCCGAAAGTGTTTTTTGCAGAGACATTGACAGGCTCATCCACTTGTGGATAGCCGAACTGCGATACGACCGACCCAAAGCACTCATTGTCGGCCTGATACCGGACCACCCGCTCGCCCTGCTAAACTGCCGCACATGCGACTTTCGGCCGATCCCACCTCATTACCGCTAGACCCCGCCGAGGTAATCAGCGTATCGGACCTGAACCGGTTCGCCCGCCTCCTGCTCGAGCGCAGCTTCCCGCTCCTTCGCATCGCCGGAGAGATCTCCAACCTGACCCGTGCTGCCTCCGGACACCTCTATTTCACGCTGAAGGACGACCAGGCCCAGGTCCGCTGCACGATGTGGCGCAACAAGGCGCAACTGCTCGGCTTTCGACCCGAGAACGGGATGCGGGTCGAAGCGCGTGCGCTGGTCACGCTGTACGAAGCACGCGGCGATTTTCAGCTGGGCATAGAACAGCTCAGGCAGGCCGGGGCCGGCAACCTGTTCGAAGCCTTTGTGCGCCTCAAGGAAAGACTCGCCGCGGAGGGCCTGTTCGACACCGCGGCCAAGCGCGCGATTCCGCGCTTTCCCCGACGCATCGGGGTGGTCACGTCAGCCAATGCGGCCGCTCTGCAGGACATAGTCGCGGCGATACGCCGCCGCGCACCCAACATTCCGATCGTGCTTTACCCGGCGCCGGTACAAGGCGAAGGCGCTGCGGCCTTGCTGGCCGAGGCCGTGCGTACCGCCTCCCGGCGCGCCGCGTCCGATCAGCTTGATGTGCTGCTGGTCGCGCGCGGAGGCGGCAGCATAGAGGATCTATGGGCTTTCAACGACGAGGCGCTCGCGCGCAGCATACGGGCGTGCCCGGTGCCAGTCATCAGCGGAGTCGGTCACGAGACCGACGTCACCATTGCCGACTTTGTCGCCGATCTGCGCGCGGCCACTCCGACCGGCGCGGCCGAACTGGCCAGCGGCGGTTACTTCGATGCCGCGATTCGCTTGCGCAACCTGGCACGTGAGCTCGGCGGCGCAATGCGGACTCGGCTGAACACCGCCTCGCAGCGCCTGGACCAGAGCGCGCTGCGTTTGCGCCACCCCAGAGAACGGCTGCAGCGCTCTTCCGAGTCGGTGACCGAACTGGCACGGCGTCTGCGCGCGGCCCAATCACGACGGTCCGAACAATCCCGCAGCCGGATCGCGTTTCTCGGCGTTCGCCTGCGCGCGACCCGACCCGACCTGACCCGCCAGAGGACGCAATGCGAGCAGCTCAGCGCAAGACTTGCGAAACTGGGTCGGGCGCTCGTCGAGCGACGACGGGAGCAACTCGATGCGCTGGAAACGCATCTTGCGCATCTGGCCCCCACCGCGGTGCTGTCACGCGGATACAGCATCACCCGGGATGCCCGGGGCGAAATCCTGCGCTCGACTGCAACCCTGAACATCGGTGACAATATATCGGTCGAGTTGGCCGAAGGCGCATTTGCAGCGACCGTTTCGGATACGTAGGCGGCTCCGCTTGGCCGCTGGAGATTCGACGGCCACTCCGGGCGACGACAAGCGATATTGTCAGCGCTCCCAATTCCCGACTAGAATAGTCAGGCTTTATACACTCCGGAACCCCGGAATCGATACTGGAGAGATTGATGGAACATACCCTACCCGCACTGCCCTATGCCAAAGACGCACTCGTACCGCATATTTCGGCCGAGACGCTCGAGTTCCACTACGGCAAGCACCACCAGGCCTATGTGACCAACCTGAACAACCTGATCAAGGGTACCGAGTTCGAGAACCTCGACCTCGAGGCGATCGTCAAGAAGGCGCCGGCAGGCGGCATCTACAACAATTCCGCCCAAGTCTGGAATCACACCTTCTTCTGGAACAGCATGAAGCCGAACGGCGGTGGCGAACCGACCGGCGCGCTGGCCGAAGCGATCAACGCGAAGTGGGGTTCCTTGGAGGACTTCAAGAAGGCCTTCACCGCTTCGGCTGTCGGCAACTTCGGCTCCGGCTGGACCTGGCTGGTCAAGAAAGCCGACGGTTCGGTGGACATCGTCAACATGGGCGCTGCCGGCACCCCGCTGACGACCGGTGACACCGCGCTGCTCTGTATCGACGTCTGGGAGCATGCCTATTACATCGACTACCGCAACCGCCGCCCCGACTTCGTCGCGACCTTCCTGAACAGCCTGGCCAACTGGGACTTCGCGTCGCAGAACTTCGCGGCCTGAGTGTGCAAGCGTGATGAGCAGGTTCCTTCCCCTTTGAGGTGGAACGACAGGATGGGGATGGGTTTCTAGCGGACGCTGCGGAGTCCCCCCATCCCCACCCCAAGCCGTCCAATCGCAAACGTCGCTGGCGAGACCTTCCTCTTGAAGGGCAGGGAGCGTTGCTGTGCCGACTTAAGTGCCATACAGCGTGCACCACTACACTAGCGGGATCAGCGGGCAGAAGGGGCGACCCAGAGGGTCGCCTTTTCTTTTCGTGGTTCGAAACTTGAACAGAGGGTGAATGCTCACCATTCTTCACCTCGACGACCATGTCGTCGCGATCGACAAGCCGTCAGGATTACTGGTACACCGTTCGGCGATCGATCGCCATGAAACACGGTTCGCGGTGCAGTTGCTTCGTGACCAGATCGGTCGGCGCGTCTACCCCGCCCATCGACTCGACAAGGGCACCTCCGGCATCCTGATCTTCACCTTCGATCCGGTCAGCGCGGCCAGGTTGGGGGCCGCTTTCGCATCCCGCGATGTCCTCAAGCGCTACCTCGCCATCGTTCGAGGATACCCGCCGGAAGAGGGCCTCATCGATCATCCCCTGTCGCGACAACATGACGATATCGAGCATCGGCCCGACGACGTCTCACACGCCGCCCAGTCGGCCCTCACCCGCTTCCGTCGTCTGGCCACCGCCGAGTTGCCGCTCCGTGTCGACCGCTATCCCAGCAGCCGCTATGCCTTGCTCGAACTCGAGCCGGAAACCGGCCGCCGCCATCAGCTGCGACGCCATCTCAAACACGTCTCGCATCCCATCATCGGCGATGCGACCTACGGCAAAGGGCGGCACAACCGTTTATTTGTCGAGCGGTTCGGTGTGAACCGGTTGTTGCTGGCATGCACCGAAATGCACCTTTCGCATCCGGAAAGCGGCGACCCTCTGACGATCCGTTGCCCACCCTCTGACGATTTTCGCCAGGTCGCGATCGGATTGGGCTGGACGATGGGGCCTTGATCGCAGGGTCTCGATCTGCGAGCGCGATCCGCAGCCTTTCATGTGTCATCGAATCGATGCACAATAGTTGGCTACTCCAGAACAACCAACGGTCGCCACACAATGAACCCCCTGCTTCAAGCCAAGAATGCCGGTCAGCAAATCTGGTTGGACAATCTCTCGCGTACCTTGTTGAACGAAGGCCAGTTGGCCAGGATGATCACCGAAGACGGTATCGCCGGAATCACCACCAATCCGTCGATCTTTCACAAGGCGATTGCCGACGGGCGCTACTACGAATCGGATCTGGCCTCGCTCAAGACCGAGGCGATGACGGCCGAAGCACGGTACGAGCGTCTGGTGGTACCCGACGTACAGCGTGCCTGCGACCTGATGCGCCCGACTTTCGACGCCAGCGGCGGCTCGGCCGGCTTCGTCAGCCTGGAGGTCTCGCCCGAACTCGCGCACGATGCTGCCACGACCGTGGAAGCGGGACTTCGCCTGAAGCAGGAAGTCGATCGCAACAACCTCCTGATCAAAGTGCCGGCGACGCCCGCCGGCCTGGAGGCGATCACCGCGCTGATCGCCCAGGGCATCAGCGTCAATGTCACCCTGATGTTCTCGCTGGCGCATGTGGATGCGGTCGCCAAGGCCTACATCGCCGGCCTGCGCGACCTGATCGACAACGGGGGCGAACCAGGAAGGGTGATATCGGTCGCCAGCCTCTTCCTCAGCCGGGTCGACACCTTGGTAGATGCGCGCCTCGAGGGCATGGGCGACACCGTAGCAGCACTGTGGGGCAAGAGCGCAGTCGCGACCGCCAAGCTTGCCTACCAGGCTTACCTGCAGCGTTTCCACGGCCCGGCTTTCGCCGAGTTCTCCGCAGCGGGCGCACGACCCCAGTTCATGCTGTGGGCCAGCACCGGCACCAAGAATCCGGACTACAGCGACCTGCTCTACGTGGAACCTTTGATCGGACCGGAAACGGTCAACACCCTCCCGGACGCCACCCTGGCGGCACTGCGGGACCATGGCAAAGTCGGCAATACGATCGGCAGCGATGTCGACGCGGCGCGCGCGCAGTATGAAGCCCTTGCCGCAGCCGGAATCGACATGACCGAAGTGGGCGAACAACTCCAGCGTGAAGGCCTGGCGCAATTCGAAAAAGCCTTCTCCGAGTTGCTGAAACTGACCGCATGAGCACTTTGGCGTGCGGGCGGCCTGGCCTCAAACCTGGCGCCCGTCAAAACCGGTGCGGGTGAAACGGAGTGGGTGAATCAATCCACCGCGCGACTCGATGACGGCGTCGCCCGAAGTGCGCGCGATCGCCCGTCGACCTGACCGGTCACGGGTGACCCGCGCCTCGTGCAATGCCCCCTCGCCACGCTCTCAGCTAGTGTATGTAGTGCTACGTTAAGAACGCTTAGGTATGGCGTCGGATGGTGGGCTCCTCCCCCTTGTATCTTGAAAAGGGAGGGCGTTTCGCCATGCAACCTTAAGTGCCACCCTGTGTGCTCCACTGCACGAGCGTTCAGTTGGTCAGCGCCGGTTGTTGCTCGCGGATCAGTTCGCGGCGGGTCACGCCGCGGTTCTCTCCGACACCACTCAGTAGTTCCTTCATGTCCAGGATCAGCACGATCTGACCGTTGGCGAGTGTGGTGACGCCTGCCACGCCCTTGGGACGGAAGTCGTCCAGCGACTTGATCACCGCGTCCTCGCGGCCGGCAAAGGTGTCCACCGCGAGAATGAAGGATTGCTCGGCGGCCTGCATCAGCACCCCGTACTGAGGGGTTCGATCCAGCGACCAGCCCAGCAGACCGGCCAAGGGCAGTACCGGAAGCACTTCGCCACGAATGACCATGGTCGCGCGCCCGCTGACCTCCTGCACCCCACTCGGCTCGATCGGCAGAATCTCCCTGACCATGGACAGCGGCACTGCAAACGGTTGATCCCCCAACCTGACCAGCAGCACCGGCAGAATCGCCAGCGTCAATGGCAGGCTGATGATGAAGGTTGTTCCCTTGTTGGCCTGGGAGCGGATATCGATCGTGCCATTGAGCTTCTGGATATTGGTTCGCACCACATCCATGCCGACCCCACGCCCGGACACATCCGACACCTGCTGCGCCATCGAGAAGCCGGGCAGGAACACCAGGTTGTAGCTCTGGCGCTCGTCCATCGAATTGGCTTCTTCGTCGGTGATCAGGCCCTTTTCCTGGGCCTTTGCCCGCAGGCGCTCGGCGTTCATGCCACGCCCGTCATCGGCCACCAGAATGATGATGTGATCGCCTTCCTGCTGGGCCTCGAGACGGACTTTGGACTTGGTGGGCTTGCCGTGTGCAATCCGGTCGGCGGTCTCCTCGACCCCGTGATCGACCGCATTGCGGATCAGGTGAATGATGGGATCGCCGAGATCCTCGATCATGGTCTTGTCGATCTCGGTTTCTTCGCCCTTCAGTACCAGTTCGACGTCCTTGCCCAGATTGCGCGCGAGATCGCGCGCAATTCGCGGATACTTCTGGAACAGTCGACCGATCGGCTGCATCCGGGTCTTCATGACCGCGTTCTGCAGGTCGGAGACCAGCAGATCGAGCTGGCTGACCGCCAGATCGAGTGCATGCAGGGTCTCGCTGTCGTTACGCCCGCTGAGGATGTCGCTGCGCAAGGCGTTGAGGCGGTTCTTTGTCAGCCCGATTTCGCCGGACAGGTTCAAGACCTGGTCGAGCCGGGCGGTGTCGACCCGTATCGAGGTATCCCGCTGACGCTCGCCCTCGCGACGCCCAACCGGCGCGGACATCGCGCCCGGCTTGTCTCCGGCACGCCGACCTACCGCGTGCTCGATGATTTGTTCCGGGGTTTGCTTGACGACGATCTGGGTAGACTTCGAAGGCGTGGGGGCGGCTTTTTTCTCCGGCTGCCCGGTAACGGCGCCGTGAAGCACGACCCAGTCCGGCCCGCCCGACGAAGCCTTCGCATCGCTTTTCCCGGCTTGTTTGGGCGGAGGGACCGGGGCCTCGACTTCTCCCCCGCCACCCGAAAGTTCCCCTGCGATCGCGCGCTTGAGCCTATCGATCAGTCCCGGATCGGCCGGCTTGGGCTGGGAGCCCACTTCGAGCGCGCCGAACATCTCCCTCACCGTCGCCGTCGCTTCCATGATCACATCCATGATCTCGGGCGTCAGGCTGAGCTCGGCATTGCGCAGCTTGTCGAACAGGTTCTCGGTCAGGTGGCACAACGTCACCAGCTCGGATGCATTGAGAAAACCGGCCCCACCCTTGATCGTGTGAAAGCCCCTGAATATCTCGTTGAGCAAGCCCTTGTCGTTGGGCGCACGCTCGAGATCGACCAGCTTGTTATCGACCCCCGATAGCAGGTCCCCTGCTTCGATCAGGAAATCCTGGAGGAGGTCTTCCATTCCGGCGAAATCACTCATGTTCTTCTCGCTTCCTGTCCCCGGTCGGCGCGGTCCACTACCCCGGCGCCCCCGCTATCACGATCCCCTGGCATCAGAAGCCAAGGCTGTCGAGCAAATCGTCCACTTGCTCTTGTGAGGTCACGACGTCGTCCCGGTCGCCGGCATTGATGACCGGGCCGTTCATCAGACTGTTCGACTTCGCTACCTTCATGCCCGGGGGCGTCACCTCGATCAAGAGCTTGACCAGTTCGGTTTCGAGGGTCTGCGCCAGATCGAGCACCTTCTTGATGACCTGCCCGGTCAGATCCTGGAAGTCCTGAGCCATCATGATTTCCATCAGCTGCGCATTGGTCGCATGGCTGCTGTTCTGGACTTCGCCCAGAAAATTACGTGTTTCACCGGCCAGCGCCTTGAACTCCTCCACCGACAGTTCATTGGCAAAGAGCTTGTCCCACCGGCCTTCGAGCGTTCGCGCACCGGAAAGCACCTTGTCCTGCAAGGGCTTGGCGATGTCGGTCGCGTTCAGCACACGGCTCGCAGCCTGCTCGGTCATGACCGCGATGTAGTTGAGACGCTCGCGCGCATCCGGAATCGCATCGACCGCGTCCTTCAACGCATCGTCCCCGCTCAACGCCCTCAAGGTGTCGTGCACCTGCCGGGTCATCACGCCGATACGGTTGAAAACCGCTTCTTCGGCGTTCGTGACCAAGTCGGTACGCACTACCTGTGCGGGAGCGGGCTTCTCCACGGCCGTGGCCGCCCCGCTCGCCTCGTCGCCCTCGAAACTCGCCGCGACCTCGTCGAACAAGGCCTGCAACAATGCGTCGTCCCCGGCTTCGTCATCGACCGGCGAGTGACTGGAAACGATCTCCATTCCCCGCTTCTCGCCACCCGAGGCGATCTGATCGAACAAGGCCTGCAAATCGTCCGAGTCTCCGGTTTCTTCGTGCTTCTGATTCTTCGTCATCCTAAAACTCCTGCTCGATGGTGAGGCTCACCCATGCGAGTGACCGGTCATTGACCCATCTTGTCGAAAATCTTCTGCAGTTTTTCAGCAAGGGTCGCCGATGTGAAGGGTTTGACGATGTAACCGCTCGCGCCCGCCTGGGCCGCAGCGATGATGTTCTCCTTCTTGGCTTCCGCGGTGATCATCAAGACCGGGAGATGCTTCAGATGGGGCGCCTTGCGGATGCTTTGCAACAAGGTCAAGCCGTCCATGTTCGGCATGTTCCAGTCGGTCACGACAAAATCGAACCCGCCGCTTTCGAGTTTTTGCAGCGCGACGACGCCATCCTCGGCTTCGTCGACATTGGTGAAACCCAGTTCCTTGAGCAAATTGCGAACGATCCGACGCATGGTCGAAAAATCATCCACAACGAGAAATTTCATCTTTGGATCGGGCATCCTTTATCTCCGTGTCACCTGACGAACCCTGACGGGGTCAGTTCCCTTTCGCCAGCAGTGGGCGCAAAGTTTCAGCCAAAACGTCGGCGTCGAATTTTGCCACGTAGGCATCCACACCGACTTGTTTTCCCATCGCACGATTCGCTTCGGAGGAGAGCGAGGAATGCATCACCACCGGAATACCCTCGAAACGCGGATCGGACTTGATCTTGCGTGTCAGCACGTACCCATCCATCTCGGGCATCTCGGCATCGACCAGGATCACGTCGACTTCCTCACCGACATGGCGTCCGGTGTTGCGGGCATGGGAGGCCATGCCGTCGAGCCGGTTCCAGGCTTCGAGCCCATTGACCGCGTACTTGTGCTTGACCCCGAGTTTGTCCAGCACCTCGGTGATCTTGCGCCGCGCGACCGCGGAATCATCGACGAAGAAGACATTGAGATCATGCCCGCCCGAAATCGGCGGGATCGCGCCGACGATCGCCTCGCCAAAGGTATTCGACAAGACGGTCTCGACATCCAGAATGGACACCAGCTTGCCGTCGGGCAACTCGGTGATCGCAGTGATGAAACCGTTCGCGCTGGTCGATACGTTGTCGGGGGCACGCACCTTGTCCCATTCGACCCGCACGATCCGGTCTACATCCCCCACCAGAAAGCCCAGTGTGCGCTTGCTGTACTCGGTCACCATCATCGAACCCTGGCGTTCGCCCTCTGGGATCGGCAAGCCGAGAATCCTGGCCAGCGACAGGACCGGTATCACGTTGCCACGCAGCGAGATCAGCCCTTCCACGCCATGCGGCATGTTCGGGGCACGTGTGATGAACGGCGTGTCCGACACCTCACGGACCTTGAACACGTTGATGCCGAAGGTCTCTCCGGTGCCGAGCGAAAAAAGGAGGATCTCCATCCGGTTGGAACCGACCAGTCCGGCTCTTGCATCGACCGTGTCGAAAGTGTTGCTCTCGACGGCTTTCACATCTGACATTGTCGTTTCCTCTTACTCTTGCCCGGATTCGTTCTCTGAACGCCGCTGATGGATCAGCCGCCGCAGCGTCGCCGCCAGCCGCTGCGGCTCGAACTTGGGCACGTAGTCATCCACCCCGACCGACTTTCCCAACTGCTGGTTGGACATACCGGACAACGAGGAATGCATGATGACCGGGATGCCGTTGAAACGCTGGTCGGACTTGATCGTCTTGGTCAGGATGTAACCATCCATCTCGGGCATTTCCACATCGGTCAAAACCAGGCTGATCAAGTCCTTGGCCTCTCGGCCGGTCGATTGGGCATGGTTGGCGATCTTCTGCAACTCTTGCCAGGCCATTCGTCCATTGATCGCCGACTGGAAGGGCACGCCAAGGGTTTCGAGCGTGCGCTCGATCTGCTTGCGCGCGACCGAGGAGTCGTCCGCGAAAACCACCATTCGCTCCTCTTCCTCGATCGGCTCGATGCCCTTGAACATGAACTCCTCGTCGTAGCGTGCGGTCTCGGACAACACTTTTTCGACGTCGAGCATCATGACCAGACGGTTGCCCGCCAGTTCGGTCACCGCCGTCACCAGCCCGCCCATCTTGGCGGTGAGCATTTCTGGCGGCACCCGCATCTGGGCCCAGTCGAGCCGCAGGATGGTATCGACCGCCTCGACCAGAAAACCCTGGGTATGGCCGTTGTACTCGGTCACGATCATGATGCTGCGTGGCGTCTCGGATACGATCCCGACATACTTGGCAAGATCGACCACCGGCACCAGCACGCCGCGCAGGCTGACCATTCCCTCGACGCAGTCCGGCATTTCCGGCGCCGAAGTGATCTCCGGGGTTCGCATCACCTCGCGCACCTTGAACACGTTGATGCCGAAAGTCTCTTTCCGTCCGGTGCGGTGGTCCACCCCGAGCGAAAACAGGAGAATCTCGAGTTTGTTGGTGCCGGCGAGCCGGGTGCGCGCTTCGACATTGCTGAATAGATCGGACATTTCTCTCTCCGCAGGCCGCGGTTACATTCAAGCCTAGATTAATACACGTATCGGCGCACCGACTCCAATTCTTTAGCGCGAAACATCCTAAATCTGCAAACCGACCCTGCGACACAGAGATGGGGCGATCCGGTCCAGCGGCAACACGTCGGCGACGGCACCCAGGGTGGCGGCTTCCCGCGGCATACCGTAAACGACGCAGCTGGCCTCGTCCTGCCCAATCGTCCACGCACCCTTGCGCCGCATCTCGAGCAGTCCGGCCGCGCCATCCTTGCCCATGCCGGTCAACAGCACGCCGATCGCCGTCGCGCCCAGATGCTCCGCGGCGGATCGGAACAATACATCGACCGAGGGGCGGTGGCGATTCACCGGTGCATCCTTGATCAGGCGACACTGATAGCCCGTGGTGGTTCGACGAATCGCCAGGTGGGAGTGGCCTGGCGCAACGTAAACCCAGCCCCGGCGCAGCGGGTCGCCGTCCTCGGCCTCCTTGACCGACAGCGGACTCACGCTGTCGAGCCGGCGCGCGAATGCTGCGGTAAACATCTCCGGCATGTGCTGGACGACGAGTATTGGCGGCATCCCTGCCACCAGGTGTTGCAGCACGACCTTGACCGCTTCGGTGCCGCCGGTCGAGGCACCGATGACAATGACCGGGCCGGAATAGGCCTCCCCGCCCGCCTGGCGAACCGGGCTACTTTGCACGCTGATAGACGGTCCGACCCAAGGGGCGGAACAAATCGGCTGCATGCAGGAAACTCTCGGAATGGCCGGCGAACAGCGCACCATCCGGCGCGAGCAAGGGGGCGAACCGCTGCAGGATCGCATTCTGCGTCGGCTTGTCGAAATAGATCATCACATTGCGACAGAAGATCGCATCCAGCGGACCTTGCACCGACCAGCGTGGATCGAGCAGGTTGACCTGGCGGAAACTGATCAGACGCTGCAACTCAGGACGCACTCGGTAGGAATCCAGCTCCCTGGGATCACGGGTGAAGAACTGCTGCAAGCGTGCCGGCGCCATTCTCGCGACCCGATCACTGCCGTAAAGGCCCGCCCGTGCCTGTTCGAGCACACTGGTATTCACGTCGCTCGCGATGATGTTGACCGGCGGCGTCATGCTCTTGAAAGCCTCACAGGCTGCGATCGCAATCGAATAAGGCTCCTCTCCGGTCGAGGCCGCGCAGCACCAGACCTTTGCGACCCGGCCGCCTTCGATCTTCTTCAACCTGTCGGCGAGGATGTCGAAGTGGTGTGACTCTCTGAAAAACGAGGTGAGGTTGGTGGTCAAGGCATTGATGAAGTGCTCACGCTCGCCGCGATCCCGCTCGACACGGGACAAATAGTCGGAGAAGCGGCGCTCGCCACAAGTCCGCAGACGTTTGGTGAGGCGGCTGTAAACCATGTCCTGCTTGGCCGACGCCAGCGCGATCCCGACATGATCGTAGATCAGCTTGCGAATCCTATCGAAGTCCGCGCTCGTGAATTCGAACTCCCGGTCGCGCTCGGGTACTCGGACCGGCGGGATCACAACCCGGTCAGTGCCAGACGCGGGCGTACGCGAACCGGATGGCGCAGGGCGAGGCATGCGTGGATCCCGAGTCACTCTCGACCGCCCCCCCACTCTTCCGACAGCGAGGTCCGCTTCGCACCGATGCGCCTGATTTTGGGAACCGGCGCAGACACCCCGGCACGCACGCTCCGTAGATGCGCAACCGTCGCGGTCCGAGCGTCCGCCCCATCATCGCGCACGGCGGCCCCTGGCGTCAGCCCTGTCGCTGATGAGTCGCCCTGTGCTGCAAAGGATTTGTACTGGTCCATGGCCGTCTTGGTGATGGAACCCGTCGAGCGCCGCTCCGGGGAGGGTTCGCTCAACAAGGTTTTGATTCGATCGAGATCGCCTGCGAAGGCGTTCGTGGCAAGCAGCTCGTTGCGCAAGGACTGATGAATATAGCGCAAGCCCTCGATCGGATCACTGAAATCCGCACTTGATCCCTGGGTTTCGGCCTGTAACGACTCCGCGACCGACATGCCGTCTTCATTGGCCAGGGAGTAGCCCATCGCCCGGGCGAGCGCCGAGAGCTCGTCTTGCAAGGCCTGACACCCTTCGAAACGCTGAGCGGCATCACGGTCCGACTCGGCCAGCCAGGACTGAACGCGAATCAACAAGGCACCCAAATCGCGCGCGAGCGACCGCGCCCGATCCACCGTGTGCGGCGCCCCCTGCTGCGTGCGCGACCGCCCGTCCAGCCCCATGTTCACCATCAACAAGCGTGCCTTCAAAGCGGCCAGTTCGAGTGCTTCAAGGCACTGCCCGACTGGGCGGAGTGTCTCCCGAGCACGCTCGGCCTGGCGCAATTGCTCGGTTAACTGCCCGGTCAGGGCATGAAGGTGGCCCAAGGCCTTGCCGGTGGCAACACGCCGCTCATCCGACCAAGCGGACACGACGGCCATCACGCGCTCGACCCGGATCATGACATCCTCGATCCGCCCGGAGGCCTCGTCGAAACTCGCGATCAGGTCCTCCAGCCGCGGCAGGACCTCGACCGAGTTGACCTCCACGGACCGGACCTCGGCCGGCTCGACCCCGCCCTCGGCGCGATCATCAACGGCGTCTCCGCCCTCCTTGCCTGGTGACGCGGTCGCCCCCGGGCTGCGCCCCCCCCTGGACGCGGCCTGAAGCAGCGGTTCCGTCGCCAGCCGCACTTGCAGGATCTGCAATTGCCGCATCACCTCGCCGACCTCATCGGCGCGGTCGAGCGCAAGCGCAAGATCCCTTTCCCCTTCTCCGATTCTCTCGACCGCTGCCGCGATCGAGGCGAGCTCGTGCGCACGGCGGCGAGTAAGGCCCCACCACGACAGCCCTCCACCCAAGCCAGCCAGGACGATAGCGGCAACACCGATCAACCGCATCGTGACCGACACATCGGTGCCGAAGGACAGCATCGCGACACCGTATCCAGCGAGTACGGCCGCGAGCAGAAGGCTGAAGAGCGCGAGCGACGTCCTATGCTTGATATTGCCGCTGGACAGCGCGCGCAAACGCACGCCCAGCGCGGCTGGCACGCCGGTCAAGCCCGGCCCGGCGTCCGGACGCGGATGTCGCCACGCAGCGAACTGCGATTCGGCCGCTGCGATCCGATGGCTGAGCGCTCGCTGCAGGGTCGCGACATAAGCGAGCGTTCGGCCGTTCAGCCGCCACGGTGTGATGCTCAGCGCCGCCCAGTAGTCGCGTCGATCAGTGGTTCGATTTCGCACGATACCGGACCACGGGCGGTCCATGCGGAGCGCGCGCCACATCGCCCGGAACACGGCCGGCGGCATGGCTGGATGGGCCAGCGATTCGAGATACTCCCCGACGATCCGGTCGTGATCCCGACCATTGAAATCGAGGAAATCCGCGCTCGCCCAGTCGATCCGGCCCTCCAGGTCGAGCCGCAGCACCATGGCCCCCTCCAGCGGCACCTCCAGCGTGTAGGGGCTGGCCCCGGAATACGCCCGATTCATGATCCCGACCACGCCGTAGAAAAACGACCCCGGAACAGCGGGTCCAGCATCGCCTTGAGATCGAGCACGGTCAGCGCCTGTCCGCGATGCAGCAGCCAGCCCGACGACACGATGCCTTCCATGAGGTCGGCGAGCAATTCGGGAACCTGCACCGCACCGACCGGAACGCTGATGAAATCTTCGACATCGTCCACCCTCACGCCCACCGGTCCACGCCCCAGCATGACCACCAACAGGGGTGCGAACCGCTCGCGGCGCGCTGCAGTCGAGTCGAACCAGTCATGCAAATCGACCGACGGTGCGAGCCGTCCCTCTATCAGGACCAAGCCCCGGACCTTCTCGGGGAGGCCGGCCGTGGCATGAACCACGTCTTCATGACGCACGGCCACCACATCGTCGGCACTCACCGCGTAGCGACGGGAAGCGACCCGGATCAGCACATGATCCCGCTCGCCTGACGATGGTGCCTCATCCTCCCCGCATTGCCGGCGGGAGGGTACGTTCCCGTCACTGATCTGCACGGCAAGGGAGGTCGTCAGTCCCGGTCCCGGTTCCGGCGCTTGCCCCCATGCCGAGGCCTTATCGAAATCGGCGGTGTCATGCGCGCGGTCGGTGACGGGCGCTTGTTCCGACACCTCCTTGAACTCCCCCTCCGACTCGCGATCCTCACGACGCAACAACAGGGAATCCGGATCTGCCACCCGGCCTAGCACGTTGATCAGCGCGGCTTCGTCTTCCGCCGAACGCAGTTCCAGCCGCCATGCACCATCACTGTCATCGGGCGCCGGACGCGCGGTGACACGGACTTCCGCCATGCCACGCAAGGTGTCGAGCATGTCGACAACGACCCATTCAGCGCCGACCAGCGTCTTCGCGCGGCGGAAGGCGACCCGGTAATGCCTTGCGGACGGATCCGCCGCGCCCACCCCGCCATCACCGTCACTCGATCGAACAGGGGCGCCGCGCATGTCACGACCGTCTTGTCCGCGACCCAGTTCGACGAGCATGCTTTCGACCTCGGCATGCAGACGGGGCTTGCCGTCGCGCTCGGCCGACACAACAACCTTGATCAGGTCGAACGCACGGGTACATAAGCGCAGTCCGCCCAGATCGACTCCCTCGAGGCGCATCGCCTCGAGCTTCGCTTCAAGCCCGTCAGCAAGTTCCGCTAGGTCGTTGAAGCCGAAGGTTCGCGCACCCCCCTTGATCGAATGAGCCGTGCGCTTGAGATCCCGCAGGGCATCCGAACCGGTTTGTCCCGCACAGGCCGCCAAATGGCGATCTGCCCGCGCGAGCAGTTCGTTGCACTCGTCGAAGAACATCCCGTGGAACTGCGCCAGGTCCATCATCGCGACACGACGGCTCCAAAGAAATCGGCTATCGATCCGGCTCTCGAAACCATGACTCCGGCCCTTGAACACACCCCATCGCTGCCGACCGAACTCGTCACGGGGTGAACATTGCGAGGATCGGGGGATCTTCGCTCAAGCTTCTTAACGTCAGTTGCTGCCCGGACTTTAGCCTGAAAGTCTGCTCGACGACCCACTATGCGCCCCTCGCCTGTTCGCGAACGAGGCGTTGGAGGCGGAGGAAAAGGTCATGGTGACCTTCACGATCTGGGGTGAGCAAATTAGCGTGGTGCGGGAGAGCTGCTCAGTCCATCTACCCCAGGGAGCAGTGTCTCCTCCAGGCCCTCGTTCTCCTCGAAATCGACATCGAGGACATCCGGCCCTGTCAACAAGGCCTCTTCGGTCCGCTTGTTCATCACGATGATGCTGATCCGCCTGTTCGCCGGGTCGAGCGGGTTATCCGAAATCAACGGAATCGTATCCGCCAGCCCGACCACCCTCGCCACCTTGGCCGGTTCCAGCCCGCCGGAAATCATTTCGCGGCGGGATGCGTTGGCGCGGTTGCTCGACAGTTCCCAGTTGGAGAAACCACGTTCGCCACCCGCAAAGGGGGCAGCATCGGTATGTCCCGACAGGCTCAAGCGGTTGGGAACGTCGTTCAGCGCCCGTCCGATCGCCTGCAGCAGATCCCGGGTATAGGGGCGCAAGTCGGCACTGGCGGTCGCGAACATCGGCCGGTTCTGCTCGTCGACCAGCTGGATGCGCAGCCCCTCGTTGGTAATGTCCATCAGGATCTGGTTCTTGTAATTGCGCAGATCCGGGTCGGCCTCGATGATCGCCTCGATCCGGCCTTTCAGGTCGAGCAGGCGGCCGCGCTCGCGCAGTTCGGCTTCGATCTCGGGGTCGAATTCACCGGGATCCGGGTAGCGTGCCTTGGCCGCATCGAGGTTGATCGTGCGCTGAGTCTGGACATCGCCACGTTTGACCTGGCCGATGGAACGGGTCAGATCCTCGCCGCCGCCCGGAATCACACTGGAACTGTCTCCCGAACCGGAGCCCCCCAGCAGCGACACCCTGAGTGGATTCTGGAAGTGATCCGCGATACCTTCCAGATCGCCCTGTGCCGTCGAGCCGAGCAACCACATCAACAGGAAGAAGGCCATCATCGCGGTGACGAAGTCGGCATAGGCGATCTTCCAGGCACCGCCGTGATGGCCGCCTTCGACCTTCTTGATCCGTTTGACGATGATGGGTTGCTGGGTATCGTCGCTCACGAATCAACCCTTGCGGCTCTTGATGTCTTCCTCGAGCTCCAGGAAAGTCGGTCGGTCGGTGGTGAACAAGGCCTTGCGACCGAACTCGATCGCGACCTGCGGCGCATAACCATTCATGCTGGCAAGCAGCACCGCCTTGATGCACTGATAGATCTTGCCGCTTTGTTCGACCCGCTGCTCGAGCTGCCCGGCCAGCGGTTGCACGAATCCATAGGAGAGCAGGATGCCGAGGAAGGTCCCGACCAAGGCGCCGCCGATCATCTTGCCCAGCACCGCCGGGGGCTCGCCGACCGATCCCATCACATTCACCACCCCCATCACCGCCACCACGATGCCGAAGGCCGGCAAGGCGTCGCCGACCTTGGCCACCACGTGCGGCGCCTGGTGCGCCTCCTGGTGATGGGTCTCGATCTCCAGGTCCATCAAGCCCTCGATCTCGAAGGCATTGAGGTTGCCGCCGACCATCATCCGCAGGTAATCGGTGAGGAACTCGATCGCATGGTGATCGGCCATCACGTCCGGGTACTTGGAGAAGATCGCGCTCTGGTCGGGTTGGTCGATGTCGTTCTCGATCGACATCAAGCCCTCCTTGCGCACCTTGGCGAGCAGCTCGTACAGCAGCGCGAGCAGGTTCATGTACATCGCCTTGTTGTAAGGCGAGCCCTTGAACGCACCAGGCAAGGCCGCGAGCGTGGCCTTGATCGCCTTCGAACCATTACCGGCGACGAATCCGCCGATCATCAGTCCAACGATCGCGACATACTCGAGCGGCACCCACAGCGCCATGAGACTGCCGTGCATCGCGTAAGTCCCAAGCGATGCGAGCAGAACGATGATGTATCCAACGATGACTAGCACTAAGCGCCCCTGTCACTGCGCGAACACGCAGCGAAACCCCGATTCGACCATGGTCAGGAAAGACCACGAGCCGGCATTTTAGTTTAACGTCGCTCCGAGACGAAACTTGACGAAAAAAAACCGCCTGATCGAGGCGGTTCTTTGCGGTTGTCGAAGACTGACGGTCAGGCGGTCACCATCTTGCGCGTGGTGCGGGCAACCGGGCGCTTCTTCTTGCCCTTGCCAGCCCGCGACGGCATGTTGCACAAGCCGCACACATATTCATGGGTCGGATCGTAGGCATGAGCGACATACTTGCCGCCGCAACTGGTGCATGCGGCCATGTGAAGCAGATCCGCGTCGAAGAAACGGACCAAAGTCCACGCGCGGGTGATGCTGAGGACAGGCTCCATCTTCTCGGTCTCGATATGATCGAGGTAGAGGTTGTACGCCTTCAGGATCGAATCCAGGTTGCCCAGGGTCGCCCTGGACTTGAAATAGCTGAAATAAGCCATGAACAACGAGGAATGCACATTCGGCTGCCAGGCCATGAACCAGTCGGTCGAAAACGGCAGCATGCCCTTGGGCGGCGACATGCCCCGAACTTCCTTGTAGATCTTGAGCAGTCGCTCGCGGCTGAGCTGGGTTTCCGCCTCGAGCATCTGCATGCGCGCACCCAGGCTGACCATTTCCACCGCCAGTCTGATGTCTTCGGCTTCCTCTATTACACTCTTGTTCTTCATGAGGTCACTCCTTGATGGGCTTGCTCGCTGCAATGATGGCCGCATGCATGCTCGCGCTGGCCGGATCCCGCCCTTCCCCCGACAGCAGACCGACCAGCAGCGCGTCATCGAAACGGAAACTCGGCAACATCATCTGGCTATTCGCCATCTTGACCAGACGCGTGCTGGACATCCCCGAGATCAGATCGGCGACGGCATCGCCGATACCCAGGCGAAACATCGCGGTTTCACGATCATCGCGCAACATCTGCTGAGCCAGCATGAGGTACGCGAGATTCAGATCCCGAATCTCCTCCTGGAAGTCCCGTCGCTTCATTTCTCAACCGATATCAGCGGCAACTGGACGAAAGTTAAAGTAGATTCTCAGCAAAAGCAAACCGCGTCGGGCGTTTAGTGTCAAAAAAGCCACATCCCGGCATCGAAATGGCCGGTTCAGGACCCGAAATGCGGATTGCCCTCGTCTCGCTGTACCGCGGCCACCCGATCGCGTCCGTTGTGCTTGGCCAGGTAGGCGCCGCGATCGGCCAGTTTCATCAAGGCGTCCATGTCGGAAATCGTGCGGTCCCTTTCGGCCACACCGACACTGATAGTCACCTTGAGTTGCCCTTCAGGAAGGGTAATTTCAAGCTGGTTGACCGAGCGCCTGAGCCGCTCTGCGCAACCGATCGCGGCATCGAGCCCGGAACCGGGGCAGATGGCGAGAAATTCATCACCACCGGTGCGACAAATCACATCCTGTCCGCGCAGCATGCCCCGCAAGGCCTCGGCGATCTGTTTCAGGACGAGGTCGCCGACGTCGTGCCCGTGGGCGTCGTTGATCTCCTTGAGCCCGTCCAGGTCGATGACCATGCATGACATGGGCCGGTTATCGCGTTCGGCGGCGGCCCATTCCTGCGTCATGCGTTCGATCGCATAGCGCCGGTTGCGAAAACCGGTCAGGGCATCGGTCATCGCGACTTCCTCGAGCTGACGATTCTTGACCGCGAGTGCGGTCGCATAGCGACGCAGCTCTTCACGGTCACGTTCGAGTTCCTGCTGCATCCGCACCTCACGCAAACCAGCCCGCAGGCGTGCGGCGAGCACCCGGGAACCGGCCGAGCGCGGCACGCAATCGTCGGCGCCGGCATCGAAGGCGCGCACCATCGACTCTTCGGTGTCGGCGTCGTTGAGCAACAGCACGTACATCGGCTGGCCCATTTTCAGCTTGCGCAAGGACTGGATCAGGCTCAGCGCCGGCGAACCATCGGAGGCCGCAGTGCAACCGATCAGCATCAGGCGGGGATGGACTTCGATGGCCCGGTCCAGCGCACGCGAGGCGGTGTCGGCATACATCGTCTGAACACCCTCGTCCTGCAACAAGCCCGACACCAGGTCGAACACCGATCGATCGTGATCGACGATGAGCACACGCAACGATTCCTCGTCGTCATCACTGGCCGGGTTCGACGGCCCCTGCTCGTTACCCTGCTCGTCGGCCTGGAAGGCGTCCCGCAGCGCATCGACTTCGGCTTCGTGCGCCGCCGCTTCGCTTGGCGGCAGGCTGGGGAACGGGACCGAGGCCAGCATATCGACCCGCAACAACTCGCCCCATTCACCCCACAGGGTGTACATCCTGACGCAGTCGGCGAGGACGTCCTCGCGGGCGAAGCCCATCGCCTCGGTCTGCTCCAGCAGACGCCCGAGCAGCCAGGGGCGGGCCGACTCGGGGGCCACACACATCTCGGCGAAACGGTCGGCCGCCTGCAAGGTTTCCAGCATCCGGTAGGCACGGCCATCCTGTTCGTAGCCGGATTGTTCGGGGCGTTCGTAGTACTCGACCAATTCGACGAAGACCCTGGGCAGCCCCCAGTCGGCCAGCATCGCCGCACCCAACTCGGCGTGCGTCATCGCGAACGCCGCCGCTTCCATCTCCAGCAAGGGCTTGGCGCCCTCTTCGGCCGCTTGAGCCAGCAACTCGGAATAAGGCGAGGGATACAAGGTCGCCAGCGCAAGCTCCCCGACCCGCACAAGCAGGCCGAGACTGAACATCTCGTCCGGCGGCGCCACGCGCGAACGCTGCGCGAAAATCTGCATGCCAAGCGCCAGCGCCAGGGAATGAGCCCAGTAATGGTTGTAATCGAAGTTGTGACACCCGCCCTCGCGGTAGTCGGACAGCAGCGAAAACCCGAGCGCCATCGAGCGCACCGCCGGCAGGCCGAGCACGACCAGCGCCTCATGCACCGACACCACCGGTCGTCGATTGAAACCGATGACGCCGTTCGCTGCCTTGATGACACGGCCGACGAAGGCCGGATCGCCGGCGATCACCCGCGCCAACTCCGTGATCGACACCTCGTCCTGCTGGGTGAGGCGGATGATCGCGAGCGCGACCCCCCGTGGCGACGGCAGTTCGCCGGTCGCGCGGACTTGTTCGAAACGGTTGATATCGATCGGTGGAGACATGCTGGAACTCGTCAATCAGGACAGGGTTCGCGGTACCGGGACGAACGCTCTACCCCACTCCTCGGGGTGGTGTTCCTGGCACAGATGCGAAACTCAGGTGCGGAGTATGCACCAAGGAAAGGCCTGATCGCCATCGAGGAGATCCCGGGCTGGGGAGGACGGCCTTGGATCCAAGCATGAACCAATGCCGCGGCGCCAGGTCCTGCTAGAATCTTCCACTCATGGGACGGGTTAGAGCATCGATGCGATTCTGTTCAAATTGCGGCGCCAGGGTGGGTTTCAGAGTTCCTCAGGGAGACACGCTGCCACGGCATGTCTGCGACGATTGCGGCACCGTCCATTACAGCAACCCCAAGGTCGTGGTTGGCGCCATCCCGGAATGGGAAGACCGCATCCTGCTGTGCCGGCGGGCGATCGAGCCACGCCATGGCTACTGGACGCTTCCAGCCGGTTTCATGGAAAACGAGGAAACCACGGCCTCGGCGGCGGCCCGCGAAACCCTGGAGGAGGCCTGCGCCCGGATCCAGGTCGGCGAGATGTTCACGCTGATCAACGTCCCGCATATCAGTCAGGTGCATATCGTATACCGGGCACAGTTGCTCGACCTCGACTTCGACGCCGGCGAGGAGTCACTGGAGGTCGCGCTTTTTCATGAGAATGACATTCCGTGGGACGCGATCGCGTTCAGGACCATCTCGCTGACCCTGCAACGCTATTTCGAAGACAGGCGCGCCGGGCATTACCGCTTCCATGCCTTCGATCTCGAGGCGCCACACGCCGGCATGGATATTGCATCCGCATCGCGCATGACAACCAGTGAATGACCGTCGATGAACCGATCGATACACCTGCTGCTCAACCATCGCCCGATCACGATCGCTCCCGTTCCCGCGACCCGCAGCCTGTTGAGCTGGTTGCGCGAGCAACAAGGCCTGACCGGCACCAAGGAAGGTTGCGCGGAAGGGGATTGCGGGGCCTGCACCATCGTGGTCGGCGAACTGATCGGGCCTGAGCGAAGACTGCGGTTGCGCAGCGTCAATGCCTGCATACAGTTCGTCCCGGCACTGGACGGCAAGGCGGTGTTCACGGTCGAGTATCTGCGCGAGCAGGCCGGCGGCACGCTGCACCCGGTGCAGCAGGCGATGGTCGACTGCCACGGGTCGCAATGCGGCTTCTGCACCCCCGGCTTCGTGATGTCCTTGTGGAGCCTCTACAACGAGCAGCGCGACAATCAACGCCCCGGCGAGACCCGACCCGACCCGGCGAAGATCAGCAGCGCGCTGACCGGCAACCTTTGCCGCTGTACAGGCTACCGCCCCATCATCGATGCCGCGCAGCGGATGTTCGACTTGCCCGCAGTCGATCTCGACCGCGACCGGCTGCGCCAGGCATTGCTTGCCTTGCAACACCCCGACGCACTCGAACAGGTTCATGACGGGGTCGGCTTTCATGCGCCCCGCTCGGTCGAGTCCTTGCTCGCGCTCCGAGCGGCGAAGCCGGCGGCGACGATACTCGCTGGCTGCACCGATATCGGGCTGTGGGTGAACAAGCAGTTTCGGCCGCTCTCCGACCTGATCCATCTCGACCGGGTCGAGGCATTGAAGACCATCGTCACCGGCCCCGATCACATCCGTATCGGGGCCGCCGTATCGCTGACCGACGCCTACGCCGCGCTCACCCTCCACTATCCGGCGCTGGCGGAGTTGTGGGAGCGATTCGCCTCGCCGCCGGTGCGCAACGCCGGCACGCTCGGGGGCAACATCGCCAACGGCTCGCCAATCGGCGACTCGATGCCAGCGCTGATCGCACTCGGCGCCCGTATCGAGTTGCTGAGCCAGAGTGGTCGCCGCAGCCTGCCGTTGGAGACCTTTTATCTGGGCTACATGCAGAAGGACCTCGCGACGGACGAGATCCTCGGCTATATCGACGTACCACTACCCGACCCGGCCGTGCGCTTTCGCACCTACAAGCTGTCCAAGCGCTTCGATTCGGACATTTCAGCGGTCTGCGCCGCGTTCGCGATCACCCTCGACGGACAAACCATCCGTTCGGCGCGGATCGCCTTCGGCGGCATGGCGGCGACCCCGGCCCGTGCGCCGCTGACCGAAGCGGCCCTGACCGGCCAGCCGTGGGACGAGCACACCCTGGCAGCGGGCCAGCAGGCACTCGACCGGGACTATTCGCCCTTGACCGACATGCGGGCCAGTGCCGCCTATCGGCGGCGCACGGCCGGCAACCTGCTGCACCGCTTCTACCTCGAAACACGCGTGAATGACCCGCTCCCGGCGGATGCTGTGAACATCCACGCAGCCGCGAGCACCGCGAGTTGAGACCGTGACGATGAAGACGGTCTCCTCCTCCCAGCCGGCCTCCACCTCGCCAGCCTCCACCTCGCCGGATGACTCCCGGCAGGATTCCCCACTGCCGGTCGACACGGAGTCGCCCTCGCTTCGGTCGAGCGCGCCCCCGTCGGACGGGGCCAGCGTGCCGCACGAGTCGGCCCACCTGCATGTCAGCGGCGAAGCAACTTATGTGGACGACCTCCGCGAATTCGCCGGCACCGTGCATGTCGCGCTCGGCCTGTCCGAGCGCGACCATGCCCGGATCGAGGCCATCGACCTGACCGAAGTCCTCGCTTCGCCCGGCGTGATCGGCGTGCTGCAGGCGTCTGACATTCCCGGCGCCAACGACTGCGGCCCGATCGTGCATGATGACCCTATTCTGGCCGAATCCGAGGTCCAGTATGTCGGTCAGCCGATCTTCGCCGTGATCGCGGAGCGCTATGACCAGGCGCGCCGCGCCGCACGCAAGGCGCGCATCGACTACGCCGATCTGCCAGCCATCCTCACCGCCCGGGAAGCCCGGGACGCGGGCAGCTTCGTCATCCCGCCGATGCGTCTCACCCGCGGCGACCCGGCGGCCGGTCTCGCCGCCGCACCGAATCGCCTGCGCGGCGAATGGACGGTGGGCGGACAGGAGCACTTCTATCTGGAAGGCCAGGTTTCTTATGCGCTGCCGCGCGAAGACGGCTGTATCCAATTGTGGTGCTCGACCCAGCATCCGACGGAGATGCAGCATGTGGTCGCGCACGCGCTGAAGCTGCGCGCCAACCAGGTGGTCGTCGAGATGCGGCGCATGGGCGGCGGCTTCGGCGGCAAGGAATCGCAGTCCGCGCTGTTCGCCTGTGTCACCTCCATCGCGGCGTGGAAGTTCCGCCGCCCGGTCAAGCTGCGCCTCGACCGGGACGACGACATGATGATCACCGGCAAGCGCCACGACTTCCACTACGACTACGACGTCGGCTTCGACGACGACGGCCGGATTCTCGCGAGCCGGATAGCGATGACCTCAAGGGCCGGCTTCTCGGCCGACCTGTCCGGGCCGGTCGCCACCCGCGCGCTGTGCCACTTCGACAACGCCTACTACCTGCCGGACGTGGACATCGTGTCCCAGTGCGGCAGGACGAATACCCAGTCGAACACCGCGTTCAGGGGCTTCGGCGGCCCCCAGGGGGCGATCGCGATCGAGTACCTCATCGATGACATCGCCCGGACACTGGGCAAGGATCCGCTCGATGTGCGCAAGCTCAACTTCTACGGGACGAGCGAGCGCAACCTGACCCCTTACGGTCAGGTCGTCGAAGACAACGTGATTCACGAACTGGTCGCCGAACTGGAAACCAGCAGCGACTATCGTGCGCGGCGGATGGGCCTGGCCGACTTCAACGCGACCAGTCCGGTGCTGAAGAAGGGCCTCGCGCTGACCCCGGTCAAGTTCGGCATCTCGTTCAACATGGTGCACTTCAACCAGGCCGGCGCGCTGGTACACATCTATACCGACGGATCGATTCTGGTGAATCACGGCGGTACCGAAATGGGACAGGGGCTCAACACCAAGGTCGCCCAGGTGGTTGCGAACACCCTCGGCGTGGACATCCGCCATGTACGCGCAACCGCGGCCGATACCAGCAAGGTCGCGAACACCTCCGCCACCGCGGCCTCGACCGGCGCCGACCTCAACGGCAAGGCGGCCGAGGATGCCGCGCTGCGGATCCGGGCCCGGCTCGCGGCCTTCGCGTTGCAATCACTGGGCAGTGCCGGGGGCACCACTGACAAGGGAAGTCCGGACCGCGACAGCGCCCCCGGGGATGCCATCGAAGCGGTCGAGTTCGCCAACGAAAAGATCCGGGTCGGCCCACGCGAGATCAGCTTCACCGAACTGGTCCGGCAAGCCTACGAGGCGCGCGTCCAGCTGTGGTCCGACGGGTTTTACGCGACACCCAAGCTGCATTGGGATCGCAACACCCTGACCGGTCGCCCGTTCTTCTACTTCGCCTATGGTGCGGCGGTGTCCGAAGTCCTTGTCGACACCCTGACCGGCGAATGGCGACTGCTGCGCGCCGACCTGCTCCACGACGCCGGCAATCCGATCAATCCGGCCATCGACATCGGCCAGATCGAAGGCGGTTTCATACAGGGCATGGGCTGGCTGACCATGGAAGAACTGTGGTGGAATGCGCAGGGCAAGCTGATGACCCACGCCCCTTCGACCTACAAGATTCCGGCAGTCCACGACTGTCCGCCGGTTTTCAACACCCGCCTGTACCGCAACGCCAACCGCGAGGACACGATCATGCGCTCCAAGGCGGTCGGCGAGCCGCCGCTGTTGCTGGCCTTCTCGACCTTCTTCGCGATCCGCGACGCCGTCGCGAGTGTGGGTGACGGGCGCACCGCCCCGCCGCTATGCCCGCCGGCCACGCCGGAAGCCATCCTCGACGCGATCGAGGCCGTCCGGGCGCACCCGGCCTGACAGACGCGATGCTGCGCTGGGTATCGGCTCTTTCCGAGGTCATCCGTCGCGACAAGGCCGCGGTCCTGGTCACGGTCATCGTGACACGCGGTTCGGCACCCAGAGCGTCCGGCGCCCGGATGGTCGTCTCCGAGCGCGCCAGCCTGGGATCGATTGGCGGCGGACAACTCGAGTTCCGGGCACAAGGGATTGCGCGCGCCATGCTCCAGAACGGTGCCGATGATGACGGTTCAGGCACCCGGATCATGCGATTTCCGCTTGGCGCGAGCCTGGGCCAGTGCTGTGGCGGCGTGGTCGAGCTGGGATTCGAGCGCGTCGGCACAGACGATCTCGCCTGGCTGGACCAGGCCGGTGCGCTCGATCGCGAAGGCGGGACCTGGGCGCGCATCAGGCGCCTGGGGGTGTTTTCCAGCCAGCCGCCGACGATACTGACCGCGACCGCCGCGGCGAGCTTGTCACCGGCCGCGCTCGGAGAGGTGGCACAAGAGGCGGCACGATTGTTGCTCGCCGAGGCAGAAGGAGGTCTGAGCGTAGTCGCGGACGACACCCCCGCGTCGGCGCCGTGGTTGATCGATGTCACGGCGCCGCCTGCGCTCACGGTGGTATTGTTCGGCGCCGGTCATGTCGGTTGCGCGATCGCGGAGGTGTTTGGGAGACTCCCGTTCCGCGTGATCTGGGTAGATGGCAGGGATGCGTGCTTCCCGGACACGGTGGCGTCGAATATCGAGACCCGGGTCAGCGACGACCCGACCGACGAGGTGAAGCTAGCGCCGAACAACGCGTTTTTTTTGGTCATGACCCACAGTCACGCGCTCGACTTCGACCTGATCCGGGCGATACTCGACCGCGGCGAGTTCGGCTACCTGGGCCTGATCGGTTCGACATCGAAGCGAAAGAGTTTTGCTGCCCGGCTGCGGGCCCGTGGCTACCCGGACGCCGACATCGCGCGGGTGCACTGCCCGATCGGGGTGCCCGGTGTCGTCGGCAAGGAACCCGAGGTCATCGCGGTATCGGTGGCGGCGAGCCTGCTGCGGATGCGCGAGCCTCGCGCGACCCGGACCGTCGCAACGGGGCGGATCGAGTGCGCGGTTTCCGGGTCGGACGACCGCCCGGGCAACGACGGGGAGCGGAGGCGCGAAAGGTCCAGCGTGCGCGAAGGCGAGCGGATGCCGGCAGCGGATGCGGCGGGACAAGGCGGAGACGAGGAAGGCCGGATGCAGGCCGAGAGAGCGGACAGCACAGCGAAAGGGCTGGTATGACGATACCGAACACGGACACCCCCCCGGACCAGGCAGCGCAGCGCGGCGCCCTGCTGCTCGAGTTGCAGGGCATCAGCAAGATCTATCCGGGCGTCGTCGCCAACGACGGCGTGGATTTGCAGATCCGCCCGGGCGAGATCCATGCCGTGCTCGGCGAGAACGGCGCCGGCAAGTCCACGCTGATGAAGATCATCTACGGGGTGACCCGGCAGAGTGAAGGCCGGATGCTGTGGCAGGGCGACGAGATCGCCATCGACAACCCCGCGGCGGCGCGCTCGCTCGGGATCGGCATGGTCTTCCAGCACTTTTCGCTGTTCGAGACCCTCACCGTGGTCGAAAACGTCGCCCTGGCCATGCCGGGCAAGCCGGACCTCGCGGCACTGTCGCAGCGAATCGAGGAAGTGTCGGAGCGTTACGGCCTGCCGGTCTCGCCACGGCGCCATGTCCATGCGCTGTCGGTTGGCGAAAGACAACGGGTGGAGATCATCCGCTGCCTGCTGCAAGAGCCCAAGCTGCTGATCATGGACGAACCCACCTCGGTCCTGACACCCCAGGCGGTGCGCAAGCTGTTCGAGACCTTGCGCCAGCTCGCGAGCGAGGGCTGCGCCATTCTGTACATCAGCCACAAGCTGGACGAGATTCGCGAACTTTGCCACACCGCCACCGTGCTGCGTGGTGGCAAGGTCACGGGGCACTGCATCCCGTCGAAAGAAACCCCGGAATCGATGGCCCGCCTGATGATCGGAAAGGACCTGCCGATATGCGAGCATGGCACGGTCGCCCGCGGCGGCGAGCTGCGGCTGCGACTGGCCGGCTTGTCGCATGCGTCGCCGGACCCGTTCGGCACCGACCTCAAGGATTTGCACCTCGACGTGCATGCCGGCGAGATCGTCGGCATCGCCGGCGTGTCGGGCAACGGCCAGCAGGAGTTGCTGCTGGCGATCTCGGGCGAGGAACCCCTGGCCGAGAAGTATCCGGTCCAGATCTGCGGGACCGAAGCCGGTCGCATGTCGGCCGGACAGCGCCGCCGTCTAGGCATGACCTTCGTTCCGGAGGACCGGCTCGGACGTGGCGCGGTGCCCAGCCTGTCGCTGGCCGACAACGCCATCCTGACTGCGGCCAGAACCCGCGGCCTGGTCAACAGGGGTTTTGTCAATTTCGGCCTGGCCTCCCGCTTCGCCCGGAAATGCATCGAACAGTTCAACGTCAAGTGCAACGGCGAGGGTGCGGCAGCCAAGTCGCTGTCGGGCGGCAATCTGCAAAAATTCATCATGGGTCGCGAGATTCTGCAGAACCCGAAACTGCTGGTCTGCGCCCAGCCGACCTGGGGTGTGGATGTCGGCGCGGCCGCCTTCATCCGCCAGTCGCTCATCGATTTGCGCGAGAAGGGCTGTGCCATCCTGATCATCTCGGAAGAACTCGACGAGTTGTTCGAAGTGTGCGACCGGATCGCGGTGATCGCCAAGGGCAGGTTGTCGCCGGTCTGCCCGGTGGCCGACACCACGGTCGAACGGATCGGGGTGTGGATGAGCGGCATGTGGGCGGACGCCGAGGGCGAGGCTGAGGGCACGACGACGCAGGAGACAGCCCATGCCTGATTTTCCGTTGCGGCTGGAACCGCGGGCCGAACCGTCACGCCTGATGAGTTATCTATCGCCGCTGATCGCGGTGGCGCTGACACTGCTGGTCGGGTTGCTGCTGTTCTCGGCCCTGGGCAAGGACCCGATCGAAGGCTTCCGTTATTTTTTCATCAATCCGGTCCGTACACTCTACGGCCTGTCCGAACTGCTGCTGAAAGCGACCCCGCTGATGATGTGCGCGATCGGACTCGCGATCGGATTTCGCGCCAATGTCTGGAACATAGGTGCCGAGGGTCAGTTCGTGCTCGGGGCGATCGGCGCTTCGGGTGCCGCCCTGTACTTCAGCGGCTCGGACAGTGCCATGCTGCTGCCGGCCATGGTCGTGGCCGGGGCCCTGGCCGGCGCGGCATGGGCGGCCATCCCGGCCCTGCTCAAGACCCAGTTCAACGCCAACGAGATCCTGGTATCCCTGATGCTGGTCTATGTCGCGCAGTTGCTGGTGTCGTGGCTGGTCTTCGGCCCCTGGCGCGACCCCTACGGTTTCGGTTTTCCACAGACCGAGATGTTCCATGACGCGGCGCTGTTGCCCATCCTGCTCGACGGCACCCGCCTCAGCTTCGCCTTCGTGATCGCACTGGCGATGCTGGCGCTGGGCTATGTCTTCATGCACCGCAGCTATACCGGTTTCAAGATGCGGGTCGCCGGCGAAGCCGCGGCAGCTGCCCGCTATGCCGGCTTTTCGGCCAAGCGGATGATCTGGATCGGCCTGTTGTGCGGTGGCGGCGCGGCCGGTATCGCCGGCATGGCCGAGGTCGCGGGTCCGATGGGCCAGCTCACCGACAAGGTCAGCCTGGGCTATGGGTTCGCGGCGATCATCGTCGCCTTCGTCGGACGTCTCAATCCGGTCGGCATCCTGTTCGCCAGCCTGCTGATGGCCCTGCTCTTTCTCGGCGGAGAGCAAGTCCAGCAATACATGAACCTCCCCAGCTCGATCTCGATGGTGTTCCAGGGCATGCTGTTGTTCTTCCTGCTCGGCTCGGACGTCTTCATCAACTACCGCCTGCGCATCGGCTGCGCGGCCAGCGTCTGAAGGATAGCGCATGGACGGAAACCTGATCACCGCCATCCTGTTCGCGACCGTCGTCGCCGGCACCCCGCTGATCATCGTCGCGCTCGGCCTGTTGGTGAACGAGCGCGCCGGGGTGCTGAACCTGGGCTCGGAGGGCATGATGGCGATGGGCGCGGTGGTCGCGTTCGCGGTCACCCACCACACCGGCAACCCCTGGCTCGGCGCGCTGGCCGGCATGGCAGCCGGCATGTCGGCGTCGCTGATATTCGGGGTCCTGACGCTCACCTTGCAGGCCAACCAGGTCGCCTCCGGTCTCGCGCTGGCGATCTTCGGCGTCGGCTTGTCGGCCTTCATCGGCAAACCTTATGAGTCGGTGGCGCTGCAATCGGTGCCGGCGGTGCGCATCCCCTTCATCGCCGACATTCCCATCATCGGCGAAGCCTTGTACAACCAGCAGGCCATGGTCTATCTGTCATGGGCGCTGTTCTGGACGGTGCTGTGGTTTCTGTATCGCAGCCGTGCCGGCCTGGTGCTGCGCGCGGTCGGCGAGTCGCCTGCCTCGGCGCATGCCATCGGCCATCCGGTGGTCTTGATCCGCTACCTCGCGGTGCTGTTCGGTGGCGCGATGGCCGGCCTGGGCGGTGCCTTCCTGTCGGTGTTCTACACCCCGATGTGGGTCGAGGGCATGGTCGCGGGCAGGGGCTGGATCGCCCTTGCCCTGGTCGTGTTCGCCACCTGGCGCCCGTTACGGGTCATGATCGGCGCCTATCTCTTCGGCGGGGTCATGATCACCCAGTTGTTCATTCAAGGATCGGGACTGCAGATCGACTTTCCGGCACAATTCCTGTCGTCGCTACCCTACTGGGCGACCATCATCGTGCTGGTGGTGATTTCGAGAAACGCGAACACGATCCGCCTCAACTCGCCGGCCTCGCTCGGCAAACCCTACAGGCCGGAAGCCTGAACGACATTCAGCCAACAACCACAAGGAGAAACATCGATGGCCACTCGTCGCAACTTCATGCTCACCGCCGGTGCGCTCGCCGTCGCGGCCGCCCTGCCGCTCGCGTCCTTCGCCCAGGATGTCACCAAGATCGGCTTCGTCTATGTCAGCCCGATCGGCGACGCGGGATGGACCTTCCAGCACGACCTCGCCCGCACGCAACTCGAAGCCGAGTTCGGTGACCGCATCCAGACCAGCTTCGTCGAGAACGTGGCCGAAGGCGCCGACGCCGAGCGGGTGATCCGCGAGTTCGCCGCCAGTGGTCACAAGATCGTGTTCGCGACCAGCTTCGGCTACATGAACTATGTCGAGCGCGTTGCCCGTCAATTCCCGGACGTCGCCTTCCTGCACGCCACCGGCTACAAGTCGGGGGCCAACTTCGCCAACTACAACGCCCGCTTCTACGAGGGCCGCTACCTGAACGGCGTGATCGCCGGGCATATGACCAAGTCGAACGTGATGGGCTATGTCGCCGCCTTCCCGATTCCCGAGGTCCTGCAGGGCATCAACGCCTTCACCATGGGTGCGCGCAGCGTCAATCCGGACGTCGAAGTGCGGGTGATCTGGGTGAACAGCTGGTACGACCCGGGCCGCGAGCGTGAAGCCGCGATGACCCTGATCTCCCAGGGTGCCGACGTGATCACCCAGCATACCGACTCCACCGCACCGGTGCAGGCGGCCGAAGAACGTGGCGTGTATGCCTTCGGCTATCACTCCGACATGTCCAAGTACGGCCCGACCGCCCACCTCAGCGCCACCACCCATCTCTGGGGTGATTACTATGTGCAGACCGTCAAGGACGTGCTCGCCGGCGAATGGAAACCGACCAACCTGTGGGGCGGCTACCAGCAGGGCATGATCCAGCTCGCTCCGCTCAACGACGCGATCCCGGCCGAGGTGAAAGCCCAGGTCGCCGAGCTCGAAAGCCAATTGACCGCCGGCACCTTCCACCCCTTCACCGGCCCGGTGGTCGACCAGTCCGGCGCCGAGCGCCTGCCCGCCGGCGCGGTGATGGACGACGAAACCCTGGGCAAGATGGACTACTTCGTCCAGGGCGTGGCCTCGCGTCTGCCGTCGCGCTGAGCCACGACGACGCTGTCCGCGGTGTTACTCGAAGGAGAATGACCCGGACAGCAATTGACACTTCGCGCGCGATCGCGCACTCGGAAAGCCCCCTCCCCCTTCAAAAGGGGAGGCGCCCACCTTATGGCAACTCAAGTGCCACACAGCGAGCACGCTACTCGAGACTGGATGGCCCCATGAGCAACGGCCGATTCTCCTCTACGCCTGACACGGACACGCCAATCGCGATCCGCGCCGAGATCGTGCATTTTCTCTCAGACCCGGCCTACAGCGGCGACGCTGCGATCGAGCACTTTGCCGACGGCTTGTTGCTGGTTCGTGATGGCCGGGTCGCCGCGCTGGGGCCGGCTGACGACCTGCTTTCGCAACTCGGCCGCGATGTCGTCGTGATCGACCATCGCGGCAAGCTGCTCATGCCGGGCTTCGTCGACACCCATGTCCATTACGCCCAGACCGACATGATCGCGAGCTATGGCGAGCAGTTGCTCACCTGGCTGGAAAAGTACACCTTCCCGACCGAGGCCCGCTTCGCCGATCCGATCCATGCCTCGCAAGTCGCCGACTTCTTTTGCGACGAACTGCTGAAGAACGGCACCACCACCGCGATGGCCTTCGCGACCGTCCACCCGGGCTCGGTCGATGCACTGTTCCAGGCTGCCCAGTCGAGGCGGATGCGGATGATCGCCGGCAAGGTCCTGATGGACCGGCATTGCCCGGACTGGCTGCGCGATACCGCAGCCCAAGGTGATGCGGACTCCCGGACCTTGATCGAACGCTGGCACGGTCGTGATCGGCTGACCTATGCGGTCACTCCCCGCTTCGCACCCACCTCGACCGAAGAACAAATGCGACTGGCCGGTCGCCTTTTCGCCGACTTCCCCGACCTTCACCTGCAGTCCCATGTCGCCGAGAACCGCGGCGAGGTCGCCTGGGTCGCCGAACTCTACCCGGATGCACGCAGCTATCTCGATGTCTATGACCGCTTCGGCCAACTCGGACCACGCGCGATCTACGCCCACTGCATCTGGCTGGACGATGCCGACCGGCAACGCATGGCCGACACCGGCACGGCCATGAGTTTCTGCCCCACCTCCAACCTGTTCCTCGGCTCGGGCCTGTTCGATCTCGACCGTGCCCACGCGCTCGGCATCCGGGTTGGCCTCGGCACCGATGTCGGCGGTGGCACCAGCTTCTCGATGTTGCAGACGCTCAACGAAGCCTACAAGGTGCTTCAACTCGCCGGCCAAGGCCTCTCGGCCGAGCGGGCTTTCTACCTCGCCACCCTCGGTGGGGCGCGCAGCCTGTATCTGGATGACCGGATCGGTAACTTCGCGATCGGCAAGGAGGCCGACTTCGTCGTCCTCGACCCCCAGGCCACCCCGCTGATCGCCCGCCGAATCGCCCACACCCGGACACTGTCCGAACGACTGTTCGTGTTGATGATGCTGGGCGACGACCGCACGATCGCCGCAACCTACCTGCTCGGTCGGCCTACCTGGATCCGAGGTGCAGAAGCGATCGCACAGCGCAGCGGTTCGGCGGGGTGGTAGCCCCCGCAGCGACTCAGCCCGAGCGCATGCCGCTGTTGGTGCGCGTAGCGGCCGCGATCCCTGCTGTCTGAGGCCGCAGGCCGAGTTCCGGGATCGCAGCGCAGCGCGCCTTACAGCGGCAGCGCGAGTGGCTGTCGGAGCGGAGGGGGCTGCCGCCCCGCCGAATCGCGGGTTCGAATCGCGGGTTCGAATCGCGGGTTCGAACTCACAGCGCTTCGAGACGGCAGCAAGGTCGAGAAAGCCAACGCACGCGGACACAGTCCGCCATAGAATGCTCGAAACAAAAGGGGAGACATTCACCATGGCCGACGAGCACAAACCATCGATCAACGTTCATCCGCTGCTCACCGGCAGCGAACTCCCCCGGCGCAGCAAGATCGTCAGCGCGGCCGATGCGGTCAGGCTGATCCGGCCCGGGGATACGGTCGCGACTGGCGGCTTCGTCGGTATCGGCTTCGCCGAAGGCATCGCCTGCGCGCTCGAAGAACTCTATCTGGCCGATGATCCCGGCCCCTTCGGCCGACCGTCCGATCTGACCTTGGTCTATGCCGCCGGCCAAGGCGACGGAAAATCGCGCGGACTGAACCACCTGGGCCACCCCGGGCTGGTCAGACGAGTCATTGGAGGGCACTGGGGACTGGTACCGACCCTGCAAGCCCTGGCGGTAGAAAACAGGATCGAAGCCTACAACCTGCCCCAGGGGGTAATCACCCACCTCTTCCGTGACATCGCCGCCGGCAAACCCGGCACACTGACCCGGGTCGGGCTAGGTACTTTCGTCGATCCACGCCATGGTGGGGGCAAGATCAACGCCTCCACCACCGAAGAACTGGTCAGCCTGATGGAAATTGCCGGCGAGGAATACCTGTTCTACAAGGCCTTTCCGATCCAGGTCGGCATCATCCGCGGTACCACCGCCGACCCGGACGGCAACATCACGATGGAACGCGAAGCGCTGACCCTGGAAGCCTTGTCGATCGCGATGGCCGCGCATAACTCGGGGGGTATCGTGATCGTGCAAGTCGAGCGGATCGCCGAGCGAGGCAGCCTGAACCCGCGGCAGGTCAAGATCCCGGGGGTACTGGTCGACTGCGTCGTGCTCGCAGAGAAGCCGGAGCACCACATGCAGACCTTCATCGACGCCTACAACCCGGGTTTCTCCGGCGAGATCCGGATTCAGGCCTCTTCGGTGGCGCCGATGCCGATGAGCGCGCGGAAGATCATCGCCCGTCGCGCCGCCCTCGAACTGGTGGCCAACAGCGTCGTCAATCTCGGCATCGGCATGCCGGAAGGCGTCGGCTCGGTCGCGGCCGAGGAGAAAGTCATCGACCTGCTCACCCTGACCACCGAACCCGGGGTGATCGGCGGCATTCCGGCATCGGGCCTGAACTTCGGTGCAGCCATCAACACCGACGCGATCATCGACCAGCCCTACCAGTTCGATTTCTACGACGGAGGCGGTCTCGACATCGCCTTTCTCGGGCTGGCCCAGGCCGACCGTGCCGGCAACCTCAACGTCAGCCGCTTCGGCCCACGTCTGGCCGGGGCGGGCGGATTCATCAACATCAGCCAGAACGCGCGCAAGGTGGTCTTTGTCGGCAGCTTCACCGCCGGCACACTGAACGTCGTGATCGACGACGGCAAGCTGACCATCGTGCAGGATGGCAGCACGACGAAATTCGTCGCCGAGGTCGAACAACGCACTTTCAGTGGCGAGTATGCGCGCAGAAGAGGACAACCGGTGCTCTACATCACCGAGCGCTGTGTGTTCCGCCTCGGCGAGGACGGGCTGGAACTGACCGAGATCGCACCGGGCGTGGACCTCGAACGCGACATCCTGGCGCGCATGGCGTTTCCCCCGCGCGTGTCGCCGAACCTGCGCAACATGGACTCGCGCATCTTCCATGATGAACCCATGGGGCTGCGCAAGGAACTACTCTCGCTTCCGCTAGACCAGCGCCTCACCTATGACCAGGAACAGAAGATCTTCTTCGTCAACTTCGAAGGCCTGGCAGTGAGGAATAATTCACAGATCCAGCGAATTCGGGATCTCATCGAACAGCGCCTTGGTAACATCGGCCACCGTGTGCCGGCCATCGTCAACTACGACAACTTCTCGATCACGCCCGAATTGCTAGACCCCTATGTCGAGATGGTGCGGGAGGTCGTAGAACGCTATTACTCGAACGTGACCCGCTATACGACCAGCACCTTCTTGCGGGCGAAGCTCGGTGACGCGCTCGCCGCGAGGCAGATTTCACCGCATATGTACGAGACCCCGGACACCGCTTTGGCAAGCCTGCAGGCCCTGGACGACAGGAATGGCACGCCGACCTGAACCGGGTCGGGACACGATCACCTCCCCGCCCGAGGTCGGGCCCGGACATGCGCTCAAACCACCGTTCCAGCGCGAGCTTATTTTAAGACTAAAGCTGTAGCACAACGAACCTTCACTCACTCCCAAAAAACTGATTCGTCGGTTATTCTTCCGCACTCCCAAAACGTCCCAATGCCTCCCCATCCGCGGCAGACCACACCCAGCACGAGAGATTCAAGTGTCACCCAATAGTCGTCCCACACCGTCCGCGCTCCTGTCGTCGATAATTCTGGCGGTCGCCTTCAGCGGACATGGCAACAGCGCACGAGCCGATGCCGACCTGTTCTTCAGTGATCTGCCCATCGTCGCTTCTGTCAGCCGCTTGCCACAAAGACGCGCCGACGCACCCTCGGCGGTCACCATCATCGACAGCGCAACCATCCGCGCCTCCGGTGCCCGGTCGCTGAATGATATTTTCCGTCTAGTGCCGGGCTTCCAGACCTTCGCCCAGAGCGACATCCCCGCTCGGGTCAATTATCACGGCATCGCCGACGACCAGGATTACTCCCCGCGTGTTCAGGTGCTGGTCGACGGCCGCTCGTTGCATTCACCGCTGTTCCGGGGCGGGGTCAACTGGGCCCTGATCCCGGTCGCGCTCGAAGACATCGACCGGATCGAGGTGGTGCGGGGTTCGAACACGGTCTCGTTCGGCACCAATGCCTTTCTCGGCGTCATCAACATCATCACTTTCGACCCGGCTCTGGTTCAGGGGACATCGGTCTCCCTCAATCATGGCTCGCAGGGTGTGCGTGACTACACCCTGCGAACGAGTGCGCCTTTCGGCGAGGTCGGGCGCTTCCGGCTCACCTTTCAGCAGACACGTGACGACGGGCTGGACCATCGCTCCGTGCCCCTCGAGAACCAGGACTGGCGCGATCGTAACCTGAGTCGGTTGCTTGATCTGCACGCGAATTATCAGCTTGGCATCAGCGACCTGCTGGAGCTGCATTTCGGTGCGATCCAGGGAACCCGTCTGATCGGCCGGATTCATCCGGTGACCGGTATTCCGGAAACAGGCAACCCGCTACGCGACCTTGACGAAGAATCGGCCTGGCTTCAGGTCCGATGGCTGCGCACCTTTTCGGACACCTCCGATTTTTCGCTTCGCTACACCTTCAGCCAGGATAGCGCAGACGGGGCCTACACCCACCCTGGCCGCCTGCCCGGCTACAACCGGATCGATACGTTCGGAGACCGTGGCACCCGACAGGAGATCGAGGCGGTCCATACCTTCCTGCCTTTTTCCAATACCCGCTTCGTCTGGGGTACCAGCTGGCGCCACGACGTCATGCAATCGAAGACCATGCTGCGCGACAAAGGCAAGGTATCGCGCGATATCGGCCGGATTTTTGCCAACACTGAATGGAAGCCGAACGACTGGTTAACCGGCAACCTGGGCGCGTCCTACGAATACGATCAGTTCGCAGGTAAGCATTTCGCTCCACGCGCCAGCGCCAACTTCCATCTTGCGCGGGATCACACCGTCAGAGTCGGTTACACGCGGGCCTGGCGCACGGCGTCGACTCTGGATTACAAGGCCAACAACTGGAGCTCGCCAACCCGCGCCGAGCTGGTCGGCAACCCCGATCTGCCAGCCGAACGCCTCGACAGCTGGGAGCTCGGTTATCTGGGCAACTGGCGCGATCTCGGCATGCAACTGGATGTCCGGGTGTTCAGAGAGAAATTGTCCGACCGGTTGATGAACCAGATCCGGGTCGAATCGAATCCATTCCCGAACAGCACGCAAGCGGTGCAGAACATCCGCACACGCGGCTTCGAGTTGCAATGGGTCTGGCGTCCACTGGAAGACACCCGCATCACCGTGGGCCATGCCAACATCAGGCTCGATAGCGAAGACAATGCCAACGGGCGGAGGTTGGCTGCGGACAGGTTCGATACTCCGGACCCGCGCTCGAACTACGCCCGCTCCTATAATCTCTATACAGCACTGGCCGAGAACTCCGCCCCGCGCCGCTCGACCTCGATCATGCTGCAACAAGGCCTGCCCTTCGGGCTGGACCTGTCGGTGATGCACTACCGGGTCGGCAAGATGAAATGGTCGCGCAACACCAACGTGGAAGAGAAGTACAACCGCACCGACCTCCGTCTGGCCTACCCGTTCTCGATCGGCCCGCAACGGGGTGAGATCGCCTACACGGTGCAGTCGCTCAATGGCGCACACTTCGAACAGCGGATGCAGCGTGTTGTCGATCGTCGCCACTGGGTTTCGTTGCGGATGGATTTCTGAGCGCTCCCCACGCGCTGCAAAGGCTCCCGCAAAAAATAAACCGTTAAGGTTTTCTCGAGCGCACCGGGGCGGTTCGGCCCGCCCCGCACGCACGGATGACGGCTCAGATCGTCAACCGGGTACGGCGGACATAAAGGGTCAGCGGCCGTTGCTCGATACGCTCGTACTCCTGGATCTGCAACACCACCCCTTCGGTCAGGATGTAGTCGGTCGCGAGCAGCAAGGCACCGTCTGAACTGATCAGGTCACGCGCGAGCACCATACCCGGCTTCAGGTCGGCGGTCGCGATCGCCCGCTCGTCGGTCGGGTTTTCGGCTGGCGCACCGGTGAGGACGATGAAGGCGTCCACCACCTTCGGGTCGTATCGCTTGTTCTTGGCGTTGATTATCTCGCGCTTCGCCTCGTCGGCGCTGAAACGCTGCCCGGTGGTCAAGCCATGACAGAGGTTGTCATAATCGTTGGCCAGCGCGAGGATTCTGGCGCCGAGCGGAATGAGCTCCCCGCGCAGGCTGTCGGGAAAACCTTGTCCGTCATAGCGCTCGTGATGGCTGCGGATGATACGTGCCGCGGTGCGCAATTCGTCCAGCGCCATCAAGGCCTGTTCGCCTCGGACAGGGTGTTTGCGATACGCCGCGATCTGTTCACCGTTCATCTTGCCCGTCGGGGTGGTCAGCAAGGTATCGGGCAGGCCGATCATGCCGATATCGTGGAGCAGCGCGGCGACGAAGATATCGTTGCACAGCCGCGCCTCGCATCCGAGCGCACTGGCCAGCTTGCGCGCCAGATCGGCGACCCGCCGGGAATGTCCGCCCACATGCCCGCCGCGCAACTCGATCAGGTTGGAGAACACCCGCACCGACATCAGAAAGCCGCGCTTGAGGCGCTCGTTGGCTTCCCTCAGCTCCTCGGTCCGCTCCCTGACCTTGTCCTCCAGGCTGGCATTGAGTTCGCGCAGGGTTTCGTTCTGCTGCAGCGTCAGGGCTTCCAGGCGCGTCTTCTCGCGTTCGAGCGCAAGTCGCTCGAACGCCTCCCTGACCGAAAACAGCACGTCGTTATCAACCCAGGGCTTGTTGATGTAGCGATAGATCTGTCCTTCATTGATCGACGAGACAGTCGCGTCGAGATCGGCGTAGCCGGTCAACACCATGCGGATGATCCGGGGCCAGCGTCGCCTCACCTCGGCCAGAAGTTGCGCGCCATCCATGTTGGGCATGCGCATGTCCGAGATGATCAGATCCACTGCTTCGGCCTCGCGTTCGAGTAGCGCCAGCGCATCGGCACCGGAGCCCGCCGACAGGAACCGATAGCCCGACGACCGGAACAATCGCCTCAGTGACGACAATACATTCGGCTCGTCATCGACGCAAAGCACGGTCCACTGCGAGCCGTCGAACAACTTGATCTCGGTCGGATTATCTTCCAGGTCGCTCATTTGCCAATGCTTCTCCTGTCTGACGCACGGGCAGCGTGATCCGGAAAACCGTGCCTCGCCCAGGCTCGCTCTCGACCGTGATCTGCCCCCTGTGCTTCTGAACGATGCCATACGACAAGGACAGTCCCAAGCCCGTCCCCTTGCCCACCGGTTTGGTCGTGAAGAACGGATCGAACACCCGCCCCAGATGCTCGACAGCGATGCCACTGCCCGAGTCGCCGACCTCGATCCAGACGGCTTCACCTCCTCGCTCGCTCCCGGTACGCAGGCGGATGGTGCCCTGGGTCTCGGACGGAATCGCCTGCACAGCATTGATCAGCAGATTCATGAAAACCTGATTCAGCTGGGACGGGAGGCATTCCACATCGGGCAGTTCGCCATACTCCCGGATCACGTCGGCCTTGTACTTGATCTCGTTGCTGACGATGTTGAGGGTACTCTCCAAGCCCTCGTGGAGATTGGCCCACTGCCACTCGTTGCTGGTATCGACCCGGGAAAAATCCTTGAGGTCGGCAACAATCTTGCGTACCCGGCCAACCCCTTCCTTGGACTCGTCGATCAGCGTGGGCAAATCATCGCGGATGAACACCATGTCGCGCTCGACCATCCGACGGCGGATCTCGATCGCCTGGGCGTCGTCGGGTGGCAGCGAATCGAGCAGATCCTCCACCGCATCGAGCACGTGGAAGATATCATCCAGGTAATTCGTGAGCGCGCCCAGGTTTCCCTGCACATAGCCGATCGGATTATTGATCTCGTGCGCGACACCGGCCGCCAGATGGCCGATCGAAACCAGGCGCTCGGCCTGGGTCAGTTGATCCTGCGCGTCTTTCAGCCGCTTGTTCAGATCCAGGAGTTCGTTGTTGCGCGCCACAAGCTCGGCCTCCGAGCGCTTACGCCGTGTGACGTCGGACTCCAGCGCCTGCTTGGCCTCCTCCAGCTGTGAAGTCCGTTCGCGTACGAGCGCTTCCAGTCCAGCCTGGCTTTGCCGTATGGCTTCCTCCGCGCGTTTGTGGGTGGTGATGTCGAGCAGCGTCTCGATTGCGCCCATCACCCGACCATCGGTATCGCGAAACGGCGCGGCGGTGAAGAGCAACCAACATCCGCCTTCTCCCAAATGCGCGAAGAAGCCCTCCGCCTCGAAGGCATCCGGAACGATCCGGCTAGTCCGCCAACGTCCCGGGTAATAGGTTTCCAGGGCGTCGGTCCGGCCATCGACGATCAGATCGGCCATGGCCGGTCTCGGCGAACCGTAGAAGGCGAGGCCAGCATCGCGGGTACCGATCACCTGTGCCGCACTCGCCCCGGTCAAGGCCTCAATCGCCCCATTCCAGTGGGTGACGATGTGATTCTGGTCGATCACGAAGGTCGGAATCGGATCACCTTCCACGATCTGACCGAGCACGCTCTCGGCCCGGCGGTGCGCGCTTTCGGCGAGATGCCGCTCGGTCACATCCGCCCCGATGATGAACAGGTAACGCGCTTCGCCGACCGACTGCATGAAGACCGAGGTATCGAACCAGCGCGAGAATCCGTCTGCCACCGGGTAGTTCAACTCGCCATGCCAGTCGTCACCGCCTTCGGTCTGCCGGAGGACTGCCTCGCAATCCGCCTGGGACGGTAGTCCAGTGCCAAGCAAATCGACTTCTCCCGCCAGGAGACGTCTTCCGGTGTCCCCGAGCGCCTGACGAAAACGCTCACTCAGGTAAAGCGTGCGTCCGTGGACGTCCCCCACCGCCAGCATCAGGTGTCGCATCAGCCCACTGTGCTCGAGGTGCGACAACAGCTCGAGCAGGGCGGGTTGTGATTGTCTTTCAGGAGAGAATGGCATTACGGAATCCTCGGGCGCTGGCCCGAGCTCTTTAGATACATAAAAACGTGAATTCATCCGACACGATCCAGGGCCGGGCCGGCATCGAAACGCGGTCACGAGCCAACAACGATACAAGATCCTGGAAAGGGGTCAATGACTCTTGCAATAGAGCATGCCTTCGCCTACCCCTCCCTGCGCCCTGGACAAGGTTCGAACGGCTTGCGTGCGTCGGGCGAATACCCCGTATCGTGCATCATTCGAGGGCGGGTGCCGGGTCACCCCAGGTGGTCGGCTGTCGCCTGACTCATCTCGTAGTACCAGAACGCCTCTCGTAACTGGGTGCGCAGCTGTTCGTTATCCCAGGGCTTCAGCAGAAACTTGTAAACCGCCCCCTGATTCACCGAACCCGTTACGGTATCCAGGTCGGTGAAGCCCGACAAGATGATTCGCACCGTACGCGGATACAATTCCTTGACCCGACCGAGCAACTCGGTGCCACTCATGCCTTGCATGCGCTGGTCGACAATCACCACGCCCACGTCGGAGACCGCCAGATGGTTGAACGCCTCCTCGGCCGAGAGAGCCGTCAGGATCCGGTAACCATCGTTACGCAGCAAACGACGCAGCGACGAGTGGATATTGACCTCGTCATCGACAATCAGCAGGGTGCGCGACGCCGTCAGCACCGCCGGTGGGTTGAACAACCGAACGCCATCACGCAGCAAAGGCGGAACATCCGCTGCGGGCATCGGACGTGCCAGATGATAACCCTGCAAATCGTCGCAAAAGTGACGTCCCAGGAATACCGCCTGCCCCTCGGTTTCGACACCCTCGGCCACCACCCCCAGGCGCAGGTTATGCGCCACCGCGATGATTGAACGACAGATCGCCGCATCGTCCGGGTCAGCGATGACATCCCGCACGAAGGTGTAATCGATTTTCAGTCGATCGACCGGCAAGCGCTTCAAATAGGCCAGATTCGAATACCCGGTGCCGAAATCATCGATGGCGATCCGAATACCCAGTGCCTTGAGACTCTGCAGCATCGCCACGAAGGTTTCGGGATTGTCCATCACCATGCTTTCGGTGATCTCCAGCTCGAGCAGATGAGCCGGCAATCCCGATAATCGCAACGCATCTCGAACGACTTCCGCGAAATCGCGACGATGGAACTGCGCGACCGAAACGTTCACCGAGACCGGCACCTCGACCCCAGTCTGCTCCAGCCAGTAAGCCATCTGGCGGCACGCCTCACGCAGGACCCAGTCTCCGATCGGCACGATCAAGCGGGTTTCCTCGGCAATCCCTATGAACCGGCCAGGCATCACCAGCCCGGACTCGGGATGACGCCAGCGCAACAAGGCCTCCATCCCGGTCACCTGCCCGGAAACCGCATTGACCTGTGGCTGGTAGTGAAGCTCGAACTCCTCGCGTTCCAGGGCTTCCCGCAACCGCTTCTCGAGTTGAAGACGCTCGGAGATCCGGTCATTGAGTTCGATCGTGAAAAACTGGTAGTTGGCCCGCCCACGATCCTTGGCCTTGTACATGGCCAGATCGGCATTCCTCAGCAGGATCGCCGCACCGCCTCCATCCTTGGGATAGAACGCGATACCGACGCTACCGGTCGTCTGCAACAGGTCGCCCTCGATCTCGACCGGTTGGGCCAGACGGTCGAGTACCCGCTTGGCGACTGGCAGGATGTCATCCTCGGCCTCCAGGTCTGCACAAACGATCACGAACTCGTCGCCACCCAGGCGGGCCACCGTGTCACCATCCCTCAAGCAGGTCCTCAAGGTCGCCGCGGCGCGCATCAGCATGGCATCCCCGACATGATGGCCGATGCCATCGTTGATCACCTTGAACTGGTCGAGGTCAATGAACATCACGCCCACCAGACGGCCGTGACGACGTGCAAAGCTGATCGCTTGCTCGAGCCTGTCCTTGAGCAGATTCCGGTTGGGCAGACCGGTCAGCGCATCGTGATTGGCCTGATAAGCCAGTTCTTCCTCGTATCGCTTGGCGGCCGTGACATCGCTGACGATGACCACGAAATGTGTCGCCGATCCGGCATCCCCCATGACCGGCGCCAGATACAGGCTGGCCCAATACGACGAACCGTCACGCCGGGAACAGGACATCACGACACTGGCCTCCCGCTTCTCGCTCAATGCCCGGTGCAACTCGGACAACTCGGGGCCTTGCTGCCCCTCGCCAGCCAGGGCGTCGAGCCCCAAGCCGATGAACGCCCCCTCGGCATAGCCGCTGATCCGTTCGAAGGCCGGATTCGCATAGATCACCGGAATACCCGGCTGGAAGGCATCACAGATCAGGATGCCGTTCACCGCGGCCTCGATGGCCCGTTTGTTAACCCGCAGGGCCGCCTCACGCGCCTCGAGATCCCGAAGTGCGCGGAGTTGACCCACCGCGTAGCGAATCGACCGGTCGAGACTCCGGACGGTCATGTCCCGCTTGATGATGTAGTCCGAGGCGCCGAGCTCGAGCGCGAGTTGGTCCACCTCGTCGTTACCCTGCCCGGTCACCATGATGACCGCGGGATGGTTGGGCAAGGTCAAGATGTTACGCAAGACCTCGATGCCGTCTTCACCACCCAACCGATAATCCAGCAAGGATACGTCGATGTCGCCATCGCTGAGCCTGGCAATGGCCTTGGCACTGCTACTCGCCCATTCGACCTGATAGCGGTCATCGCCCAGATCATCGAGGAGATCGCGCACGATGACGAAATCGTCCTCGTCATCATCGATGACCAGGACGTGGACCCTGTTGTCGTTCATACCTGTGGATTCCGGCAGGGCACGCAACACATGACGATATTCAAGAAGCCTCCCCTCGGGCTGCGTTGGCTTCACCATCGTCCATCGTTACCGAGGGCTCCACCAGTTCGAACCAGTAGTGCACCAGCGATCTGACCAAGTCCACCAGCGCGGCAAAGGAGACTGGCTTCGCGATGTAAGAGTTCCCACCCAGAGCGTAGGTCCGCATCACATCCTCGTTCGCCGACGAGGTGGTCAGTGCTACGACCGGAATGTGACGAAACGCCGTGCTGCCCTTGATCTCGGCCAGCGCCTCACGCCCATCCTTGCGCGGCATGTTGAGGTCGAGCAGGATCAGACCCGGCCGGGGGCTGGTCTCCGGGTCCATGTAGGCTTCGCGACGCCACAAGTAGTCGAGCAACTCGTCTCCATCGCACACGAAACGCAGATCGACCCGCAACCGCGCCTCATGAAAGGCATCCGCCAGCAAAAGCCTGTCGTCCGCGTCATCCTCTGCAATCAGGATCGTGATCGACCCCCCGCGCCGTCTGCTGTTCATCACAAATCTCTTGAACTAATCCTGGTGGCCAGACCATCCCGGGCGCGTCACCGACGGGCTGAAGGCAAGTTGAAACTGCATATTAACAATATAAGAAAAAGAACTTTCGCGCGACCCGGATTTCATCTCGGGACGCCTTTCATCCCCTTCTATCACATTGGGTCTATCCGGGGATGAATGCAAGAAGAATTCATCATGGATTCTCTGCGTTTTCGTCAGCACGACGAAGGTCGAAACTGAAGCAGGTTCCACCGTCTGGACGCGCACTTGCCTGCACCGTCCCACCATGACGTTCCACGATGCGCTTGACCACCGCCAGCCCAAGCCCGGTTCCTGCATATTCGGTCCGACCATGAAGCCGTACGAAGGGATTGAACACCCGCTCCCGGTCGGCCTCGGGAAGACCGATGCCACGGTCGCACACCCGAACTTCCACCCTGCCCTGCCCGCGGTCACCCGCGCTGATCTCGATATCGGGCACGGCACCCTGCTCGACGAACTTCAGTGCGTTGCCGATCAGGTTGAGAAACACCTGGCGGAGTTGGGTCGGATCGGCCTCGACCCTCGGCAGGGTACCGAGGGTCAGGTGCGCACCCGTACCCTGAACACGCTCCTCGAGGTCCGACAAGGCGTCTGCGAGCGGCTTGTCGAGTGCGACCGTGCGCATCGGTGCAGCCTGCGTCGCCACCCGCGACAGCTTCAACAAGTCTTCGATCAGCTCCTGCATACGTCGGGCGGCATCACTCATGCGCTGGAGATAATCCAGCCCGCGCGCATCGAGGGCCCCGGCGTAAGCGCTCCGCAGGCGCTCAGCGAAGGCATTGATCTTGCGCAACGGTTCCTGCAGGTCGTGCGACGCCACGTAAGCGAAGTCCTGCAGGTCACGATTGCTCCGCTCGAGTTCTCCGACCAGTTGCTCCATCCTCAGCGACACCCGCTTGCGCTCGGTGATGTCCTCATGCGCCACCACCACCCCATCCTGGCTACGCAATGGGGTCATCCGCACTTCGAAGTAATGCATGCCGTCGGCCAATGCGCACGGATACTCCATCGCGAAATGGTCGATTTCCCGGTTCAGGATACGCCTCAGCCCGCTGTAGGCCTCGGAAGGCTCGGACTCCCCAGGATCAGGAGCGGAGCAGGCACCAAGGTAGTCCAGCCCCACACCGTCTGCCACCCTGTCGTCGGCGTTGCCGCTACGTGCAGCCTCGCGCCATCGCTCATTGACCGCGACGATCCGCCCATTCCAGTCGAGCACCGCAATACTGTGGGTCAGCGAATCCAGAATCGCGGCATTCAGATTACGGCTGATCGCGAGTTCGACACTTGCCGACCGACGGGACTGCTCCTGAGCAGCAAGCGTATCGGCCATGGCGTTGAACGCATCGCTGATCACGTCGATCTCGTCGAACAAGCCACCGCTCCGGGCGACCGGGGCGCGGGCACGCAGGTCGCCCGCGACGAACTCCTGCGCGGCCAGGGTGATCCTACCCAGGCGCCTGCCGTACAAGCGTCCGACACCGAACCAGATCACCGCCAGACCGACCAGCGCCACACATCCGACGATAATCAAGCCGACCACGGCAAGGTTCCACTTGTCGGACATCACCCCGGCTTCGTCGAGCACGAGGACGACCGACAGGTCTGTGCCGGGAAGCGCCCGCGCAAAAACCCGCCTGTCCAGACTCCACAAACGCTCAGTCCCCTGCTCGAATTCCGTTCCGTCTTCCATGCTGGCGAGCCGAGAGAGCACATCCGGATCGAGCAGCACCGGCTCGGACGGGTCCGGCTCGGGATGACGCCACACCACACGGCCGGCGTCGTCGACGATCATCACCATCTCGCGGCTGCCATGCATGCGCGGCGCGAGACGCGTCTGTATCCGTGTGAAGTCCTTTCCAGCAAGGACCACCCCGGTCACCTCGCCGGCACGGTTGCTCACCGCCCGTGCGGCCAGCACTGAGGGATGGCGGCCGACATCGCGGCGGTCGCGATAGACGATCCGTGTCCCACCGGCAAAGAGTGCATCGTGAACCAGTGCTCGCGTGACGGCATCCGCCAGCCTCCCGTCCACCCCTTCTGCAAAGGCCGCGCAGACAGGCCCGCCCTCCGGGTCGACAAAGGCAAGCAGTCTGAGCTGAGGGTGTGCCGATCTGGCCGATGCGAGCACCCCTTCACACCGAGCCCGATCGGCGACCAGGTCGTCCGGCACCGCCGCGAGCAGTTCGACGACCACAGCCGGCGTCGCCACGGTGGCGGTCAGTTTGATCGACGTCAGTTCCACCGTCCCGCGGGCTCTGTCCCGCGCATGATCGACTTCATGCCACAACCAGATATAGTCGAGCACGAGCAACAATACGCAGGCCGGGAGCAGGCCCAGCATCATCACCATGGTCATGCGGAGCCGGAAGTGCCGGATCTTGTCGCTTACCGGAGTCATGCGTCGCTCGCTTCTTCCGCTCGAACCAGCAGGGCGCTCGGCAAGCTCAGGCGAAACACCGTTCCGACGCCTGGCACAGTGTTCACCGAAATCTCGCCACCGATGCGGGTCACGATCTTCTTCACGACCGCCAGGCCAATACCCGATCCGTCATACTCCCCACGGTCATGGAGACGCTGGAAAGGCTGAAACACCCGGTTGACATGCCTGGGGTCGAAACCGATCCCATTGTCCTCGACCGAAAGCCTCCAGACCTTCCCTCCATCGTAAGCGGCACATACCTTCACCACGGGGGGGCGTTCGCCGGACTGGAACTTGAGACCATTGGCGATCAGGTTCTGCAGGACCTGACGAAAGGCTACGGGATCACTGCTGAGAGTTGGCAAACCCACCGCTTCGACGCGTGCCCCGGTTTCCTCAATCCGCGTTTCCAGATCGGCACAGACCGCGTCGAATACCGATTGCAGTGAAAAGGTCTGCCGTATGGGCCGCTTGGTCGATGCCCGCGAGTAGTCAAGCAAACCCACGATCAACTCCTGCATGCGCTGCGCCGAGCCGGAAATCCGGTCGAGATAGTCGCGCCCGGTGCTATCCAGGCTCCCGCGTCGTGATTGCAGGCGTTCGGAGAACACCCGGATCTTGCGCAGCGGTTCTTGAAGATCGTGCGAAGCGATATAGGCGAAGCTGTTGAGTTCCTGGTTGCTGCGCTCGAGCTCGACCATCGTTTCGTGCAGCTTCTCGTTGGTATGGACGCGATCGGTCACATCCCGAAAGTACACCGCAAGACCTTCGTCCGACGGATAAGCGTGCACCTCGAACCAGCGTTGGTGAGGGTCGTAGAATGACTCGAAGTGGGTCGCAAGCCCGGTCTCACGGGCCTTCCGGTATTGCTGACCGATCTCGCTTTCGAAGGAACCTGGAAAACTGTCCCACACGCAGGTGCCGACCATCTCGTTCGGGTCGACATCAAGCACGCGCCCGGCCTCCCGGTTCATATAGGTGAAATACCAGTTCTCGTCCAGCACGAAAAAGGCATCGGTAATGCTCTCCAGCGTGACCCGCAGCTTCGCCTCGCTGCGCTCCAGTGCCAGCCGAGCCTTGCGGTGGGCGGTGATGTCCCGCGCCACGCAGTAGATCACCTTGTCGGGGCCGAACGCCGCATTGATCTCCAGCACATGTTCATCGCCCTTCGCGCCGGCAACCCGTATCGTTAGATCGCGGACCTGCTCTCCCCACTGCAGCGCACCGACCGCCTCGACCACACGATCGTGGTCAGCGACATGAATCAACTCCATGTAGGGGCGTCCGTCGAGTTCACCCGGTCGGTAGTCGAGGGTCTCGACGAAGGCCCGGTTGGTCTGTAGGAAGTGCCCCTCGACGCTGACCATGCAGAACATGTCCAACGAAAGATCGAAGAACTGATCGCGCTCGCGCCGCATCTGCTCGGCACCGCGCTCCACGGTCAGGTCGCGCAAGGTGATCACCCAACCGGTGCGATCACCGGACTCATCGAGCCGGCTGCTTGACAGGCTCAATGGGCGCCCCTCGTGCATGACCAGCGACGGGGAGCCGCCCTCCTGGGCCAGCAACTGAACCTCGACATCGATCTCGGCCGGCAACACCTCGTCGATCGGCGCCCCCATCAACATCGACTCGTCCCGCCCCAGCAGATGACAGGCCTCGGGATTGACGAAACTGACCCGTCGCCCGGCATCGACCGCGACGATACCCTCGGCCACCGCACGCGTGATTGCAACGGTGAAGTCGAGCTGGGATTGCACCCGTCGCTCGGCAGCCAATACCTTATCGACCAGTTGGCGACTCTCGATCGCAGCCGAAGCAATCTGGGCGAACTGCTGTGCCACCGCGAGATCCGCGGAATCGAACTCACCCGTGTATTTGTCCGATAGCTGCAACAAGCCGACATTCTCGCCCGCATGATTGGTCAGCGGCACCGCAAGCCAACCCCGCATGGGAGGATGCTCGGCCGCATGGGCGCCGAAACCACGCCAGGCCGGGTGAGCCTCCAGGTCTGCCTGGGTCAGGCAGATCGGCTGGTTGTTTTCACACACCAGGCGGTAGATACCCGAGCCGTCTGGTGCAGCGGCATAAGCACGCCATTTCGCGTACTTGTCGGAAAGCGAAAACGCGCTGACCGACTGGGTCCAGTTTCGATCCAAGGTCAGCCCCAGCACACATTGGTGCGCGCCGATCAGCTCGCGGGCGCGTTCGACCAGAAAATCGAACAATTCGCTCAGCTCGGTCCGTTGCACCGCCGACACCGCCACCGCGGCAAGCCCTTCGAGCTGGCTGGTCTTGTGGCGCTCGCCGCGAAGCGCGAGTTCGAGCCGCTCCAGCGTGCGCTGCCGTTCGCTCACATCCTTGGCGATGCCGAATACGCCGACGACACGGTCCGCTACCCTGATGGGAAGATTGGTCACGTCGAGTGTGATCACGGCACCGCTGGGGGTGTGAATGGATACGCCGTAACGCTGCGGCTCGCCTTCGAATGCCGCCTTCAGGCGGGCTTCGACCAGCGGCCGGTCCGCCTTGACCAATAGCGGTATATAGCTGCGACCGCGCAGCTTGTCTTCCCCAACGCCTAAAAGGTCCAGACCGGCAGTGTTCATCTGCAGGAAATGACCGTCCTCGTCGAGCGCAAAAACCGGGTCCGGGTTGAACAGGAAAAGCGACTTGAATCGTTGCTCGCTCTCACCTAGCCGCTGCCTTTGCCGGTCCCGCTCGATCGCGAGCGTCGCAAGTTGGGCGTAGCTTTGCAGATAGCTTGCATCCACCTCGTCGAACGGATGCCCCGGTGCGCGATAGACCGCCAGAACGCCCAGTACCGCCCTGTCTTTACCATGCAGTATCAGCGCCCGGTCCGATGCGGCATAGGCGACCCACCGCGCGATTTTCGGTGGCAGCCTTTCCTTTGTCGACAACGAGGCCGGATCACCCCTCACCGCGGACCGGTCGGTTACGGCGTTCTCGATATACGCCTGTGCCGAAAGCGGTGCCACGTCAGGCACACTGCGTTCGATCCGGCGCCCCGAACTGTCAGCGAGCGCCACGACACACCGCGCACCGGCAATCTGATCGGGGATGGCTGCGGCGATCGCTTCGAGAATGCTGTCGATCGGCCGATCCATTGAAATCATCGCCAGCAGGTCCCGCTGACGTTCTAGGTATTGCTCCCTTTCGCGCAGCGCCACAGCCCGCTCGCTCGCCACTGATGCAAAGCGCTGGTTGAGCACGACGAACAAGGTGAAGCACAGACCGATAATCAGCAGGCCCGGCGCCACCTAAGCGAAGCCTGCAGGCTTCGCCCAACGGCCGGGTTGTGCTCTCAGGCGCCATGTCACCCCAGGCCAGAGCTCGAGGTTCATGCTCTTCGTCCACGCCTGATGCGCATGGGCGAGTTCTGCGCCGGACATGAACAGCGTACGCTCACCGTCCGAAAGTTCGAGGTAGAGGTCATCCAGCTCGCCGTGCGCGAATTTTAGCGCAGCACCTGCCGACAACAAGGCAAAGAGCGTCGTCCGCCCTTGCCCCCGATCCGGCAGATCAAGAACGAGCGCGAGCGGAATCATGGGGCCCACAGGCTCCTCGACGAACATCAGGGGGCCAGGCGCTGCTTCCCTGCTCTCGAGTCTCTCCAGCCATTCCTTGCGCTCGGCACCGCCCAGAAAACGCTCGAAAAGCGCGGCGGAGTCGTCGTCACCCGGTTCCAGGTGCAGCGCGCGCTGGTCTGCGTCGAGCACCGCGATCAACCGGAAACCGGGTTCATCGCGAAGGTAGCTTCGGGCTTCCTGAAGCCATAGACGCTCGATCGGTAGAGCGCCAGACGCCTGCCAGCGACCGGCCATGCGATCCAGCAGTTGCCGGTGGTTGCGCATCGCCCGTTCTACCCGCTCCGCGGCCCGCTCGAGACCGTGCTGAGCCTTGATCGTGGTCACAACGTCCGCCTGTTGTGTCAGGAGGTGAAATCCGGCCACCGTCACCAGCACACCAATCATCGCCACCACGACCGCGGAACGGGTCAACGGCGGACAGTGAAGGGTTGGCAAGGGCAGGCACCATAGCGCCAGTCCGATCAGTGCGGTGGTCATGCCTGCGCTGAGTGCGGCGGTCGTCCGATAGCCGGGGACGGGAATCCCTGAGAAAGGCAGCCACGGGGAAAGCACGGCGACCAGCCCGAAAAGGACGAATCCGGCACCTATCCACTGGCTTGCCCGGTCAAACCGGTGCGGTCTTTGGCCACCGCGCAGAAGGGTGAACAGCAGACCGGCGACCAGGGCCAGCGCAAACGGCGTGCGCACTCGCGGCATCCCGCTCAGTAGGGACAATCCGTCGTCCGCCCCGCCCGCGACCAGATTGTGAAACAGGGTATAGACTCCGATGAGCAGACCGAGCGATGAGCTGACCCGCAAGACATTCCGTCTGCCGGCGAGGTGGGCGAGCAGACTGGCGCCGAGGGCAAGACACAGTGCCCCGCTGTCCGGAAGTTGAACGGGCGGGTGGACGCTGCCCAGAGAATAAAGGATGAAAAAGGTCAGCGACGCAGTCCCCAGCGCCGCGAGGATGCCTCCCAGGACAAGCAGATAGGTCTGCGCCAGCAGTTCGCGACGCGGCAGCAGGTTCATGCTTCCTCCAACACGGATACTGAACCGACGGGACCGAAGCCAGCTGAAGATTCGAACACCCGCGGTTCGGACGGACGGAGCGCATCGCACAGGCCAGCGTGATCGCACTGTTCCGGATCGACCCCGTTCAACGCGATGATGTCCACCCTGTCTGCCACGGTAAGCGCGGCAAAGCCGACCGGCGCGCCGGTCAGCAGCATCGCCAGATCGAGTCCGTGCTGCAATGCTGAATCGAGCGGCATACCGAGCCAGGTCTTGCCCCCGGGAACGACGGCATCGATCTCGGTGTGTTTAACCGATTCCTTACGCTCTGGGTCCATTCAACGCTCCAGCGTCGATCCGCCGATCGGACCGATCACGCGCAGGATTTCGGCCGCCGTCGTCTCACCTGCATCGACCTTGGCCAATGCGTCATCCGACAAGGTGCGCGCGCCCGATGCACGCGACGCCCTTGCCAGCTCGGAAAGCCCCGCCCCCGCGGTAATCAGGTCTCGCAAGCGCTCGTCCGGCAGCAGGACTTCGTAGATTCCGAGCCGGCCCTGGTACCCGCTTCCATTGCAGCGGGCGCACCCCCTGCCCATGAAATGCCGGCGTTCGGCACTGGCGAACCCACCGCCCAATCGCGACAGCAGGGACGGGTCCGGGCTTGACGCCTCCCGACAGGCGGGACACACCCGTCGCACCAGCCGCTGCGAAATCACGCCCTCCAGCGCCGAGGCGAGGATGTAGGGCTTCACGCCCAGATCAAGCAGACGGGCGACCGTCGCCACCGCCGAATTGGTGTGCAGGGTCGAGAATACCTGGTGGCCGGTGAGCGCAGCGTGAAAGGCGACCTCGGCGGTCTCTTCGTCCCGGATCTCCCCGAGCAAGATCACGTCCGGGTCCTGACGCAGGATGGCCCGCAAGGTCGAGGCGAAGGTCAGGCCGATCTTCTCCCGGATCAGGACCTGGCCCGCCATGTCGAGGTAGTATTCCACCGGATCTTCGACCGTGATGTAGTTCTTCTCGGCCACGGCGTTGTGTTGCAGCAGCGAGTAGAGCGTGGTCGTCTTGCCGCTGCCGGTCGGGCCGGTCGCGAGCACGATGCCCTGCGGCTTGTCTATCATCACCCGCACCCGCTCCAGGTCACCGAGGGAGAGGCCCAGCGCCTCCAGCCCAACCACCGACGAGTTACGGTCGAGGATGCGCATCACCACCTTTTCGCCGCTGATGGTCGGCAGCGTCGAGATCCGGAGATCGACCATGCGCATCGGCGACTTGATCGTCACCCGGCCGTCCTGCGGCCTGCGCCGCTCGGAGATGTCGAGCTCGGCCATGATCTTGATGCGCGAGACCAGTGCGGAATGGAGTTGGTGCGGTATGCCGATCTTGTCGACCAGCACGCCGTCGATCCGGTAGCGCACCGCGACATTCTTGGTTCGCGGCTGCACATGGATGTCGGAAGCCCCGAGACGAATGGCTTCCAGCACGATCGCATTGACCAGGCGTATCGCGGGCGGCGCCTCGGTCTCGCGCAACAGCACGTCGAGCGAGGCGTCGTCGTCCTCGTCGATGACGATTTCGATGCCTTCGTAGGGGTCGACCGCAGCGACCCGCGTCACCAGGTCGTCGAAATCCATCGTGGTGCCGAAGACCTCGGCGATCTTGTCGCGAATCTCGCTGACCCCGGCCATTACCGGATGAATTTCCAGACCGGATGTGAAGCGCACATCGTCGAGCAGGCCGGCATCGAGCGGATCGGCCAGCGCGAGCGTCAGGCGCCTGCCGTCCAGACGCAGCGGCAGGACCAGCTGACGTTCGCAGAAGCTGCGCGGGACGAGTTCCGCCACGGTCGGGTCGATGCTGAACTCGGCGAGCGAGACTTCGTCGACCAGCAGCTCCTTGCGCAGGATGGACTGGATCGCGCCCTCATCGACCCAACCCTTGGCCAGCAAGAGCTTGACGAAGGGCTCCTTCCGCGATTGCTGCAGGCGGTATAGCTCCTGCAGCTGGTTGTCGCTGATCAGCTTGCGCTTGTTGAGCATGATGCCGAGCTGACTGCGATTGGAGACGGCGAGCTTGGCCAGGGCCGAGATCTCCTTGCCCTTGCGCTCGTTCTCGGCCTGCAGCGCGCGGTTGCGCAGCTTGAGATCGTATTGCTCGAGGGCCAGTGCCACGGTCACGCGGAGGTCGTCATCGTTCCAGGGTTTCAGGATGAACTTGTAGACCGCCCCATCGTTGATCGCGCCCATCACCGCGCCGGTATCGGCGTGGCCGGTCAGCATGATGCGGATCGTGTCCGGATAGCGCTCCTTGACCTGTTTGAGGAAGGTCGCGCCATCCATCCCCGGCATCATGTAGTCGCTGATCACCAGATGCACCTGCCCGGACGCCATCTGGCTCAGGGCATCGGTCGCGTTCGCGGCGAGCAGGACCTCGTAGTTGCGCTCGAGCCGAAACACGCGGCGCAGCGCCGACAACACCCCGGGCTCGTCATCCACGATCAACAGGCGATAGCTCTGCGGTACGGCCGCAGCCGGGTCGTCCGGCCCTGCCGCCGGGTCCGTGCCGGCCGGACCGCGAAAAAAGTTGCCGATCAGGCTCATGGGGTCACCACCGGCAACTGGATGCGAACACGGCAGCCACGACCGGGCGCGCTGTCGATCTCGATCTGGCCCTCATGCGCACGCACCGCATCGCGCGCAACCGTCAAGCCCAGGCCGGTCCCGGCCCCGACATCGCGGGTGGAGAAAAACGGTTCGAAAGCCCGCCTGCGGACTTCCGCCGTCATGCCTTCGCCATCGTCCTCGATCTCGATACGCACCCGGTCCCCCTCTCTTTCGGCCCGTACCGATACCTTTCCATGATCCCGAACCGCCTGGACCGCATTGCGCAGGATGTTGAACAAGGCCTGGTTCAGATGACCGACATGGCCCTTCACCTGGAGTGACCCATCATCGACCCGACACGTCAGACTGACGCCCGGCGGTAGCGCCGCTTCGACCATGCCACACACTGCGACGAGCTTCTCCCCCAGATCGAAGCGTTCGTATTCCGCCCCATCGATACTGGCGAAGCTCTTGAGGTCGCTGACGATACGGGCGATACGGTCGGCCCCTTGTACACAGTCGTCCAGCAGGACCCCGAAATCCTCGACGATGAAACCGAGGTCCAGGCGGTCGCTCAACGCGCGCACGCCAGAGGACGACGACTTCGAAATCGCATCATGCAGTTCGGCCAGCGACGCGACATAACGCTTGGCGGTCACGAGGTTGCTGCGGACGAAACCGATCGGGTTGTTGATCTCGTGTGCGACGCCCGCGGCAAGCTGGCCGACCGCCGCCAGCCGCTCCGACTCGTAGAGCTGGCGTTGCCTCGCCTCGATCAAATCCACCTGCTCGCGCACCCTGTCCTCGAGCTGCCGCGACAACACCCGCAAACGGGCTTCGGAGGCTTCGAGTTCGGCATGCTTGGCCAACAGGCTCTCGTAGTCGGACTGGACCGCCTCAAGATGGAGATCGGCGGCCATCAGATACTGCGCGCGCTGTTGCAGAATCATTTCGAGCAAGCCCGCGGCGGCCTTGAGCCGATCCGGGGTCTCGCACGCGGCGATCAGATGGCCTACCGGCTCGAGCTCGAGCTCGACCGGAATACGGTAGCTGTTGCCCGCCGGGAGCGCCCCCCACAGCAGCGTTCCATGCAGGTCGGCAAGCGCGGTGTGCACGCCGGTCAGCAGATCGAGCCGCGACTGCAGCCGGCCACGCAGACTCGGACCGACCAGGTCCTGGAGCGGGAAGTTGCGATCGACCGCGCTCATGAGCCGGATTCCGTCGTGCCTGAACCACACAAGCCGGAGACGAAGGCTTGCCGATCGAGCTGGTGGCGACGACCGAGCTCGAACTCGGCATCCAGGGCCCCGTAGAGCACCTCGAGCAGGCTCGCGAAAGTGGCATGCACACCGGCACCCTGCAAGGCGGACGAAAACATCAGCGGCCAGGGCGCCTGTCGCCAGTCGTTTCGGATCGCATCCTCGGGAACGAGCACATCCTGTGGAAGATCACGCGTGTTGAACTGGATGACCAGGGGAAGGCGGGCGAAATCCAGCCCGACCCGGGCCGCGTTGTGCATCAGGTTGTCGAAGGACTCGGCATTGTTGGTGGTCTGGTTGCGGTGCGAATCCGCGACGAAGACGACGCCATCGGCACGCGAGAGGATGGCCTTGCGGGTGCCATCGTGCGCGACCTGACCCGGGACGGTGAACAAGCGCAGCTTGATCAACAGCCCGGAAGGCGCGCGCAAGCCCATTGGCAGCAGATCGAAGAACAGCGTCCGGTCGTTGCGTGTCTCGAGCGTCATGATCTCGCCCTTCAACTGCGGCCCGGGCAGATCGTGCAGGCGCAGCAGATTGGTGGTCTTCCCACTCTGGGCCGGGCCGTAATACACGACCTTGACGGTCAGCTTGCCGGCGTCCTCTTCGAAATCTGCCATACCCCTCCCAATGCCCCACCGTCGGGTCTCATCGACGCGAACCGCGCCGACCGGAGTCTCCTTGGCCCTCCTGCTCAGGAGGATCAGGACAGGACTGCCACATGCGACCACCCGCACTCAGAGCTCAAGGTTAAACTTCTCCCGACCTCACGCAAAGGCCCGACTCCTTGAACAAGCCCTCTCCGCCTGCCTCGAATCAGGATTCGCCACCTGTCCGACCGGCTGGCGCATCCGACTCGGCGGCCCCCGGCTCCCTGCTGGAACTCTTCACCACCTTCACCTGGCTTGCGCTGCAGGGCTTCGGCGGCGTGCTCGCAATCGCCCAGCGCGAACTGGTCGAGCGCAAGCGCTGGTTGTCGAAAGCCGAGTTCGTCGAGCTCTATTCACTGGCGCAGATGCTGCCTGGGGCGAATGTGGTGAATCTGTCGCTGATGCTGGGCGACCGCTATTTCGGATGGCGCGGCGCCTTCGCCGCGGTGAGCGGCATGTTGATCGCACCGACCGTGATCGTGCTCGTGCTGGCCGCGAGCTACAACCAGTTGTCCACCTATCCGGCGGTCGCCGGCGCCCTGCGCGGCATGGGTGCGGTCGCCGCCGGCCTGATGCTGGCGATGGCGTTGAAGCTCCTCACGACGCTGGGAGGCAACCTGATGGGCCGCTGGTGGTGCATGGCTTATGCCCTCGCCACACTGGTGCTCATCGTCGGTCTGCGGCTGCCGCTGGCCTGGGTCGTGCCGTCACTCGGGGTCCTCGCCTGGCTGACCGCACGCGCCTGCATTGTCCGTGCCGACCGCTCGGGCCGTCACGGTCGCCAAGAGGGTCACGACAAACCCAACCCTGACAGGCCAGCCGCATGAACAGTGCCTTCGTACTCGCCGACCTGCCGGCGTTCTTCCTGCACTTTCTGGTCCTGTCGCTGCTGTCGATAGGCGGCGCGATGGCGACCGCCCCCGAGATGCATCGTTACCTGGTGGGCGAGCGGGGCTGGCTGGGAGACGGCGAATTCACCACCGCGGTCGCCCTGGCGCAGGCCGCGCCCGGACCAAACCTGATCTTCGTGCCAGTGCTGGGCTTTCAGGTGGCGGGCCTGGTCGGCGCCGCGGCCGCATTGCTCGGCATTCTGCTGCCGTCGACCGTTTTGACGCTGGCGGTGAGCCGCTGGGGCATGAAGCGCCGCGACACCCCGGGCGTACGCGCCTTCACAGCCGGGCTCGCGCCGATCACGGTCAGCCTGATGTTCGGCGCCGGCTGGGTGTTGTCGCTGCCCTTCGTCGCGACGCCGGACCACCGCCTGGGCGGAATCAGCCTGATCGTACTGACCATGATCGTGATGCTGACCACCCGGTTCAGCCCGATCTGGTTGATACTGGTTGGCGGAATCGTTGGTGCGATGGGTTGGGTTTAGAATTTGCTCACTCCAACTGAATGATGATGACGATGATGCAAACTGCGATGCGACCAATCTTGCTGTCCTTCATGCTCTGCATCGCCTTGCTGGGTTGTGGCAAGGTCAACACCGAAAACTACAACAAGCTGCAGGCCGGCATGAGCTATGCCGAGGTTCAACAGATTCTTGGCACACCCTCCCGATGCAGCGACGTACTGACGATGAAGAATTGCACCTGGGGTGACGAACGACGTTACATCAACGTCAGTTTCGTCGGCGACAAGGTCGTGCTGTTCACCTCCGAGAATATCCGCTGATGTCGGTATCACACGCCAGGGCGGCTGACGGCACATGCGCTTTACGCTTAGCGTCCGAGGCATCGCCATCCGCCCGCATTCGTCATGCACTTTCTTCGTCTCCCGCATCTCTACCCGAGCAGTGACTTTGAGGAGAATGGCCGAATGGGTCGTCTCACGACACACGTACTGGATACCGCCCACGGGACACCAGGCAAGCACATCGCGCTGACCTTGTACCGGATCGACGAGATCGATGGCCAACGCAGCGAACTACTGCGCGCCATCACCAACGACGATGGCCGCTGCAGTCAGCCACTGCTTGAAGGCGACGCCCTGCAAGCGGGCCGATACGAGCTGGTATTCGCCGCCGGCGACTACTTTCGCGCACAGGGCATGAGCTTGCCCGAGCCGCCGTTCATCGATGAAGTGGTGCTGCGCTTTGGTATTGCGGATCCGACCCAGCACTATCACGTGCCCCTGCTGGTCTCGCCGTGGAGCTATTCCACCTACCGCGGCAGTTGAACGGAGCGGCCCGATGGAAGCCTACCTGCTCGACTGGGCGAACCTGCTGATCCGCTGGCTGCACCTGATCGCCGGTATCGCCTGGATCGGTGCCTCGTTCTACTTCGTCATGCTGGATACCTCGCTGAAACCCCCAAAGAAGCCGGAGGATGCCAAGCGTGGTGTGTCCGGTGAGCTGTGGGCGGTCCATGGCGGCGGCTTCTATTGCAGCCAGAAGTTCCTGACAGGCCCCAAGGGTGAGCCGTTGTCGCAAGACTTGCACTGGTCGAAATGGGAGGCCTACACCACCTGGTTGTCCGGCATCGGCATGATGGCGGTGATCTACTGGTTCGGCGCCACCACTTACCTGATCGACAACAGCGTGATGGCGCTGTCACCGGCGGTCGCGGTCGCGATCTCGATCGGGTCGCTGGTGCTCGGCTGGCTGATCTACGATCTGCTGTGCCGGCGCCTGATGGGTCGCGACGTGCTGCTCGCCGCGCTGCTCTTCCTGCTGGTGATGCTGGCAAACTGGGCCCTGCACCAGGTCTTCTCGGCACGCGCGGCCTACATCCATGTCGGTGCGATGCTCGGCACCATGATGGCGGCCAATGTGTTCATCCACATCATCCCTGGCCAGAAACGCATGGTCGCGCAGATACGCGCCGACCAGGCAGTCAATGCCCGACCCGGCCAGATCGGCAAGCAGCGCTCGGTGCACAACACCTATTTCACACTGCCGGTGCTGTTCACGATGATCAGCAACCACTACCCGATGACCTACGCCCACCCGAACAACTGGCTGATCCTGGGCGCGCTGATGGCGGCCGGGGTGCTGATCCGGCAGTTCTTCGTGCTGCGTCACCGCGGTCAGGTCAAATGGTGGCTGCCGGCCACCGGGGTAGGCCTGATCCTGGCGCTGATCGTCCTGATGGCGCCCAAGCCGATAGACGCCAGCGGCGAGCAAGTCGGCTTCGCCGAGGTGCAGCGGATCTTCGCGCAACGCTGCGTGGGATGCCATGCCGCCCAGCCGACCTGGGACGGCTTCGCCCAGCCGCCCAAGGGCGTGATCCTGGAAACCGCCGAACAGATCGGCCAACATGCGGCGAAGAGCGTCGAGACCATCGCCAGCGGCTACATGCCGCTTGGCAACCTGACCGGCATCACCGACGAGGAACGGCAGCGGGTCGCGATCTGGTTCGCCCAGGGCGGCCGCCTGTTGGACTGATCCGCCTTGCCGCCGATGAAACGAAACTGCACACGGAAGAGTACTCGCACCGACATGATCCACGCCTGCCGAACGGCACGATTCGCGCCTCGCGGCGCTCCCACACGCGATCACTCGCCTCCGGCCAGGTTCAGCGCTCCCACAGCAATCGCACGCCTCCAGGCAAGCCCCGCACGCCCGCAGGTCGTCGCACGTTTCCGTGTGGGAGCGGCGCAAGCCGCGATATCAACGCCTGTCGGACTGATCCGCCTTGTCGCCGATGAAACGAAACTGCACACGGAAGGGTACTCGCATCGACATGCTCCGCGCCTGCCGAACGGCACGATTCGCGCCTCGCGGCGCTCCCACAAGCGATCACTCGCCTCCGGCCAGGTTCAGCGCTCCCACAAGCGATCGCACGCCTCCAGGAAAGCCCCGCACGCCCGCAGGTCGTCGCACGCCTCGATCGTGTCCCGGGGCGTGGTGTAAGAAGCTGACGCTGCGGTAGGTCATCGTCTCCGGTTTGGCAGGAGAGCGGGTCAAGCTGCCACGGCGGACAAGCTGACGTTTGGATTGTCGCCGAC
>JAUVVG010000093.1 GCA_030604735.1 Azoarcus sp.
CGGTAGGCTACGAGGATGCGAGCTTCTTCCGTCGCCTGTTCCGCCGAAAGGTGGGTATGACCCCCGCGGAGTACCGACGTCGTTTCAGCGGACTACGTTCGGCGGTAACGGATTCCAACTCAGAGGGTTGAGCTTCGGCTTCGCACTGCGGCCTTGAAGGACACACATGCGGCCGCACGCCTATGCCAACATCGCGTAAGCAAGGCCCGCGCCAATCGAACCAACGAACGCGAACCCGAGGTAGGCAATGAACACCGGCAGTCTCGCCAAAGCGAAGACCGCCATCGCGGCAGGGATACTCGATACGCCGCCGGCGATCAGGAAGGCCATCCCTGCACCGGCCGCCATGCCCTGGTCGATCAACCCGCCGACCAGCGGCAGCGCTGCATATCCGTTCAGGTACGCCGGCACTCCTACCAGCGCCGCCACGACCACAGAGCGCCAGCCGTCCTGCCCGACGAGTTGCACCACCCAGTCGGCGGGCAGGAAGCGCAACATCAGACTCTCGAGCACGAAGGCGAACGTCAGCCATTTGCCGAGGAAGAAGAGGTTCTTCCCGCCGTCTTCGAAGAACACTCGACGACGCGAAGCGTCTCCCCAGAAGCGCCAGACGACCGGCTTCGGATTACGGACACGAGCCCCCCCGCATCCACCGTTGCCGACACCTTCCCGAAGCGGATTTCCCAGCAATCCGGCGCGCTGAAGCAACCACACGCCGTATCCCCCCAGAAGTCCGACTCCGACGGCTGCCAGCGCCTTTCCGATGGCAAAGTCGATCCCCATCACCCCGACCGTGAGCACGAACATCGACGGGTCCATCAGTGGCGACGCGAGCCAGAACGCCATGACCGGCGCCAGCGGCACCCCCATCGCGAGCAAGGCGGCAATCAACGGGATCACTCCGCACGAACAGAACGGCGAAACTGCGCCCACAAGGGCAGCCAGCCCGACCATGCGCAAGCCGTGCCCGTGAAAAGCGGCGGCAATCAGGTTGTCGGCGCCGCTCGCCTTGGCATAGGCCGCTACGAACACCGAAGCCACGAGAAACGGTGCGATGGAGATCAACGCATTAAGAACGAACGCGAGCGTCAACGGCAGTTGATCAGGCACCCGGAATGCCAGAGCGGTCAGGATGACCAGGATGGCAACCACCACGCCATCGGCGCGACGCAGGCGCCGAAGTTGGTTGCCGAGCGTCAATGGGATTTCTGCCATTTTTCGATACATCTAGTTTTATAGTTATATGCAAACAAAAAAAAACAATCAGGATTCGGAAGCCACTCCGGTACAGCACTTCTCCGTCAGATAAGCCAACAGCCCGTCCATACGGTCGTAACTCGCAGTGCAGATCACCTCTCGCCCCTGCCGGCTCTGCTGCACCAGTCCGGCGCCGGTGAGCTTTCCCAGGTGGTGTGCAAGCGTGGATGCCGGAGTATCGAGCAGTCGCTGCAGTTCCCCCACGTTCAGTCCATCCCGGCCGGCCTTGATCAGCACCCTGAACAGGCGCAAACGCGTGGTGTTGCTCAGCGCAGCGAGCGCAGCGACAGCTTGCTCTTCGTTTGGCAATTCACAGGAATCCATGTCGCAATTACATACCTAGTTCTCTAGTTGTGTCAAGCTACATCTCTCCCCGCTGCCAAACACCGACATAGGCTTTCGCCTTCGACACCGCTCACTCCTTGATCGTCGGTCATGACAAGGTCGCGAGGTCACAGGCCCGGTCTTCAGCACGTGCAGCCCCGGCAGCTTGACTTCAACCCCCTGTCGCAGCTTGCTGCAATGCAGCAAATTTCGTATAGTGCGCAGCCTCTTGTACTCCGACGGCGACAGTCCCTTGTAAGCATTCACGCCCCTTCGACCACCGCCGGGCTCATGGCCCCTGACTCCCACGCTGCTTGCCCCATGCAATGCAAGCGTGCCGCTCCCGGTCGAGGCACGCCTTACACAACCGTCGAAACCTATCATGCAGCGCATGACGGGTTGCAACACTGCATCACCCGCGCACAGCGCGTATTAAACGGATAACCCCACATGTCACCCAACAGCATCCGCCAGGACTGGTTCTCCAATGTCCGCGGCGACGCGCTGGCCGGCCTAGTCGTCGCCCTGGCGCTGATTCCCGAGGCGATCGCCTTCTCCAGCATCGCGGGGGTCGACCCGAAAGTCGGCCTCTACGCGTCATTTTCCATGGCGGTGGTGATCGCCTTCACCGGTGGTCGGCCCGGGATGATCTCGGCCGCGACCGGTGCGATGGCCCTGCTGATGGTCACGCTGGTCAAGGAGCACGGGCTCGAGTACCTGCTCGCCGCGACCGTGCTCACCGGCATCCTGCAGATCATCGCCGGCATCGTGCGGCTGGATGTGCTGATGCGCTTCGTGTCGCGCTCGGTGGTCACCGGCTTCGTCAATGCGCTGGCGATACTGATCTTTCTTGCCCAGTTGCCCGAGCTGATCAACGTCAGCTGGATCGTCTATGCGATGGTCGCCGGCGGGCTCGGAATCATCTACCTGTTGCCCTATGTCACACGTGCCGTACCCTCGCCACTGATCTGCATCATCGGCCTGACGATTCTGTCCATCTGGATGGGCCTCGATGTGCGCACCGTGGGTGACATGGGTGAGCTGCCGGACAGCCTGCCGGTCTTCCTCATCCCCGACATTCCGCTCAACTTCGAGACACTCGCGATCATCTTCCCGTACTCACTGACGCTGATGGTGGTGGGCCTGCTGGAATCGCTGATGACCGCCACCATCGTCGATGACCTTACCGACACCAAGAGCGACAAGCGGCGCGAATGCATCGGCCAGGGCACGGCCAACGTCGCTACCGGTTTCATCGGAGGCATGGCTGGCTGCGCGATGATTGGACAGTCGGTGATCAACATCAAGTCAGGCGGTCGCGGGCGTTTGTCGGCCTTGCTGGCAGGGGTGTACCTGCTGCTGATGGTCGTATTCCTTGGCAACTGGGTAGCACAGATCCCGATGGCGGCGCTGGTGGCGGTGATGATCATGGTGTCGATCGGCACCTTCAACTGGGCATCGATTCGCGATCTCAGGAAGAACCCGCCCAGTTCCAGCATCGTCATGGTGGCGACGGTGGTCGTCGTGGTGCTGACCCACGATCTGGCCAAGGGCGTGCTGGTGGGCGTGCTGCTCTCGGGCATCTTCTTCGCGACCAAGTCGGTCGCTACATGCATGTCGGTTCGCAGTCAGTGGACGAAGGCCGGGCGCGGGAGTACCGGGTAGTCGGCCAGGTGTTCTTCGCCTCCTGCGAGGCCTTCGTCAACGCCTTCGACTTCAAGGAAGTGGTCGACAAGGTCACCATCGACGTGTCGCGTGCCCATTTCTGGGATATCTCTGCAGTCTCGGCGCTGGACAAGGTGGTGATCAAGTTCCGCCGCGAAGGCACCGAAGTCGAGGTTCTCGGACTCAACCAAGCCAGTTTGACGATGATCGATCGCTTCGGCATCCACGACAAGCCAGACGCCGCCGAGCGGCTGATCTCCCACTGAGGAGCGCATCACGATGAACATGACCAGTAAGAAGATCGTGGCCTGCGTCGATGGCACGTCCGCCTCGGCCTCGGTGACCGCCTACGCGGCCTGGGCTGCCCTTCAACTCGGCACCCGACTGGAGTTCCTGCATGTGATCGACCGCCACCCGGAAGTCGCCGACAGCGGCGACTACTCGGGCAATCTGGTGGCCGACTCGCACGAGCACCTGTTGCAGCAACTGTCGGACAAGGACCTCGCGCGCAGCAAGCTGGGAAAGGAACGGGGCCGGGCAATCCTCGAGACCGCCAAGGCCGAGGTGCGCGCCGCCGGCGTCGACGAGCCAGACGGACGCTTGCGTCACGGCAGTCTCATCGAGTCGCTGATCGACATGGCCGCCGACATCGACATGGTCGTGCTCGGACAGCGCCACCATACCGACGCTACCGGCAAGGTACACCTCGATCACACCCTGGAAGGAGTTATCCGCGGGATGAAATGCCCCGTGCTGGCCACCCTCGAAGAGTTCAGCGCACCCGGTCGCCTGATGATCGCCTTCGACGGTAGCCCTGCGAGCCGCGCAAACGTCGAACGCATCGCCAAGCACCCGCTGGTACAGGGCATGCAATGTCACGTGGTGATGGCCAACGACCGCACCGAGCCGTTGGTCGACAAGATGCTCGCGTGGGCACGCGAAACCCTCGAAGCACAAGGCCATGAGACGGTTACCGCTCTTGTCATAGGCGAGCCGATCGCCGTGCTGCGGGATTACGCCCGCAGCAACGACATCGATCTCATGGTGACCGGCGCCTTCGGTCATTCGCTGATCCGGCAGCTGATTTTCGGCAGCACGACCTCGACTCTGCTCAGAACCAGCCCGTCGCCGGTGCTCGTGTTGCGCTGACCTTGCCCGTGGACATGCGATACTCTCCATGAAACCACCCTATCGAGGAACCGACGCATGAGCATGGAACAGGACAAGATCATCTACGGCACAGAGGACATCCTGCGCAGCCTGTGCAACTCGGTGACCCGCGTGCTCTCGGTCGCCACCCAGGGGCAGGTGCGTTACTCGGGCATGGTCCAGCGCATCAGCAAGACCTGCCTCAAGCCTGATATAGGTTGCTTCGTACTCTTCGACGGCGGCTTCTCGGGGCTCGTGGTGATGAATTTCTCCGGTGGCGCGGCAATGGAGTTGTACCGCAACTACCTGCTCAGCATGGGGATGTCGGCCGACGAACTCGCAACCACCTACACTTCGGATGAAGTCGCGAACG
>JAUVVG010000065.1 GCA_030604735.1 Azoarcus sp.
AGGTTGACCAGCAGCAGCAGACGCAGCAGCACGCCCAGATTGCGGAAATCGGGCAGTCCGCCGGGCGGCAAGGGAGGCTGGACCTTTTGCTTTATACTCTGCATCGCTCAAGCCGGGGTGCGGCGCACCCGACGGCCCCATGAACGGCCGGGTCCGGCCGGAAACATCCTGATCGCGCACATTATGACAGACACCACCTCCTCCCAGCCGGCCAAGGCCTGGTCCGGGCGCTTTTCCGAACCCGTCTCCGACCTGGTGAAACGCTACACCGCCTCGGTGTTCTTCGACCAGCGCATGGCCGCGCAGGACATCCGCGGCTCGCTCGCCCACGCCAAGATGCTCGCCCGCCAGGGCATCATCGGCGCGCAGGACCTGGCGGACATCGAACGCGGCATGGCGCAGATCGCCGGCGAGATCGAACGCGGCGAGTTCGCCTGGAGCCTGGACGACGAGGACGTGCACCTCAACATCGAGAAGCGCCTCACCGCGCTGGTGGGCGACGCCGGCAAGCGCCTGCACACCGGACGCAGCCGTAACGACCAGGTGGCCACCGACATCCGCCTGTGGCTGCGCGACGCGATCGACCAGATCCTCGCGCTGATCGCCGACTTCCAGAAGAACCTGCTCGACGTGGCCGAAGCCCACGCCGACACGCCGATGCCCGGCTTCACCCACCTGCAGGTGGCCCAGCCGGTGACCTTCGGCCACCACCTGATGGCCTACTACGAGATGAGCCGGCGCGACGCCGAGCGCTTTGTCGACTGCCGCAAGCGCGTCAACCGTCTGCCGCTGGGCTCCGCCGCGCTGGCCGGCACCAGCTACCCGATCGACCGCGAGTTCGTCGCCGCCGAACTGGGCTTCGACGAGGTCTGCTACAACTCGCTCGACGCGGTCAGCGACCGCGACTTCGCCATCGAATTCTGCGCTGCCTCGGCGCTGCTGATGACCCACCTCTCCCGCCTGTCGGAAGAGCTCATCCTGTGGATGAGCCCGCGCGTGGGCTTCATCGATCTCGCCGACCGCTTCTGCACCGGCTCGTCCATCATGCCGCAGAAGAAGAACCCGGACGTCCCCGAACTGGTGCGCGGCAAGACCGGCCGCGTGAATGGCAGCCTGATCGCCCTGCTCACCCTGATGAAGGGCCAGCCGCTGGCCTACAACAAGGACAACCAGGAAGACAAGGAACCGCTGTTCGACACCGCCGACACGGTGATCGACACCCTGCGCATCTACGCCGACATGATCGGCGGCATCCGCGTCAAGGCCGAGTCCATGCGCGACGCGCTGACCCAGGGCTACGCCACCGCCACCGACCTGGCCGACTACCTGGTCAAGAAGGGCCTGCCCTTCCGCGACGCCCACGAAGCCGTGGCCCTCGCGGTGCGTGCGGCCGAGGTGCGCGGCTGCGACCTGCCGCAATTCACCTTGGACGAACTGCGTGCGGCAATGGCCCATGTGCCCGGCGCGACCGCGCTCGTGGGCGAGGACGTGTTCGGCGTACTCACCGTGGACGGCTCGCTCGCCTCGCGCAAGCATATCGGCGGCACGGCCCCGGAACAGGTGCGCGCGGCAGTCGCCCGCGCACGCGCACGCCTGGGCTGACCCGCCCGGCCGCCACGACGATGCCGGCTCGCAGCGCTCGCGCCCCGATCGAAGCAGCCATCCGCCAGGCGGTCGGCAACGCCTTCCGCCTTGCCCAGATCGACGCGGTCGCCGGCGGCTGCACGCACGAGACCTTCGTGGTCGGCGACGGCCGCCAGCGCTACTTCGTCAAGCTCGACACGGCCGCCAAGCAGCCGGCGTTCGCCGCCGAGGCCGACGGACTCACCGCCATCGCCGCCACCGGCAGCTTCCGCACCCCGGCGGTGATCGGCTGCACGGCCGACGAACACCACGCCTTCCTGATCCTGGAGCACCTCGAGCTGCGTCCGGTGCACAGCGCCGAGGAAGGCAGCCGGTTCGGCGAAACACTGGCCGCGCTGCACGAGGCCTGCGGCGAGCGGTTCGGCTGGCATGCGGACAACTACATCGGCGCCAGCCTGCAGCGCAATACGCTCACCGACAACTGGTCGCAGTTCTTCGTCGAATTCCGTCTGCGCCCACAGTTCGCCATGGCCCGCGCGCACGGTTTCGCCGGCGAACTGCAGAAGCAGGGCGAACGCCTGTTCGAGCGCGTGCCCGCGCTCTTCCTCGACTACCGCCCGCGTGCCAGCCTGCTGCACGGCGACCTGTGGCACGGCAACGCCGGCGTACTGCCGGACGGCACTCCGGCCCTGTTCGACCCCGCGGTCCATTACGGCGACCGTGAATCCGACATCGCCATGAGCGAACTCTTCGGCGGCTTCCCCTCAGCCTTCCACGCCGCTTACCGCCGCAGCGCGCCGCTCAACGAAGGTTTCGAGCAACGCAAGCTGCTCTACAGCCTCTACCACATCCTCAACCATCTCAACCTGTTCGGCCGCGGCTATCTGGGCGAGGCGACCCGCCTGGTCACCCGCCTGAACGATTCCCTGGGCATTCGGCGCCTGTAGGCGCTGCTTGAATTGAACCAGGTGTCGGAATAGTTGACACCCGGCAGGCCACACCCCGCCGGACGTATCCATTTCTCCTTCCAAGCCATTGAGATATAAGGCCTTGATGGATTCAGGCACCCTTGTTGCTTGAAACGCCTGCGCACTGCGCCCGTGCATTGAATCACGGCACGCGCCCTTGCAGGCACCTAGAATCAACCACAGGCATCAGGCAGGACACATGGCCATGACTCCCGATCCGGACCCCCGCGTCAAACAAGCGCCCCCGACCACCGAGGTATCGGGCGTTCGTCGGCGCCTGGTGCGCGGCGGGCTGTCGGCAGCGCCCTTGCTGGTCACACTGACCAGCCGGCCGGTGCTCGCGCAGACCTGTTTCAGTCCGTCTGAAACCTTGTCTGGAACCTTGAGCCACAAGGCCGACGACCTGCCGCTCTGCCAGGGGCGCTCCCCGGGCGTCTGGAAGAACGTGGCGGACGAGGAGGTCGAGGCCTTCAAGCGCTGGAAGAAGGCGCAGGCCAAACACGAGGACGATGGCAATGTAGACTGGGCCTACGACGAGGATGTCGTCGCGCAGGCAGGTGCATTCATAAGTTGGCCCATTCCGCCTACGGACGCCTTCCATAGCCATTTCACCCAAGGTTCGCATGCCCGCTACTACAAGCGCACGAACGGCGAGTGGAAACCGCTCTCCCTGCTTGAAGTCATGCATCTCACCGGCGGAGACGACCCCGCCAAGATCGGTTTCCACTTCGTCGGCGCATTGCTCAACATCCGCGTCGGCCTTGTGGATCCGCGGGCAATGACCGAACAGCGGTTGCGCAGTCTGTGGGCCGAGTACGCAACGCAGGGCTACTACGTCCCCTATGCCGGCGCAACCCGCTGGTATGCCGCAGACATCGTCGCGTACATCCAGCAGACTGGGCTCGCGTCCTATTGAGAGCGCCGCCCCCCGACCACAGTCTGATCGAGTTCGCCTGGGACGACGGCGGTGCCTTGTATGACTGCAGCTCAGGCGACACCCACCTGCTCGACCCATTCACCCTGGCGGTCCTGCACGCCGCCCGGCAATGCGGCCCCACGCCCGAGGCCGTCCGCGACCTGCTGGCGCGGACGGATGACACGGCGGCCGAACAGCTTTCGCGGATAGAATCGGCACTCGACCAGTTGACCGCTGCACGCCTCCTTTGACGCCTGCACCCTTCGCGCCGCTCGGCACCCTGCCTCGCGAAACCCTCGCGCGCTGGCTCGCGCAAGGGCGCCTCGGATTGCGTACCGGCCCCTTCACCTTCCGCATTGCCAGCAAGGAGGCCATCGTCGCGGACAACCTGCGGCTGCTCTACGCCCATCACCTGGTCATCGACAGCCCGCCCTTCGCCGACTTCCACGTCTCCCTTGAGCGACCGGCCAGCCCGAGGCGCTGGCTGCGTCCGCAGGTCGATTTCAGGCTCGACGGCTACTCGCCCTTTCTGTCGCTACCCGCGCCACAAGCCTTCGCCCTGTTCGAATGGGGCATGAACTGGTGCATCGCCAGCCATGCCCATCAGTACCTGCTGCTGCATGCGGCGGTACTCGCCCGCGGTGACGATGCCGCGCTGCTTCCCGCCCCGCCCGGCGCAGGCAAGAGCACCTTGTGCGCCTACCTCGCCCACCGTGGCTGGCGCCTGCTCTCGGACGAACTGGCGTTGATCGATCCGGCGAACGGACTGGTCCACGGCCTGGCGCGACCGGTCAACCTCAAGAACGCGGCAATCGACGTGATCCGCGACACCCTGCCGGAGGCCGTGCTCAACACACCGGTGCCGGACACCAAGAAAGGCACCGTAGCCCACCTGGCGCCGCCAGCGAGCGCGGTGGCCGAGGTCGACCGCCCCGCACGGCTGCAATGGATCGTCACACCGCGCTACCTCGCCGGCAGCGCGCTACACCCCGCGCGCATCCCGCGCCCGGAAGCAATGGCCATGCTGATCGACAACGCCTTCAACTACGACGTGCTCGGCGCCACCGCCTTTACCGCGCTTGCCGACCTGATCTCGCGCGCACCGGCAATCGACCTGTGCTACGAGCGGTTTGAAGAGGCACGTGAATGGTTCGGAGCGCTGAAAGCATGAAACGCGACGAGCGGCCTTGGACACCCGCCGCGCTGGCCGGACTGCTGCGCGATCCGCAGCAACTCGCCGCCCTGGACCTGCCGTCGTGGGACATGCTGATCCGCCTTGCCCGGCGCGCAAACGTGTTGGGCCTGCTTGCCACCACGGCCGAGCGGCTGCCGGCCGACGCCCTTCCGCCATGCTGCCGGCCGCATATCGCCGCCGGCCGGGCCCTGGCCGCGCGCCAGGCGCGCGCGGTGCGCTGGGAGATCGAATGCCTGCGCAAGGCGCTCGACACCATCGGCGTCCCGCTCGTCCTGCTCAAGGGGGCCGCCTACCTTGCCGCCGATCTCCCATTCGCTCGCGGACGCTTCTTCTCGGACGTCGACATCCTCGTTCCGCGGAGCCGGATCGACGAGGTGGAAGCCGCCCTGATGCGCCACGGCTGGGCCACCACCCACCACGACGCCTACGACCAGCGCTACTACCGACAATGGATGCACGAACTGCCGCCCATGCGCCACATGCGGCGCGGCACGGTGGTGGACGTACACCACCGCATCCTGCCCCTCACCGCCCGCTTCGACCCGGACCCCGTCACCATGCTTGAACAGGCGGTGCCGGTTCCCGGCCTCGACGGCGTGTTCGTGCTCTCCCCTGCCGACATGCTGCTGCACAGCGCGACGCATCTGTATCACGAAGGCGAGCTGCCGCACGGCTTCCGGGACCTGCTCGACCTCGATGGACTCTTCCGCCACTTCGGTGCCAACGATCCAGACTTCCTGGCGACACTGCACACCCGAGCCGACACCCTGCACCTGCAGGCCCCGCTCGCCTTCGCTCTCCATCAATGTGCACGCCTGCTCGAAACGCCGGGAGTGAGCATGAATGTGGGTCGCACCAAGGCTGTTGCCGACGCCCTGTACGACCACGCATTGCGCCCGCTGCACCCGGTACTGGACAGCCCCGGCAGCGGATTCGCACGATGGCTGCTCTATGTGCGTGCCCACTGGCTGCGCATGCCGCCGCACTTGCTTGCCTGGCATCTCGGGCACAAACTCGTACGCCGACAGGGGCAGGAATCGGGGTGAAACGAAGACGCCAAGCATCCGGGGATCGACCACACTACCGCTCGTCCCTGCGCGTTGACCGCCCATCGTCAAACCGAACATTTCCCGACATTACGAGCTAGGGTGTACGCATGAAAAAACATGCCGGTATCACGCTCATCGAACTGATGATAGTCATTGCCATCCTGGCGGTCATCGCCGGCTTGGCAGCACCGTCCTTCAATCAGATGATTCGCAGCAGCAGGGTTTCGACAGCCTCGAACGAATTGCTCGCCGCCATGCAACTGGCGCGCGCCGAGGCCATCAAGCAACGCCGGCAGATCACCGTCTGCCGGCGCAATGCGGCCGGGAGCGCCTGCGACGGCGATGCAGACTGGTCAGCCGGCTGGCTGGTGCAAGGCCCTACCGGCGTCATCCGGGTCTGGGAACCGCCCCGGGGAGGACTCGCACTCGCCGGCCCCGCAGGCGGGGTAACCTTCAACCCAGATGGACGCCTGGACCCGAGCATTGGCGCAGGATGTTTCGATGTCTTGATAGATGACACGCGCCCCCGTCAACTTGACGTAGCAGTAACTGGGCGGGCACACATTGAACCAGACCCCCCATGTCTTTGCGCAGATCGCCCCTGCCCGTGACCGCGAACGACCGTTTCCTCAACGCATGTGCCTGAGAGTTCTCTGCAAATGAAAAGACAATCTGGCTCCACACTACTCGAGGTACTGGTAGCCGTCGTCATCCTCGCTTTCGGTCTGCTCGGCCTGGCGGGGCTTCAGACCACCTCGGTGAAGAGCAACCACAGCGCCTATCTGCGCTCCCAGGCCAGCCTCCTCGCCTATGACATGGCGGACCGCATGCGCACGACGCGCTCCGCAGCCGAGGCCGGGCGCTATGACGAAGGCAGCGAGCACGTCGAACGCACGACCTGGGACCAGGCCATCGCCCGCACGCTGGGCGCCGGCTCATCCGGCACCGTCGCGCGCAACGGCAATTTTGCCACCATCACGATTACGTGGAACGACAACCGCGGCCGCATCCGCCAGAGCGACGCGGCCGACATCGCCGCGCAATCCTTTGTCTACGAAACGGAGTTCTGACCGTGCAGGCATCGCGCTCATCCCAACGGGGCCTGACCATCGTCGAACTGATGATCGGCCTGCTGCTCGGCGTTCTCCTGCTCGGCGGCGTCCTGCAGATCTACCTCTCCAGCAGCCAGACCTACCGCAGCACCGAAGGGCTTTCGCGTGTGCAGGAGAGCGGCCGCTTCGCCATCGACTTCCTCACTACCGACCTCCGTCAGGCGGGCTACAAGGGGTCGTGCAGCCGCGACACCGAGGTCAAGAACCATCTGAACGAGGCCGGGGTGGGCTACAGTGCCGATTTGTTCGAACTCGGTGACGGCATTCGCGGCTGGAACAGCGGGAACGGCGGCTACGCGCTGACTGGCTACCGCGCCGGCACCGACTCCGTGCTGGTCAAGCATGCCGCAACCCTTGCGGGCGTTACCGCCAGCGGCAACACGCCCGCCAACGCCAATACGATTAATCTGACGGCCGCCAGCGGCGTCAACGCTGGACAGATCGTTCTGGTGTCGGATAGCGAAGGGTGCGATGTGTTCCAGAACCGGAACAATGCCAACGCCAACTCGCTGACCCGCGGCGCATCCAACAATAATCCAGGCCCCGGCAACAAGAGTCCCGCCAGTTCGGACTTCAGTCACGCATACGGCGAAGGCATGGACATTCACCTGGTACGCAGCGCCGTCTATTACGTCGGCACTGGCGCCAGCGGACTACCGGCACTACGGCGGCTTACGTTCGACGCGGGTAGCGCGGGCGTGAATGAAGAACTCGTCGATGGCATCGTGGATCTGCAGATCTGCTACGGGATCGACACCTCTCAGGATGGGGACGCCGACGACTATGTGGTGGCCGATGCGGTGGGCGACTGGAACGAAGTCGTCGCCGCGCGCGTCTCCGTGGTCGCCATCAGCCCCACCGGCGGCACTGCCACCGAGTCGCCCACCATACAGTTCGCCGACTGCGACGGTGCAGTGCTCGCACGTACACAGGTGAACTACCCCGAGCTTCTCGACGCCCAGGGTCGTCCGCGTCTCGCACAGGTTTTTACTTCCACGATCGGCCTGCGGAACCGACTGCCATGAACAACAGGCACACCCCTTCCAGAATCGCCCGGCAGCGGGGCACCGTCCTGCTGGTTGCACTGATCATGCTGCTGGTCATGACCCTGCTCGGGCTCAACAGCATGCGCGGCACCACGCTAGAGGAGCGAATGGCGGGTAACTGGCGCGACCAGATCATCGCCTTGCAGGCTGCAGAGGCAGCGCTGCGTGAAGCGGAAACAGCCATTGCACCAGGCATCGCGCTACCTACGCTATGGGGATTCCCCTGCCCGGAAGGTCAGACCTGCGCAGTGTTCGCCTTCGACGACAGCGATCCGATTACCCGAAATTATCTGCTCTCCGACGACGAAGACGATGTCGCGCAGTGGATGGACAGCGCCACCACATACGGTGGCGCGATCGACGGCACCGCCGACCTGCCGCAATATCTGGTGGAACATCGTGGCTACGTACGCGACCACCTTGGCACGGGTTTCGGCTCCACGCAGGAGACCGGTCGCGACATGTTCCAGGTCACCGCCCGGGGCATCGGGCAAACCGACGAGGCGATACGGCTCCTGCAATCCATCTATGCCAAGCGCTACAACTGAGGTGATCGCGATGATCAGAACCCACAAGCTCACCCGCACCCTGCCGCTTGCTGTCGCTCTGCAGGCATTCGGTGCCGCCGGCGTCATCGCCGCACCGCTGGCCCTCTCCGACACGCCATTGACCGTCTCGACCTCAATCGACCCCAATGTCATGCTCCTGATCGACAACTCCGGCAGTATGGAGCACATGATCTGGCATGAAGACTTTGATCAGAATGCAACGTACGGCGAATGGGCCTATCTGAACGACGGCAACTGGTATTGGGTCGGCACCGGGACGCGCTATCCATCGCAGATGCATCGCGGTAGTTGCAGCAGCGGATACAAGCGCTTCTGGAAACCTAGCTCGGGCGAGTTCAAGTGCTTGAAGCTTCCCGAACCCAATGGTTCGTCGAGCACACGTTACGACGCACAGTATCTCCGCTTCATTCTGGATAGGTTTGCGCACAACTCCGATCTGACACAAGGGCAGATTCCCAACGACTATCGCATGAACGTCGCACGCGAGGTGTCCAAGGATCTCGTCCAGAACACCCCCGGCATGCGCTTCGGCCTGAGCAACTTCAACAACAACCAAGGTGGCGTGATCCGCGCCGACTGCGGCGCCGGTGTCAGCTCCCTGGTCAGCACCATCGACACCCTCACTGCCTCCACCTGGACCCCGCTGGCGGAAAGCCTCTACGAGGTGACGCGCTACTTCCGGGGCATGTCCAGTCACTACAACTCGAACACGAGCTACACCAGCCCGATCCAGTACCGCTGCCAGAAAAACTTCACCGTCGTCGTCACCGACGGTCTGCCTACCTATGACGGCTCCTACCCCACCAACGATCCGGACGACGCGGCCGATACGAGTCGTTCGCTGCCCAACTGGGATGGCGTGAATAACGACGGCCCGGGCACGGACTCCAGCACGGAAGGCAACGCGCTCTTCCTCGACGACATCGCCAAGTTCGCCTGGGACATCGACATGCGCAAGACCGGCAACGACAATGCCGGCGTCAGCTTCAACGACCCAAAGTACCCGAAGCAGAACATGTACACCTACACGGTGGGCTTCGCGGTCGCGAACCAGATGCTTGAGGACGCGGCCGCTTACGGCAACGGACTCTACCTGACCGCGAACAATGCCGAGCAACTCCGCGAGGAGTTGAGCAAGGTGTTGACCGATATCCAGAGCAAGCTCGGCGCCGCCTCTTCGGCCGCGGCTTCCGGCGGTTTCGTCACGGCCGGCACCAAGGTATACCAGGGACGCCTGAACAGCGAGAGCTGGACCGGCCAGTTGCTCGCCTTCGGTATCGATACCGACGGCACCAGCCCGACCTTCGGCCAGCCGCTGACCAATGGCCCCGGTCCGGATGGCTCGCTGTGGGACGCCGGCAGTCTGATCAACCCCGCCAACTGGAGCACTCGAACCATCATCACGAACAAGACTGACGGAATCCCCTTCCGCTGGAACCAGTTCAGTGCGACGGAACAAACCGCCTATTTCAATGCGCAGCAGGACCTGCTCGAGTATCTGCGCGGCAAAAACGTTGCCGCCTACCGCTCCCGCCCCAGCCTGCTCGGCGACATCGTCAATTCGGCACCGCAGTATGTAGGCCCGCCAAATGCGCGCTATCGCGAAAGCCTCGAGGAAAGTTCCTATGCTGCCTTTCAGGCCGCCTACGCCAACCGCACGCCAATGATCTACGTCGGCGCCAACGACGGAATGCTCCACGGCTTCGACGCCAACACCGGTGTGGAGCGCTTGGCCTACATCCCGGGCAAGCTTCTCGACATGCTGAAGAACTTGGGAGCCGTTGACAATCCGGCGACCACGAACATCGACGAGAGCTACAACGCAAACCACAAGTTCTATGTGGACGGATCACCCACAGTGGTCGATGCCTATATCGGCGCCTGGCGGACCGTCCTGGTCAGCGGACTCAACAAGGGCGGACAGGGGATCTTTGCGCTCGACGTCACCAACCCGCAAGATACGGGCAAACCCGCAAGCTTCTCCGAAGCGAATGCCGCATCGATTTTCCTGTGGGAGTTCACCGATGCGGACGATGCCGATCTGGGGTTCACCTACAGCCAGCCCGCCATCGTTCGGTTACAAAATGGCACCTGGGCCGCGGTATTCGGCAACGGTTACAACAACACGGTCGCCGACGGCAACGCCAGCACCACAGGTGACGCTGCGCTCTACATCGTGAACCTTCAGACCGGGGCCCTGATCAAGAAGATCAGCACCAACGTCGGCATGGCTGAAGACCCGACCGGAACCAACCGACCCAACGGTCTCGCCACGGTTGCGCCGGTCGACGTGGACGGCGATGCCTCGGTCGACTACATCTACGCAGGCGACCTCTTCGGCAATCTGTGGAAGTTCAATCTCGATAGCACCAACTCCAACCAGTGGGGGCTGGATTACAAGCTCTATCAGGCCTGCGCAGCGGCCACCTGCACGGCAAGCAACCGCCAGCCGATCACCACCCGCCCGACCATCATCCGGCACCCGAACTCAGGCGGCCAGATCGTACTGTTCGGTACCGGCAAGTATCTGGAGCAGGCCGACAACGTCTCCCTGAACGGTGGCGTGCAGAGCTTCTACGCGATCTGGGACAAGGGCAGCGCGCCCTCCCCCGCGCTTAACCGCAACAACCTCCAGCAGCAGCGCATCCTGATCGAGGACAGCTTCGAGTTCACCGGCCCGGATGGCGAGACGATCACCGAGCAACTCCGGGTGACGACGAACGACGCGGTCAACTGGAGCACCAAGCGCGGCTGGTATCTCGATCTCGTCTCGCCGGATGGTTTCGAGGGCGAACGGCAGGTAACGAACTCGGTCGTGCGCAACGGACGGCTGATCTTCACCACCATGATCCCGTCCGACACCAGCGACCCCTGCGCGCCCGCGGGTACGAGCTGGATCATGGAAATGAATGCCGCCACGGGCTCCCGCCTGACCTACTCGCCCTTCGACCTCAACCGGGACGACACCTTCTCCTCGGCCGACTACGTCACCGTCGTGATCGACGGCCAGACGGTCAAGGTGCCGACCACCGGACGCAAGATGGAAGGCGGGCATGCCCAGACGCCCACCGTCGTGGCCTCGGAGAACAAGGAGTTCAAGTACGTTTCGACCTCCGAAGGCCTCGAAACGATCGTCGAGAACCCGGGCAAGTCTCTCACCGGGCGCCAGAGCTGGCGCGAGCTTTTCCTGATCCAATAGCCGAGGCAAGAATGACCATCCCAACCAGAGCAGTACTTCTTACAGCCACGCTGCTAGGCAGCCTTGTGGTTCCCTATGCTCACGCCCAAGGCGCAGTGGCGACCGATGCACAGCAGCAACACAAGGCAACCTTGACCGGAGTCATCGACGAGATCAACGCGACATCCCGCCAACTGATCATAGGAGGTGTCGTCTATCGCGTGCAGCCGTTGACGACCATCGTCGACTCCCTTGGACGTGAGCAGCACGACATCCGGTCTCTGGAAGCCGGCATGCTGATCGAGTTTTCCGGCGAGGTACCCACCCGTCCCGATGATACCGGCACGATTAGGGCGATCCGTATCATCCCAAACTAAAGGACAGGAAATGATGCAGAGGGAGCGTAACTCCGCAGATGTGACGTACGTGAAGCACATTCAGCGCGGTTTTTCACTGATCGAGTTGATGATCGTCGTGGCCGTCATCGGCGTGCTGGCCGCGATCGCCTATCCGAACTACCAGGAGTACATGGCCAAGACGCGCCGAGCGGATGCGCAATCGGCCTTGAGCGAACTCGCGCAATTCATGGAGCGACGCTACACGACCAACGGCCGCTACGGCGCAGCCGACTGCTCGGACGTCGTCCTGCCCTTCAACCAGGCTCCGCGGGACGGCGGTGCGGCCTTCTACAACATCGGCATCGTCTGCAACGCCACCACCTTCACGCTCACGGCTGTGCCGACTGGCGTCATGACGGGCGACGGCTGCGGCAACCTGACCCTCACCCAAACCGGGGCCAGAGGCCGCAGCGGAACGAATCCGATAGAGCAGTGCTGGAGGCGCTGAGCTTTCGAACCGCCCATCCACCCCGGTCGTCGCGGGTTGGATGGGCGGTTCAGGCGGACACGTCCTCGCTATCGGCGTAGCATGCTCGCGAGGGCATCGATTCCAACTTGCCGTACAGCATGCAAATGATTCCAGCCTCACACCAGACATTCCGCTACAAGCTGCATCGCCTCTGCCGGCACGCGATCGCGATGCCGGCCCTCATCGGCCTCTTGCTTGCCCCCCAGCCATCCACTGCCGCCGAGGTGGCGCTGGCGGGGGTTATCGGGAGCAAGGCGATCCTGGTCGTGAATGGCGGACAACCTCGCACGATTGCCGTCGGCCAAAAGACGCCCGAAGGCGTCCGGCTGATCGCCATCGAGGCTGGACGCGATGCCGCCCGGGTGGAAGTCGGAGGCATTACGCGGCGGCTTGAGCTGGGACGTTCCCCCGTAAGCGTGTCCGCGGCGCCATCGAACGATGCGGCACTGACGCTCCTCGCCGACGGGAAAGGACATCATTTCGCTGACGGCAACATCAATGGCTCCGCAATCCGTTTCATCGTCGATACTGGAGCCAGTGCCATCGCAATCGGCCGCAGCGACGCACAACGCGCGGGAATCAATCTGAGCGGGGCAACTCGGGTCATGGTACAGACAGCGAGCGGGGCGGACAGGGCTTGGCGGGTTCGCCTGGACACCGTAAAAGTCGGGCCGCTGGTCATGCATGGCGTGGACGCGCTCGTCATGAACAACGATCTACCAGTGGCGCTGCTTGGCATGACCTTTCTTTCCCGCACCGAGATGCGGCACGAGGGAAACCGGCTGACGCTGCGCAAGCGCTTCTGAGCACACCGCTGCGTACCTGGCCAGCGTACAACGCAAAACGGCGCCATCTGGCGCCGTTTTGCGTTGTGAGACTTCCGGGCCCGATCAGCCCCAAGGCTCAGGCGGCCGGCTTCACCGCCCCCGCATCCGCCAGCATCTGCTGCAGTTCCCCGTTCTCGAACATCTCGCGCATGATGTCCGAACCGCCGACGAATTCGCCGCCGACGTAGAGTTGCGGGATGGTCGGCCAGTTGGAGAACTCCTTGATGCCCTGGCGGATGGCGTCGTTCTCCAGCACGTTCACCGCGGCGACCGCGCTCACGCCACAGTGCTTGAGGATCTGCACCGCGGTGGCGGAGA
>JAUVVG010000097.1 GCA_030604735.1 Azoarcus sp.
ACCGGCTCGCCGAGCTTGCGAAACAGCTCCACCCCGGCACCCTTGACCTTGGGCGCCCCGGCGAGCCGCGCGATGCGGGCGAGCTGCAGACAGTCGATGCCGGTGATCACACCGTCTGCCGGTGCCACCACCTCGAAGCCGAGGCCACCGAGTTGCAGCGCAGTGTGATCGAAACGACGATCGCCCTGGGCGCGGATGATGTCGTCCAGCTTGGACAGCGCCCGGCCGGAGTCGAGACTGTCCCTAGCTATTGCAAAGCCGTCGCCACCACGCACGTCCGGGTCGAATTCGATCATTCGCCCGGCAAGTCGCAAGGCCTTCTGGCGCAGGTCGTTGGGGGCACGCGGGTCGTTCTCCAGTACCAGCATCACATCGCGAGCCTCGAGCACCGCACCGATACCGTTGCCGATCGGCTGCCGCCCATCGGTGATCACGACATCTACAGCCAGCCCCATGCGGGTGGCAACATATTCAAAGAGTTTGCGGAGACGCTGCGCCTCCGGCATCGAGCGCACCTTGGCAGTGGGGCCGACCGGGATGTCGATCACGAGATGCGTCGAGCCAGCAGCGACCTTCTTCGACAGAATCGAAGCCACCATTTGCCCAGGGGAATCGATCGACAGCGGGCGCTCCACCGAAATCAGCACGTCGTCAGCCGGCGACAGGTCGGCAGTGCCGCCCCAGGCGACGCAGCCGCGGTGCTCGCGCACGATCTCGGACATGCGGTCGAAGGGCAGTTCCACCCGGGCCAGAACCTCCATGGTGTCGGCAGTGCCCGCTGGCGAGGTAATCGCGCGCGAGGACGTCTTGGGACACAACATGCCGTGGGCGGCGACGATGGGAACCACCAGCATCGAGGTGCGGTTACCCGGAATCCCGCCGATGCAGTGCTTGTCCACCACCAAACGCTCGTGCCAATCGAGACGGCGGCCGGAACGTGCCATCGCATCGGTGAGAAAAAACACTTCCTCACGGTCGAGCTCGCCCTGATTGCAGGCAACCACGAAGGCGGTCAATTCGATCTTGGAGTAGCGATGTTCGGAAACATCGCGAACGATGGCGCGGAAATCGTCCCGCCCGAGGCGTTCGCCGGCGATCTTGCGATGCAGCGCCGGGATCGACACCGGCGGCTCCGCCTGGGAAACCGCCGCCGGATGGCCATTCTCCACCCCGAGCTGGGCGAACGCGTCCATCGACAGGCCCAGCTCGTGGCAACCCACGATCGCCTCATCGTCCACCACATTCAATGTTGCAAGAATGCGCTTGCCGTTGGCCCGCACCTCGACCTTCGACAATGCCTGGAAACCTTCGGCTCGATAGAGCGCGCAGTCGCGATGCAGGTAGGCGACGTTTTCGCGATAGGTATCGATCGCAACCCGGCGCAGCGCCAGCTCGGAGGAAGTGTCGCGCTTTGCGCTTGCAGGGGATTCCGGCAAGGATTCAGTTGGCTTGCTCATGGTGCAAGCCTACACCAGCGCCGGAAGCGCAGCGAGTGAGGAATTCACTCGTTGCGGCGAAGTGCGCTACCGTCTATCGACCTGCGTTGGGGACGAACAGCTGCTCACCTTCGATGGCATACGAGGCGATCGCTGCCTGACCCGCCTCGGACACCAGCCAGTCGATAAAGGCCTGACCTTCGGCGACCTTCACATGGCTGTGACGTTCTGGGTTCACCAGCATGACGCCGTACTGATTGAACAGGCGCTCGTCGCCCTCGACCAGCACTTCGAGGCCCTCGCGGTTACGGAAACTCAACCAGGTGGCTCGATCCGCCAGCACATAGGCGCCTAGCGAGGCCGCCATGTTGAGCGCGGGGCCCATGCCGCAGCCGCATTCGCGATAGCCGGCGCCTTTGGTCTCTACACTCCCGGTGGCATCCCAGAAGCGCAGCTCGGCCGCATGGGTGCCGCTGCGGTCGCCACGAGAGACGAAATCGGCGTTCGCCGCCGCCACCTTGCGCACCGCCTCGACGATGTCCTGACCGCGAGCCTGCGCCGGATCGGCAGCCGGGCCGATCAGCACGAAATCGTTGTACATCACCGGAATACGCTCGACGCCAAAGCCTTCGTCGACAAATCGCGTCTCGGCAACCTCGTCATGCACGAAAACCACATCGGCATCGCCGCGTCGTCCGACATCCAGCGCCTGACCGGTACCGAGCGCCACTACCCGGACCTCGATACCGCTCGCCGCCTTGAACTTGGGCAGGATATGGCCGAATAGCCCCGATTGCTCGGTGGAGGTCGTCGAGGACACAACAATGGACTGAGCCGCGGCGAAACCAGTGGCCAGGGCTAACGAAAGGGCCAGAAGCACTTTCCTCGTCAAGCGCTCTGCTCCCTGGGACAGTTGTATTCTCATCATGCCTCTCCTTTGTGGCGAATTTCGGTGCGACCATTGATTGCGGCACACCCGTTGGAATTGTCGTAATCTATGAGCCCAAAGAACACTCATCAATATGTACGAACATGCATAAGGTTCGCCTTCACTACTCGCTGAGCCCGGAAGGCGGTCCTGCCCTGCTCAAGAACGCGCTCTTCGATCTGCTGCAGGCGGTGCACGAGACCGGCTCGATCAATGGCGCGGCAAAAGCGCTCGATCTGTCCTACCGTCATGTCTGGGGCGAACTCAAGAAGTGGGAGACATCGCTGGGCCGAACCCTGGTGACCTGGGAGAAGGGTCGCCCGGCACAGCTCACCGAGTTCGGTGCCAAGCTGATGTGGGCCGAGCGACAAGCCCAGGCTCGGCTTTTGCCGCAAATCACCGCCCTGCGCGCCGACCTCGACCGGGTCTTCGCGGTCGCCTTCGACGAATCGGCGCACATCCTGACGTTCTTCGCCAGCCACGATGCAGCGTTGTCCGCCCTGAGCGACCATGCACGCGACCAGCGACTTCATCTTGACATCCGCTTCACCGGAAGCGTGGATGCGATTCGCGCGCTCAACGAGGGTCGATGCACGATGGCCGGCTTCCATGCTCGCCACGACCCGGCAGTCGGCTCGCTTGCGCAGAAAGCATATAAACCACTGCTGCGCCCCGGCCTGCACAAACTGATCGGCTTCACCCGACGCACACAGGGCCTGATCGTCGCGCAGGGCAATCCGCTGGGGCTCCGCTCACTGGGCGATCTGGCGGGCAAACAAGCCCGCCTCAGCAACCGGGCCAGGGGTACGGGAACCCGGGTCTTGCTGGACGATCTGCTCGCCGAGCAAGGCATCCGCAGCCGGGACCTGCGTGGCTATGACAGCGAAGAACCCTCCCACGCCGCAGTGGCCGAGGCGGTGGCCTCCGGCACCGCCGACGCCGGCATCGGCATTGAGGCCAGCGCCCGCACGCGCGGGCTGGACTTCGTGCCATTGGTTGAAGAGCACTACTACCTCGCCTGCCTCAAGAGCAGCCTGGAGCAACCGGCGACACAGACTCTGCTGACCGTGCTCGCCAGCGACGCCTGGCAGCAAAAGCTCCGCACGCTACCTGGCTACAGCCCCGACGCGAGCGGAGAGATCCTGTCGATGAGCAAGGTGCTGCCGTGGTGGCGATTCAGGCAGCGCAAGCACGCTACCGCCGAGTCAGCCTGACCGGTCAAGCCCCCTCACGACAGGGTCGCGGTCGCGAGCTTGGCGCTGAAGCCAAGAAACATGCCGCCGACCGTGCCTGTGGCACCGGCCGACAG
>JAUVVG010000081.1 GCA_030604735.1 Azoarcus sp.
GGATCGCCGGCGACGCCGACCAGGCGAGCCGCACCCTGGAGGTCGTGATGACCGACGACATGCGCTTCACCCCGTCCGCGGTTCAGGTCACCGAAGGCGAGACGCTGCGCATCGTGGCGCACAATGCCGGTCAGGTGATGCATGAGCTGGTCATCGGCGATCCAGAATCATTGGCCGAGCACGCCGTGCTGATGATGCGCTTCCCCGACATGGAGCATGACGAACCCTATATGGCCCATGTGCCCCCGGGCGAGACCGCCGAGATCGTCTGGACCTTCAATCGTACCGGGGAATTCGAGTTCGCCTGCCTGTTGCCGGGTCATTATCAGGCGGGCATGCTCGCGAGCGTCAAGGTCGAATCGCAGCGGATGGCCAGCACCACGCCGGACGCATCAAGGTCGACACAGTGATCGGAGGGTCAGGAAGATGTGGAAAATGAGAAGTAAAACGGTTGCTGTCATGCTGGTGACAAGCCTGATCAGTGTCGCCTCGTTCGCCGACGGGCATTTGCCCGAGGTCGAGGCCGAGGTGCGCCGTATCGATCAGAATGCCGGCAAGATCACGCTCCGGCACGGCAACATCCCGAACCTCGACATGCCGCCGATGACCATGGTGTTCCAGGTCGAGGAGCGCGCGCTGCTGGACGGCGTTGCAGTCGGTGACCAGGTGGTGGTGACCATAGAACAGGTCGAGGGGGCCTATACATTGAAGTCGATCAGGTCAAATGCCTCTCCGTAATCACGATGAGTGCCATTGACTGAGATAGGTCGTGAGGCCAGTCCCTTCGCCAACGGGGGAAATTTCCTTTATCAGCCTGGCACTTCATCGGTGACCGAGGCATCCGAGGTGCCGCTCAGGAAGTGACTGACATCTTGCTTGATGTTCAAATACATCAGAACTGCAGGGTAAAAATGATCGACATGACTCGCGCATGAAAAAAGTCTAGGCTTGCAGTTGTTCCAGCTTGGATCCGATCAAAGCGCCATGAAGCGGAAGCAGCCGACCCAACGCAGTCTGGTTTTCGTCCTCGCGATGATGTTGGTCGTCTGCGCCTGGTTGTCGGCTTTCGCCTTTACCTTGTGGAAGCTTCGTGAAGACGCCCTGGCCAACGGAATCCGGACGGCCGAGATTCACGCACGCAACTTCGAAGAGCATCTTACCCAGATTCTGCAGACCATCGATCTGACCGCATCGACACTGGATCTGCGCGACGGGCCGTTCGATCGTTACGGGATCCAGACCCGTTTCGATGACATCTTGCGTCCGACGCCTTCACTGCGTGACCTAGCCTTACTGGACCGTGGGGGACGAATCATCGCCGGGTTCAGCCCGAGCGGTGTCGGTCGGAATGTCGATGTCGATGATTTCTTTCCTTCGAATCAACATGATTCGGATATGTTACGGATCGGCCCGCCATGGCGGGGGCGTGATTTCAGCGACGGCGTACCCGCAACGGATTTGTCGAGCTTGCAGCGCCAAGAGGCTTTCTTCCTCCCGGTTCTGCGTCGTCTGTCGTCCGAGAGTGGCGCCATGTGGCTGCTGGTCGCGCTGAACCCAGATTACTTCATCAATCATGCCTTGCAACTGGTTCCGCCCGAGGAAGGCCATGTCCAGTGGATGCGTTATGATGGCGTTGCGCTGGCGTCTTCACATCCACTCGATCGTCCGAGTGACGGACTTGCGACGTTAGCGGTAAGCGCGCGCTTGCCGAAAAGCGAGCAAGGCGCATTTGTCGAGACGCTTCCCGATGGCAGAACCTTGTTGACCGCTTTCAGGACGTCGCGGCGATTCCCGGTCGTCGTCGCGGTCCATCTCGATAAACAGGTGATTCTGTCGGGGTGGGCGGATCAGTCGAGGCGACTCGGCGCCGTCGTCGTGCCGGTCCTGATCGCGCTACTGGTGGCTGCTTCATTATTCTGGATCCGCCGGCAGCGACACGAAGCGCGCCGTCTGGCAGCCAGCGTGTTCGAAAGCAGTTCCGATTCGATCATCATCACCACACCGGCTGGTTACATCGTCTCGGTGAATCCCTCCTTCGAGCGTCTGACCGGCTATGCCAGCGAGGAACTGGTCGGCCGCGAACTTTGCTCTCTTGCGCATGACCAGGATGAATGCGTTCGATTAAGGGACATCTGGCGGCATTTCCTCACAAATAGGCATTGGCAGGGGGAGTTGCGATGTCTGTGCAAGGACGCCCGGACCATCACCGTATCGTTGACGCTTGATCTGGTACATGACGTGACGGGCAAGCCCGCGCACTGCGCCGGACTGATGTCCGACATCACCGAGCGCAAGGCGATCGAGGAAAAGTTGCAGCTCGCGGCCAGTGTGTTCAGCCATTCGCGCGAGGGCATCCTGATCACCGCGCTGGATGGCAGGATCATCGATGTCAACGCCGCGTTCACCGACATCACCGGCTACACCCGGGACGAGGTGGTCGGCCGCAACCCGAGATTGCTTCAGTCCGGCGTGCATGATCACGCCTTTTACGAGACGATGTGGTCCAGTTTGGTGCACAACGGTTACTGGGATGGCGAGATCTGGAACCGGCGCAAGTCCGGCGAGGTTTTCGTCGAGATGCTGACGATCAGTTTGGTGCGTGAAGCCAACGGCAAGCCGCTTCGTTACGTGGCATTGTTCTCGGACATCTCGACGATGAAGGAGCACCAGCGCAAGCTGGAACTGCGGGCACATTACGACGCGCTGACCAGCCTGCCCAACCGCTTGATGCTCGCCGATCGTCTGCGTCAGTCCATGGCCAATGCCTTGCGGCGCAATACCTTGTTCGCGCTGGTATTCATAGACCTCGATGGATTCAAGGCGATCAACGATGAGTATGGCCATGCGACCGGCGACAAGTTGTTGGTCGCGCTGTCGGTGCGCATGCAGGAGGCCTTGCGCGCAGGGGACACGCTGGCGCGGCTGGGCGGGGACGAGTTCGTCGCCTTGCTGATCGATCTCGCCGGGCATCACGACAGCGAGCCGGTGCTGGACAGGCTGGGGGAAGCGGCCGCGCAACCCATCTTGATCGATGGCCACACCGTTCAAGTCTCGGCCAGCATCGGCGTGACTTTCTTCCCCCAGCAAGGTATGACTGATGCCGACCAGCTCTTGTCCCAGGCCGACGAGGCGATGTATCGGGCCAAGATGCTGGGCAAGAATTGTCGCCAGGTCTTCGACGTCGCGCAGATGTAGGTCGCCGGTTTGGATCAGCAGGCCTTGTTCTCGCGGCGCTGACCATGAGGATTCTGGCAATCGATGGCTGCGAGACGTGACCCGGGATCTGCTTGGCTGGGGACCGGCATGAAAAGCCGCGCCGACCCTCAGCAGGAACCGTTACAGACCCGATCAAGCGCTCAAGCCGGACGGGCGATGTGCCTGGATGATGGGCAGCAGCTGACCGAAAATCTTTGGCCCACCTGCCACGACGTTGCCGGTTTGCATGAAGTCGGTTTCTCCGGCCAGGTCACTGACCAGACCGCCCGCTTCCTGAATCAGCAAGACACCGGCGGCCATGTCCCAGGGCTGCAGACCCATTTCCCAGAACCCGTCGAGACGACCGCAGGCCACGTACGCGAGGTCCAGCGCGGCCGCACCGGGGCGGCGAATGCCAGCCGTGCGCTGGGTCAGCTCGCGGAACATCGCCAGATAGGCATCGACATGGTCGAACTCGCGGAACGGGAAACCGGTGCCGATCAGCGATTCGTTGAGCCGGATGCGCTTGGAAACGCGTATGCGTCGCTCATTGAGGTAGGCGCCAGCACCCTTGGAGGCGGTGAACAACTCGTTCCGGGTTGGATCGAAAACGACCGCCTGTTCGAGTACGCCATTTTTCGCCAATGCGATCGAGATCGCGTACTGCGGAAAGCCGTGGATGAAGTTGGTCGTTCCATCCAGCGGGTCGATGATCCACTGGTATTCGCTGTCCGCGGTTTCGCCTGTCTGGCCGGACTCCTCTGCTAGAATCGCGTGTTGCGGATAGGCTTCCCTGAGCACTTCGATGATCGCGGCTTCCGCAGCGCGGTCGACCTCGGTCACGAAATCATTGGGAGACTTGGTCTGAACCGGTAGCAGGTCGATCTGGGTCGAAGCCCGGTTGATGATACTGGCCGCCCTGCGGGCGGCCTTGACGGCGATGTTCAGTGTGGGATGCATGGCTCAGATCTCGTGGCGGCAGTCCGTCCGGTTCGGTGCCCGGTTCGGTACGGAAAACATAGCATTTTAACCTCAATACGGATCCCGTCGGCTTCTGTACGAACACAAGACCATACATCCGGCCATTGCAAGGCCGTTGAAAGCTGCCGAAATCAACATGAATACTGACGCGTCGGACCCGCGACAAGCCGGGATGAACACCCTTGAACGCATCCGCGTGGTGCTGACCCGGACCAGCCACCCGGGCAACATCGGCGCGGCTGCGCGGGCAATGAAGACGATGGGACTCACCCGTCTTTATCTGGTTTCCCCGCTTGCCTTTCCTGATTCGGTCGCGGAGGCGCGCGCTTCGGGGGCGACCGATGTGCTCGAAAAGGCGATCGTCGTCGATCGTCTCGAAGCGGCACTGGTCGGCACCCATTTTTCGGCCGCGCTCACTGCCAGGCGACGGGACTGGTCGGTGCCGCCAGGTAACGCCCGAGAAGTCGTGCCGGAGTTGGTGGCGCAGGCGGCCCACGGCGAGGTCGCCCTCGTATTCGGCGCCGAGAACAGCGGCCTGACCAATGAAGAGGTGGCCTTGTGCAGCTTGCCGGTGACGATCCCGGCCAACCCGGCCTATTCGTCACTCAATCTCGGGGCGGCGGTGCAACTACTCTGCTACGAGTGCAGGCTGGCCGCGCTCGATCCTGTTCCACTCGCCGAAGCCCCCCGACCCTTGGCAAGCTTCGAGGAAGTCGAGGGCTTTCATCGGCACCTGGAACAAGCCATGACTGAAACCGGCTTCTACAAGGCGGACAATCCTGGCCGATTGATCGCGCGGGTCAGACGTCTGTACGGGCGCATCCGCCTCGAACGCGAGGAGGTCAATATTCTTCGTGGCATCCTGAGTGCATTGCAGAAAAAACCTGATTAAAATACTCAGGTATAAGAACCCGGAGAGTTTCACCCATGTTCAGTCGTCTGCGTGAAGACCTTGCCAGTGTGCGCGAACGCGATCCCGCCGCACGATCGACCTGGGAAGTGTTGACCTGTTACCCCGGGGTTCATGCCTTGTTCCTGCACCGCCTCGCGCACTGGGCGTGGCAGCGCCGCCTGTTCTGGATTGGGCGATTCATCAGTCATGTCTCCCGCTTTCTGACCGGGATCGAAATCCACCCCGGCGCGCACATCGGCAGACGGGTTTTCATCGACCACGGCATGGGGGTAGTCATAGGCGAGACGGCGGAAGTCGGTGATGATTGCACGATTTATCAAGCGGTCACCTTGGGAGGCACGTCGCTTTATCGCGGCACCAAGCGGCATCCCACCCTGGAGCGCGGGGTCGTGGTCGGCGCCGGGGCGAAGGTGCTCGGCGGCTTCACGGTGGGCGAGGGCGCGCGCATCGGATCGAACGCGGTGGTGGTCAAGCCAGTCCCGGCGCGCGCGACCGCGGTCGGCAATCCGGCCCGGGTCATCGATCCCGACCGGGATAACGTCCGCGACGAAGCGCGCGAGCGCAAGGCGGAGCAAATGGGTTTTTCCGCCTATGGCGTGTCCAAGCAGATGGACGACCCGCTCGCCAAGGCCTTGCATGGCTTGCTGGATCACGCGGTGGAGACCGACCGGCGGATTCAGGTGCTGATCGAGCGTCTCGAAAAAGCTGGTATGCATCTGGACCAGGCGGTCGAAAAGACCGACGAATTCGATGCGCAAAAGCTTTCCAGAATGGTCGATTGAGTACCCTCGCCGTGACACCTCCAAGTAGTTGACCATTTTTGTCGGGAACCGTATAGTCGAGTGAAACGTTCAGGTATTTTCCTGGGCGACTTTTGCAGCGTGAGGAACGCATCATGAGACTGACTACCAAGGGACGATTCGCGGTAACGGCGATGATCGATCTCGCTTCGCGGGAGGCGGAAGGGCCGGTGACATTGGCCGGCATCGCCGACAGGCAGCGGATATCTTTGTCATATCTCGAACAGTTGTTCGGCAAGCTGAGGCGCTACAAGCTGGTCAGCAGCGTACGGGGGCCCGGCGGCGGCTACCGGCTTGCGCGCAACATGGACTCGATCACCGTGGCCGATATCATCATCGCGGTAGACGAGCCGCTAGATGCGACCCAGTGCGGCGGCAAGCAGAACTGCCACGATGAGCATCGCTGCATGACGCACGACTTGTGGGCGAACCTGAACAAGCGGATGTACGAGTATCTGGATTCGGTGAGCCTCGGGGCACTCGTCAAGCAGCAGCTCAAGCCCGATCCGGACATGAACGTGCTGAAGGAAGTCCGCCGTCGCGCGACCATCTCGTTGCGTGAGGCGGCAGCCGTCTGAACGGAGCTGACTAGCATGTTCGCCCCTGTCTATCTCGACTGGAATGCCAGCGCACCACTGGAAGCTACGGTGCGTGAGGCGATGTTGCCGTGGCTCGGTGAGCGTTTCGGCAATGCGTCCAGTCGTCACGAGTACGGACGGCAGGCGAGGGCGGCGATCGACGAGGCGCGCGCGAAGGTGGCGAATGCGGTCGGGGCGCATCCGACCGAGGTCGTATTCACCAGCGGCGGTTCCGAGGCGAACAATCTGTTCCTGAAAGGCGCGGCGGCTTGCCTCAAGCCGTCCCGGATCGCGATCAGCGCCATCGAGCATCCCTGCGTGCGAGAGCCGGCTAGACAGCTGGTGCGTAGCGGCTGGGTGGTGCGCGAGGTCGGTGTCGATACCTCAGGCCGCCTGGATGCGATCGACTGGTGTGCCTGTCTCGAGGAAAAGCCAGCACTGGTTTCGGTGATGCTGGCCAACAATGAAACCGGCGTACTGCAGGATGTCCAGTCACTTGCCAAGGACGCCGGCGCCGTCGGAGCATGGTTTCACACCGATGCAGTGCAGGCTTTCGGAAAGATTCACCTCAATTTCCGCAAGCTCGGTGTGCATGCGATGACGCTGTCTGCACACAAGATAGGCGGACCGCTGGGCGCAGGAGCCCTGATCGTGGACAAGCGGATCGAACTGGCACCATTGATTGCAGGTGGAGGCCAGGAACGCGGGCTGCGCTCGGGTACCGAGAACGTCGCTGCCATCGTCGGATTCGGGGTTGCAAGCGAATTGGCTGCGAGACGGATCGAAGATGAGGCGCAACGTCTGTCGATTCTGCGCGCAAACCTGGAAGCATTCGTGACCGATAGGGGGGCGACCGTTTTTTCGGCCGATGCGCCGCGTTTGCCTAACACGGTTTTCCTGTCGGTTGATGGGGTGGATGGCGAGACGCTGGTGGCCAAGCTTGATCGCGCCGGTTTTGCAGTCGCCAGCGGTTCGGCCTGCTCCAGTGCGAACCCGGAACCCTCGAAAACGCTGCTCGCGATGGGCGTGAGTGCGGACCTCGCACGCAACGCGATCCGGGTCAGTCTGGGCATGAATACGCAGGAGGACGATGTGCAGCGATTCTGCGCCACGTTCGAAAACCTGCTCAAACAACTCAAGAACATGACCGCGGTGTCGGTCTGATCAAAACACAAGCACAAGGCATACGGAGAAACACAATGCTCAAGTTTCCGATCTACCTCGATTATTCGGCAACGACGCCGGTCGATCCGAGAGTGGCCGCGAAGATGATTCCCTGGTTGACCGAACATTTCGGCAACCCGGCCAGCCGCTCCCACGCCTACGGCTGGGAAGCCGAGAAGGCAGTCGAGGATGCGCGCGAACAGGTCGCCGCACTGGTCGGCGCCGACGCCAAGGAGATCATCTGGACCTCGGGGGCGACCGAATCGAACAACCTCGCGATCAAGGGTGCCGCGCAGTTCTACAAGGGCAAAGGCAAGCATCTGATCACGCTCAAGACCGAGCACAAGGCGGTACTGGACACCGTGCGCGAGCTCGAGCGACAGGGCTTCGAAGCGACGTATCTCGACGTCCAGGAGAACGGTCTGGTCGATCTGGACGCGTTCCGCCAGGCGATCCGTCCGGACACCATCGTGGTATCGATGATGATGGTCAACAACGAAATCGGCGTGATCCAGCCGGTCGCCGAGATCGGCGAGATCTGTCGCGAGAAGGGCATCATCTTTCATGTCGATGCCGCCCAGGCCACTGGCAAGGTCGCGATCGACCTGTCCAGTCTGAAGGTCGACCTGATGTCCTTCTCGGCCCACAAGACCTACGGCCCCAAGGGTGTTGGCGCCCTATACGTCCAGCGCAAGCCGCGTGTCCGTCTGGAAGCGCAGATGCACGGTGGTGGCCATGAGCGCGGCTTGCGCTCCGGCACGCTGGCGACCCACCAGATCGTGGGCATGGGCGAGGCCTTCCGCATCGCTCGTGAAGAGATGGGCGCCGAGAACGAGCGCATCCGGATGCTGCGCGACAAGTTGCTGAACGGCTTTCAGGACATGGAGGCGGTCTATGTCAATGGCGACCTGGAACATCGGGTACCGCACAACCTGAACATCTCCTTCGCCTATGTCGAGGGAGAGTCGCTGATCATGGCGATCAAGGATGTCGCGGTATCCTCGGGTTCTGCCTGCACGTCGGCCAGTCTCGAGCCGTCTTACGTGCTGAGGGCACTTGGTCGCAATGACGAACTCGCGCATAGTTCGATCCGTTTCACGATAGGTCGCTTCACCACCGAAGAAGAAATCGACTACACGATAAAGCTGCTCCACCAGAAGATAGGCAAACTGCGCGAGCTCTCGCCCTTGTGGGAAATGTTCCAGGATGGCGTGGATCTCGATTCGGTCCAGTGGGCAGCACACTGACGACCCCAGACAAGGAGAAACATCATGGCTTACAGTGAAAAAGTATTGGATCATTACGAGAACCCCCGCAACGTAGGCTCTTTCGGCAAGGAAGACGTGGGGGTCGGTACCGGTATGGTCGGCGCGCCGGCCTGTGGCGATGTGATGAAGCTGCAGATCAAGGTCGGTGCCGATGGCGTGATCGAGGATGCGCGCTTCAAGACCTACGGCTGTGGCTCGGCGATCGCATCGAGTTCGCTGGTCACCGAGTGGGTGAAAGGCAAGACGGTCGATCAGGCGCTGGACATCAAGAACACCCAGATCGCTGAAGAGCTTGCATTGCCGCCGGTGAAGATCCACTGTTCGATCCTCGCGGAGGACGCGATCAAGGCAGCCGTCGCGGATTACAAGAAGAAGCACCAATAATGACGAGGAGTGAAGCTATGGGTGTCACACTGAGCGATAGTGCCGCAAGGCATGTCTCGAACTTTCTGAGCAAGCGCGGAAAGGGTGTCGGCATTCGTCTGGGTGTTCGCACCACAGGATGCTCCGGCATGGCCTACAAGCTCGAGTTCGTTGATGAAACCCATGACGAGGACCTGATTTTCGAGAGTCATGGGCTCAAGGTCATTGTCGATCCCAAGAGCCTGCCTTACATCGACGGCACAGAACTGGACTTCGTTCGCGAGGGCTTGAACGAGGGGTTCAAGTTCAACAACCCCAACGTCAAGGACGAGTGCGGTTGCGGCGAAAGCTTCAACGTCTGATCGGTCCGGAGCCTGGATGAGCTTGGATCTGCACAAGGACTTCTTCGCGCTGTTCGGCTTGCCGAGGCAGTTCGGAATCAGTCTGGAGGCGCTGGAAGCGGCCTACCACGAACTACATTCCCAGGTGCATCCGGACCGGCATGCGCACCTGCAGGATGTGGACAAGCGGCGGGCCATGCAATGGGCAACGCTTGCCAATGAAGCCTTCACCACCTTGCGCAAGCCGCTGACGCGGGCGAGATACCTGCTCGAACTCGAAGGAATCGATGCCGGTCTCGAAACCAATACCGCGATGTCGTCCGAGTTTCTGATGGAGCAGATGGAATGGCGCGAGGCGGTGGAGGAGGCTTGTTCGGCCAGCGATGGCGCAGAACTCGAATCCTTGCATCAACGTCTGCGCCAGCAATATCGCAGCCTGATCGATTCGCTCGAAGAATGCCTGGACATGACCCGGGACCATGCGGCGGCGGCTGAAACGGTGCGGCGCTTGATGTTCCTGGAAAAGCTCCAACATGAAATTGATGACGCCCTCGAGGCATTGGAACACTGATGGCCTTATTGCAAATCGCTGAGCCTGGCATGTCGGCCGAGCCGCACAAGCACAGGCTCGCTGCCGGCATCGATCTCGGTACCACGAATTCACTGGTCGCGACGGTGCGCAATGGCATCGCGGTCTGTTTGCCCGATGAGCAGGGTACGACCATGTTGCCATCGGTCGTCCGCTATCTTGCCGATGGCCGGATCGAGGTCGGTCGGTCCGCCGTGCTGTCACATGCGACCGACCCCAAGAATACGATCATCTCGGCCAAGCGCTTCATGGGACGGGGTTTGAAGGATGTCGCCCATGTCGAGTCCATGCCTTACGACTTTCTCGACGGGGAAGGCATGGTCAGGCTGCGTACCGTCCAGGGCGTGAAGAGTCCGGTCGAGGTTTCGGCCGAAATCCTCAAGGTGCTTGGCGCCCGTGCCGAGGCGAGTCTGGGTGGTCCACTCACCGGGGTCGTGATCAC
>JAUVVG010000030.1 GCA_030604735.1 Azoarcus sp.
CAAATGTTCTATCGCCAACTGGAGATGGGACTGGAGGCCGCTTACCAGATGGCAGCCGAGACCATGGCCTGCAACGCCATGGCCGAGGATGCGGCGGAGGGTATCGATGCCTTCATCGCCAAACGCAAGCCGGAGTGGAAAGGGCGCTGAGACCGCGTGTGAGCGAAGGATGTGCGGATCGCATCGGACGGAAAGGACCCGGACGGTGCTGATCGACACCCACATCCACCTCGATGCGGCGGAGTTCGATCCCGACCGGGATGCGGTGATCGCGCGCGCCGAAGCAGCGGGTGTTGCACGCTTCATCGTCCCGTCGGTCGAGCGTGGCAATTTCGATACCGTGGCACGGCTTGCGCAGCAGCATCGTTCGGTCCGCTACGGTCTGGGCATTCATCCGCTCTATGTCGGCGGTGCCGGCCCCGGCGATCTGGAGGTGCTCGATGATGCGCTCGCCCGCGGCGGCGCGGTCGCGGTCGGCGAGATCGGCCTCGACTATTTCGTCCGCGATATGGCCCCCGACGTGCAGCAAAGCTTCTATGAAGCGCAGCTCCGCATCGCAAAACGTCACGGTCTGCCGGTGATCCTGCATGTGCGGCGTGCCGTGGACGCGATCCTGAAACAGTTGCGTCGAATCGACGTTCCCGGTGGTATCGCCCACGCCTTCAATGGCAGCCGGCAGCAGGCCGACATGTTCCTGGCGATGGGATTCAAGCTCGGCTTCGGTGGCGCGATGACCTATAGCGGATCGACCCGGATCCGCCAGCTCGCAGCCGAGTTGCCGCTGGAGGCGATCGTGCTCGAAACCGATGCGCCGGACATACCGCCCGCCTGGGCCCAGGGGGTGCGCAACGAACCGGCCAATCTCCGACGCTATGCCGAAGAGCTGGCGGTCTTGCGTGGAATGGAGGTGGCCGAAGTCATCGCGGTCACCGCCAAAAACGCGCAGTCAGTGTTCGGAGACTTGTGAGTTCGGGGGAGACGCTGACGGTGGCGCGGCGGTGGAGGGTAGCGCTGAGGGTTGCGAAGGCGAGGCAGTCTCGGGATGTGATCGTCGCGGTGCGGCCGTGGTGTTCTGGTTGACTTCGCGTGCCCCGGTGGTGCTCGACCGTGCGATCAGGTCAGAGATGTCGCGCTTGAGTTGGGCAGCATTGCCATCGAAGCGGTCGTAGACCATCAGCGAAATCCCGAACACATAGGCGTAGAGCAGCATGCAGCGGCTCGAGGCCTCGTCGAACGGCACCCCGCAGGCCAGAAAAAGGTCGCGCGCGCAGCGCAAGCGGATGTCGTCCACCTCGGCGACGACCGCGGCCGCTTCCGGGTCGCGCCTGGCCCAGTCGCGCACCGCCAGCTCGATCTGCATCCCGCGGCGGTTGCGACCGGCGCTGTAGACATCGATCACGTGGTAGATCCGTTCCAGTTCTTCACCGGGCCGCTGGTTGCGGGTCTGCTTGATGATGTCGCGGATACGGCCGTCCTTCCATACTTCGAGCACCGCCATCAACAGGTCGCGCCTGTCCTGGAAGTGCCAGTAGAAGCTGCCTTTGGTGACCTTCAGGCGCTTGGCCAGCACTTCGATCCGCAGTCCGCTCACGCCCTCTTCGGCGAGCACATCCATCGCACCATGTATCCAGGCATCGCGATCCAGTTGCACCCTCGGCTTGTTCACAGCGTTTTCCATACGGTTAAGTATTGACGAAAAGCGGGCCATACGCTACCGTACGCGCCCATACTGAGACGTATGGAACGCTTTTTTGCTTCGCGGGTCAAGGTGTCAATCGACATCGGCCGATGCGATAATCGTTTTACACAATCAGAACAGCCCACAAACAATCAGAGGAGCGCGGCTTTGAAGATACTGGTACCCGTCAAACGCGTGGTGGATTACAACGTGAAGGTCCGTGTGAAGAGCGACGGCAGTGGCGTTGACATCGCCAACGTGAAAATGAGCATGAACCCGTTCGATGAGATCGCAGTGGAAGAGGCGGTCAGACTCAAGGAAGCCGGCGTGGCGACCGAGGTTGTGGCGGTGTCCTGCGGTGTGACCCAGTGCCAGGAAACCCTGCGTGCGGCGATGGCGATCGGGGCTGACCGCGGCATTCTGGTCGAAACCGATGTCGAACTGCAGCCGCTGGCGGTCGCCAAACTGCTCAAGGCCTTGTGCGACAAGGAGCAGCCGCAGATGGTCGTGTGTGGCAAGCAGGCGATCGACGATGACGCCAACCAGACCGGCCAGATGCTGGCCGCCCTGATGGGGTGGCCGCAGGCCACCTTCGCCTCCAAGGTCGCGATGTCTGCCGGCAAGGCTGCGGTGACCCGCGAGATCGACGGCGGTCTCGAGACGCTCGAGATGAATCTCCCGGCGGTGGTGACGACAGACCTGCGTTTGAACGAACCGCGTTATGCAACCCTGCCCAACATCATGAAGGCGAAGAAGAAGCCGCTCGAAACCGTCAAACCAGACGATCTGGGCGTGGATGTCGCACCGCGTCTGTCTACGGTCAAAGTCAGCGAACCGCCCAAGCGCAGTGCCGGAGAGCGTGTTGCCGACGTCGCGCAACTGGTCCAGAAGCTCAAGAACGAAGCGAAGGTGATCTAAATGGCGATTCTTGTTATTGCGGAACACGACAATCAGTCCATCAAGGCGGCCACGCTGAACACGGTCAGTGCCGCGGCCAAGCTGGGCAGCGACATCCATGTACTGGTGGCTGGCAGTGCATGCTCAGCGGCGGCACAGGCGGCCGCCGGCATTGCCGGCGTGACCAAGGTCAAGGTGGCCGACGCCGCGATCTACGAGCAGCAACTCGCGGAGAACGTCGCAGCGCTGGTCGCCGCCGCCGCCGAGGGTTACAGCCATGTGCTCGCGCCGGCAACGACCTTCGGCAAGAACATGTTGCCGCGCGTTGCGGCACTGCTCGACGTGGCCCAGATCAGCGACATCGTCGGGATCGAGGACGCCGACACCTTCGTTCGTCCGATTTACGCCGGCAATGCGCTGGCCACGGTGAAGAGTGCCGATCCGATCAAGGTGATCACGGCCCGCACCACCGCCTTCGAGGCGGCGGGCGAGGGGGGCAGTGCCAGCGTCGAGTCGATTCCGGCTGGCCCGGATCTGGGGCTGAGCAAGCTGGTCGGTCGCGAGTTGACCAAGTCCGAGCGTCCGGAACTGGCCGGCGCCAAGATCATCGTCTCCGGTGGTCGTGGCCTGGGCAGTGGCGAGAACTATCATGCTTTGCTCGAGCCGCTTGCCGACAAACTCGGTGCGGCACTCGGTGCCTCACGCGCCGCGGTCGACGCCGGCTATGTGCCCAACGACTACCAGGTCGGCCAGACCGGCAAGATCGTCGCACCGCAGTTGTACATCGCGGTCGGCATCTCCGGCGCGATCCAGCATCTGGCCGGGATGAAGGACTCCAAGGTCATCGTGGCGATCAACAAGGATGCCGAGGCGCCGATCTTCCAGGTCGCGGATTACGGTCTGGTCGCTGATCTGTTCGAGGCGGTGCCCGAACTGACCACTTCGGTCGGCTGAACGCGCCGACCAAGCGGACTTTCGCAACACGATGAACCTGCCCGCGACCCTTTTCGATGGAGCGTGGTTGTGGGCAGCATTCATGCTGTCGGTCGCAGTGCTCTTCCGTGTGATCCGGACCGCGCCGTGGGGACGCCTGAAACAGACCACCCAGTTGAATCTGCTGTTCGGGTTCTCGGTGGGGCTGGCCTTGATGTGGAGCATGAAAGCCGGGGTCATGCCCGGCTTGAATCTCCACCTTCTCGGCGCGATGGCGGCGACACTGGCGCTGGGCCCACAACTGGCCATCGTCGCGATGGGCTTGGCCCTGGTCGGCATCGTGCTCAATGGCGAAGTCGAATGGGTCGCGTGGCCCATCAATTTCGTGTTGATGGCGGTCGTTCCGGTCATGGTGGCATACGGTTTTCAGCGCCTGGTCGAGAAACTGCTGCCGCCCCACTTTTTCATTTTCGTCTTCGTCCTGTCCTTCGTGGGATCGGCGGTGGCGGTGGTGATCGGTGGCCTTGTCGCATCGACAGTGCTCGTGAGCGCTGGCGCCTATCCGTTGTCCTTTTTGCTCAGCGACTATCTGCCGTATTTCATTCTGCTCGGCTTTTCCGAGGCCTGGATAGGGGGCGCCGTGATCACCTTGCTGGTGGTGTTCAAGCCGGGGTGGGTGGCTGCTTTCGACGACCGGGTCTATCTGGTCGGCAAGTAAGGGACGCCACAACGGTTCCATATCCGACAAATTCATAAAACATACATAACGATGGAGCGAATCAACAATGTCTAGTTATGCCGCACCGATCCGTGACATGCAGTTCGTGATGCGCGAACTGGCCGGACTCGACGAGATCCAGCAACTTCCCGGCTGCGAGGAAGTCTCGCGTGATCTGGTCGATGCCATCCTCGACGAAGCCGACAAGTTCGCCGGCGGCGTGTTGGCGCCGCTGAACTGGATCGGCGATCAGGAGGGCGCGAAGTGGGACCACGGCGAAGTGAAAACCGCCACCGGCTGGAAGGATGCTTATCGTCAGTTCTGTGAGTCCGGCTGGCCGTCACTCGCAGGCGATCCCGATTTTGGAGGGCAGGGCCTGCCCAAGCGACTGTCGACCGCGGTGATGGAGATGTGGAACTCGGCGAACATGGCGTTCTCGCTGTGCCCTATGCTGACCACTGGCGCGATCGAATCGCTGCTGCTTCGCGGCACGGACGTGCAGAAGGCGATGTATCTGCCCAAGATGATCAGCGGCGAGTGGACCGGCACGATGAACCTGACCGAGCCGCAGGCCGGTTCGGATCTGGCTGCGGTGCGGACCAAGGCCGACCCGCAGGGAGACGGCACTTATCGACTCTTTGGCCAGAAGATCTTCATCACCTATGGCGAGCATGATCTCACCGAAAACATCGTCCATCTGGTGCTGGCCCGCTTGCCGGACGCACCCGAAGGGGTCAAAGGCATCTCATTGTTCGTGGTGCCGAAGTTCATGGTCAATGCCGACGGCAGCCTGGGCGAACGCAACGACGTGCACTGCGTATCCATCGAACACAAGCTCGGCATTCATGCCAGCCCGACCTGCGTGCTCGCATTCGGTGACAAGGGCGGCGCGATCGGCACGTTGGTCGGCGAACCCAACCGCGGCCTGGAATACATGGTCATCATGATGAACGAGGCCCGTTTTGCGGTCGGCATGGAAGGCCTGGCCTTGTCCGAGCGGGCTTATCAACATGCCCTGCAGTATGCCAAAGACCGTATCCAGGGTACCGAGATGGGTGTGCGTGGCGGGCCCAAGGTGTCCATCCTCCATCATCCGGATGTGCGTCGGATGCTGATGTCGATGAAGTCCAAGACCGAAGCGATGCGTGCGCTGGCCTACGTCGTCGGCGCCGCCACCGACAAGGCCCACCTTCATCCGGATCAGGCTGTGCGCGAGCACAACCAGGCTTTGGTCGATCTGATGATCCCGATCGTCAAGGGGTGGTGCACCGAGAATTCGATCGAGATCGCCTCGACCGGTGTGCAGGTTCACGGCGGCATGGGCTATATCGAGGAAACCGGTGCGGCACAGCATCTGCGCGACGCGCGGATCACAACGATCTACGAGGGCACGACTGCGATCCAGGCGAATGACCTGCTCGGGCGCAAGATCGTCCGCGATGGTGGCCGGACAATGCAGGCGGTGCTGGACGAGATGAAGTCGGTATTGAATGCGCTGCGGGACAAGCAGGATGATGCCCTGAGTGCGATCGCGAGTTCGCTCGAGGCCGGCATCGCGGCGGTGGAGTCGGCGGTGGCCTATATCGTCGAAACCTACCCCAAGGACATCAAGTCCGCGTCGGTCGGTTCGGTACCCTTCCTGAAGCTGTGCGGCATCGTGACCGGTGGCTGGCAGATGGCCCGTGCCGCGCTGGTGTCCTCAGACCGGCTTGCCGACGGCGCAGCGGACGACAGTTTCTATCGCACCAAGATCGTGACCGCGCGCTTCTATGCCGACCATATCCTGGCCGAGGCACCGGCGCTGGCTTACACGGTGATCAACGGGGCGCCGGGTGCACTGGCATTGAGCGAGGAGTGCTTCTGAGTCTCTCCGATCGTGCCTTACCGCGGAACGCGTTCTTAAAGAAAACAAGGGGTTGCATAACGTTTTCCTGAAAGAAAGTGATCAACGCTTATCGAAGAGTGGAGCACCGCTCCGATCGAAACGAACTGGCCGTGCCGATGGAAGCATCGGCACGGCCAGTTTATTTTTACAAAGTGCTGGTATGTCGCCAGTACGTGGGCAACAACGGGCCGACCGCCCTACGTCTGGCCTTTGCGGGGATCGGTACCGGCGCCCGCAAGGCGACCGGCTTGTCCCTTACGTAAAGACCCGGGCTTCGCCTCGCGCGCGCTCGAAAGTGACGCGCGGCGAGGGCTCGTGCCTTACTTGACGTCAGCCTTGGTCCGAAGCTCCATCAGGTGCTGTTCCACCTTTTGTTGCTGCATGCGTTGACTCAGTTGTGGCTTGACCTCCTCCAGCGGGGGCGGCTGAACGGCGCGAACGTCGTCGAGCTGGATGACGTGGTAACCGAAGTCGGTCTGGACCGGCGTCGAGCTGTACTGGCCCTTTTCAAGGGCGACCATCGCATCGGCGAAGGGTTGAACGAACATGCCCGGATTGCTCCAGCCGAGTTCGCCGCCACGGTCCTTGGAGCCCGGATCCATCGATTCCTGTGCCACTGCCTCGAAGGCTTCGCCAGCGCGCAGCCGCGCGATGATGGCCTTGGCCTGGTTCTCGGTTTCGACCAACACATGTCGCGGCAGGTATTCCTGGCCACCCATGCGAGCCTTGATCTGATCGTATTCGGCCTGGATCTCGGCATCGCTGACCGGATTGTTGCGGACGAAGTCCTGCAGGTAGGCGCGGATCAGCACGGCCTGACGGGCAAGATCCATCTGCGCCTGCACCTCGCCGCGCTTGTCGACGCCTGCCTGCACCGCAGCCTGCGACAAGACCTCGCGGCGAACCAGTTCTTCGCGAACGGCGTCACGCAGTTGCGCGCTGTCTTCCGCGCCTTGTGCCTTCTGCTCGTCCATCATCACGGTGGCGCGCGCTGCCGGAATGGGGGTGCCATTGACCGTGGCAACCGGATCGGCCGCAAAAACCGCGTACGACAACAGGCTGGCGACAAGCGTCAGCGCGAGCTTGCTGGGAAAACTATTCATTCAGACATTCCTTTACTTTGATGAGTCACTGGCTTCTTCGGAGGTGAGCGCGTTCATCGGCAGGGCATGGATCGCGCCACGCATCAGATCGGCCACGGCATCGTACACCAGCCGGTGACGTGCGACACGTCCCAGACCGATGAAACGATCGGATACGATGGTCAGCCGATAGTGACCACCGCCACTACGTGCGCCGGCATGTCCAGCGTGCAGCGCACTTTCGTCCTGGATCTCGATCGAGATCGGCTCGAGAACATTCAGTCTGTGCTTGATTTCTTCTATCGTGTTCAAGGCAAAACCTTCTTGTAGGGGTGAACGCGGGTCTGGGCAAACACGCCTTGCCGCACATAGGGATCGTCCGACAGCCAGCGCTCGGCCTCTTCCTGGCTATCGAATTCGGCTATCACGAGGCTGCCGAAGAATCCGGCCGGCCCCGGATCCGCGGCATCGATCGCCGGCATCGGTCCTGCCGCCAGCAAGCGCCCCTCGTCCCGCAATGCCTCCAGCCGCGACAAGTGGGCAGGCCGGGCCGCCATGCGGGCATCCAGGGTGCCCGGGGCATCTTCACCGATTAGAACGTAGAACATCAGACTTTTCCTTTCGACATGTGTGTGGCACCGAGTTCCGCTCGACGCGGCTGTATCGATCATTTCGAGGCCAGGCTCGGGCGAACCTCATTCTATCGTGCATTCTGCGCATGACCGGCATGCGGAATCCGCAGCACCGCACGTAGCCCGCCGCCTTGCCGGGGGAGCAGATCGAGCTTGCCCTCGTGCGACCGCATGATCCGATCGACAATCGCCAGACCCAATCCTGCGCCCTTGGTATCCGAGCGCGCAGTCTCGAGACGGGTGAAGGGGTGGCGCAGGCGCTCGACCTCGTGTTCCGGGATGCCCGGACCGCGGTCGGCCACTTCGATCGAGACCTCCTCGGCGCTGGCCGCGAGGTCGACATCGATCGGACCGTACTCGCCGCCGTAGCGCAAGCCGTTGTCGATCAGGTTGGCCAAAGCCCGACGCAGTGACAACAGGCGCACGGCCAGTGGCAATGTATCGAGCTCGGTGACGAGGTGGATACGGACGCCCCTGAGCTTGTAGGGTTCGATCAAGGCCTCGAGCAACTCCACCAGATCGACCGTCTGCTGCGCCTCGTTGGTCTCGCCCCGGCCGTAGTCGAGGAACTGCCCGATGATGCGATCCATCTCCTCGATGTCGGTGACCATAGGCGCAATGTCCTGCTCCGAGGCGCCGGACATCTCGACCCCGAGTCGAAGACGGGCCAGCGGCGTGCGCAAGTCGTGGGATACGCCGGCCAGTATCAGCGCCCGATCCGCATCGGTGCGAGCCAGATCGCCGGCCATCTGGTTGAAGGCGCGTGCGACCGAGGAAACCTCGAGGGGACCTTGTTCGGACAGCAGCGGGGGACGATGCCCGCTGCCGACCATGCGTGCCGAACGTGCCAGGTCGCGCAGCGGCTTGCTGATCCGGGATACGATCAGGAATGCCCCGAGCAGGGCGACCATCAAGGCCCCGCCACCCCATATCAGCCAGTCGAAGGTTCTCGGTTCGACAATGCGCTCGGACGGCAGCATCACCCAGAAATCGTCAGGATCCTCCGGGTCGAGCCGGAAGCTCACCCAGAAGCCGTCCAGGGTTTTCCAGCGCGAGGCAAGCAGGGTTTGCGGGCCGAGCTGTTCCCGGATCTCTTGGGTCAATAACTGCATGGGCCGTGTATCCGGTAGCGGAAGCAACTCGTCGGACGGTTCGGAAGGGTAGATCCGAATGCCTTCGAGCGCCGCGAGATCGATCAGCAACTCGGTTCGCCGGGTGACTTCGGCGTTGATCAATGCGGTCCGGGTGAGGTTCACGACGCTGACCACCATCTGCGCCAGATCCTTGGCCCGCGCTGGCTCCTGCAGGTAACGGAAGATCTGGAACCAGGCTCCCAGCGCGAAGATCATCACCAGCGCGATCAGCAGAAAGGTCTGCCACAACAGGGTGCGCGGCAACAGCAGACCGCTCAGCTTGCGGTCTGGCGTGTGAGTGGCATGCTTCGCGCCCGTTTCCGCTGCATCAGTCGTCACTGTCAGCTTTCGGCGTGTCTTCCGGCACGAAAACGTAACCGAACCCCCATACCGTCTGAATGAAACGGGGCTTGGACGGATCGTCTTCGACAAGCTTGCGCAGGCGACTTATCTGCACATCGATGGCCCGGTCGAACACGCCGTACTCGCGGCCCCGGGCCAGCTCCATCAGCTTGTCACGCGACAAAGGTTGCCGCGGGTGTTGCAGCAGTACCTTCAATAGCGAAAACTCTCCTGTGGTCAGCGGGATGTCCTCGCCGTCCCGGGTGAGCGCCCGGGTACCCAGATTGACGGTCACTCGACCGAAGCTGACGATCTCGTCCTCTATGGTCGGAGCGCCGGGCAGGCTTGCCGGGTGTCGCCGCATCACCGCATGGATGCGCGCCACCAGTTCCCGCGGGTTGAACGGTTTGGGCAGATAGTCGTCCGCTCCCATCTCCAGGCCGATGATGCGATCGACCTCGTCGCCCTTGGCGGTCAGCATCACGATCGGGATGTTGTTTTCAGCCGATCGCAAGCGGCGGCAGATCGCAAGCCCGTCCTCACCCGGCAGCATCAGGTCAAGCACGATCAGATCGAAATGCTCGCGATGCAGCGCCCGGTCCATCGCTTGGCTGTCCGGGACCGCCTTGATCGAAAATCCCTGCTCCATCAGGTAACGGGACAGGAGGTCGCGCAGACGGGCGTCGTCATCGACCAACAGCACCTTGTATCGCACTTTTGCGTTCATAAGTCACATCCTATCTCGCGGAATGTTGGCATGCTAGTCGAGAGAACAGCGCGGCTTCGACTGCCGCCGGTAACGCTTCGTAAGGATCACGAAGATAGCAATATCCCCTTACAAAGTGTGTCACGCAAGCGGGTTCCGCTTGTCCCTGAGAGCAATCAGAAGTTGTATTTTTTAGTCTTAGAAGATTCAAAACCAATGATGTATTTTGTATCGCGAACCCTTCCTGATCGATCGAAGCGTCAATCGCCGTCCCGGCAGCCTGGTGCTTCCATCGGTCGTTGTGGCGGCCATGCGGTGGAGCGGCTGCTGACTCGCATGTCGATCGTCGTGCTGGGGCTGGCCTTGGCGTGGGGTGCCTGGGCGGATGAAGCGGGGTCTGACGGTTCAGCCATTCTGCTCCAGATCAAGAGCGCGCCGGTCGAACGGCGAAGCGAGGTCAAGCGCGCGCTGAGGGCCGACAGTTATCTGATCGAACCCGAGGAGCGCAGGCGCTTGTCATCGGACGAGCGCGATCTGTTGAACCGTGAACTGCGCGCGACCTTGCCCGGTCTCTATGAGCAATCCGAAATGCGCGCAAGAGGGCGCCAGCCGAAATAGGCTTTAGCTTGGTACCTCGGTGCACCGTCGGCACGGTGCTGGCGTTAAAATGCGCCGGCTATGATCATTCTTGCCCTGGAAACCTCCTGCGAACAGGCTTCGATTGCGCTGTCCATCAATGGCGACATCGTCGAGCGTCTACTGGAAGGTCACGTCAATCATTCAGAGCGGCTTCTGCCGACGATCAGACAACTGATCGCAGATGCGGGGCTTCAACTCGGCGCACTCGATGTGATCGCGTTTGGTTCCGGCCCCGGCGCATTCACCGGATTACGTCTTTCCTGCGGTGTCGCGCAGGGGCTTGCGATGGGCGCGGACATCGGCGTGCTGCCAATCTGTAGTCTGGATGTCTTGAGTCTGCAGGCGGCAGGCGAACAGATCCTCGCCGCGACCGACGCCCGCATGGGCGAGGTCTATGCCGCATCCTACCGTCGCGAGCATGGATGGCCAGTCGCAGTGAGCGAACCAGTGTGCCTGCCGCCCTCCGAGCTCGGATTGGCCGGTAGCGGTAGGTGGTCCGGCATCGGGTCCGCGTTTCGCGTCCATTCGGCTGCCCTGGATGGCGAACTCTTGCGGTGCCTGACCGACGTGGCGCCTGACGCTGTCCCCCGCGCGCGCGATTTGCTGCGTCTTGCAGCGCACCGCCTTGGGTTCGAGGCAGCGCTGGCGCCGGAGCTGGCGGCACCGCTCTATGTCCGTAACAAGGTCGCGCTGACCACCGCGGAGCGACTCGCGCGCGGAGGTCGTGCTTGACTGCCATTGCCTCCGACACCCTTGGCATTCGACCCATGACCGAGGACGATGTCGACTGGGTGGTTGCGCAGGAGCGATTACTCCACGACTTTCCCTGGACACGTGGGAATTTCATCGATTCGCTCGCGGCCGGCTATGCCGCGAGACTGTTGCTGATCGACGGCAAGCCGGCAGGCTACGCCATCATGTTGAGCGTCATCGACGAGGTCCACTTGCTCAATATCAGCGTGATCCAGGACAGACAGGGGCAGGGCGTCGGCTCCGGTTTTCTGCTGAGGCTGATGAATGAAGCGCGGCATCTTGGCGCCAGACAGTGTTTCCTGGAAGTGCGGCCGTCCAACGAGGCCGCGTTGAAGGTCTACAAGCGACATGGATTTGCGTCGATTGGCAGACGCAAGGGCTATTATCCGTCGCAAAACGGGGCGCGTGAGGACGCCATTGTGATGAGGCTGGATCTGTGAGCGGTCATCGCGCGTCAATCCTGCGCGAAATGGGGCTGACCCCGCTCTGGCGGCTGAGAAGTCGTGGAGCAGTCGAAGTCTTATCGTCCACGGCGCCGGGTTTGGATGCGGATGCGGAACAAACAAGAGGGCCTGCGGCTGATCGATCCGGTCGGGCTGTCGTGCCGGCTTCAGTCTCCATCGAGCGACCAGTCGAAAAGGTAAGCCGAGTCGCGAGCGATACCGCCTCGACCAGGCCGGAACCGGCCGTTCGCAGTCCGTCAGAACCGGATCGGAATGCAGGTATCAAGGCGCCGCTGGGATCGTTGGCGCCTGAGTCGCTGGCCGACTCCACGCGAATCGATCGGATTGCGCGGCTGCCCTGGGATGAGCTCGAGCAGGACATGCATCAATGCCAGGCCTGTGGCTTGTGCGCCCAGCGCACACAGGCGGTGCCCGGGGTCGGTGACCGCAACGCGGACTGGATGCTGGTCGGGGAGGGGCCGGGGGCCGAGGAGGACAGACGTGGCGAACCCTTCGTCGGACAGGCCGGAAAACTGCTCGATGCGATGCTGCATGCGATCGGACTCGAACGCGGCCACGACGTCTATATCGCCAACGCGGTCAAATGTCGTCCGCCGATGAATCGCACGCCGGAAGCGGCCGAAGTGGCCGCGTGTCTGCCTTATCTGGCGCGGCAGGTCGAGCTTGTCCAGCCGAAGCTGTTGCTTGCGCTGGGACGCCCGGCCGCTCAGGCCCTGCTGCAAACTGATGTCCGCATCAATGCAGCCCGCGGCCGTCTGTTCGAATACCGCGGCATCCCGGTGATCGTGACCTATCACCCGGCCTACTTGCTCAGGAATCCCGCCGACAAGGCCAAGGCCTGGGAAGACCTGTGTTTCGCACGCCGCACCATGGCCGCACAGTTCATCGGATGACTCTGCGCGCCTGATTCGGTCTACCGCGCGACCCGCTGGCGGCCTTGCGTGGTGATCGCTTCATCGATTTTCTGCCTGATTCGTCCCCGGTCGCCGTACGCCGCGCGACTTGCGCTCGGACCGCTCGCCACGATGGTCTGCCCGCGCTCAGTGGGAGTGGTTGTCGAGCAAGGCTTCGGCATCATGGACACGCTGGTTGTAGCGAGGCCTCAGCCGCACCAAGGCCATCGTGCCCGCCACGAAGAGTCCGAACAAGACGATCACGACGTTGATCGATACCCCGGACATGATCAATATGGCGTACAGGCCGGTCATGACGAGAATGGACAGGTTTTCGTTGAAATTCTGAACCGCGATCGAGTGGCCTGCGCCCATCAGGATGTGCCCGCGATGCTGGAGCAGTGCATTCATCGGTACCACGAAGAATCCCGCCAGGGCGCCGATGACCACCAGCATGATGACCGCGATCGGGACCGAACTGACCAGCGTCATGAACAGGACCACCAGACCCATCACGATACCGAGCGGGATCACCCTCACCGAATACCGCAGACTGATCCAGCGCGCCGCGAGCATCGATCCGACCACGATACCGATCGCGACCACCCCTTGCAGCATCGACGCCTGGGTGAGGTCGAAGCCGAGATTGTGCTCGGCCCACTTGATCACGATGAACTGCAGCGTCGCGCCGGCACCCCAGAACAGCGTGGTTACCGACAGCGAGATCTGTCCGAGCTTGTCCCGCCACAGCAGCTTGAGGCAGTGCCCGAAGTCATGCAGCAGATACAGGGGGTTGTTCTTCAACGGCTTGTGATCGACGCCGGTGTCCGGAACGTAGAAATTGAATACCGCGGCGAGTAGGTAAAGGAGGCTGACCAGCGCGATGGTTGCCTGGAATCCTGAATCGACCAAAGGGAGCTCAAGCGCGTGAAACCAACCCAGTACCGAAGGATGGATCAGGATGCCGCCCATCACGATGCCAAGAATGATGGCGCCCACCGTGAGCGCCTCGATCCAGCCATTGGCCACCACCAGCAGGCGATGCGGAAGGTACTCGGTGAGAATGCCATACTTGGCGGGCGAATAAACCGCCGCACCGAGGCCGATGACTGCATAGGCGAACAATGGGTGGCTGCCGAGAAACAGCATCAGGCAACCGCCGATCTTGATGGTGTTGCCGACCAGCATCACACGCCACTTGGGCATAGAATCGGCGAAGGCGCCGACAAAGGCTGCGAGCAGGACGTAGGACAGGGTGAAGAAAAGCTTGAGCAGCGGCTCGTACTGGTCGGGCGCGGCGATGTCTCGCAGCAGCGCGATCGCGATGATCAGGAGCGCATTGTCGGCCAACGCAGAAAAAAACTGCGCTGCCATGATGATGTAGAAGCCCAGCGGCATCTTGTTCCTGCGCCCATGACCGAAACACGTGCGGGTTTATATCACGAAGCGATGGGACCTGCCTTGAGATATCGATAGGGAAGCGACGGATCCAATTTATTGGTCGAGTCGCCGGCGCAAAGCGGTCAAATATGCTTAAATATCTCCTGATAAACACAATTTATTGACTAGCAGAAACCTTTCGCATCCCATGCCCATGACCGGGGCACGGCATGTCAGGCTTGCTGCACCCACCAAACGAGGCGATTGTGGCCGATCGCAGACTTCAGGTTTTCCACGCCGTAGCGAAGTACGGCTCCTTTACCCGCGCCGCCGAGCATCTTTTCATGACGCAGCCGGCCGTCACCTTCCAGATCAAGCAGCTCGAGGAGCATTTCGATACCCGCTTGCTGGAACGTGGACATGGCAAGGTCAGCCTCACCCCGGCAGGCGAGATCGTCCTCGCCTATGCCGAGCGGATTCTCGATTTATCCGACGAGCTCGAATCGCGGGTGTCGGAGCTGACCGACGAGCTTGCCGGCGCCTTGACCATCGGCACGAGCACCACCATCGCGGCCTATTGGTTGCCGCGACTGCTCGAGAGCTTCAAACGCAAGTACCCGAGGGTCATTCCCCGGGTCGTGGTCGGCAATTCCCAATTGACCGAAGACCGGGTGGCCTCGCGGGAGATCGACCTCGGGCTGATCGAGATTGTTTCCGACCAGCCCGCGATAGAGCGTCGGACTGCGGCGCGGGATGAATTGCTGGTGATCTGCCAGCCCGGACATCCCTTGTCCAAGTACGCCTCGCTCACTGCCGAGAAATTGCTGGAGCATCCCTTCATTACCCGCGACTCGGGCAACGCCATCCGGGAGCTGGCGGAGAGCTTCTTCGAGTCGGCCGGCATCGATGTCGAGCAGCTTAGGATTTGTGCCGAGTTGGGCAGCCTCGCGACGGTCAAGTACCTGGCGTCCCAGGGACTGGGTTTCGCAATTGCCTCCAGGGCCGCGATCCAGCGCGATATCGGAGAAGGGCGGCTGGTCGCGATTCCGCTCGAACCCAAGTTGTACACCCCGCTCGAGGTTATCGTTCCAAAGGACAAGTTCCGTTCCCGACTGATCACCGTGTTCGCGGATCATGCCGCCGAACAACTTGCCGGGATGGCCACCGAGGGCTCGGAGGACAACTGATGGCGAAGGCGAAAACCGCCTACGTCTGTGCTGACTGCGGCACGCAATCTCCTCGCTGGCAGGGGCAGTGCCCCCAGTGCAAGGCATGGAATACGCTGGCGGAGTCGGTGGTGGAGCAGGGCGGATCCGCCAGCAGTCGTTTCGTGGCGCTGGCTGGTACCTCCGGTCGGCTGCAACGACTGTCCGAACTCGAACCGCGTGAGGAACCTCGCACCCCGACCGGTATCGACGAGTTCGATCGTGTCCTTGGGGGCGGGCTGGTGCCGGGCGGGGTGGTGTTGATCGGCGGCGACCCGGGCATAGGAAAATCGACCTTGCTATTGCAGGCGCTGGCCGTACTGGCCGCCCGTGAGTCGGCAATTTATGTAAGTGGGGAGGAGTCGGGCGAGCAGGTGGCCTTGAGGGCGCGGCGACTCAATCTCGATCCGGCCCATCTTCAACTGCTGCCCGAGATCAACCTGGAGCGTATCACCCAAGTGCTGAAGGACGCGCGTCCACGGATCGCCGTGATCGACTCCATTCAGACCGTATACTCGGAAGTTCTGCAGTCTCCGCCGGGGTCGGTCGCGCAGGTGCGGGAATGTGCCGCGCAACTGACCCGCTTCGCCAAGCAGAGCGGGACCAGCCTGATCATGGTCGGGCATGTCACCAAGGATGGCACGCTGGCCGGGCCACGGGTGCTCGAGCACATGGTCGATACCGTGCTTTACTTCGAAGGCGACACCCATTCGAGCTTTCGTCTCGTGCGTGCCTTCAAGAACCGCTTCGGCGCGGTCAACGAGCTGGGCGTCTTCGCAATGACCGACCGCGGTCTGCGGGGTGTCAGCAACCCGTCGGCGATCTTTCTGTCGCAGCACGAGCAACAGGTGCCGGGCAGTTGCGTGCTGATCACGCAGGAGGGCACCCGGCCGATGCTGGTCGAGATCCAGGCGCTTGTCGACGGTGCGCACAGCCCGAATCCGCGTCGACTGGGGGTTGGCCTCGAGCAGAACCGTTTGGCGATGCTGCTCGCCGTGTTGCATCGTCATGCCGGGGTTGTTTGTTTTGACCAGGATGTCTTCGTCAATGCGGTCGGCGGGGTCAAGATCACCGAGCCGGCAGCCGACCTTGCGGTTCTGCTTGCTATCGTGTCCTCGCTCCGCAGTCGTCCCTTACCGAAAGGGCTGGCCGTCTTCGGCGAAGTAGGGCTGGCAGGCGAGATTCGACCCGCACCGCGTGGACAGGACCGTTTGAAGGAGGCGACGAAACTCGGTTTTTCGACGGCAATCATCCCGAAGGCCAATGCCCCGCGACAAGCCCCGGACGGAATGAAGATCATCGCTGTCGACCGGATCGAGGAAGCGATAGAACGGGCGCGGGAAATCGAGTCCTGAGCGGCGGCAACTGAACGGAATCCAGCCGGGGCCGAAGTACAAAGTCGCAGGTTCGCGGTTGGTGGGTGCGGACATCACGAACCCGGACATCGGTTACAGCATGGTGCGCTCACCAGATCCAAAAAAATGGGGGCGTGCCCTCACCGAGCATGACATCCGCGGCAAATGATGGATTTCAGCGGCGGCGCATGGCACATTACGCGCTTAGCCTCATATCCCTCGGATTGCAAGATGTTCTACGGGATCACAGACCTCACGACCTTCATTCTGGGCACGATTTTCATCGTGCTGTTGCCGGGTCCAAACTCGCTCTACGTGATGTCTGCCGCCTCGCGCTGGGGCGTCGCCGCAGGGTACCGCGGTGCCTGCGGAATCTGCGTCGGCGACCTGATCCTGATGCTGCTCGCAGTCAGCGGCACCGCCTCGTTGCTGCGGACCACGCCGGAACTGTTCATGGTCATCAAGTACGCCGGCGCGGCCTATCTGGCATGGGTCGGCATTGGTTTGTTGCGTTCAGCAATTCAAAGCTGGCGAAAGCAGGGCAGTTTCACCGAGGCTTCGGTCACGCAGAACGATGCGGTGGTGCGTAATAGTCCGCGTACATTCCGGACCGCGCTAGTGATCAGTTTGATGAACCCGAAGGCAATCCTTTTTTTCGTGTCGTTCTTCATTCAGTTCGTGGACCCGGCTTACGCCCATCCAGGACTCTCATTCATGATTCTGGGCGTCATCGTTCAGATCTGCAGCGCACTGTACCTGTCTGCGCTGATCTTCGGTGGGGCCTATCTTGCCGTTCAGTTCAGGAAGCGTCGTCGCCTCGCCGCGGGCGCAACCGGCGCCATAGGCGGGTTGTTCATCGCGTTCGGAGCAAAACTGGCGACCGCAACCTTGTCCTGAGCGATGCGGCGGGGGGTGGCGTCATGATGTCGACACCCAATCCCCGGCCTGAGAGGTTCCAAAGTCCGAACGCTTTCGACTTGGTGAGAGCGATCAGGCTTGTTCCGTCAGGGGCGCCGGACCGGTTTCATTCCCTCGTTACACGTACCGGACAGAATGGTGTCTGATATCGTAGTTTACATAATACAGATTATCGTTCTTTCCTTCGTAGAATCTGGCGAGCCTTTCTATGCCCCGTGCATAGCCAAATGGGTCACGCGCTTTGGCCAGGATGATGCAAATCAGATGAAGTTCGAAAGGAGAGACGCCGAGCAATAGCAGGCGTTTTTTTTCGGCCAGGATTTTCCGGTACCAGGTGCGTCGACTGGGTCGCGTGGCTCGTGGGGTGAGCCTGCGTCGACAGTACAAGTTCGCGAGGTTTCGGGACCAGTCGGGGAGCATGGGGTTTTTTAATCGACTGGGGGGATCGGCGCAAGCGCCGACCGGGCTTCCTACGGACTGCGCTTCGCTCCGGTCCCTTCGGGACACGCCTTCGGCGTTCCTTCGGATCCCTTCCCCCTCCAGGCCTGTCGGCCTTCCGCGCTCCGCTTGGCCGCTGCGTTCCGCAGCGCGATCAGAGCCGCTACGCGGCTGTGCCTTCTTCCCTGCCCTTGCGCTTTCCCGACCCCCTATCACTGCCGCCCTTTTGCCCGCTTGTGCCGCATCAAGTCGGAAAGAAAAGGGTAAAGGCTTCGCCCCGCTTCGCGGCCCTTGTCTTTCCTTTGTTGATACGGCCCGGCACGGTCAGGGCGACAGCGATAGGGGGTACGGTGGGAAAAAAGACAAGAGTGCAGGGAAGAAGGAAGGCAAACCCGGATGGGCTCGAGCTCCAGGGGCCCGGTAGGTTTAACGACGGAAAAAGCGAGGTGATGAGATGACGATCAAAGTTCTGAAGACATACAGGCGCGAACAACCAGGGCAAACCCCGTTTAAGGTAATGACCCGCGTGTATTTTGATGACTATTTGGAAGAATACACAGTCGGACTATTTGTCGACGGGAAGAAGCAGAAGGGCGCGACCTACTTCACCGACGATAAAGACGATGCCCTGCAAACCGCGCAGTACATGAGGAACCACCTGGACGAGATTGTAGAGGGAGTGGGACGGTCATGAAAATCAGGCCTAGCAGTAGCAACGCGTTCGGAATCAGATTCACAGGATACGATATGGTATGGGACATCCGGACAGATATGTTTCCGTGGAGATACATGATACAAGCAGAGCTCGGCGCATTGGATGCGCCGGACACTTTACCAGGGGGGATCATGATCGAGTACCTGGAAGGCACGTATGGGATGCTGCCATCAGTGGCAAAACGAAACTAACTAACCTGGATAGGAGGGGGACTCCTGTCCAGGCTGAAGTATGAGATGAGAGGCAGAGTGATGAACGACCGAGAAGAAAACATATACAACGGGTTCAAAATATTAATAATATTGATCGGATCGATAGCGATCGGATATGAACTCGGCAGCGGAGTTGGAATTGCGGCATTCTGTTTTTCTGTTGTAATGAAGTTGAAATAGGTGGGCTTGAAAACAGAGAAGAACTAGCCGGGATAGGAGGGGGACTCCTGTCCAGGCTGGACAACCGGCAGAGCGAACGGCAATGGGCGATCCATTGCCGTTCTGCATTGGAAGTCGGTCATGTCGAGAATCTTCCCATCGTTGCCGAAGCAGCGACAGGCACGAGCGTTCATGATGCAGCCATGGATCGGTTCAAGTCGATCAGCAAAGACCCAGTCGGATATACCGTCAGAGACCGGTATAACGCGCTGCCTCACCGGTGGTTCCGGGGAAGCAGCGCGAGAGCCCTCCCCCACACCCCCGACGGGGCTTTGCAGGATGGAAACGACTTCACTGGTATCGGATGCGACACCGAAGGCGGTGGCGATCATGCCGTCCGAGTTCGCGATGCGGGTCACGACCCATCCGACGAGCAGGACCAGGACCACACCCATGATGATGATCTTGCGGGGTATCTTGCGCTTAACGGTATGAATCGTGGCTGACTTGTAGAGGTCGAAGAGTTTCTTGTCGTATCGCCAGATTTCCATGTCGGCCGCGTCGCGTTGCTGGCGGTCGTTTGGATCGAGAACGGCATGCTGCCACTTGTAAAGTGTGGTCTGCTGGAGGCCAGCGGGGCGCATCAAATGGATATGAGCCGGGGAGCCACCGCCGCCGAGGTGTTCCCTCACCTGGTGGTGGACCTTGGTCGGATACTGAGTCGCAATGAGGAAATCGAAACCCCGGTGACGGTGTTTGTCGAGGTCGACAATCTCGCCTTCCTGGGAGCGTCCTGGCTTGCCTGTCGCAGGCCAACGCTGGTGGACTTCGTCGATGACGATGAAGGCACCATCGGCGCACTGGCGCCAGTCGTCGGGGAGCGGATCGACGCCATCCAGCTTGAGGCCATCGACGTTGGAGTAGACCGGGCGGCCTTGCTTGACCGCTTCAACGGTCTCGCGCATGAGGAACAGCGACTTCCCAGAACCCGGGGAGCCGGTCACGAGCGAAATGGGCATTAGTTGGACTTCCCTATGAAGATTTGGGCGGCCTGGATTGCGATCCGGGCCGAGAGGCCCGAGAGAACCGCCGAGAGAGCCACCCCAAAGCCCGCCATCCAAAGAATCTGAGCAGCAGCCGGAAGCAGTCCCGAAAGATTAGAGAGAACATGGCCCACCCATTCATTGAAAAGCGGTTCGATGACAACGTAAGTGCCGATGCCGAGACCCGCCCCGACGAGAATTCGGGCGACGGCAGAGACCATAATCCACATACCGACATAGAACAGCATGCCTTGCATTACGATCGCCTCCAGCCGACAAGAATCATGACTGCCGCGAGCCAGCCGGTGGCGATCACCAGGGGTCGAACAGCAGTTGCGAAATCACAAAACGGGTCATATTTGACCTGGACAGCGCCGAGGCCGATGCTCAAGTTCATAGGTGCGGGGCAGGTGCCGGACGACGGTAGGCCGAAGTTCTGCGCCGAGAGTTGGACGGGATCGAGTTCGGGGAGGTCGACACTTTCCGGGTCGTCTGCCTCATCACGGAACCAGTCGGCCAGATCGCAAACGATCGTTGCCCAGTCGCAGAAGCCAGGAAGTTCGAATGGGGGTGGCGGTTCGACAGGGGGGTTCGTGGGATTAATATGCTCAGGTGCGACGTTAGGGTCGACTTGCGGATTACCTTCCGGGTCCGCCGTCGTGAGAGGTTCCCGGAAGGGATCGAGACGGAGACGCCAGGGCGACTCGGGTGTCGGATCGGGGGTTATGCGGACCTTGTCTTGCCAGGGCTGACCGGTGAGCGGATCGGTGTAGGGGTTTCCGAGGGGTTCGACGAATGGCGTAATCTCGGGAACCTGTACAGGCAATGGCAAGTGGCGAGCAACATCCGATAAAACATGAGCAGGCCAGTTAGCGGTCGTGACCGTGTTCCACTGAGAATCCCCTGCTACTTGCACTTGTCCAACACAGAAACCACCATTCAAAACCAAGTTCGTTGGACACACATCCGTTTGATGACGGGTAACCCCCTGGCCACCCGTCCAAACCAAAACGCCATTTTGATAATGCCGGTAGAGAAGTTCCGGCGCAGAATACCCTATGACTTGATATGTATTGATCCCACTGTTGAAGTACGAAACGAAAGCAGCGGCATACTGCAAAAAATCACACTGAACACCCGATGGTGATCCCGGCGCTGTGCATCCAGGAACAGAACCAGTGAAAAAACCGGACGGAATGTCATACGCGACAGGAGTGGACTCGGGAATAGACCAATCACCGTTAACGAAATCCATCGAAAACTCTGCCAAGAGCCACGCCGCTACAGATGTGCCGACAAACAAGAGCGGGTTAGCGCGTACAAAGGGCGCAGCATATTGTCCCCCGTTTGCCGCCATACGAAGCGAAGCAGGCACAGTGACCGACTTTCCGGCTACCTGTACCCTTGCAGCCGCTTGGAACGCAGAGCCGCTCCAAGCAACGGACGAAGGCGGCTTATAAAAAGAACCGGAAGTAGCTTGAGACCATCCACTCGGGGGGGTCGCCGCCGCGTATTGCGACGATGCAACACCGGGGAGCAGCAGCACGAGAATCAGTACAGCAAGAGCCATGCGCCCCCCAGGCATGCCAGCATGACATAGTAGCCTTCCATGATTTTCTCCCTGGATGGGACGAGGGTCGCCCCCCGTCCCGGTTGAGTCAGATCAGAAGAACGATGCCTTGATCCAGCGGAAGGCAAAGACGACGACAGCGACACCGATGATGGCGAGGCCAACGGTTTCGATGTCAGTACCCGCATCAGCAATGGCGGTATTTACGGAAGTGAGATCCATGTGAGATTCTCCAAAAATTTAGAAAAATGAACCCTTGATCCAGCGGAACAAGAAGACCACTACAGCGACACTAATGATCGCGAGACCGAGAGACTCGATGTCCGTCGATACCAAACCAATAGAGTCCATTACGCCTTCGATAGACATACCTATCTCCGGTTGAGAACGACGTAGGCGATCTGGCGCGCGGCCCAGGCTGTGGCCCAAACCGCAAAAATCGCCCCGCTTATCACCAGCCCATCTTCAGCGGATAGAGCCGGTAATCCTGTGACGTACTGAACCCAGGCAGTACAGTCGTTATTCGTGATTTCCGTGCAGACGAAGTACACTTAGAACACCCTTGCGAACATCACACCGAAGGTGACCGTGAGGCCGAACGAACCGAGAAACCAGATTGCTGATTGCATGGGATTCCCCTTATGAGCGTAGAAGCGCAAGCGCGTTGGAGACGATCGGAGAGGTATAAAGAGCAACGCCTGCAAGAAGTAAGGCGAAGGCTACGGACCCCAAACACGAGACGAACAGGACCCATTCCCAGAACGAATAGATTTGCATGGGGTTCCTTGATAATTGGGATAGCGATCGGTTACGTTCTGGCGCACTTATGAGCGCACAGGATTCAATGAACTGACGTTGGGCGGTCGGCGCGGGGTGGGCGGCGAGCCTGCCCACTCCCCCGCCGCCGCCGTCCTCGACAGGCCCACGATTGGGTTCCCACGCTTGCGCGTCATCGGCACGCTTGAGCATTACGCCGCCCTCCTCGAGACATCGGGCAGCCCGTACCACTCCGGAGCCTGGAGGGGTTGAAGGGTGAAGGACGGCAGGCCATCAAGCAGCGTCTGGAGTTGATCGACGGAACCGTCTGACTTGATAGGACGCGGTTCGGACGCGTCGATGCCGTAGTCGCGGAGAGCCTTGACGTGCCGGAAGTAGGTGGCGCGACTGTAGAGTTCGCGGAGATCGTCGCCCCTGATCCAGTGAAGGGCCGCCGATCGGACCTTGGTCGGCATTTCGGAGACGATGCGAGCGGCCCGATCGGGCGTGACATCGTGCAGGAATCGGGTTTCGGCCCGGAACAAACTGATGATCTTGGCCATGTTGGCATCCCCTATGAACCTAAGCGCGTTGTCGCGTAAAAAGTCTTTACCCCATTTGCATTCGATACGGACGAGTCCGAGATCGCGAGCGAATTGATATTCCTGGCTGGACTTGACCCTTTTCTTGGCTTCATCGCCCTTGGCGTGGTCGAGCATTTCCTGAGCTTTGCGATAAACGACGATGCGTTTGTGAAGCTTGCCGCTCCGCTTTCCAAAGACCACGGTCTGAGTACCGTAGACGCCTTTGGAAAGCCGGGCAGCACGAAGGCCGGTGAAGTACCGCATCACTTCGATGGAGAGCTTGTCATTGCCGGCAGCCATGTTCTCGGTGACGTGGAGTTCGCGAAGAACGGCACCGGTCCATTCGGTCCAGAGGCCGAGGTCGTGGTCATGCTTGGAGACGGACGCCTTCGCACGGCATTCCCCAGGCGTGAAGCGCGGTAGGTCGTGGGCCTGGACGATGTCAGAGGCCTTGTCGATGGTATCGACGATGTCGTAATTCCACACGTTGTCGGGGCGGTCGAAGCGCCCGACGTTACCGGAGAGTTCAACGTTCCTGCCGTCGCAGCGCACCAGGAGCGAGGTGTCATGTGAGCCGCGACGCTGAAGGCGTGGAACCTGATAGGTGACGTTGTCGCCGTCTGGGGTGAGCACACACCACTTGCGCCCGTCCGTCGTTTCCATCATTTCGAATGACTTGCCCCGGACCCGGACGCCATCGGAGACGATCGGCAGATCGATATCGTCTACCGCGTGGCGTTGGGCGAAGGAAAGCCAGTCGATAAAGACGCTCATCGGCCCCACCCATGTACGTAGGGATTCGAAGCCTCAAGATCGGCAAGGTCGTAACCCATCGCAACAAGACGAGCACTAACCGAGTTCAAACCCGACGAACTAGTCTCAAATTGAGACTCCACAGCACTCTTTACTTGTACGTGCTGTGAAGGGCCGAACCGGCCGCTGGAGGTGGTCGGGACGATCGGGGTGGTGAAGGAGTCGGCACGGTAGAAAAGCTCAAGTGCACCATCAGTGATCCGGAGGACCGATTGGTCCCCGTCACGCTGAAGGCGCACCAGCTCAGTGAGGGAGTCAACGAAAGAACGCGAGCGGAACAGTTCGAATGTTCCGCTTCGCGTTTCGCGTTCGAGGACGTAGGCCATTACGTGAAAGCCTTTTTGCCAGCGGACGTACTGACAGAAAGCTCACCATTAAAATGCTGCCGTAGGTCCTTCATGTACCTATCGAGCGATTCCCGGAGCTGTTTACCAAGCATTTTCGGAACAACCTGACAAACGAGAGGTGTGGAAACCCCATCCTCTCCAGGCACCAAAACAAAGGCGACGTAATACCGCCCGCATGTGGAAGGAACATGGAAGCCTTCAACCCGTAGCGACATGGCTCAGTCCTCGACCACGAACAGCTTGTTGTCGGCAGTGACGACAGTGCGTTGTTCGCCCGTTTCCCGGTCCGTGGATTTGTAGGAACGGCGGTAGCCGCCGATCCGGCAATGAAGGGTAATGTCTTGTTCCTGGTCGGCCTGGCGGGTTTTGGCCAGAACTTCGACGGTGGCCGGACTGGAGTACGGATCAGCGGCAGGAAGGACAACGAGGTGCGCGAAGTAGGTGCCCTGCTTCTTCGCCGACATGCAACGGCCCTTGATGATGACTTCACCGACTTTGAGTGATGGACCTTGTGCCTTTGGCAGTTCTGCTAAAGCAGTCATGGTGGGTTCTCCGGTTGAACTTTCCACATGGAAAGTGCTCGCAGACTATCCAAATGGAAAGTAACTTGTCAAGCGGAAAGTTCAAGCGGAAGATGGCGAGACAGGAGGATAAGACGATGGATATAGAAGCAAAGTGCTCGCAGGTAATGCGCAGAAACGGGTGGACGCAGCGTGAGCTAGCTACCGCTTTAGGCATAAGCGAAACGACATTGTCAAACGTCTTGAAAGGGCGTCGATCGTTGCCCGTTCATGCGTTTGTCAAATTAGAAAGGATGAGGGGAATAGACGATAAATCAATCGTCGATGAACTGATCCGAGCGGCCGCAAGTGTGGCGGCCGTTGTCATTTTGTTTTCGCCAGGGGGGAGCGAAGGGCCACGAACGGCGCCGGATTCCGATACGAGAAGTGCACAGATTACAGATTATAACGATACAGAAGAAACGACTGAGAATGCGTATGCGGACAGTTCGTGCTCAAAGCCCTGTCGGAGTTTTTTACATCAGCCGGTCATCAGCATGATCAGAATCCCTTTTGCGTGAAATAAGTCACGGATTAGAAAGGCTTGTTTTCTAGTGGGCGTGATTCGTGCTTGGGATAATGAAAGAGATGGCTCGCCTGACGGACGGCGCGGTGACGATCCGGGCGGGGTGTATGGAGAAATAATGAGAAATTCGCGGCCGGATCAACGCGTCGATCTCGCAATGCGACAATTCGTCGGCAAGATCATCGAGTATCTGATGGAAGGCGGTGACCATGCCAACGCAATGATGAATATGGCCGAACGGGGCGTGCCCTACACGGTTCAGCGCCGGGTTATAGAGGGCAACGCGACCCGTCAGTGATCAGGGCCTATCTTGATTAGGTATGCGAAGGTCGGATGACCAGGCGCCCGAATCCAGTATTACCCGATCGTGCCCGACAAAGACTCCATGCCCTGCAAAATCCTGATCGAAGCGATCAGTCCTGGCAAATCCGTCCAAGCAGTTGCCGAACCCGTGCCATCGCCTCTTGGAGAACCACCTCGATCTGTTCGAATTCGATCCGCTGTTCGCTGTCTCCGCGACCGGCCGCGTAATTGGCGATTACATTGATGGCGGCATAAGGCAAACCGAGTTCGCGCGCCAGCGCCGCCTCGGGCATGCCAGTCATGCCGACCAGGTCGGCTCCGTCGCGTTCCAGGCGAGTAATCTCGGCCGCCGTCTCGAGCCTGGGTCCCTGCGTGGTTGCATAGACCCCGCCATCGAATACGGTTTGCTGGCAAGCCTTGGCCGCGATAAGAATCCGCTCGCGTAGCGCCCGATCGTAGGGATGGGTGAAGTCGATGTGCTGCACTGGCTGGTCTCCGCCACCTTCAAAGAAGGTGCCCACCCTGCCCCAGGTGTAATCGATGATCTGATCTGGAATCACGAGCGTACCCGGCTTGAACTCGGTCCGTATGCCGCCCACCGATGCGACCGAGACGATCCCGGTCGCCTTTGCCTGCTTCAGCGCCCAAATGTTGGCCCGATAATTCACTTGGTGTGGCGGAATGGTATGGCCGTAACCATGGCGGGGCAGAAATACGACCGGCTTGTTGGCAAGTTCGCCGAAGATGAGTGCGCCCGACGGTTCGCCATAAGGCGTGCGAACCACTTCGCGTCGGACGATCTCCAGTGAGGACAGACGGGTCAGGCCGCTACCGCCGATGATCGCAAGCATGTGCAAAGGTCTCCTTGAAAGGCGGCCGAATTCTAGCATGCCCGCATCGGCCCTCAGGATGCGGGCACGTGGGCGCCCTCCTCCTGCACGGGCAGCTGCGAAGCCGAAATGTTGCAGCGCAACTGCTCATGTTATAATTGCAGACTTTTCAATAACTTCTGGCCTTCCCCATGTCCCGCGCCATCCGAAATATCGCCATCATCGCTCACGTCGACCATGGCAAAACCACCCTGGTCGATCAGCTACTGCGTCAGTCCGGCACCTTTGCCGCGCACGAGGCGGTATCCGAACGGGTCATGGACAGCAATGATATCGAGCGCGAACGCGGGATCACGATTCTCGCCAAGAACTGTGCGATCCAGTACAAGGACACCCATATCAACATCGTCGACACTCCGGGGCATGCCGACTTCGGTGGCGAAGTCGAGCGGGTACTGTCCATGGTCGATGGCGTGTTGCTGCTGGTCGATGCGGTGGAAGGCCCGATGCCGCAAACCCGCTTCGTCACGCGCAAGGCGCTGGCGCTCGGGCTCAAGCCGATCGTCGTGATCAACAAGATCGACCGCCCGGGCAGCCGCCCGGACTGGGTGATCAATCATACTTTCGACCTGTTCGACAAACTTGGAGCCACCGACGAGCAGCTCGACTTTCCGGTCGTGTATGCCTCGGCCCTGAACGGTTATGCCATGCTCGACGCGAGCAACCCCGGCACCGACATGCAGCCGCTGTACGAGGCTATTCTGCAGCATGTGCCGCCGCCCGAGGTTTCCAGCGACGGCCCCTTGCAGTTGCAGCTTTGCTCGCTCGACTACTCGACCTACATCGGGCAGCTCGGTATCGGCCGGATCAAGCGCGGCAGGATTCGCCCGAACCAGGAAGTCGTGGTGCTGTATGGCGACGAAAATCGGGGTAAGGCCAGGGTCGGTCAGATACTGACCTTCAAGGGACTGGATCGCAGTTCGGCTGAGTCGGCTGAAGCCGGCGACATCGTGCTCGTGTCCGGCATCGACCAGGTCGGCATCGGCGTGACCCTGTGCGATCCCGACTGCCTGGAGGCGCTCAAGCCGATCGCGGTCGACGAGCCGACGCTGACGATGAACTTCATGGTCAACTCTTCGCCGCTGGCCGGACGCGAGGGCAAGTACGTGACCAGCCGCCAGATCCGTGAACGCCTGGAAAAGGAATTGCTCAAGAACGTCGCCTTGCGGGTCGAGTACACCAATGATTCGGACGTATTCCTGGTTTCGGGTCGCGGCGAACTGCACCTGACGATTCTGCTCGAGAACATGCGGAGGGAAGGCTTCGAACTCGCGGTCGGACGTCCGCGTGTCGTGTTCAAGGACATCGATGGCGTCAAGTGCGAGCCCTACGAGATGCTGACCGTCGACGTCGAGGAAGATCACCAGGGCGCGATCATGGAAGAGCTTGGCCGTCGCCGCGGCGAACTGCTGGACATGGCCTCGGACGGCAAGGGACGCTGCCGGATCGAGTACCGTATTCCGGCGCGCGGACTGATCGGTTTTCAGGGCGAGTTCCTGACCCTGACCCGTGGCACCGGCTTGGCCAGTCACGTGTTCGACGACTACGGTCCGATGGCTGGCGCCATTTCGGATCGGCGCAACGGCGTGCTGATCTCCCAGGAGAACGGCCAGGCGGTCGCCTATGCCTTGTGGAAGCTGCAGGATCGTGGCCGGATGTTTGTCAATCACAATGATCCGGTCTATGAAGGCATGATCATCGGCATCCATTCACGCGACAATGATCTGGTCGTGAACCCGATCAAGGGCAAGCAGCTGACCAACGTGCGCGCGTCCGGCTCCGACGAGGCAGTCCGACTGGTTCCGCCGATTGTCCTGACGCTGGAATCGGCCATCGAGTTCATCGCCGACGATGAGCTGGTCGAGATCACGCCGCGCTCGATCCGGCTGCGCAAGCGCTACCTGAGCGAAAACGATCGCAAGCGTGCGGCCAAGGCCGACGCCTGATTGGATGGTCTTCCCTTCACAGAAAATGGCGCCCGAAGCTGGGGCGCCATTTTTGTTGAACGAGCGGCAAGTCCACTTACCCGCCGAAAAGTCCCTGTCGTAGCTTGGAATAAATCCAGTGCGGAGTTCGATGGCGCCGCCGCGCGGCGCCTGCTCCCTTGCTTGCTTGCTCGATAGGTCTCGGTCGTCGCGCGCTACGCTCTATAGTCGCTCGCAACGACCTTCTCACAAGCACTCAGTTCTCCGCCGCGCCGCGGGTCGCAAGATAAGCCGAGAAGTCGTCAGAGACCTCAGGGTGACGTAGCGCGAACTCCACCGTCGCCTTCAGGTAGCCGAGCTTGGAACCGCAGTCGTAACGGTGTCCGCGGAACTGGTAGGACAGGACCGCTTCCTCCTTCAGCAGCGATGCGATCGCGTCGGTGAGTTGGAGTTCACTCCCCGCGCCTGGCTTCAATGCGCGCAGATGCTGGAAAATACGGGGCGTCAGGATGTAGCGCCCGACGACTGCCTGGGTGGTCGGAGCATCCTCGGGCTTGGGCTTCTCGATGATACCGGTGACCCGTTGCAAGTCGCCGTTCTGGGTTTCGGTGCTGACGATACCGTACTGTCGCGTCTCTTCGCGCGGTACGTTCATCGTACCCAGTACAGAGCAACGGTTGTAGTTGTAGACGTCGACCATTTGTTTCATGATCGGCGCTCCGCCGTGGTTGTCGAGCAGATCGTCGGCCAGGATCACCGCGAACGCTTCGTCGTCGCTGACCACATGCGATGCGCACAGCACCGCATGGCCCAGGCCGAGCGCTTCGGACTGACGGATGTAGATGCAATTGACCCCGGTTGGAACCGTTTTCCGCACCAGGTCTAGCATGGCCTGCTTGCCGCGAGCCTCGAGTTCGGTCTCCAGTTCATAAGCCTTGTCGAAATGATCCTCGATCGCCCGTTTGGTCCGACCGGTGATGAAAATCATCTCGGTGATGCCGGCGGCAACCGCCTCCTCCACCGCGTACTGGATCAGCGGCTTGTCGACGATGGGCAGCATTTCCTTGGGGCTGGCCTTGGTCGCCGGCAGAAAGCGGGTTCCCATTCCGGCGACCGGAAAAACGGCTTTGGTGATCTTCTTCATGTCGTTTCACTACTCCCTTATTCAGTATTATTTTGGGCAGTTTCAGGCGATTCGCCGAGCAGGACGAGCAGACCCGCCTCGTCGACCACCTTCACCCCTAGTGCCTCAGCCTTGGCGAGCTTAGAGCCGGCATCGCTCCCAGCCACAACGTAATCGGTTTTCTTGGATACGGATCCGCTGACCTTGCCGCCGTGGGATTCGATCATCGCCTTGGCCTCCTCCCGACTCAGACTGGGCAGGGTGCCGGTCAGCACCAGGGTCAGACCGGCCAGGCGATCCGACGCTGGTGCGAGCGATTCGCTCTCGTCCCACTGCACGCCTGCGGCCCGCAGCTGCTCGATGACTTCGCGGTTATGGGCTTCCGACAGGAACTCGACGATGCTGCGCGCGACCACCGGCCCGACGTCGCGGACCTCCTGAAGCGCCCCCTCATCCGCAGTCATGAGCGCGTCGAGATTGCCGAAATGGCGGGCCAGATCCCTGGCAGTGGTCTCTCCGACATTGCGGATACCGAGCGCGAAAATGAATCGCGCCAGGGTGGTGTGACGACTTTTCTCTATCGCGGCGAGCAGGTTTGCGGCGGATCTCTCCCCCATGCGCTCCAGATTGGCGAGCGCGAGGATGCCCAGCCGATACAGGTCGGCCGGGGTCTTGACGATCGCGCCGTCGACAAGTTGTTCGACCAGTCTGTCACCCAGCCCTTCGATGTCCATTGCGCGGCGACTGGCAAAGTGCAGAAGAGCCTGCTTGCGTTGCGCCGGACAGAACAGCCCACCGGTACAGCGGGTGACGGCTTCGTCCTCGGCGCGGACCGCATGCGATCCGCACACCGGGCAGGCTGCCGGCATCACGAAGCTGCGTTCAGCGCCCGTGCGTCGTTCGACCACCGGCGCGACCACTTCGGGAATCACGTCGCCCGCCCGACGCACGATCACCTGGTCGCCGATCAGCAGACCCTTGCGCCGGATTTCGTCCTCGTTGTGCAGGGTTGCATTCGTGACCGTGACGCCGCCAACAAAGACCGGACGCAGTCTCGCGACCGGGGTGAGCGCACCGGTGCGCCCGACCTGGATCTCGATGTCGATCAACTCGGTCAACTCTTCCTGCGCCGGGTACTTGTGCGCGACCGCCCAGCGCGGCTCGCGCGACACGAACCCGAGTGTCCGTTGCAGCGACACCCGGTTGACCTTGTAGACCACGCCGTCGATGTCGTAAGGCAGCGTGTTGCGCAGCCCCGCGATATGCGCGTGAAAAGCCACCAGCCCTTGCGGACCTTCGGCGACCACGCGATGCTCGCACACCGGCACCCCGAAGGCACCCATGGCGTCCAGCAACCCGGCCTGCGTTTCGGGAAGGTCGAAACCGGCGTAGTCGCCTATCCCGTAGGCGAAGAAGGACAAGGGACGACGCGCGCTGATGCGGGGGTCGAGTTGCCTCACCGCACCGGCCGCGGCATTGCGCGGATTGACGAAGATTTTTTCGCCACGTTCACGTTGAGCCTGGTTGAGCGCTTCGAAACGATCCCGCCGCATGTAGATCTCGCCCCGGATCTCGATCAGACCCGGCGGATGGCCGCCGAGTTTGAGCGGGATCTGGCGAATCGTACGAACATTGTGGGTGACGTCCTCGCCGGTCTCGCCATCCCCACGGGTCGCTGCGCGAACCAGCAGGCCTCGCTCGTAGCGCAGGCTGATCGCGAGCCCATCGAACTTGAGCTCACCGAGGTATTCGATCGGTCCATCGTCGGCGACAAGACCGAGCGCGTTGCGAACCCGGGTGTCGAAGTTGAAGACCCCCTGTTCGGTCGTATCCGTCTCGGTACGGATAGACAGCATCGGCACGGCATGACGTACCGGAACGAGCTCCGGTATGGGTGCGCCTCCCACGCGCTGGGTCGGCGAGTCGGCGCTGAGCAGTTCGGGATGCGCCTGCTCGAGTGATTGAAGTTCGGCGAACAGGCGGTCGTACTCGGCGTCCGGTATCGTCGGCGCATCGAGAACGTAATAGGCGTGGTTGTGACGGGCGAGCGACTCCCTGAGCTGGGCGACACGCTCCGAGACGGACAATGTGTTGACCATTACGCGGAAAAGAGTCGATTCGCGAGCCTGCCTCCGGCGGGCATGTCCATGCTCGCCATCTGGGCTTGAAACTGCTTGATCTGGTTTCGAATGACCGCCGCCGCCTCCGGGCCGAAAGCGGCGCGATTATCATCGACAATGTGACCTTGCAGGGTCTCGGCGAACTGAGCGGCCTGGCGCATCATGCGGTCGAAGGTCCCGACGCCGTCGGCGACCAGCGGTACGTCGATCAACAGGGTCAAACCGTTGGTCCGGAGATTGCGCATCTCGCCGGCGGAGAACAGCCCCTCCTCCATGTTGGAGAGCGTGAACAAGGTCTGACCGTCGTCGTTCCTCGCATGAAAGGCCCCGTCGTCGCCAAGTGTCATGCCCGCGGCCTCTGCGAGTGCCCGGATCTTGGTTCCGATGAAAGCGTCGGCAGTGGCGACGATGTTGATGCCGACCTGGATATCGACGCTGGCGCAGAACTGATCCATTTCAGCCGCGCTGGTCAGCGCAGCGACCCTGGCCGGAATGTCGGCCGGCACGGCCAGGAAGTGGTCCGCCACCCTCTGGATGCCCGCAGCGAAAAGCTGGAAGTCGTGCTCGCCGATCGCACCGCGGCGATCGACCATCTGCATCGCCGCGCAAAACCAGTGGTGCGCGCTGGCGCTATGGGCGTTCAGCTCGCGCCAGATATTCTCGCGGTCATCGAACGCGAACCAGCGGACCGGCTTGTCCAGCGCCTGCAACTGTTCGCGTTGTGCAGCCCACAGCCTTGGCGCATCCAGCGCTTCGATCGATTCGATCCGGATCACGCAGTCGACCCGGCTGTCTACGAGATCTGGCAGCCCGGGTGTCTTGTGACGACCCGAAGCCTGTGCCGGTGATGCAACCGGCCTGGACGTGATCACCGGGGCCGAGACGATGCCCTCGTCGAAGTCGTCTTCATCCGCGATACCGGCAACCTTGGGTTCGACCCGCCCACTCTTGCCCGCCGATTTCTTCGGTTCCAGCAAAACGTCGCGGTGGTCCGACTTGAAAGCCCGTTCGGCCTGCTGGCGGTGCTTGCGTTCCTGCCACTTGTTGTAGGCGACGATGCCGACTACTGCCGCCACACCCAGCGCAACCAATCCAATCTGCAGTTCACTATCCATTCCGATTCCCGATAAGACGCTCCACCGGCCAATTTGCCGTGGAAACTTCGTCAGCAGTATTCCGTGTTCGTTCTGATGTTGAAACCCTTGTTACGCCCGGTCACGAATGCTCAAGCCTCCACCGCCTCGGCCAGGCGCAGCGCTTCCTCGATGTCGACCTCGACAACCCGCGATACGCCCTGTTCCTGCATGGTCACGCCGACCAGTTGCCGGGCGATTTCCATGGTCACCTTGCTGTGACTGATGAACACGAACTGGGTCTGCGACGACATCCGTTTAACCATCTGACAATAGCGTTCGGTGTTCGCGTCATCCAGTGGCGCGTCAACCTCGTCAAGCATACAGAATGGTGCCGGATTGAGCTGAAACATCGCAAATACCAGTGCGATAGCAGTCAGGGCCTTCTCTCCTCCGGAAAGCAGATGGATGGAGGCGTTCTTTTTTCCGGGGGGCTGGGCCACGATCTGGATGCCTGCATCCAGGATCTCGTCGCCGGTCAGAACCAGTCGTGCCTGCCCCCCTCCGAACAACTGAGGAAAGAGCTCTCCGAAATGGCGGGTCACCGTGTCGTAGGTATCCTGAAGCTGCTCACGGGTTTCGCGGTCGATACGGCGGATGGCATCTTCCAGGGTCGAGATCGCCTCGGTCAGATCGTCGTACTGGGCGTCGAGGTAGGACTTGCGCTCTTGCGCGGTGCGCAGCTCGTCCAGTGCCGCCAGATTGACCTGCCCCAGATCGGCGATCTCGCGGGCCAGCCGGGTCACCTCGCGCTGTAGCGAGGCTTCGCGCAAATCCTCGGTCAACAACGGCATCAAGACCGACTCGTCCGCTTCGGCTTCGACCAGACGCTCCTGATGCTGTGCGGCGGCGAGTTCGGCGGCCTGGACCGACAGGCGCAGTTCGCCCACCCGATTGCGCGCCGGCGCCGCCTGCTGCTCGGTGCGCAGCCGCATTTCCTCCAGCTGTTTGAGCCTAGCCACTGCCTCTTCCTGGCGGTCGCGGCATTCGGCGAGTGTTTGCTCCCGCACCTGGCGCAGGTTCAGGGCCTCCTGCAGGGCGGCGCGACTGCGCGCGTCGTCGCTGGCCTCGTGCTCCCGCTCGCGGGTAAGTCGTTCCGACACGACCTTTCCGAGCTGCTCTTCGGCGACTGCGAGGTTGCGCGCGATGTCGTCCAGCTTGCCGGCGCATTCCCGCTCGGAGAAACGGGCTTCCTGCAGTTCCCGCGCGGTCGCCTGCTCCAGCGCGCGGGACTCTTTCAAGACACGCTCCCTGTCGCCGAGCACGGCCTGCGCGGCGTCCACCCGATTCCGCTGCAATTCGGCCAACTCGCTGCAACGCGCATGCTCCATGTCGGCACGCGCCAGGTGTTCCCGTTCGGTCGCCTCCAGGCGCACCAGATCGGCGAGGTCCCGGGTAATCTGGGCACTTTTCTCGTCGGCCCGCTGGCGCGCCTGGGTCAGCTTGAGCAGCGCCACCTGCTCCGCATGCAGTTGTTGCTGGTCATGCTGCAGCTCGCGCCTGAGCGTATCGATCTGCTCGCCAATATCGGCGACCCTGGCCTCGGACGCCAACAGTGCGTCGTGCGTGAGCCGCACCTCGAACTCCAGCGCGACATATTCGTCGGTGAGTCGCTCGATCTCGCGCTGGCGCTCCATCACACCGTGCGTCCGGCTGTCGGGGGCGTAGTGGGCGAACATCGATCGAGTCAGGATCTTGCCGTCGGAACTGACCAGCCTGACTCCCGCAGGCAGATCGGCCTGGGCGCCCAGCCAGGGTTCGACCGACTCGATCGTGAAGCATCCATGAAGCCACTCGACCAGCAATGGCCGGATGCGCTCGTCCGTGATCACGATCCGGTCCAGCAGCGCTACAGCGCCGGCCGGTGCTTCGGTGGTGGGCAGGCTGGATCCCGCCGGCACATCGGGCAGACCGATAAACAGGGATTCGGGCGGCATGTCGCCCAACGTTGTCCGGATGGCCTGGTCCACGTCACCGGTCAGTGCCGCGAGGCGTTCCTGCAGCAATGCTTCGACCGCGAGCTCCCACCCCGGCGCGACCTGCAACCCGCGCCACAGCGGGGCCAGGTGATCGAGACCATGACGCCTCAGCCAGTCGCCCAGTTTGCCCTGGGTCTGGACCTTGGCCTGCAACTGCAGCAGCGCATCTCGCCGGGCGCGCAGTTCGGTCAGCTTGCGCTGGGCCTGACGCTCTTGATCGAGGGCGGACTTCAGCGCGAGCTGGGCGTCCGGCAAGCGGGACTGCAGTCCATCGAGTGTTTCGCGCCGGGTTTCGAGTGCTTGCTCGAACACCTCCACCCGGGCCTCCGCTTCGGCCATCTGCCTCGGGTCGGGGGCCTCGATGTGGACACCCTCATGCTCCAGCCGGGTGCGGCGCTGAGTCAGCGCGTCCAGGGCACGCGAGGCGCTGGCCCGGTTCGCTTCCTCGACCCGAAGCTGCTGCTCGGTCTGAGCGAGCTCACGTCTGGCCGCCGCGACCGTGGCATCAGCGGCCCGATGGGCGGATTCGGTCTCGGGCAAGTGCTGGGCGATCTCGGCATGCCGCGCATCCGATCGTTCGACCCGGAGTCGGGCGTTGTCCAGCAGGGCCTGCCAGCGCTCGCTATCGGTCACGAGCGTCGCCTTGCGGCTTTCCCAGTGAAGCTGCTCGGATTCGAGTTCGGAGAGTCGTTTCTCGATTCGGGCCCGTGAATCCTCGAGGTGCTTTAGCTCGCCCTCCAGCCGGCTGACTTCGGCGGCGGCGGCATAGAGCGCGCTCTGGGCTTCATGCGACAGTTCGCTCGCAGCGAAGTGGGCCTCACGCGCCGCCTCTACCTCCGATTCCAGCTCCTGCAAACGAGCGCTATCAGCCTCCATGCGCGCACTGAGCTGATTCAGCTCTTCGGCCAGCCGCTGGTGCGTCTGCCGCGCTTCCTCACGCTTCAACAGCCAAAGCAGTTGCTGGCGCTCCTGGTGCAGCGCATGCAGGTTACGATAACGTGCGGCCACCTCGGCCTGCCCCGACAAGTGTTCGATACGCTCGCCCAGTTCGAGCCGGATGTCATCGAGGCGGGCCAGGTTGTCGCGGGCATCGGACAGGCGGCCTTCGGTCTCCTTGCGTCGTTCGCGGTACTTGGTGACCCCGGCGGCCTCTTCGAGAAAACCGCGGATCTCCTCGGGACGGGCTTCGATGATCCGCGAGATCATGCCTGGCTCGATGATCGCGTAGGCACGCGGACCGAGTCCGGTGCCGAGGAACAGATCGACCACGTCCTTGCGCCGGACATGCACATTGTTGATGTGGTACGAGGATTCTCCGCTGCGGTCCAGGATGCGCTTGACCGAGATCTCGGCGTAACGGGACCACTGCCCGGCGGCCTTGCCCTCCGCATTGTCGAATACCAGTTCGACGCTGGCGCGCGACACGGGTTTGCGCGTCGTCGATCCGTTGAAGATCACGTCCTGCATCGATTCGCCGCGCAGTGCGCTGGCGCGGGTTTCCCCGAGCACCCAGCGCACCGCATCGATGATGTTGGATTTGCCGCAACCGTTCGGGCCGACCACGCCGACCAGGTTGCCCGGTGTTAGCACCGTGGTCGGGTCGACGAAAGTCTTGAATCCGGCGAGTTTGAGCTTGGCGAGACGCACGTCCGGGCGGGCCACTACGGGGGTTGTACAGGGCCCGCATGATACCATTGAAGCTCGCCCGCCTCGGGGAATGGCTGGCATGACATTCGCAGAAATGCGTGTCATCCGGTGCCGAGTTTGCGGCGGCAATCCGCACCCGCATAAGCATAATGGATCGATAGTGAACCCCTACCTGGACAGACTCCACCCCTATCCCTTCGAGAAACTCCGCGCGCTGTTCAATGATGTTGCCGCACCCCCGGACTACCCGCCGGTCAGGCTGTCGATCGGCGAGCCACGTCACCCGACACCGCCGTTCATCATGGAGGCCGTGGCGGCCAACCTCTCCGGGCTGGCGACCTATCCCTCGACCCAGGGTGGCGAGGCATTGCGTGAAGCGATCGCTGCCTGGCTGTCCAGTCGTTACCAGCTGGCGGGCATAGACCCGGCCACCCAGGTGCTGCCGGTTACCGGGTCGCGCGAGGCCTTGTTCGCCTTCGGCCAGTGCGTCATCGACGGGACTCGGGCCGGCGCAAAGGTCTTGTGCCCGAATCCGTTCTACCAGATCTACGAAGGCGCTGCCTTGCTGGCCGGCGCGGAACCGATCTTCATCAACAACCTGCCCGACGACGATTTCGCCTCCGACTTCGGCGCGATTCCGGCCTCGGTGATGGACGACGTACAGCTGGTTTTCGTCTGCTCTCCCGGCAACCCGACCGGACGGGTCCTGACGCTCGAAGAGTGGGCCACCCTGTTCGATCTGTCCGACCGCCACGGTTTCGTCATCGCGGCCGACGAGTGTTACTCCGAGATTTATTTCGACGACGACAAGCCCTTGGGCGCGCTCGAGGCGGCGCAGCGTCTCGGTCGGCAGGATTTCCGCAATGTCGTGATGTTCTCGAGCCTGTCGAAGCGCTCCAATGTACCCGGCATGCGCTCCGGATTCGTCGCCGGCGACGCGCGTCTTCTGAAGGCCTTCCTGCGTTACCGGACCTACCACGGTTGCGCGATGAGCCCGACGATACAGGCGGCATCGGTCGTGGCCTGGCAGGACGAGGCGCATGTCGCCGAGAACAGGCGCCTGTATCGCGAAAAGTTCGATGAAGTGAGTCCTGTGCTCGCGCCGTACCTGCGCATCACCCGTCCGCAGGCCGGTTTCTACCTGTGGGCGGGCACGCCGATAGCCGATACCGAGTTCGCCCGGCGCCTGCAGGCTGAATATAATGTGACCGTACTGCCCGGCAGCTATCTCGCCCGAGAGGTCGATGGCGTCAATCCGGGCAACAACTTCGTACGTATCGCGCTGGTCGCCGAAATGGCCGAATGCGTGGAAGCCGCCCAGCGGATCGCACGCTTTTGCAGCACTCTCTGACCTTTACTGATGGAATCCCCAATGCAAGAACTGCAGAAAATCATCGATGACGCTTTCGAGAACCGTGCCAACCTGTCGCGCGCCTCCGCCCCTTCCGCAGTGCGGGACGCGGTGGCCGCGGTCATCAACGGGCTGGACAACGGCAGCTTGCGCGTGGCGCAAAAAGTCGACGGGCAATGGGTGGTCAACCAGTGGATCAAGAAGGCCGTCCTGATTTCCTTCCGCCTGGCCGACAATGAAGTGATGGCCGGTGGCGCATCGCAGTATTTCGACAAGGTGCCGACCAAGTTCGCCGATTACACGCCGGAACAGTTCCGTGAGGGCGGTTTCCGGGTCGTTCCGCCGGCGGTGGCCCGCAAGGGCAGTTTCGTCGCGAAGAACGTCGTGTTGATGCCTTCCTACGTGAATATTGGCGCCTATGTCGATGAAGGCACCATGGTCGATACCTGGGCGACCGTCGGCTCCTGCGCGCAGATCGGCAAGAACGTGCATCTTTCCGGTGGCGTGGGCATCGGCGGGGTGCTGGAGCCGGTGCAGGCCGGACCGGTGATCATCGAGGACAACGTCTTCGTCGGCGCCCGCTCGGAAGTGGTCGAAGGTGTGATCATCGAAGAAAACGCGGTGTTGTCGATGGGGGTCTACATCGGCCAAAGCACCCGGATCTACGATCGTGAAACCGGTGAAGTGCACTACGGCCGGGTGCCGGCCGGATCGGTGGTCGTGCCGGGCAGCCTGCCCTCGGCCGATGGCAAATACAGTCTGTATTGCGCCGTGATCGTCAAGAAGGTCGATGCGCAGACCCGCGCCAAGACCGGCATCAACGAACTGCTTCGGGGCGCCTGAGCCGTCCGAGTCGCGCGCCGGCCTTGTGCCGGCGGCATCAACTGTCCCCTGCCCCGCGGAGACGCACGACGATGATCTTCGAAAAGCTGTTCCAACTGATGGCGGAAAAGAAGGCTTCCGACATTTTCATCAGCGCCGGCGCGCCCATTCACATCAAGATCCAGGGGCATGTGATGCCGATCAATCAGCAGATCATGGATCCGCCGATGATCAAGAAGATGCTCTACGAACTGATTTCCGCAGAACAGGCGGCGGAGTTCGAGCACAAGCGCGAATTGAACATCTCGCGCGGCGTCCGTGACATCGGCAACTTCCGCATCAATGCTTTCTGGCAGCGCAGCAGCATCAGCATCGTGATGCGCTTCATCCAGGGTGACATCCCGACCCTGAACTCGCTAGGCCTGCCGCCGGTGCTGGCTGATGTCGTGATGGAAAAACGTGGCCTGGTGTTGGTGGTCGGGTCCACCGGATCGGGCAAGTCGACCACGCTCGCGTCGATGCTGGATCATCGAAACCGCAACCGCTCGGGGCATATCCTGACGGTAGAGGACCCGATTGAATACCTTTTCAAACATCGCAAGTCGGTGGTCAACCAGCGCGAGATCGGCATCGACACCGAAAGCTGGAACGAAGCCTTGCGCAACGCGATGCGACAGGCTCCGGACTGCATCCTGATCGGCGAGATTCGCGACCGGGAAACCATGCAGGCCGGCCTCGCCTATGCCCAGACCGGTCACCTGTGTCTGGCGACCCTGCACGCCAACAATGCCTATCATGCGTTGAACCGTATTGTGAACTTCTTCCCGATCGAGAGTCGTACCCTGCTCTATCTCGATCTCGCGGTCGCGCTCAAATGCATCATGTCGCAGCGGTTGGTGCGCAAACCTGACGGAATGCGCATTCCTTCGGTCGAGATCCTGATGAACACCCGTCACATCTCCGAGCTGATCGAGCGCGGCGAACTCATGGAGATCAAGGAAGCGATGGAGCAAAGCCTCGCGCCTGGATCACAGACTTTCGAACAGGACTTGTTCCGCCTGTATCACGAAAAGATCATCTCGCTGGACGAAGCGCTCGGTAATGCCGACTCTCCGACCAATCTGTCTTGGCTGATCAACAACGCCCAGTTCGGCAACGATGACGAAGTCGAGGCGGCGAAGAAGAAAAAGATCGATGCCGAGTTCGAACGGACCGAGCCGGACGGCGCTTCGTTCCGCGAATTCTCGCTTCATCTGGACAATCAAAACTGACACTCGAATAACAACATGAACTCACTTTCCCCAACCCTGGCACTGGCCAGACAGTTGATCGCCCGCCAGTCGGTCACACCGGACGACGCGGGCTGCCTGGAACTGATCATGGACAGGCTCGCTCCACTGGGCTTCCAGCTCGAACGCATCGATACTGGTGGCGTCTGCAACCTCTGGGCAAGACGTGGCCAGGCCAAACCGATTCTGTGTTTTGCCGGCCACACCGATGTCGTCCCGACCGGGCCGCTGGAGCGCTGGGACTCACCCCCCTTTGACCCGGTCATTCGGGACGGCAAGCTTTATGGTCGTGGCGCAGCGGACATGAAAACCTCGCTCGCGGCCTTCGTCACCGCGATCGAATCCTTTGTGCAGGCTCATCCCGAACACGATGGATCCATCGCATTGCTGCTGACTTCCGACGAGGAAGGCGTCGCGACGCACGGGACGGTCAAAGTGGTCGAGGCCTTGGCTGAGCGTGGCGAGCGCCTCGACTACTGTGTGGTCGGCGAACCGACCTCGGTGGAGACCCTGGGTGACATGATCAAGAATGGCAGGCGGGGCTCGTTGTCCGGCACGCTGCGCGTCAAGGGTCAGCAAGGCCATGTAGCCTACCCGCATCTGGCACGCAATCCGATTCACGAGCTGGCGCCGGCGTTGGCCGAGCTGACCACCATCCGTTGGGACGACGGCAACGAGTTTTTCCCGCCGACAACCTGGCAGGTCTCGAATATCCACGCCGGCACCGGCGCGAACAATGTCATCCCGGGGGAGTGCGAACTCTTGTTCAACTTCCGCTTCGCTTCGGCCAGTACCGCCGAGACGCTCAAGACACGCACCCATGAAGTACTCGATCGTCATGGACTTGACTATGAACTCGACTGGCACTTGTCGGGCAAGCCGTATCTCACCGGCCGGGGGAGACTGGTCGAGGCCTTGACCGAGGCTATCCAGGCCGAGGTCGGGGTCGAGACGACGCTGTCCACCACCGGAGGTACTTCCGATGGTCGTTTCATCGCCGACATCTGCGACGAAGTGGTCGAGTTCGGACCGATCAATGCCACCATCCACAAACTCAACGAATGCATACCGGTCGATTCGATCGAGCCGCTCGCCGCGATCTACTGCCGCACGCTGATCGCCTTGCTGACCAAGGAGGAACAATGACCGCCAATAATCCCGGTCCCGACGATGCGCGTGACGAGCAGCAGGACGAAGATCATGAGCATGCACATGAGCACGAGCTTGGTCCGCTGGCGGAACTGGTCACGCTACGCGACTGGCTTCGCTATGCGGTGACCCGCTTCAATCGCGAGGGACTCTTCTTCGGCCATGGCTGCAAGGACGCCTACGATGAAGCCGCCTGGTTGCTGCTCCATACCTTGTCGCTGCCACTGGACCGACTCGAACCCTTTCTCGACGCCTGCATCACTGCGCAGGAACGCGAAATCCTGCTCGATGCGATCGAAAAACGGGTCGCCCAACGTGTTCCCACCGCCTATATCACACAGGAAGCCTGGCTGGGCGACTTCCGCTTCTATGTCGATGAGCGCGTCATCGTGCCGCGTTCGTATTTCGCGGAGTTGCTCGGCGAGGGTCTGTCACCGTGGGTGGAGGACGAGCATGCGATCGAGGATGCGCTGGATCTGTGTACCGGCTCCGGTTGCCTCGCGATCCTGATGGCGCACGTGTTCCCTAACGCACGCGTGGTCGGCGCCGACCTGTCACAGGATGCGCTCGAGGTCGCCCGGATCAACCGCGAGCGATACGGTTTCGACGATCGAATCGAGTTGGTCCAGAGCGATGTCTTCTCCGGATTGGCGAACCGCAGGTTCGACCTCATCATCAGCAATCCGCCCTATGTCACCGCCGATTCGATGGCAAGACTACCTGCAGAGTACAGGCACGAACCCAGGATGGCACTCGAATCCGGCGAGGATGGGCTAGATATCGTGCGTCAGATCATTGCCCAGGCAAGCGCGCATTTGACCCCGGATGGTGTATTGGCAGTCGAAGTGGGCCATAATCGTCATATCGTGGATGCGGCATTCCCGAACCTGCCACTGGTCTGGCTCTCGGTGGGCAGTGGAGAGGACGCGATTTTCGTGATCCGGGCATCCGATCTACCCCGGGATTGATCCGATCCGGATCAACAGGCACGGGAGTGCTGGGGCACTTGGCGTAAAGGGAGGGAGTAATGATCACTGAACGGCCCATTCTGCTCGTCGAGGACAACCCCGACGACGAAGCGCTGACGCTCAGGGCCTTCAGCAAGAATGAAGTTCGCCGGCCTGTTGTCGTTGCCCATGATGGTGTGGAAGCGATCGAGTATTTGTTCGGCACTGGCGAATATGCCAACCGTGACCGCCACCCGCTGCCGGAAGTGATCCTGCTCGACCTGAAGCTGCCGAGGATAGACGGACTGGAGGTCTTGCGCCGGATCAGGGCGGAAGAGGCGACCGCGATGTTGCCGGTGGTGGTGCTGACCACATCCGGTGAGCCCAGAGACGTCCAGCAAGCCTATCAACTCGGCGCGAACAGCTATATCCGTAAACCGGTGGATTATCAGGATTTCGTGAAATACATCGATGCGATCGTGACCTACTGGCTGAGGCTGAACGAATCCGCAGTCGTTTCCTGAGCGTTCGAAGCGTCGATCAGAGCAAGGCTTCGATCTTGTCGACCAATTGCTCGGGCCGCGTGGTCGGGGCGAATCGTTCGACAACATGCCCGTCGCGATCGACCAGAAACTTGGTGAAATTCCATTTGATCGCTTCGGTTCCGAGTACGCCGGGCGCCGCCGAGGTCAGGTATCGGAACAAGGGGTGGGCCGAACCGCCATTGACCTCTATTTTTTCGGTGATCGGAAAAGCGACCCCGAAACGGGTGCTACAGAAACGCTGGATTTCATCCGCAGTGCCTGGCTCCTGAGCTCCGAACTGATTGCACGGAAACGCGATCACCGAAAAGCCGCGTTCGGCAAACGCATCATGCAGTGCCTGAAGCCCGGCGTACTGCGGTGTGAAACCACATTGACTCGCGGTATTGACCAGCAACAGGACCTTGCCGCGGAATTCGGACAAGGGCATCGCTACGCCGTCGGCGCGATTTATCCGGTAATCGAAAACACTTGCTTCCGGATTGTCTGCCTGTTGCCCGTGGTCATTCATCTCAGCTGATCTCGTCTATCCAGGCCTGCTGGATGCCTTCGAGAATCCGCTCGCCGCAATGTTTCGGGTCGTCATCGAATTCCGGTAGCGCCAGCACCCAGTTCATCAGGTCGACGAAGTTGACCCGGGTCGGATCGACCTCCGGGTGTGCTTCGGATAACTGAATCGCGATTTCTTCGACTTCGGTCCATTTCATCAGTGCTTGCCCTCACGCGCCATGTTGATCGTGTAACGCGGAATCTCGATGACCAGCGGAGTCTGCGCCACCACCGCCTGACAGGACAGGCGTGACTGGGGTTCGAGTCCCCAGGCCTTGTCGAGCAGGTCGTCCTCTTCTTCTTCCGACTCGTTCAGCGAGTCGAATCCTTCACGCACGATGACGTGACAGGTGGTGCACGCGCAGGATTTCTCGCAGGCGTGCTCGATCTCGATCTCGTTCTGAAGCAGACCGTCACACACCGTGGTCCCCGGCTCTATCTCGAGCACGGCTCCATCCGGACACAATTCCACATGCGGAAGAACGATTACCTGGGTCATACCTCGATCTCATTGACTTTGCGTCCGGCCAGGGCCGAACGGATGCCTTTATCCATGCGTCGCGCGGCGAACTCGTCGGTCGCCGCCGACAAGGCTTCGATCCCAGCCTTGATCGCGCGGTGATCCGTGCCCGCCTTCAGTTTCATCAACTCCGCGATGGCCGCGTCGATGACGCTACGCTCTGCTTCATTCAACAGCTCGACATCCTGCAGGAGCGCGTTTCGAACCGCCTCGATCGCACGCTCCGCTTCGACGACCTGCTCCTGAAGCGCTCTTGCGTTCATGTCCTCGCTGGCATGGTCTATCCCCTGTCTGAGCATGTCTACGATCTCCTCGTCGCTCAGGCCATATGAAGGTTTGACCAGAATGCTGGCTTCTACCCCCGAGGACATCTCACGCGCAGAAACCGACAACAGTCCATCGGCATCGACCTGGAAGGTCACCCGGATGCGAGCCGCACCGGCGACCATGGGGGGGATGCCCCGCAGTTCGAAGCGTGCGAGGGAGCGACAATCGCTGACCAGTTCCCGCTCCCCCTGAACGACATGGAAGGCCATCGCGGTCTGGCCATCCTTGAAGGTGGTGAACTCCTGGGCGCGGGCGATCGGCAAGGTCGAATTGCGGGTAATCACCTTCTCGACCAGACCCCCCATCGTTTCCAGCCCGAGCGACAGCGGGATCACGTCCAGCAGCAGCCAGTCATCGTCTTCCTTGCGGTTGCCTGCCAGTATATTGGCCTGAATCGCGGCACCCAGCGCGACCACCTTGTCCGGGTCGAGATTGGTCAATGGTTCCTGTCCGAAGAACTCGGCTACCGCCCTTTGAATATGCGGCATCCGGGTCGCTCCGCCAACCATGACCACGCCCTTGATGTCCTCGGCCGCCAGACCTGCATCGCGCAAGACCTTGCGCATGGGCGCGAGCGTCTTCCGGACCAGATGGTCTGTCAATTGGGCGAAATCGTCACGGGCGATATTCAGATTGACTTCCTCTCCGGAGTCGAGCTTGGTCTTGATCGTGGTCTCTTCGCACGCGGTCAGTTGTTCCTTGGCTTCCCGCGCCTTCATCAGCAGGCGCCGCGCGTCCGTGCTGGACGGTGGCGAGATCGCCGCCTTGTCGAGAATCCAGCAGAACAGACGGTGATCGAAGTCATCGCCACCCAACGCACTATCGCCATTGGTGGCCAGCACCTCGAAGACGCCACGTGACAGCTTCAGGATGGACAGATCGAAGGTGCCACCACCGAGATCATAGACGGCGTAGACCCCCTCGGACGCATTGTCCAGGCCATAGGCGACGGCGGCCGCGGTGGGTTCGTTGAGCAAGCGCAGGACGTTGAGTCCGGCGAGACGTGCCGCATCCTTGGTGGCTTGGCGCTG
>JAUVVG010000033.1 GCA_030604735.1 Azoarcus sp.
CAGATGGCTCTCCGGCACGGCGGCTCCAAGATCAAAGGAGATTGCCCGATGCCCCTAGAGCTCCTCAACATAAATAGTGTCGTGTGCGCCACGTCTTGGTGGCGTTTGGCCCCGTGCGTCTCCAACCGGCGCCCAGGCTCCCCGCAGTCTCGTCAGCGACCCCGTGCGCGCGCGTTGCTTCAACGCGACGCGGTGTTGCTTCCTGTGCGGGCTGCCGCTAGTTGGGGCAGAGTTTCGGCGCTTGTTCCGCTGGAATCTGGTGCCAATGTGTATAACGATGTGAGTAATGATCGCGGTGCGAACACGCATACTGCTTATAAATTAATAGGTTACATGTGATATGTTACTCATGATCGACAATTACGACAGCTTTACCTACAACCTGGTCCAGTATTTCGGTGAGCTCGGCGCGAAGGTCAAGGTCTTCCGCAACGACGAGATCACGCTGGAACAGATCGCGGCCTTGAACCCGTCCCAACTGGTGATTTCCCCCGGGCCGTGTTCTCCGGCCGAGGCCGGCATTTCGGTCGCGGCGATCAAGGCCTTCGCCGGCAAGTTGCCGATTCTCGGGGTCTGCCTCGGGCACCAGAGCATAGGCGTGGCCTTCGGCGGCAAGGTCGTCCATGCCAAGCGACTGATGCATGGCAAGACCTCGCAGGTGCAGCACACCGGCCAAGGGGTTTTCCGCGATCTGCCCAACCCGTTGCTATGCACCCGTTATCATTCGCTGGCGATCGAGCGCGACAGCCTGCCCGACTGCCTGGCGGTCACCGCCTGGACAGAGGATGGCGAAATCATGGGGGTGCGCCACAAGACGCTGGCGGTCGAAGGGGTACAGTTCCACCCCGAGTCCATCCTGAGCGAATCGGGACACGACTTGCTGCGCAACTTTCTGGAAGAAAACAGGAACACAGAATCATGACCATTACCGCAAAGGATGCATTGCAACGCACCATAGACCATCGCGAGATCTTCTTCGACGAGATGCTGTCGCTGATGCGCCAGATCATGGCGGGAGAGTTGTCGCCGGTGATGACCGCCGCGATCCTGACCGGCCTGCGGGTCAAGAAGGAAACCATAGGCGAGATCGCTGCGGCGGCGACCGTGATGCGTGAGCTGTCCGCACGGGTCACCGTGGCGCCGCCGCATGAACACTTTCTGGATGTGGTCGGCACGGGCGGGGACGGGGCGCACACCTTCAATATTTCGACCGCGACCATCTTCGTTGCGGCCGCGGCCGGTGCGCGTGTCGCCAAGCATGGCAACCGCAGCGTCTCGTCCAAGTGCGGCAGTGCGGACGTGCTCGAGGCGCTCGGGGTTCGGCTGGACCTGAGCCCGGAGCAGGTCGCCGAGTCGATCGAGGCGACCGGCATCGGCTTCATGTTCGCGCCCAACCATCACAGCGCGATGAAGAATGTCGCGCCGGTCCGCCGCGAGATGGGAGTGCGGACGATCTTCAATATTCTGGGTCCGCTGACCAATCCGGCCGGGGCGCCAAATACCTTGATGGGGGTGTTCCATCCCGACCTGGTCGGCATTCAGGCCCGCGTGATGAAGCAACTCGGCGCCAACCACGTACTGGTGGTCTATGGGCTGGACGGCATGGACGAAGTCAGCCTGGGTGCCGCGACCATGGTCGGCGAACTGAAGAACGGTGAGATCCTCGAGTACGAGATTCATCCCGAGGACTTCGACCTCGCGATGGCCGGCAGCCGCAACCTGCGGGTCGAGAACGTCGAGGAGTCGATGCAGACGCTACTGGGCGCGCTCGAGAACAAGCCCGGACCGGCGCGCGAGATCGTGATTCTTAATGCCGGAGTCGCGCTCTACACCGCCAACCTGTGCGATTCGATCGCGTCCGGCATCCTGCAGGCCCGCGAACTCGTGGCCTGTGGCGCGGCGCGCGCCAAGCTCGACGAGTTCGTGCGTTTCACCCACAGCCTGAGCCGGAGTTGAGATGAGCGACATTCTGGACAGGATCATCGCGGTCAAGTGGAAGGAGGTCGCAGACGGACAGGCCGCGATGCCGCTGGCCGAGATGCGTGCTGCGGCCGGCTCGGCCGGACCGACCCGGGATTTCGTGGCGGCGATTCGCAGCCGGATCGCGGCAGGCCGGGCGGCGGTCATCGCCGAGATCAAGAAGGCCAGCCCCTCCAAGGGCGTGATCCGGCCGGATTTCAGGCCGGCCGAGATCGCGGCCAGCTACGCGGCGGCCGGGGCCGCCTGCCTGTCGGTGCTGACCGACCGGGATTTCTTTCAGGGCGATCCGGCCTTCCTCCAGGCGGCCCGTGCTGCCTGCGCATTACCGGTGCTGCGCAAGGACTTCATCGTCGACCCGTGGCAGGTGCTGGAAGCCCGCGCGATGGGGGCGGACGCGATCCTGCTGATCGCGGCCGCGCTAGCAACCGACAGGATGCTCGAACTCGAAGCGCTGGCCCAGTCCCTGGGCATGGCGGTGCTGGTCGAGGTGCATGATGCGGACGAACTGGAACGCGCGCTGTCGCTGGCGACGCCACTGCTCGGCATCAACAACCGCAACCTGCGTACTTTCGAGGTCAGCCTGCAGACCACACTGGACCTGCTCGATCGAATCCCGGACGACAGGATCGTCGTGACCGAATCGGGCATCCTGAATCCGGATGATGTCGCACGGATGCGGGCGCAGCGGGTTGATGCGTTTCTGGTCGGGGAGGCCTTCATGCGGGTCGCCGACCCGGGCGCCGGCTTGCGTGCGCTGTTCGGAAATTGATTCTGGAATGATGTCTGCGCCGCGTTGTCGAAGCCTTACGAATCGGTAAAAGGAGCGAATTGATGACAATGGTGACGAACGACGTTCGATTGGAAACCGCGATCCTCGGTGGCGGATGTTTCTGGTGCCTGGAGGCGGTCTTTCTCGATGTCGAGGGCGTCCATTCGGTCGAACCCGGCTACTGCGGCGGCAAGGTCGACGCGCCGACCTATCGCCAGGTCTGCGAAGGCGGGACGGGTCATGCCGAAGTGATCAGAATCACCTTCGATCCGGAGCTGATCTCGTTCCGCTCGTTGCTGGAAATCTTTTTCGTCATCCACGACCCGACCACACTGAACCGCCAGGGCAACGACGTCGGCACCCAGTATCGTTCCGCGATCTTCCCGACCTCCGACGAACAACTGCACGATGCGCTCGCGATGATCGAGGAAATGGGCGAGGAGCGGGTCTATCCCTCGGCCATCGTCACCAAGGTCGAGCGGGCCAGCCAGTTCTGGCCCGCGGAAGATTATCACTTCGACTACTACACCAAGAACTCGGACCAACCCTACTGCCAGTATGTGGTCGCACCGAAGATCGCGAAGTTTCGCGAACGTTTCGCCAAGCGGCGAAAAAGCGGCAAGTAGGCCATGGCCGACCCGGCCAGACCAGCGCCGCCGGAACTCGGCGGACGACGGAGGTCGTTTCGAGCTTAATCCACGCCGGCGGCATGGCCGGCACAATCAGGAGCAATGACGCATGACCGAGCACACCCAGCCCAACGGACTGATCATCGAGGATGTCGAAGTCGGGAGCGGCGCGACCGCGGAGAGAGGCAAGACGGTGTCGGTGCATTACACCGGCTGGCTGACCGATGGCCGCAAGTTCGACTCGAGCAAGGATCGCAACGATCCCTTCCAGTTTCCGCTGGGCGCGGGCCATGTGATCCGTGGCTGGGACGAGGGCGTTCAAGGTATGCTCGAAGGCGGTCGTCGCAAGCTGACGATCCCGCCCGAACTGGGCTACGGCGCTCGCGGTGCGGGTGGCGTGATTCCGCCGAACGCGACATTGGTGTTCGAGGTGGAACTGCTCAAGGTACTCTGAGCGTCCCATTCCCCTCAGTCGGCGAAAAGGCGTTCGCAAGGAAACAACAGCCTGGCAAACGTTTTCTCAAAGGTGCGCCGCAGCTTCCAGTGATGTGGGCGATCTCGCTGAAATCCGCCTGCGCCGGATACCGGAGACCGCGTAAATGGGGGGGGGCGAGGCGGTCAACTCGTTTCGGCGACCACCCGGATGATCGCCTCGCCGTAAGCCTCGAGCTTTCGGTCGCCGATGCCGCTGACGCCGGCCAGCTCGGCGATCGAGGTCGGTCGCGCGATCGCGATCTCGCGCAAGGTCGCATCGTGGAAAATCACGTAGGCCGGCACATTGCGTTCCTTGGCCTGCTCGGTGCGCCAGACCCGCAGGCGGTCGAACAGCGTGGTCGGAATGCCGCCCGGGATGTCCAGCGTGGTCGTGCGCTTGCGCTGACGGCTGCGGCTGCGTTCCAGCTCGACCCGGAGCATGAAGCTCACTTCGCCACGAAGTAGTGGCCGAGCCTGGTCGGTCAGCGTCAGCGCGTTGTATCGCTCATGATCGACCGCCAGCATTTCGCGTGCGATCAACTGCCTGAACACGGTCCGCCAGCGTTTCTCGTCCAGTTCTGCGCCGATGCCGAAGGTGCTGATGCCCTCATGGCCGCGTTCGATCACTTTCTCGGTGGCTTCGCCGCGCAGCACATCGATCAGGTGACCGGCGCCATAGCGTTGGCCGGTGCGGAACACGCAGCTCAAGGCCTTGCGCGCCGCCTCGGTCGCGTCCCAGGTCTTGGGCGGACTCAGGCAGTTGTCGCAGTTGCCGCAGGGGCGGGCTTCCTCGCCGAAATAGGCGAGCAGGTGCTGACGACGGCAATCGGTCGCCTCGACCAGACCGACCAGCACCTCCAGCCGGTTGCGGGCCAGGCGCTTGAAGTTTTCATTGGCGTCGGACTCGTCGACCATGCGCCGTTGCTGCACCACGTCCTGCGCGCCCCAGGTCATCCAGGCCTGGGCAGGCAGGCCGTCGCGTCCGGCTCGCCCGGTCTCCTGATAATAGCCCTCGATCGAGCGCGGCAGGTCCAGATGCGCGACGAAGCGGACATCCGGCTTGTCGATGCCCATGCCGAAGGCGATGGTCGCGACCATCACGATGCCGTCTTCACGCAGGAAGCGCATCTGGTGCTCGGCCCGTTGTTCGGTCGGCAATCCGGCATGGTAGGGCAGGGCGGGGATGCCCTGCTCCTGTAGCCAGTGCGCGGTTTCTTCCACCTTGCGCCGCGACAGGCAATACACGATACCGGCCTCGCCCAGGCATTCCTCGCGGATGAATCCGAGCAGCTGCCGCCGCGGATCGTTCTTCTCGACGATGGTGTAGCGGATGTTCGGCCGATCAAAACTGGAAACGAAGCGACGCGCCATCGCCAGGTTCAGCCGCTGGGCGATTTCCTCACGGGTCTGCCGGTCCGCTGTCGCGGTCAGCGCGATGCGCGGAATGGACGGATAGCGCTCCGGCAATATGGACAGCTGGAGGTATTCGGGCCGGAAGTCGTGCCCCCACTGGGACACGCAATGGGCTTCGTCGATCGCGAACAAGGCCAGCCGCCGGGTATCGCGCAGGTGGTCGAGCTGGTCGAGGAATCGGGGCGTGGTCAGGCGTTCCGGCGCGACATACAGCAAGTCGAGCTCGCCGTCGAACAGGCGGCGCTCGACCTCCCGCGCCGCGTTGAGGTCGAGGCTGGAGTTGAGGAAGGCGGCCGACACGCCGGCCTCGATCAGTGCGCTGACCTGATCGTGCATCAGCGCGATCAGTGGTGACACCACGATCGCGGTGCCCTCGCGCAACAGGGCGGGTATCTGGTAGCAAAGTGACTTGCCCCCGCCGGTCGGCATCAACACCAGCGCGTCGCCGCCGCTGGCGACATGCTCGACGATGGCCTGTTGTTCGCCGCGGAAGGCGGTGTAACCGAAAACATGCTCCAGGACGTGGAGCGCGGAGTGAGCGTCAGCGAGGGGGGAGGCGAGTTCCGTCATCGGCATCATTCTACCAACCCGGTCGGGTCGCAAACGCGTTCTGTCAGTTCATGCGTGCATCGGGCCGGAGCAGACCTGGCTGGCATCGATCGATCAAGGTCTCGCGAACAGCCCTCGATCCGGCACCGGTCCCCCGCCGCGTGGTTTCAAGGGCTCATCGCGCGACTTGACCGTCTGCCCTGCTCGGTGGATATTGTCGTTTATGACAAGGTCGCGACGAGGACAGCATGCCGAAAGTGGACACTTCCCGCCTTTATGCCGCACATCCGCATCTGAAACGGATAGACGAACTCTGGGGCAAACCCGAGTGCCGGGCCTATCTGACCCAGTTGATGAGCGAAACCCGCGACGGCGCCCGTGCTGGCTTCGCGCCTGACCATGCGTCGACATTGCTGCGCCTGCTGATGGAGCATGACCGCTCGTTTCCTGCTTACGACGACTCGTTCAAGCTGCCGATCTGGCAGCGCAGCCTGGACTGAGCGCAGCCTCAGTCCACCCGCCGAATCCGTTCGATCAGCCGTGTCGTCGAGCGTTCGTGCTCGAACGGTATCGAATGCACTGAACCACCCCAGGCGGTCACTTCGCTTGCGCCGACAATGCGGTCGGGCGCCCAGTCGCCCCCCTTGACCAGGATGTCCGGACGGATTGCGATGATTCGCGTGAGCGGCGTGTCTTCGTCGAACCAAGTGACCAGATCCACGCTGGCAAGTGCCGCCAGAACTGCGAGTCGGTCTTCCAGTGGATTCATCGGCCTATCTTCGCCCTTTCCCAGCCTGCGCACCGAGGCGTCGGTATTCAGCGCGACCACCATGGCGCGGCCCAGTGCTCGGGCCTGGGCGAGGTAGGTGACATGACCGCGGTGCAGGATGTCGAAGCAGCCGTTGGTGAAGACCAATGGACGCGCGAGCGAGCGCACGCGTTCGACCAGACTCTCAGGGGCGCAAATCTTCGATTCGAAATCGGGGGTGGGGTAAGGCATTGAACACTCGCAGGTGGTCAAAATGGCTGCTGGAATGATCGGTTATCAGCCCGGCAAAAGGACGGCTGAGCCCGATATTGTACGACCCCTAAGGCTTGTAATGAATCGACTGCGCTGCCCGATCTTGCATTAAGCGGCCCTTGCGCCCTCGGAAACTCATTCGATATCCAGGGCCACCGTGTGTCTCGCGCGATCCCCCAAGTACCCCCGAGGGTTCCCTCCCAAACCCTTAGCTCTGATGGGCCGTTCGCCATTCACCCAGTGCGGTCACCGCGTCCTGCAAGGAGGTGATCACGCGAATCCCCTCTAGCCGTGATTGCTTGCCCTGCAAAGCGGCGCCGCCTGCCCATAGCAGGATTCCGTCAGGCACCAGGTTGCGTAACTGCTTGAGTCCTTCCACCGCCTGGCGGGCTGGATAGGCGCCGCTGAACGATAGCGCGACGATGTCGAAGTTGCCAGCGATGGCCGCATTCCGGATGTCGGCGAGAGGAGTCTGGACGCCCAGCGAGATGCAGCATGCCCCTTCCGGTACCAGCATGGCCTCTGCCATCAGCAGGCCCAGTCCGTGTTGCTCCTCGGGAAAAGTCGTAAGCAGAATCCTGGGTCGCGAACCCGCACTCGAGTGGGAGCCGATCGCATTGCGCAAGACGTTCTGAAGCTGTTCCGAATACAGATGCTCTTCGGAGACATCGAGTTCGCCGCGCATCCATGACTGCCCGATCGCGATGTTCAGGCGATCGACCGTCTCCGAGACGAAACGCTGCAGCCCTTGCTTCAACAACATCTGCTGCAGCGTGCTGCGCAGTTCGTCACTGCGATGCAAACGCACAAGGCGCAGGAAATCATCTTCGGGCTCGGCAATATCGGTTTCACACGGGGCCTGCAGGGCATCGATCTCCCTGAGCAAGTCTTCTGTCGATGCGCCGACCACCTTGGAAGGACGTTTACCCATGTCGAGCAGACGCCGGATCAGGCGCAGCTTCTCGACTTGCTCGATCGGATACGCACGGTCTCCGTTGTCGTCGCGCATCGGCGTCGGAAATCCGTAGCGCCGCTCCCACACTCTGAGCGTGTCTTTGGATAGGCCGGTATCGCGCTCGACCGCCGCGATATTGAACATGTGTTGCGCTGTCATGATTTTATGTTTGTCATGGACAAATGGTTGACATTGGTTGAGCGTGATTCTATCTTAGAGCCATAAGGTCAACTTGTCTAGGACAGATATCATGAAAACACAGCTTGCTCTGAACCCCTTGCCGATTCGGGTCGCGGCGGTTTCCGCGATATCCGTCGTGATACTTGCGAGCTTCGGGTTGTCGGTCGCCGCAAGCCCGTCGGTTGCGCTGGTCGAAGATCCGACAGTGACTGGCGCTGTCCAGGACATTTGCGTCGACACAGGCCTGGAAGTCAAGTTGTTCGTCCATGCCGGTGGTCGTGTCCCTGCGGTCGTCGGTGAGCGCTCGCCATCATGCGAAACCGACAAGAAGGGGCGCGAGATCAAGGCCGCAGCAACGGTCTCTACGCGGCTTGCCCCGGTCGAGCCCATCTCCCCCGACCTCCTCCAGGAGAAATCATGAACGCGCCCGAAAGAATATTTCTTGCCGATGTCCAGGCCAGTGCCGACACCCGCGCCCTGGCGATTCAGCGCGTGGGCGTGCGGGGCCTGCGCTATCCGCTCGCCATTCGCACCGCCAGCGGCGAGGTAAGTCATTCGGTCGCGACCATGGAAATGACGGTCGCACTGCCTTCTTCGGTGAAGGGGACCCACATGTCGCGTTTCGTCGAGATTCTCGAGTCCAAACGTGATGCGCTCGATCTCGCCGGCCTGCAGGTGATGTTCGTCGAGATGCTCGAACGCCTGGAAGCGGAAGAAGGCCGCATCGAGATGAAATTTCCCTATTTCATCAAAAAGGCTGCGCCGGTATCCGGGGTTGAGAGCCTGATCGACATCGACGTGATGCTGCTCATCGAGAAGGTCGCCGGAGCCGACACTCGGGTCACGCTGAAGACGGTTACGCCGGTGACCAGCCTGTGCCCGTGCTCGAAGAAGATATCGGATTACGGTGCCCACAATCAGCGTTCCAGCATCAGCATCACCGCCCGCCTGCGCGAGGATGTCAGCGTCGAGGCGCTGGTGCGTATCGCCGAAGAGGAGGCCTCCTGCGAGGTATTCGGCTTGCTGAAGCGGCCGGATGAGAAATGGGTTACCGAACGCGCCTATGAGAACCCCAAGTTCGTCGAGGATCTGGTGCGCGATATCGCCTTGCGGCTGGGTCAGGACAGCCGGATTGCGGCGTGGGTGGTCGAGTCAGAGAACTTCGAGTCCATTCACAATCACTCGGCCTATGCCCTGCTCGAAGGCGTAAACCCGTGATCACCGACGTCATTCGTTCGCTGTGCCGTGACGGTAGCGAGAAAGGCTCGTGCGGAACGGTTACGGCGGGTCAGCGACCGTCGACTGGAGCGCAGTCATGAAGATGGGTGATCTCGATCCGGTGCTCAGCGCAGGCCGGCGCCGAATCGCAGTGGTCGGCGGCGGCATCTCGGGCCTGGCGTCTGCATGGCTACTCTCGCGTCAGGATCAGGTGACCTTGTTCGAAGCCGGACGCTATGTCGGCGGCCACACCAATACCGTCGATGTCACCGTCGAAGGCCGCACTTTTCCGGTCGATACCGGTTTTCTGGTCTTCAATCGCAGGACTTACCCGAATCTGTGCGCGATGTTCGGCGTGCTCGGCGTGAAATCGGTCGAGACCGAGATGTCTTTCGGTGTCAGCTTGAGCACCCGCGACCTCGAGTGGGCTGGTTCGGATCTGGGGACGGTATTCGCTCAACGCAGCAATCTTCTCAAGCCGGCCATGTGGCGCATGCTGGCCGACATCCTTCGCTTCAATCGCGAGGCGACCCGCATGGCAGTATCCGGCGATGCACCGGATACCCCGCTGGGCACCTATCTGGCCGCGCACCACTATGGCGACGCCTTCCGCAACTGGTATCTGCTGCCAATGGCAGCGGCGATCTGGTCCTGCCCGACCAGGAGCATGCTCGAGTATCCGCTGGCGACCTTTGTGCGTTTCTGCCACAACCACGGCTTGCTGCAAGTCCTCAACCGGCCGACCTGGCAAACGGTCAGCGGCGGAGGGAGGGAGTATGTGCGCAAGATTCTGGATCTACTCGATGATGTCAGGGTCGAGACGCCGGTGGAGAGGGTGGTACGCGATGAGGCCGGGGTCTGGATCCAGTCGCAGCGGGGCACGGAGCGCTTCGACCAGGTCGTGTTCGCCTGCCACAGCGATCAGACCCTCGCCATCCTCGGGCCGGAGGCCACAGGCGCCGAGCGGCGCCTGTTGTCGGCGGTCCGCTACCAGCCCAATCGGGCCGTATTGCACACCGACTCCAGCCTGCTTCCGCGGCGCAAGAAGGTCTGGTCGGCGTGGAACTATCTTGCCGGAGACGCCGGCGAGGCTGATGCATCGGTTTCGGTAAGCTATCTGATCAACCGACTCCAGCCGCTGCCGGTCGAAACCCCTGTCATCGTCTCGCTCAACCCGTTCCACGAACCCGATCCGGCGACCGTCATTCGAGACTTCGAATACGCGCACCCGGTCTTCGACCAGGCTGCGATCCTGGCCCAACGCGAGCTTCCTCGGATCCAGGGTGTTCGTCGCACCTGGTTTGCCGGTGCATGGACCGGCTATGGCTTCCATGAAGATGGATTGAAGTCCGCGCTCGAGGTGGTCGAAGGTCTGGGTGGCGAGGTGCCGTGGCGGGAGTCCCGCGACAAGAATTCGGTCGCTGTCGGTACGCTGGCCGAAGTCGGATGAAGGCCGTGTCGGATCCGATGGTACCGGTTGCCTGTTTTGGTGCCGTGATGCACGAGCGCCATGTGGTGGCGGGCAACCGCTTCACCTACCCGATCGCCTTCATGCGTCTGCCCTTGTCGCGACTCGATGACTTGAAGGTCCCCTTGCTCGGAATCGACCGCCCGGGTTTGTTGAGTTTCCGCTCAGCTGACCATGGTGCGCGCGACGGGTCCGCCTTGCTGCCCTGGATTCGGGCACTACTCGCACGTCACGATCTGGACGATATCGCCGATGGCGAGGTTGTACTCCATGCGATGCCGCGCGTTCTTGGCTATGTCTTCAATCCGGTCAGCTTCTGGTTTTGCCACGACCGGGAGGGTTGCCTGAGAGTGGTGCTGGCCGAGGTGAATAATACCTTTGGCGAGCGCCACAACTACCTGATCCACCATCCGGACCGTCGTCCCATAGAGGGTGGTGACGAGTTGGTCGCGCGCAAGGTCTTCCATGTTTCGCCGTTCTTCCCGGTCGTCGGAGAGTACCGCTTTCGCTTCGAGGGCCGGGGCTCGCTGCATGCGGTCGTGATCGACTATTACGACCAGGGAGTGAAGCAACTCAGCACCCGGGTCGGTGGCAAGGCCACGCCGCTGGACGGTGCTGCGACCTCGCGATGGTTGTTGCGATTTCCATTGATGACCATCGGCGTCATCGCCCGGATTCATTGGCAGGCCTTGCGCCTGTGGCTGAAAAAGGCGCGCTTCCACCGCAAGCCGCCGCCCCCACTCGAGGATACGACTGCATGAATACCGTTGAACAAACCCTGCCGCGCTTTTGTCCTCGGCAACTCGCGGACCTGCCAAGATCGGCCCGACTCGGGCTGGAAGTGCTGGACAAGCTGGAGGGGGGCGCCCTCGCGATCGAATTGCCCGACGGCCAACACTTCCGGGTCGGGCATGGCCCGCTGGTGGCGCAATGGCGGGTGCGAAGCCTGGCCGCGTTCGATCTGGCGCTGGCGACTGGCGACATCGGTCTGGCCGAGGCCTGGATCAACGAAGACTGGGACAGTGATGATCCGACTGCGGTGTTGACCTTGCTGGCGCGAAATCGTGAAGTGCTCGGACAGGCAGTGTATGGCCGCCTGTTACGGCTCGTCGGCCACCGGCTATGGCACTTGCTGAGGGCCAATACCCGCAGTGGCGCGCGGCGCAACATCGAGGCCCACTATGATCTCGGCAACGATTTCTATGCGCTCTGGCTGGATCCGACGATGACGTATTCCGCCGCGGTGTTCGAGTCCCCGGATGAGTCGCTGGAAGCGGCGCAGCGGCGCAAGTATCGTCGCATCCTGCAGCGACTGGATGCGAAGCCCGGGCAGCTCATACTGGAGATCGGCTGTGGCTGGGGCGGCTTTGCCGAGGTCGCGGCTACCGAGTTCGACTGTCGGGTGCTGTGTCTGACCTTGTCGCCGTCTCAACTCGCCTTCGCCCGTGAGCGGGCCGAGCGCGGCGGATTTGCCGATCGGGTCGATTTCTCGCTGTGCGATTACCGCGATGTGCGCGGACGTTACGACCATATCGTGTCGATCGAGATGATCGAAGCGGTCGGCGAGCGTTTCTGGCCGGTCTATTTCGACAGCATCGCGTCCTTGCTCAAGCCTGGCGGCCGCTGCGTGATCCAGGCGATCACGATCGCCGACGACTTGTTCGGCCGCTATCGGCGCGGCACGGATTTCATCCAGCGTTATGTGTTCCCCGGCGGCATGTTGCCTTCGCCGGTGGCGATCGGCCGTCAGCTGGATCGTGCCGGCCTGCGGCTGGATGGTGATTTCGCCTTCGGCACCGACTATGCCCGGACATTGTCACGCTGGCACGACGCCTTTCTTGCCAATCTGGCGAAGGTGCGGGCGCAAGGGTTTTCGGAGCGCTTCATCCGGATGTGGCGGATGTATCTGTCTTACTGCGAGGCCGGCTTCCTGACCGGGACCATCGATGTGCACCATTATGAAATCATCCATGCCGCTTGAGCGCGCCGGGTCGGTTGCGCTATTGGCGGCGCTGTTTTCCTTCGCTGCATGGGCCGGGGGGGCACGGGCCGAGGTGTCCGGTCGGCCTGTGTCAGCGGATGCTACTCCCGTCCTGCTGGAGCGGGTCACGGGTGACTATGTCGATCTGGCCCCTCCAGTCTCGGTGCTCGGCGCGGATTGGGAGCCGCTGGGTGCCGGGGAGCTGCGCTGGTTCGGTTTCCGGGTGTATCGCGCTGCACTTTGGGCTGGGCATCCGGCCGCCTGGGTGGACGACGGCGACTTCGCTCTGGTGATCCGTTATCAGCGTGCGATAGAGTCGTCTCGCCTGGTGCAGGCCAGCCTGGACGAGATGCGCAGGCTCGGGCTGGCGGATGAGGAGCAACTGTCACGCTGGCAGCCCTTGCTGGCCCAGGCCTTCCCAGATGTCGCAGCCGGCGACCGGATTACCGGCGTGAACCGGGCAGGGCGGGGCGCGGCGTTCTATTTCGGTGAGCGTCCCACGGCTCAGATCGACGATCCCGATTTCGCCCAGGCTTTCTTCGCGATCTGGCTGGATGAGCGAACCCGCGAGCCGGGACTGCGCGCAAGGCTGACCGGGCAGTCCGGAGATGGCTGAAGCAAAGGGAAGTCAGGGGATCGATCCAGGGCCGGGCGCGCTGGCGTCCTATGGCGTGTTCGGTCTGCCCCTCGCGTTTGCGGCGCTGCCGATTTACGTTCATGTGCCCAAGCTCTATGTCGAAGCGGCCGGTCTGCCCCTCGCAGCGGTCGGTGGGGTGCTGCTGGGAGTGAGGTTTGTCGATGCGATCACCGACCCACTGATCGGCTGGGTCAGCGACCGGGTCGCAGCGCGGCGATGGATGATCGCGTTGTCCTTGCCCTTGCTGGGCGGGGGCATGTTCGGACTGCTGTCGCCGCCCGCCGATGCAGGCGCGGTGTGGATGGCGACGATGGTGTTGATCGTGACCCTGGGTTTCTCGGTCGCGACAATCAACTACGGTGCGTGGGGCGCCGAGATGGCCCGCAGCCCGATCGGTCGGACCCGGGTCGTTGCCGCGCGCGAAGCCTTCGCGCTGACAGGGGTGGGTCTGGCCGCCGCGCTGCCCGGTCTGATCGCGCCGGACATGGTCAGTGGATTGGCGCTGCTAGCCGTCTGGTTCCTGCCGCTTTTGCTCGTTGCCGCAGCGATCACGCTTTATTGGGCCCCTTCCGGCGAGCTGCCGCAACCGAGTCGGGTCGCGTTGAGCCGCTCGCTGATCGATGCTCTTTCGCACCGCCCGTTCCGTTTGCTGGTGTGCGTATTCGCAGCCAACGGCATCGCCGCGGCGGTGCCGGCGTCGACCGTGCTTTTCTTTGTGGCCGATGTGCTCGGTGCGGAGGCCATGTCCGGGCTCTTCCTCGTACTTTACTTCGTCGCCGGCGCGGCCAGCCTGCCCTTGTGGGTGCGCCTGTCGGGACGGATAGGCAAGGTCGGCGCGTGGTTGGCATCGATGCTGCTCGCGATCGCGGTGTTCGTCTGGGCCTACACCCTGGGTGCCGGCGACCTGGTCGCCTTCGCACTGATCTGTGTGTTGTCCGGGGCCGCGCTCGGGGCCGATCTCGCGTTGCCGCCTGCGATGCTGGCCGATCTGCTGGCACGCGATGGTGATGAACAGGCGCGAGCCGGCGCCTGGTTCGGTTGGTGGAACTTCGTCACCAAGGCCAATCTCGCGATCGCAGCAGGCATTGCACTGCCCTTGCTGGGCTTGCTCGGCTACGCAGCGGGCGCGACCGAGCCTGCCGACCTCAAGGCGCTGGCCGCGGTTTATGCCTTGCTGCCGGTGGTGCTCAAACTGATTGCGGCGGGCCTGCTGTGGGCTTGGCGCAAGGAACTCGACTTCGAAGGACATCGGGGATGAAAAAAATTGCAGGACTCTTCGCCGGCGTACTCGCGCTGGCCGGTTGTGGTTCGGTCGATATCGACAAGTATGCGAATGAAAAGCCCGAGCTCGATTTACGGACCTACTTCAACGGCACTCTTGACGCGCATGGCATCTTCCAGGATCGCTCCGGCGAGGTGGTGCGCCGCTTCCATGTGCTGATCGACGCCAGTTGGGAGGGAGACACCGGGGTGCTGGACGAGCACTTCACCTACTCCGACGGCACCACCCAGCGGCGGGTGTGGACCATCGTCCGGCATGGGCGTGGCCAATACACCGGCACCGCCGACGATGTGGTCGGCGAAGCCCGCGGCGAGGCGCGAGGCAACGCCTTGCGCTGGCGCTATGTGCTGGCGCTGCCGGTGGGCGACAAGGTGTACAACGTGGATTTCGACGACTGGATGTTCCTGATGGACGATACGGTGATGCTGAATCGTTCGGTGATGAGCAAGTTCGGCTTCCGCCTGGGCGAGGTGACGCTGTCCTTCTACAAAAGGCCAGAATGAGTGCGTTGAACCCGAAGATTCGCGACTGGACCCGTCGGCGGGTGTGGGTGGTTGGTGCCTCCACCGGCATTGGCGCGGCACTGGCCAGAACCTTGGCTGCCCGTGGTGCCTGGGTCGCGTTGTCGGCACGCGAACCGGCCCGTCTGGCCGAGGTTCAGGCCGATTGCCCGGCTTCCCTGTGCTTGCCTATGGATGTGACCCGGTCCGGCGATTACGCCGCGACCCTGGCGGAGATTGTCGCCCGCTGGGGTGGTGTCGATCTGGTCGTGTTCAATGCCGGCACCTATGCCCCCTTGCGCGCCTGGGAGATGAAGCCCGATTCGTTTCGCGATGTTTTCGGGATCAACGTGTTCGGCGTGACCGACGGTGTGACCGAAGTCTTGCCGCGCTTGCTCGACCAGGGTGGCGGGGCGGTCGCGATCGTCGCGAGCGTCGCGGGCTATGCCGGTCTGCCCAAGGCAATCGCCTATGGCGCGTCAAAGGCGGCCTTGATCAACTTCGCCGAGAGCTTGTACCTGGACCTCGCTCCGCGCGGGATCGGTGTCCACCTGATCAATCCCGGTTTCGTCGATACCCCGCTGACCCGCCAGAACGATTTCCACATGCCGGCGCTGATCACGCCGGAGCAGGCGGCGACCGAAATCGTCGACGGCTTCGCCCGGGGCGCCTTCGAGATACACTTTCCGGGTCGATTCACCTGGGTCATGAAGTTGCTGAGGATGCTGCCCTACCGTTGGTACTTCCGCCTCGTTGCTCGGTTCGCGACATGAAGGATGCCCGGGTCGAGGCGGTGGCCGCGTTCTATGAGAGCTTGTCGCCCGACACGCTCGACCGGTTGAACACGCTGTACGCCGATGATGCGTGGTTCAAGGACCCCTTCAACGAGGTGCGGGGCATAGCGGCGATCGCGCGCATCTTCCGTCACATGTTCGATCAGGTCGAGCAACCCCGCTTCAAAGTCACCACCCGCATCGTCGATGGAGATGCCGCGATGCTGGGATGGGTGTTCCGGTTCGTGATGCGCGGGCGTGAGGTCGAAATACGCGGCGTCAGCCACCTGGTATTCGATGCCAGCGGACGAGTCGTGATCCATCGCGACTATTGGGACGCCGCCGAAGAGCTTTATGCCAAGCTGCCGCTGATCGGTCGCGTGTTCAGATGGCTTGCGAGCAGGCTGGCCGCCGGCTGACCAGGCCCTTGATGTCTAAAGCTTAAAGCTTGTGCAATGCACCAAAACGCTGCCACGGGTTTCCCGAATATCGCTGGATGCCGGTGAGTGTAGTGTCGTTTAGCACATGGCGCGATGCAGCATATTGATAAAGATCAAAAAATCGTGTTGCGAGCCCGGAATCGGCTATGGCATGATCGGATCAAGCAGGCTAATAACCACATACATACAACATATAGTCCGAATTCAGGCACTTCGCTCTATACGTGGCAGGGTGGAGGAGACATCCCCCAGTCAAGAGCACCGGATGATACGGTGCCGCACGGTGGAGTCGGGTGCTTCGTAATTTGCCGCAACTGGACCACATGGGGGTTGAGACATGAGTCTTTCCGGTCGTCTGGCAGCATCGGCCGTTTTGCTGACCGCATCGCAAGGTGTGTTCGCGCAGAGTCGCTACAATTTTCAGCCGCCAGTAACCACGGTTGCCGAGCAGATCTATGATCTGCATACCCTGATGCTGATCATCTGTCTGGTGATCTTCATCGTTGTGTTCGGCGTCATGTTCTGGTCGGTGTTCAAGCACCGCAAGTCTCGCGGTGCGGTTGCCGCCAACTTCCACGAGAACACCACGGTAGAAATCGTGTGGACCGTGATTCCGGTCTTCATCCTGCTCGGCATGGCCTGGCCGGCGACTAAGACCATCCTGGATATGCGCGATACCACCGACCCGGACATCACCATCAAGGCGACCGGTTACCAGTGGAAGTGGGGTTACGATTACCTGCAGGGTGAAGGCGAAGGCATCCGCTTTGTTTCAAACCTTTCCACGCCGCTGGCCCAGATTCAGGGCAGGGAAGATAAGGGCGAGAATTATCTGCTCGAGGTTGATAACCCGATGGTCGTGCCGGTTGGCGCGAAGGTGCGGATGCTGATCACCGCCAACGATGTGATCCATTCCTGGTGGGTGCCGGCCTTCGGTGTCAAGCAGGATGCGATCCCGGGTTTCATCCGCGATACCTGGTTCCGGGCGGACAAGGAAGGCGTTTTTCGCGGAGTCTGTGCCGAGCTGTGCGGCAAGGATCATGCCTTCATGCCTATCGAAGTGCATGTGGTCTCGACCACGCAATACGCCGACTGGGTCAACGGACTCAAGGTTGCCAGCATTGCCCAGGTCGCGGCCGACGACAGGGATTGGACCCGTGACGACCTGATCGCCCGCGGCGGAGAGGTCTATGCAGCCCACTGCGTTGCCTGCCATCAGGCCAGCGGGGCCGGTATTCCGCCGGCTTTCCCGGCGCTGGACGGGTCGGAACTGGTCAAGGGAGAACATGCAGGCTTGCTTGACATCGTCTTGAACGGCAAGCAAGGCACCGCGATGGCCGCCTTCGGCGGACAGCTCTCCGATGTCGAGGTGGCAGCCGTCACGACCTATCTGCGCAATAGCTGGGGTAACAGCGTCGGAGACGAGATCGCACCCGACGAAGTTGCTGGCGTGCGTACCCGGTGAGCGGATTGACGAGACACGTTGGCTGTGGATCAGCGTGTTTGCGCCGATCACCTTTTCTACCCAGATGACTCTCCGCCGGGCTGCTGCCGCGAGGCTGGCCCGGCCCGATCGAATGATGGCAATCAAGGCCCGGCAGGCAACAAGCCAGACCGGCAAGCGAAGGAGGCAGCATGGCGGCGGTAACCCCCGATCAGTTGCATGATCATCACCACGGCCCGACCGGGCTGATGCGTTGGATCACCACCACCAATCACAAGGACATCGGCACGATGTACCTGATTTTCAGCTTCATCATGTTCCTCGCGGGGGGTGTGATGGCGCTGACGATCCGGGCCGAGTTGTTCTCGCCCGGGTTGCAAGTGGTCGAGCCGGAACTGTTCAACCAATTGACCACGCTGCACGGCCTGGTGATGGTGTTCGGTGCGATCATGCCGGCCTTCGTCGGCTTCGCCAACTGGATGATTCCACTGATGATCGGCGCGAGCGACATGGCCTTCGCGCGGATGAACAACTGGAGTTTCTGGCTGCTGCCGCCGGCCGCGATCCTGCTGATCGGTTCCTTCTTCGTTCCAGGCGGAGCGACCGCCGCCGGCTGGACGCTCTACCCGCCGCTTTCGATCCAGATGGGCATGGGCATGGACATGGCGATCTTCGCGGTCCATATCATGGGCATCAGCTCGATCATGGGCGCGATCAACATCGTCGTGACCATCCTCAACATGCGTGCCCCCGGCATGACGATGATGAAGATGCCGCTGTTCTGCTGGACCTGGCTGATCACCGCCTACCTGCTGATCGCAGTGATGCCGGTGCTGGCCGGTGCGGTCACGATGTTGCTGACCGACCGCCACTTCGGTACCAGCTTCTTCAACGCCGCCGGCGGCGGGGATCCGGTGCTTTACCAGCACATCTTCTGGTTCTTCGGACACCCCGAGGTCTACATCATGATCCTGCCGGCTTTCGGCATCGTGAGCCAGATCATTCCGACCTTCGCCCGCAAGCCGTTGTTCGGCTACGCCTCCATGGTGTATGCGACCTCCTCGATCGCGATCCTGTCTTTCGTGGTATGGGCTCACCACATGTTCACCACCGGCATGCCTACCGCCGGACAGCTCTTCTTCATGTATGCCACCTTGTTGATCGCGGTCCCGACCGGGGTCAAGGTATTCAACTGGATCGCCACGATGTGGCGTGGGTCGATGACCTTCGAAACCCCCATGCTGTGGGCAACCGGCTTCATCTTCGTGTTCACGATGGGCGGTTTCACCGGGCTGATCTGTGCGATCGCGCCGATCGACATTCAGATCCATGACACCTACTACGTGGTGGCGCACTTCCACTATGTCTTGGTGGCCGGCTCCCTGTTCGCGTTGTTCGCCGGGGCTTATTACTGGTTGCCGAAATGGACCGGTCGGATGCCAGACGAGAAGATCGGCAAGCTGCATTTCTGGTGCTCGCTGATTTTCTTCAACATCACTTTCTTCCCGATGCACTTCCTGGGGCTGGCCGGCATGCCGCGCCGGGTGCCGGACTACGCGTTGCAGTTCGCCGACTTCAACATGCTCGCATCGATCGGTGCCTTCGGTTTCGGACTGTCGCAGCTGATCTTCCTGTGGGTTGTGATCAAGGCTGCGCGTGGGCAAGGCGAGAAGGCCACCGCTCGCTCGTGGGAAGCGGCCGAGGGGCTGGAGTGGACCGTGCCCTCGCCGGCACCGCACCACACCTTCGAAGAAGTGCCGGTGGTGAAGTGAGCGAGGTGCAAGAATGCTATCAGTGGTCGATGGTATGAACCCGAACCAGGCCGAACCAGGCAAGGTGGCTGCGAATAAGCCGGCGCGTGACCCGCGCCGGGCCCGCAACATCCGTACTGGTCTGTGGCTGGCCGCGCTCGCGTTGTTTTTCTTCATGCTGGTGATCTTCAAACACAAGGTGCTGGGCGCATGAGCGTCGATAGCGAAATCGCCGCCGAGAATCAGCGGGTCTTGAAGCGTTTGATAGTGGGCGCTGTCGCGATGTTCGGCTTCGGTTTCTTGCTGGTGCCGTTCTACGAGAAAATCTGCGAAGTCACGGGCATCAACAACATCTTGCAGCCCAGCAAGGTGACCAATACCCAGGTCGATACCTCACGGACGATTCTGGTCCAGTTCGACGCCAACATTCATCATGACCTGCCCTGGACCTTCCGCCCGCTGCAGACCGCGGTCCGGGTCCATCCGGGCGAGCTGACCACGATCGCCTACGAGGTCAGCAACAATCGGCCCGAGGCGATCACCGGTCAGGCGGTGCCCAGCTATGGGCCACAAGTGGCCGGTCAGCACTTCATGAAGATGGACTGCTTCTGCTTTACCCAGCAGACACTGGCTGCCGGCGAGAGCCGGACCATGCCGGTCGCGTTCGTGCTGGATCCGGCGCTGCCGGCGGATGTGACCACGATCACCTTGTCCTACACCTTCTTCGAGATCGCAGGGCGTCGGGCCGAGGCCGGCAGGGCAGGGGGGCATGAGTCCTGATGTCCTCGGAACGCGAGAAGCAGGCCGGGGCAGCGCCCCGTCGCGCCGGTTTCTGGGCGACGATCAGGGCGGTGTTGTGGGGTTTCCTGGGTATTCGCAAGCGCAGTGGCTATGTCGAGGATGCCACTTCGCTCGACCCCAAGGCGATCATCTTCGCCGGGGTGTTGGGGGGCGTGTTGTTTGTGCTGGCGATTCTGGCGTTCGTTCGCTTCGTCGTCACAATTTCACAATAAGGGGGTGAGTCAATGAGTCACGCGCTGGATAAATACTTCATACCTGAACCGTCGAAATATCCGATCTACGGGTCGATCGCCCTCCTGTTGTTCGGTTCGGGCGCGGTGATGTGGCTCAACCGGGTCGATGGCGGCGCGCTGGTATTCTTCCTCGGCATCGCGCTGCTGATCTACATGATGTTCGGTTGGTTCGGACAGGTGGTGAAGGAGTCCGAGACCGGGCAGTACAGCAAGCGGGTGGATGTGTCCTTCCGCTGGTCGATGGGTTGGTTCATCTTCTCGGAGGTGATGTTCTTCGCGGCCTTCTTCGGTGCGCTGTTCTATGCACGCGTGCTGAGCGTGCCCTGGCTCGCCACCGGCGAGAACTTCGAGTTGCTGTGGCCGCAGTTCACCGACTCCTCCTGGCCGACCGCCGGCCCGCTCGCCTATGAAGCCTTTACCCCCATGGGCGCATGGGGCATCCCGGCCTTCAACACCTTGTTGCTGCTGACCTCGGGCGCAACCCTGACCTGGGCCCACCATGCGCTGCTGAAGAATGATCGCGCGACCTTGAAGAAAGGTCTGCTACTGACCATTCTGCTTGGTGTGATCTTTCTCGGCTTCCAGATGTACGAGTATTTCCATGCCTATTCGGATCTCAACCTGCGGATGGACTCCGGCATCTATGGATCGACCTTTTATCTACTGACCGGTTTCCACGGGCTGCATGTCACGATAGGCGCAATCATGCTCACCGTGATGTACTTCAGGATCAATGCCGGGCATTTCACGCCCAAGAACCATTTCGCGTTCGAGGCCACCGCGTGGTACTGGCACTTCGTCGATGTGGTCTGGTTGTTCCTGTTCGTGGTGGTGTATTGGTTATAAACGGGTTCAAAGGCGGCTGGTGATCAGGCCGGTCGCGAACCCGAGCATCAGCAACAGAAACAGGCCGATCGATAGTCCGACCCGCAAGGCGAGGGCTTTCATGGTGCGGTCCCCGGTACCCTTGTCGCGTATCAGGAAGAGCAGGGCCGATCCTAGGCTGGTCAGGATCAGGATCAGGAACAGAACGACGATGATTCGCATGGAAGGTGTCCTCGGGGTGGCGTGGATTTATAGGTTTTTTGGGAACGTATCGAGCTTGGCAGCTATTCTGGCGCGAAAAAACAGATTTGTGGCAGTCGAGTCGGTGCCCGCCGAATGATGGAAAGGCGACTCCACCCGGTGCCGGTGCTCGCCGGGATTGCCTTGCTGGTGGTGACCGTGATGTTGGGTAACTGGCAGATGCGACGTGCCGCCGAGAAGGCGGACATCCAGATCAAGCTGGAAGCCGGCGCCGCGGCTGCACCGGTCGATGCCGGCGGACATCTGGAAGTGGCCGAATGGACCAAGGTGTCGCTGGCCGGTCGTTGGGCGGTCGATCGCACTATTTATCTGGACAATCGCGTCCATCAAGGCAGGCCGGGTTTTCAGGTGCTGACGCCGCTAGCGCTGGCAGGTGGCGAAGGCTGGGTGCTGGTCAACCGCGGCTGGATCGCGTCCGGGGCCGATCGTCAGGCTTTGCCGTCGGTACCGGCTGACGAGGTCGAAGTACAGATCGTGGGGCAGGTCCGTCACCCGGAAGCCTCACCCTTCACGCTGGCTGCGCAGGCCGGACAGGGTAGGCTGTGGCAATACCTCGACCTCGCGGCCTATCGTGAATGGTCCGGTCTGCCGGTGCGTGACTGGGTGGTGCAGCAAGCCTCTCATGCCGAAGACGGACTGGTGAGGGACTGGCCCAGGCCGGATGCCGGTATGGACAGGCACAAGGCTTATGCATTGCAGTGGTATTCGTTTGCCGGTCTGTCGCTGGTGCTGACCGGTTTTTATGTCTTCAGGAGCTTCAGGTCGTATGCAACGTAGCGCCAAACTCACGCTCGCTGCGATCATCGCCGTATGCACGCTGCCGGTGATCGCGTCCTACACCACCTTTTACTTTTGGCAGCCGGAAGATAGCGTCAATTACGGCGAGTTGATCCCGCCGACGCCGTTGCCCGAGGCGACGCTCGCAGCGCCGGCCGGACAAGCCGCGCTTGAGCGTGACGCGATGAACGGACGCTGGACCCTGGTCTATGCCGGTCCGGCCAGTTGCGACGAGACCTGCCAGCAGGCCTTGTATGCGACCCGGCAGACCCGCCTGGCGCAGGGCAAGGAAATGGACCGGGTCAGCCGTTTGTGGCTGGTGACCGACAACGGCACGCCGTCGGCCGAACTGCTTGCGACCCACCGCGAGCTTCGCGTCGCCCATGCTGATCCGGCCTGGCTCGCGCGCCTGCCCGGGTCGGAGCAGGGCACCCATTTCTACCTGGTCGACCCGCTCGGTAATGTGATGATGCGCTTTCCCCAGCAGCCCGAGATCAAGTTGGTGATCAAGGACCTGCAGCGCCTGCTCAAGTATTCGCAGCTGGGGTGACATGATGAAAGCCTATCGTCGTCTGATCGTTCTGTCGTTGATCCTGACCACGATGGTGGTGGTGTTCGGGGCCTATGTACGTCTCGCCGATGCCGGATTGGGCTGTCCCGACTGGCCCGGATGCTACGGCAAACTGACGCCCACTCTGGCCGCCGAGCAGATTCGCGAAGCCTACTCAGCCGACCCCCATGGTCCGGTCAGCATGCCCAAGGCGTGGAAGGAGATGATCCACCGCTATCTGGCCTCGACGCTGGGTCTGCTGATCATCGCGATCGCAGTGATCGCCTGGCGCAAGCGGGCCGAGCACGGGGCGGCCCCGGTAGCCGCCACCGCATTGGTCGGCGTGGTGATCTTCCAGGGGATGCTCGGCATGTGGACGGTGACGCTGTTGCTCAAGCCGGCCATCGTCACCGCGCATCTGCTGGGCGGGATGACGGTGCTCGGTCTGCTCGCCTGGCTCGCGTTAAGAGCCTATCGTGTCCCACGCAGCGAGGTGTCGCCGATGGTGCAGGTCCTGTCGTGGCTGGCGTTCGTCTTGCTGGTGATGCAGATCACTCTCGGGGGCTGGGTCAGCACCAATTATGCCGCGCTGGCCTGTACCGACTTCCCGACCTGCCACGGCAGCTGGTGGCCGAACGCGGACTATGCCAACGCCTTTCACGTGATCCGTGAACTCGGCATGACGCCCGAGGGCGAGCTGTTGTCGCACGAAGCGCTGACCGCGATCCATTGGATGCACCGTATCGGCGCGGTGGTCGCCGGCGGGGCCTTGTTCGGCTTGGCGTGGTTGCTGTCGCGGCGCCAGGCGACCCAGCGCATCGGTCTCGCGTTGCTGGCGGCCGTGGTGTTGCAGGTGCTGATCGGCGTCGCCAACGTGGTGTTCAGCCTGCCACTGTGGTTGGCCGCCGCGCACAACGCCGGTGCGGCCCTGCTGGTGCTGGTCATGGTGTGCATAACATATCGGCTGAACGGGGCGCCTCGCCCGGTGACAACCGTCAGGAGAGACAATGAGCGCGCAGAACACACGAACTCTTACGCTTGATCGCGCCGCCGCCGGGCGGCGCTTGCATGCCTTCTACGTATTGACCAAGCCGAGGGTCAATACCCTGATCGTCTTCTGCGCGATCATTGGCATGTTCCTGGCGGTGCCGGGCGGCTTGCCCGACCCGGCGGTGGTGCTCGCCGCGACGGTCGGCATCGCCTTCGTCGCTGGTGCGGCCGCGGCGATGAACTGTCTGATCGAAAGCGGTATCGATGCCCACATGGCCCGCACCCGCGGCCGGCCCCTGCCGCGCGGCGAACTCAATCCGGTCGAAACCCTGGGTTTTGCCGCCATCCTCGGCGGGGCCGGGCTGTTGATCCTGCATCAACTGGTGAATCCGCTGACGATGTGGCTGACCTTCGCTACCTTTGTCGGCTATGCGGTTGTCTACACCATCCTGCTCAAGCCCCGCACTCCGCAGAACATCGTCATCGGTGGCGCCTCCGGGGCGATGCCGCCGGTGCTTGGCTGGGCGGCGGTGACCGGCGAGGTCAGCGCCGACGCGCTGCTGCTGTTCCTGATCATCTTCGCCTGGACCCCACCGCATTTCTGGGCGCTGGCGTTGTACCGCACCGAGGATTACGCCCGCGCCGGGCTGCCCATGCTGCCGGTGACCCATGGCGCCGAGTACACCCGTCTTTCGGTGTTGCTCTATACCTTCATCCTGTTCGGGGTGACTTTGCTGCCTTTCGCCACCCGGATGAGCGGGTGGATCTACCTCGCCGCCGCGGTCGCACTCGGCGTGAGCTTTCTGCGCTACGCCTGGCGCCTCTATGTCGATTACAGCGACGCCCTGGCGCGCAAGACCTTCCGTTTCTCGATTCTGTATCTGTTCTTGCTCTTTGCCGCGCTTCTGACCGATCATTACATCCGGTTCTGACTGCAAAGATGGTTTGATGCGAATTTACTCCCTGGCGGTGGCCGCGCTGATTGCGCTGGCCACCGCGGCCTGTTCCGGCCCCCCCGCCCCGAGTTTCCAGAGCACCGACATCACCGGTGCCAACTACGGCAACGCCCTCTCACTCACCGACCACCACGGGCAGCGACGCACGCTCGACGATTTCAAGGGCAAGGTGGTGACGCTGTTCTTCGGCTTCACCCAGTGTCCCGACGTGTGTCCGACCAGCATGATGACGATGAGCGAGGTCATGGCGGCGCTCGGCCCGGATGCGGACCGGGTGCAGGTGTTGTTCGTGACGGTGGACCCGGAGCGCGACACCGAGGAGTTGCTCGCCAACTACGTGCCGGTATTCGACCCGCGCTTTCTGGGCCTATACGGCAGCCTCGAGGAAACCGCCGAGGTGGCGAAGGACTTCCGCATCTTCTATCGCAAGAGCGGCGATACCAGCGGCATGAACTACACGGTAGACCATTCGGCGGGCACCTACATCTTCGACCCGCAAGGTCGCCTGCGACTTTACGTGCGCCATGGCGAGTCCTCCGAACTGATCGCAGCCGACATCAAACAGTTGCTGGCCGGGAAGTAAGCACGCCGCATTACGCCGCAGCGAGCAACCCGCGCATTTTCTGCATGGCCTTGGCCTCGATCTGGCGAATGCGCTCGGCCGACACGCCGTATTCGGCGGCGAGTTCGTGCAGGGTCGGGCCGCTGTCCTCGGTCAGCCAGCGGCGGCTGACGATGGCGCGGCTGCGCTCGTCCAGGCTGGCCAGCGCACTATGCAGCCCTTCATCGGCCAGGCGGGCGTTCTCGGCCTGCTCCAGCACCACCGACGGCTCGGCGTTCGGGTCGGGCAGGTAGGCGATCGGGGCGAAGCGGTCGTCCTCGTCATCGTTGCCACCGTCCAGCGGCATGTCACGGCCGGTCAGGCGGGTTTCCATCTCGACCACTTCCTCCGGCTTTACGCCAAGCTGCTCGGCCATAGCCTGCACTTCGTCCTTGTTCAGCGTACCGGTGTCGGTCTTCATGCTGCGCAGGTTGAAGAACAGCTTGCGCTGGGCCTTGGTGGTTGCGATCTTGACCAGGCGCCAGTTGCGGATGACGTACTCGTGGATTTCGGCCTTGATCCAGTGGATCGCGAACGACACCAGCCGCACCCCGCGCTTGGGGTCGAAGCGCTTGACCGCCTTCATCAGTCCGATGTTGCCTTCCTGTATCAGGTCGGCATGGGGCAGCCCGTAACCCAGATAACCGCGCGCGATCGCGACCACCACCCGCAGGTGCGACATCACGAGCTGGCGCGCAGCATCCACGTCGCCCTGCTCCTGCAGGCGCGTGGCCAAGTCGTGCTCCTCCCGCTCGGTGAGCAGCGGAATCCGATTGACCGACTGTATGTACTGATCGATGCTGCCGGTGGCACTCAACACCGGCATGGGCAGAGCGTGACTCATGTTTCAATCCCTCCTTAATACCTATTTTAGCACTCGCAGCTTGAGAGTGCTAAGGCGGGAAACGGTTCCGTCGCCCCGTCGAGCAAGTTCACAATTGGTCCGTGTCCGGCGGACCTCTCCCCGGGCTACAGAACCGCACAGAATCGCCAGCCGGATGTCGGGCTGGGATTGCAGCCGTTGGGTGAGCGGGTCGGTGGCAATCGTCATGACCTGAGTATAGGTGAGGGCAGCGCATGAGAGATGGATCCAGCCATCGCTTCAGGGCCGATTTTCATGGTGGCAGCTACGGACTCAGCCACGGGATGCAGACGGCCGCTGTGCTGATCGCCGCTACCGCGATCGAACGCGGGCTTGCCCTTATAACGGTCAACGACCGTCACTACCGCATGTGACCGGTCTCGAGCTGAAAGTGTTTCGTTCCTGAACGTCGGATCGCGCATCCTTGTTGCACGCATGCAACAGATGTGCGGCAAATGTGGCCGAATTCGGTCATCACGCTTGCTTCGCTCCGGTCGCATTTGCACAATGGCTCCAACTTCTCAATCGAGAGGTAAGTCGGGCCGGCGGCAAGCTGGTTTCAACTTCAAACTAGAGGAGAAATACATGCAAAAGAAACTGATTGCGCTGGCCGTCGCCGGTATGATCGCAGCGCCGGTCGCCATGGCTCAGTCCAACGTGACCATCTACGGTATCGTCGATATCGGCTTCTCGCACAACTCCAGCTCGGACACCAAGACCTTCAAGTCGCGTCAGGGTCTGGATAGCGGCCAGCAGTCTGGCAGCCGTATCGGTTTCCGTGGCACCGAAGATCTGGGTAACGGCCTCAAGGCTGGTTTCGTTCTGGAAAGCTCCATGAACGTTGATCGTACCGACACGCTGAACACCAACCGTCAGTCCTTCCTGACCCTCGGTGGCGACTTCGGTACCATCGCCCTTGGCCGTCAGTACACCCCGCAGTTCAATATGGTTGGTGCGTTTGATCCGTTCGCCACGGGTACCGTTGGTGACGTGACCTACGGTCGTGGTGTGTACTTCATGGGTGCTTCCGCGGCGCCGAACACGATCCGCCTTGATAACCTGATCGCTTATGTGTCGCCGAACTTCAACGGCTTCAACGTTACTGTTGGTTACACGGCCAACGGTCTTGGTGACGAAGAAATAACGCTCAGGGGTGTCGACAGCAACAACGCCAAGATTTGGGCGATCAACCCGATGTACCGTAATGGCCCGATCGCTTTGGGTTTGAACTATCACCAAGTCAAGATTGACGGTGGTTACAAAGACAAAGTGTGGGATCTGGGTGCTTCGTATGACTTTGGCGTAGCTAAGGTTTCAGCACTTTATGGCAACATGAAGTCAGACCTTTTTGATACAAAAGCCAAGCAGTGGATGGTTGGCTTGACTGCACCGGTCAGCGAAGCGGGTGCTGTCCAGTTGTCTTACTCACGCAACAAGATCGACGTGTCGGGTGGTAGCGATCCCAAAGCTAGCAAGTGGGCGCTGGGTTACACGCACAGCCTGTCCGCTCGTACCAATCTGTATGCAGCCTACGCCAAGATCAGCACCAACAATGCGGCTGAAGGTGGTTTCTCGACGTACAGTGCTGGCTCTGCCGACTACACCAGCGGCTTCAACGTTGGTCTGCGTCACCGCTTCTAATCGTCTCCTGACGGTTTGAAGTAACGGAAGGGCGCTTCGGCGCCCTTTCTGTCGTAGACTGCCTCGAAATCATCAACTGCCGCAAACTGTCGTTTCCCACGACAGTTCACCGTACGGCGCGAGCTTGAAGTAGTCGTCCTTCATGCGCTCAGCATGACAGCTCGCCACGATATCATCACGCCTCAACGCGACCCAGGCATTCAGCAATATCATCTTGTTGGTGGGCAACTGACCATAACGCAGCTTGTTGGCCATCACATCGATCGCAACTTCATGACCCTGACACTGCACGATGATCAAAGCTTGGGTGTTGGCCTTGGTTGGCGCGAAGGCGATCACGATGCCGTTGAACACGCAGATCACCTTCAGCTCACCACGCGATACTCTCGATGTGTAGTTTGTCGGCAGCAGATGCGACAAATCCAAACCAATAACACCGTAATGCTCGCTGGCCTCGAATAACGGGGCGAGTGGATGCAAGTCGTTGCCATACTCTTGACTGAGCAGCATAGGGTGAACGGGGTCGTTGCGTCGGGTGGTGTGCCGTGGGCTCAACAAGGAATGCGGGATAAAGTGTGCGCAAATTAGAATGCACATGGAGAAGGCGGTGCCAATCAATCAGAATCTCTTACGAACCGACTCGGGCACGCCCCGTGTAAGCGAGCGACCAATCTCAGCCTGAATTGCGATGTTCTGGATGCAGCCTGGCAACACGATATCAACGTATCGCAGGTTTGCGACAACTACCTTCGCGAAGTCGTCCGTCGAGAACAGGAACGTAAGTGGCGCGAGGGTCACACTGACTTTATTTCCGCCTATAACGTCACCACCGAGGTCGAAGGCTTGCCTCTGGATGAATGGAGCAGCCTCTACTGCAGCGATTCGACGTCGATGCCAATCCAGGCAGTCATGCCCGGACCACGCCCTGCCTGCTGGATTAACAGAGCAAGTCACTCCTCAGGGATATCCTCGAACACCGCATCCAGCCCGGCTTCGAATTCGATCGATGGCAGGATGAGCGCGCGGGCGCTGTCGCGGGTGGCGAGCAGCCAGTCGCTCTCCGGGGTGCGGCGGAAGATCTCGATCGCGCGGCGATCGGGGTCGATGAGCGCGTATTCCTGCAGGCTCGGCAGCATGCGGTAGGCTGCGAACTTCACGCCGCGGTCGTAGGCGGCGGTGCTGTCCGAGAGCACTTCGATGATGACCTTGGGCTGGGTCAGGGTGCGTTCGGCGGCCAGGTCTTCCGGCGCGCAGCTGACGAAGACATCCGGATAGAACACGGGCGTCGGCGGCGCTGACCTCGACCTGCATGTCGGAGATGTAGGCGCGGCATCCGCTACCGCGCAGGTGCGTTTTCAATAGCGCGAAGCAATTGCCGGCAACGATGACATGCGCCTGACGCGCACTGGTCATCGCGAAGACGTCGCCACGGCAGTATTCATGCTTGTCGGGCTGTCCGGCTTCCCAGGTCAGGAAGCCTCCGCGCGTCATTGCGTGTTTCTCACCGCGCAGCGCCATGTGCGGTTCTCCTCGAATCAGGCCTTCACGGGGCTGCCCCGCAAAAGCACGCGACTTCGGTCCTCCTTAGCGTGTCGATGACATCGCGAGCCTGATGGTTCCACTGTGCCCCCCAGGGCTCGGCCGGGGGCTGCGGATGACGAGGGCACTGCGCCAGTCTCTCAAGAAAACGTTCCGCACGCCATCGCTGTCTTTGCGAACGCCTTTCACCGTGTGCGGGGTTGGAATGCTCAGAAGGAGTGATAGCACCCTGAAATCACGGCTTGACCGGGACCTGCTGAGCCAGGCCCTGTGCCCATCCGCAGGGTGTCTTGGCCGGAGGGAGTGCGTAATCGCCGTTCTTGCTCGTGCCCAGGCCGCAACGCACCAGCGCCTCGGCAAAACCGATCGCCACGGTGACGCCGTCGATCACCGGCACGCCGAGTTCGATGCCGAGCCGTTTGGCCAGATCCGACATGCCGGCGCAGCCGAGTACGATGGCGCCGCAGCGGTCCGCGGCGAGCGCGACTTTGGCTTCGGCGAGGATGCGCTCGTAGGCCTGGCTGGCCGGGTCTTCCAGGCCGAGCACCGGGATCTCGACGGCACGGATCCGGCGGCAATGATTGTGGATGCCGTATTTGCGCGTCAGGTGCTCGGCGATTACCACGGTGCGCTCGAGGGTGGTGATGACGCTGAAGCCGGTCGCGAGCAGGGTGGCGGCGTGCATCGCGGCTTCGGCGATGCCGATCACCGGGCCAGTGGCGACCTCGCGGGCCGCGTCGAGGCCGGGGTCACCGAAGCAGGCGATGATATGGGCGTCGCAGCCCTCGGCTTCACCGCGCCGGACTTCTTCCACGACGCCGAGGGCGGCGATGGCTTCGTCCAGGTGACATTCGATCGACGGCACACCGCCATCCGGGCTGACCGCGCGGATGGCGGTGTCGGGTGAGGCCACCGCCTGAGCGGATTCTTCTATCAGTCGTGTCATCGACCAGGTGGTGTTGGGGTTGATCAGGTTGAGCTTCATCTTCATTGGTGCAGGCCTTTCTTTAAAGAGGGTGATGCTCGGAGTAGATGAGGGTGAGGTTGGTGGCTTACGACGCCGCTACGCCACCAGGTTTGACAGCGCGCTGCTAGGGTGTTTGCGTGACGGCTCTTGGGGTGCTCCATTGCTTCCGTGTCCCGCACGAATCTCATAAACGAGGAGTGCTGAAACGGGGTATTGCATGCTGGTTACAAGGACCGACAGCGGGACAGACGGCAGGCGATCCTTTGCCTGGCGCGACATCACATGCGGTAGCGGTTACGCGGCCTGAAAATTGCTTGATTCTGCCATTGCGTTGACATGTGTGGGAGTGAATGCGGTGAATGTTCGATTGAATGAGGGTGGCGGAGTCGGGGTCGAGGCGCTGTCGGTCGAGGGTGACCGGTTGTGGCAGTCGTTGATGGATCTGGCGCGGATCGGGGCGACCGACAAGGGCGGAGTGTGCCGGCTGGCGCTGACCGAGCTCGACCGGCAGGCGCGCGACCAGTTCGTCGCGTGGATGCGGGCAGAGGGCTGCAGCATACGGGTCGATGCGATCGGGAACATCTTTGCCCGCCGGCCCGGCGAGCGCGACGACCTGCCTGCAATCGCGACCGGTAGCCATATCGACACCCAGCCGACCGGGGGCAAGTTCGATGGCAATTATGGCGTGATGGCCGGCCTCGAAGTGGTGCGGGCGCTGAACCAGGCCGGCATCCGCACCGAGGCGCCGATTGAGGTTTGCGTGTGGACCAACGAGGAAGGTTCGCGCTTCGTGCCGGTGATGATGGGCTCCGGGGTGTATGCGGAGGCGTTCAGCCTCGAGCACGCGTTGACCCGGACCGATCATGAGGGGGTCTCGGTAGGGCAGGCGCTGGTAGCGATCGGCTATGCCGGCACCGAAGCGGCGTCGGTTGCGGCCGGCGCGCCCCGTTTTGGTGCCTACTTCGAGGCCCATATCGAGCAGGGGCCGGTGCTGGAAGATGCGGCTACCACGATTGGTGTCGTGACCGGTGCCCTCGGCCAACGCTGGTACGACGTCACGGTGACCGGCATGGAAGCGCACGCCGGGCCGACTCCGATGCGCTTGCGCAAGGATGCCCTGTTCGCCGCCACCCATCTGATGCAACAGGTGATCGAGATCGCGCTGGCCCATCAGCCCGATGGGCGTGGCACGGTAGGGTGTGTCGAGGTGTTCCCGAATTCGCGCAACGTGATCCCGGGCCGGGTCGGCTTCACGGTGGATTTCCGCCATGCGACCGACGAAGGATTGCTCGCGATGGACGCCGCCCTGCGGGCCGCAGCCGAGGCCTTGTGCGCACGCTTCCCGGTGGGGATCGAGATCGAGCAGGTGGTGTACTACGAGCCGATCGCCTTCGACCGGACGCTGGTCGCGGCGGTGCGGGAAGGCGCTGCACGTGCGGGGCTGAGTCATCTCGACATCGTCAGTGGCGCGGGGCATGACGCGGTTTATGTGGCGCGGACCGCGCCGGCCGCGATGATCTTCGTGCCGTGCAAGGACGGCATTTCGCACAACGAGATCGAAGACGCCGACCCGGTGCATCTGGCGGCCGGGGCCAACGTCTTGCTTCACGCCATGCTCGCCCGTGCCGGAGTCGTTGCTGCCGAGCCATAGGTCAGCGGGCGGTGTCCGATTCTTCGTGGCCCGCATTGGCCATGGCTCGACAGGCACATGGGCTCGGGCGTCAAGTGTCCGATGCCGCCATGATGGTTCCGGCCAGCGCGATCAGGCTGCGGTCGCTGCCGGCCGGGCCGAGTAGCGACAGGCCCAGCGGGGCGCCCTGGCGTTTCGCGATCGGCATCGACAGTTGCGGAAAGCCGGACAGACCGGCCAGGCACAGCAGCTTGATCGCGTGGTTGCGGTAGGTTTCCAGTTCGGCCTCCGAGGTGGCCAGCAGCGGTGCGATGTCCGGCATCGAGGGGAGAACCAGGACGCCGTCGTCGCCAAGCAAGTCGGCCAGGCGCGCGGTGACCGCCTTGCGCACGAGGCAGGCTTCTTCGAACTGGGCGTCGGTGACTTGCTTGGACCAGGCAAAACGCTCCTTGACGCCGGGTCCGAGCGCGAGGCCGTGGGTCTCGATCAGCTCGCCATCGGTTTGCCACGCTTCCCGACCCTGGATGTAGCGGAAGGCCCAGTACAAGGCGTCGAAACCCTCAGGTGCCATCTCGACCTGTCCGAGCTTGCCGAACAAGGCTTCGATACGGGTCAGCGCCGGATCGAAGGCCTCGCTGACTGCGGCCTCGAGCAGGCCCCAGCCGTCATCCGGAAAGAGCAGGCGCGGCGAAGCTGGCAGTACGGTGGTGTCGTCGCCGAGCAGGACGGCGCCCACCCGGGAGAAAGTGTCGATGTCGCGGGTGAAGAAGCCGCAGGTGTCGTAGCTCGGTGCGAGGTCCATGCAGCCGGCCAGGCTGATCCGGGCGTGGGTCGGGCGGAGGCCGAACAGGCCGCAGTGGCTGGCCGGGGCGCGGACAGACCCGCCGGTGTCGGTGCCCAGCGCGAAATCGACCAGGCCGTTGGAGACGGCGGCTGCCGAACCGGAGCTGGAGCCACCCGGGATGCGGTCGGGTGCGCCGCCGTTGCGCGGGGTGCCGAAGTGGGCATTGATGCCGTTCATCGAGAACGCGAGCTCGTCGGGGTAAGTCTTGCCGGCCAGCTCGGCGCCGGCGTCGAGCAGGGTCTGCACGGTGGGGGCGGTGGTGCTCTTGATGCCGGACAGGGCGAGTACATGGGGGTTGCCGCCGCCGGTGGGGTAGCCTGCGACATCGAACAAATCCTTGGCGGCGAAGCGCAGCCCGGCCAGCGGGCCGGTGTCGGCGTAGGGCAGGACGACGCCGGGGTAAGGGACGAAGGCGTGGGCGGGGTCTTTGTCTAGCAGCATGGTGAGTGATTGCTCCTTATCGTTCAGACTGTTGCAGGCTCGATTCTGGGCATCCCGGCTGCGGTCGCGTCGGTGCGAATACAGCGGGCGCGATGAAGTTCGCTGAGCTGCACCGCATCGGGCTGGATCTCGTGGCATCGGGGCTCGGCGAAGACGCAGCGCCCGGCAAAAGCGCAGCCGGGGGGAAGGGCCGCGAGATCGGGTGGAGAGCCGGCGATGCTTGCCAGCCGGGCGCCCTTGGCCATTGCGCCGTGGGCGCGCGACTGCATCAGTGCCAGGGTATACGGGTGGCGCGGGTTGTGCATCACCTCGCGGGTGGGGCCTTCCTCGACGATGCGCCCGGCGTACATCACCGCGAAGCGTTCCGCCACTTCGACCGCGGCGCCCATGTCGTGGGTGACGAAGATGATCGCCAGTCCCAGCTCCCGCTGCAGTTCGCGCAGCAGCAACAGGATCTGGATCTGCACGGTCGCGTCCAGCGCGGTAGTGGGTTCATCGGCGAGCAGCACTTGCGGCCGACAGGCGAGCGCGAGCGCGATCATCGCGCGCTGGCGCATGCCGCCGGACATCTCGTGCGGATAGGCATCGAGGCGTCGCTCGGGGCTGGGAATGCGGACCCTTTCGAAAAGCTCGAGCGCGCGCTTGCGTGCGTCCGCCACGCTGATTTTCTCGTGGCGGCGGATGGATTCGATGATCTGCGCGCCAACGGTATAGACCGGGTCGAGCGCGAGCAACGGCTCCTGGAAGATCATCGACGCGACCCGGCCGCGATAGTCGGCCAGCGCCCGGTTCGACAGCGACAGCACCGCATGGCCGGCGATGTCGATCTGGCCGCCGATCACGGTGCGCCGCTCCGAGTGCAGGCGCAGCAGCGAGCGCAGGGTCACGCTCTTGCCGGAACCGGATTCGCCGATCAGCGCGATCGATTCGCCGCGCCGGACCACGAGGTCCACGCCATTGACCGCCTTGATCGGCCGCTTGCCCGGATTGAAGGTCACGGTCAGGTCGCGGACCGAGACGATTGGCGGCTCGCTGGCCAAGGCGGGCGAGTGGGCGTCTGAGACCTTGGTCGCCGCGGTGGCGAACCCCGCGGCGGGTTCGGTGACCGGTGTCGTGGCAGTGCTTGTGGCCGATCCGACGGCCGATGCTGAAGGACCGGCCGCTTCGGCGGCAGCAGGTGAAGGGGGGCACTTGGGGGCGGCTGGGGTGTGGGCGTCCGTCATCGGTTTCTCCGTCATGCGGCGTAGATCGCAGCGTCGGCCTGGCTGTGGCCGCTGCCGATCTCATGGATGAGGCAGGCGACCTTGCGTTGTCCTCGCACGCTGGCCAGGGTCGGGGTCTGTTCTGCGCAGACCGGTTCTGCCATCGGGCAACGGGTGTGGAAGCGGCAGCCGCTGGGCGGGTTGATCGGGTTGGGCGGATCGCCGGTCAGCGGGGCCTCCTGGGTGCGCTGATCCGGGTCCATGGACGGCATCGACGACAGCAGCGCGCCGGTGTAGGGATGGAGCGGCCGCTCGAACAAGTCCTCGGCCGGGCCAGTCTCGGCGACCTTGCCGAGGTACATCACCATCACCCGGTCCGAGATGTAACGCACCACATGCAAGTCGTGGCTGATGAAGATGTAGGTCAGGCCGAAGGCGTCCTTGAGGTCCATCAGCAGGTTCAGCACCTGGGCCTCGACCGACTTGTCCAGCGCCGACACCGCTTCATCGAGGATCACAAGCCGCGGCTCGAGCGCCAGCGCGCGGGCGATATTCACCCGCTGGCGCTGGCCACCGGACAATTCATGCGGGTAGCGTTCGGCGAAGCGGCGCGGCTCTAGTCCGACCCGGGCGAGCAGGTCGCGGGCACGGCCGATCGCCTCGCGTCGCGACACGCCATGGACTTGCGGGCCGAACGCGACCGAGTCCTCGATGGTCAGGCGCGGGTTCAGCGACGAGTAGCTGTCCTGGAACACCAACTGCACCTGGCGGCGGTATTCGCGCAGACTCAGTCCGGGGGTCCCCACCGTCTCGCCGTCGAAGATGATCTCGCCGCCGGAAGGCTCGATCAGGTGCATCAACAGCCGCGCCGTGGTCGATTTGCCGCAGCCGGATTCGCCGACCACCCCCAGGGTTTCGCCCTTGAAGACGTCGAAATCGACCCCGTCCACCGCGCGCACGACCTGGCCGCCGCCGGCCAGGCTCTCGATGAAGCTCTTTTTCAGGTCGAAATGCTTGAACAGCTTGCGCACCCGCAGCATCGGCTGGGCTGGCCCGCCGCGGTCGCGGATATCGATCAGGGGCGGGTGGACTTGGCGGGGCTTGCTTGAAATGTCCATGTGTCTTCCTTGTCGTTCGGCAGGGGGTCGAGGGTCGCCGCTCAGTTCTTGACGTCCATCGCCGAGCGCAGGCTGTCCGAGAGCAGGTTGAACGAGATCGAGGTGATGAAGATCATCACGCCGGGCAGGGCAGCGATCCACGGCTGGGAGTAGATCGCGGTACGCAGGGTATTGAGCATCAAACCCCACTCCGGCTCGGGCGGACGCACCCCGAGGCCAAGGAAGGACAGGCCTGAGGCGAGGATCATCGACACCGCGATCAGGCTGGTGGCGTAGACGAAGATCGGCCCGAGCACGTTGCCGAGCACATGCACCCGCACGATGGTGAAGCCGCCCGCGCCCGAGGCCCGCGCCGCCTCGACGAAGTCGCGCCCACGCACTTGGGTGGTGACGCTCTCGGCCACCCGCGCGATCGGCGGGATGAACACGATGGTCAGCGACAGCAGCGCGTTGCCGATGCCGGCGCCGAGCGCACCGGACAACGCGATCGCGAGCAGTACCGACGGGAAGGCATACAGCACGTCGATGCTGCGCATGATGATGGTGTTGAGCCAGCCACCGGCGAAACCGGCCAGGATGCCGATGGCGCTGCCGATCAGGAAGGCGATCAGCACCGGGGTGATGCCCATGAACAGCGACAGCCGTGCGCCGACCATCAGGCGCGACAACATGTCCCGCCCGAGTTCATCGGTGCCGAGGGGAAAGTGCTCGGTGCCGATCGGCTTCAGGCGGTTGATCATCGAGGTCTTGTAGGGGTCGGACGGCACGATCCAGGGCGCGAAGATCGCCATCAGGATCAGCAGCAGGATGACCCCGGCCGAGACCAGCGCGACCGGGTCGCGGGCGAGCTTGCGCAGGACGCCGCTCCAGAAACCGGTCGATCGCTCGAAGGCGGCTTCGACCGCGTCGGCCGCGGCCTTTTGCGCCTTGGCGTCGAAACTGAGGGTGGTCGCACTCATGATCGCTGAATCCTCGGGTCTAGCGTGGTCTGAAGCACATCCACGAGCAGGTTGAGCAGCACGAAGAACATCGCCAGCACCAGGATCGTGCCCTGCAACAGCGGCAGGTCGCGCTGGAAGATCGCCGAGTTGAGCAGGAAGCCGGTGCCGGGCCACGAGAACACAGTCTCGATCAGGATCGATCCGCCAAGCAGATAGCCGAGCTGCAAACCCATCACCGCCAGCGCGGTCGGCGCGGCGTTCTTGACCACGTGCAGGAAGATGCCGACATCGGTCATGCCCTTGGCCTTGAGGCCGACCACGAACTCCTGCGCCAGGATGTCGGCGACCAGGGCCCGCACGGTGCGGGCGATGATCCCCATCGGGATCACCGACATGGTCACCGCCGGCAGGATCAGGTACTGGACATGGGCCCAATCCCAGACCCAGGCGCCGGAACCGCCCGGACCGGCGCCGGTGGCCGGCAGGATCATCAGCCACGACGAGAAGATGATCACCAGCACCATGCCGAGCCAGTAGTGCGGCACGCTCACCCCGAGCACCGACAGCGCAGAGGCGGCGCGATCCACCCAGGAGTCACGGAAGTATCCGGCGACGAAACCGAACAGGCTGCCGAAGAAGAAACCGATCAAGGTCGCGACGCCGGCCAGCATCAGCGTGTTGCCGACGGCGCGGAACACCTCGTCGGCGACCGGGCGGCCGGTGGCGATGGAGGTGCCGAGATCACCTTGCAGCGCGCGCCAGATCCAGCTGACGAATTGTTCGAAATAGGAGCGATCGAAGCCGTACAGCGTCATCAGCTGCCGCTGCAATTCGATCGACGCATCCGGCGGCAGGATGGAGACCAGCGGATCGCCCGGGGAGATGTGCACCAGCAGGAAGCACAGGAAGGCGACCCCGAGCATGATGGGCAGGGTATAGATCACCCGCCTGAGCAGATAGAGAAACATGAGGGGGCTCCGGCAAACTCGTTATCGGGAGGTCGGCGGCGACCCGCTCCGGTGGCGGGGCACCGACGACTGCCGACGACCGACAGAAGCCCCGCGCGCGTACCGACCGTCAGGGAGAGCGCGTGGTGTGCGTTGGGCGCGAAGGCGGCAAGGACTGTCTTTCGTGCGCGTCCCGACCGCCATCGCCTGCCTGTCGTGGCGGGAAGACCCGTGTTACTCGATGTCCATCGGCGCGATATCGATGAACCAGCTCTTGGGCTGGACCACGTTCTTCACCTTCGGTGACATCGCACGCGGGCCGACGTCATGCGCGATCCACACGAACGGCGCCTCATCCACGATGCGGGCATGCAGCCGGGCCAGCGCGGCGTCGCGCTCGGTATCGTCGAAGCTGGTGCGGGCGTCGGCGATGATCGCGTCGATCTCGTCGTTGCCGAAGAAGCCCCAGTTGTTCGAGACCGGCGGGAAGGCGCCGGTGCTGCTGAAACGCACCATCGCGAAGAAGGGGTCCATCGCCGCAAAGCTCACGTTGATCGCGTGCGCGCCGTTGGCGGTCGGGTCCTTGGCGCCACGACGCCAGTTGGTGAACAGCGTGTTCCACTCGAGCACGTCGAATTCGATGTCGAAGAAGCACTCGCGCAGGCTTTCCTGCACATACTCGTTCATCGGCAGCGGCTGCATCTGGCCCGAGCCCGAGGCCGAGATCTGGACCTTGACCTTGACCGGACTGCTCGCCGAGAAACCGGCTTCGGTCATCAGCGCCTTGGCGGCGTCCGGGTCGTAACGGATGTCGAAGCTCGGGTTGCCCCACCACGGGTGGTCAGGCGTGACCGTGCCTTTCGGGATGCCCATCATGCCGCCCAGCAGTTGCTTCAACTCCTCGCGATTGACGCACAGGTTGGCAGCATGACGTACCCGCTTGTCCAGCCACGGCGAGCCCTCGGCGAAGGACAGCTGCCACGGCCACACGTGCGGTTGCGGGTTGCTGTAGATGGTGAAACCGCGGGAGCGGATCTGGTCCATCGCGTCCGGCGACGGCGCTTCGATCCAGTCCACCTGACCGGACAGCAGCGCGGCGGTGCGGGCGTTGGCCTCGGGCAGCGGAATCATCACGACCCGGTCGAGCTTGGGCGTGCGTGCCGGGTCCCAGTAGGCTTCGTTGCGCACCATCTCGAGACGCTCGCGCGGCGAGAAGGCGCTCATCTTGAACGGGCCGGTACCGGAGGCGTCGGCGGCGAAGGCCCTCCAGGCCTGGGCGGAGCGCTCGGCCGGATCGGTGACGCTGGCCGGCACCGCGGCGAGCTTGGCCTCCCAGTGAGCGGGCGAGGCCATGAACAGGTTGGTCAGGTTGAGCGGGAGGAAGGCGTCCGGCTCGGAGGTGGTGAGTTCCACCGTGTAGGCGTCGATCGCACGGGCCGAATGCAGGGTCGGCATCCGCGAGGCGGTCACCCCGACCTGGCTGGCGTCGAAATGCTTGGCGGCCTGGTCGAGCACCTTCTGCACATTCCACACCACGGCATCGGCGTTGAAGTCGGACCCGTCATGGAATTTCACGCCCTCGCGCAGCTTGAACACCCATTTGGTGGTGTCGGACGCATCGACCGCCCATTCGGTGGCGAGTCCGGGGAGCAACACGCTGGCCTCGTCATACTTGGACAGGTCCCAGTGGGTCAGCGCGTCGTACATCGGAATGCCGGTGAAGCGGTTTCCCTCGAAGCCCTGATCGGGCTGGCCGAGGGTACGCGGGATGTCGGCGGCCGTCATGCCGATACGCAGGACCTTCTCCTGGGCGAAGGTGCTGGTGGAGGCGACTGCCAGTGCCAGGGTGGCGGCGCCGAGCAGTGAAGAGAGCAGAGCCTTGCGCGGTAAGGTGTTCGTCATCGTGAGCCTCGTACAGATAGGGTTGTCAGGATTGCTGACAAGCCCCACTGCAAGGGCCGTGCCTGATTTCTCCGGCGACTCGGTGTGTCACGCCATGGCGCCCGTCGCGCCTGAGCATGGGCCGCCGCGGTGCCGGCATGAGAATGACGATGGTTTGAACGGAAGAGGGCGATAACCGGGGCGGCACCAGCCGGTTTGCCCCAGCTTGGGCATGATCCGCCCCATGCTGGTGCAGGATTGGGATTGGGCTTGGGCTTGGGGCTGGCCGGGCGACGACCGGATCAGCGGTTCGGTCTGGTCGGGCGCGGGCAGAACATCTGACACTCGATGCCGGAGGCTTCGATCACGTCATGCATGGGCAGGCGCCGGCTCTTGAACTGCATCGCCCTGCATCCGTATGGAAAGCCCGGGTCATAGGTGATGTAGTGGTGGGCACACCGCATGCAGTGAGGGGCGTTGGAGGGAGGGGGCTTCAAGGCGCAGTCGGAGCGGAAAGGTGACGGACGGATTATGCCGTCAGCGGCGTGAAGGGCGAAACCGTTTGGTGAGCGCGAGCGCGAAGACTACTATCAAATATGAATGCAAGCGAGGGTGTCGGGGTGACGCGTAGCCGGTTAAATGCCGGGTCGGGAGCAGTTTTCCTATTCCGAAAATTCACTCTTGCAGACGTTCGCGCCTGCCTGTACCCTCACGCGACCTTGAACAAACGCATGCCCATGCGCGGAACCAGCGCATGCGGCGAGCCGCGTCCGGCAAGCGAGGCCGGGCCGAAATACATGACGGATTCGTGACTACACCGCAGGAACTCACACCATGGATGCTTACTTCCGTTTTCTGAACCTGGTCAAGGCGATCCAGCAACTACCTTCGATTCCCGATATCGACGCGGCCGAGCAGCACTTGCTCGACCTGGTCGCGTCGGCCTGGTATGCGGGACACAGTCTGTCGGTGACCGAGGCGATGGCGCTGGACAGCGCCGGCGCGCCGGCGACCATTCATCGCCGCTTGACCAAGCTCCGCACCAAAGGCCTGATCGAACTGCATGTCAATCCGCAGGACTCCCGGGTCAAGTCCATCGTGCCGACCGAGATCGCGAAGCACTACTTCAGCGAAGTCGCGCGCTGCGTCAAGAAGGCAAGCAAGGCCTGAGTCAGGGTGCGATCGAGCGTCGGGAGGGTGGCATGCTGTCGGTCCTAGCGGTGTCGCTGGCCTGGCTCGTCTTGTTCGAACTGAATGAGCTCGTGTTCAGTTGGGCCGCCTGGAGCGTGCATATAGGATGGATATTCCTGCCGGCCGCTGCGCGGCTGGGGGCGGTCCTGATGCTAGGCTGGCGCGGTGCGCTCGGTATCGGACTGGGGTCGCTGATGACCTCGCTGATGACCCTGGACGGGGTCAGTGCGGAGATGTTGCTCATGATTGCGCTGGTTTCGGGCTTGTCGCCGTGGTTGGCGGTCGTCCTGACCTTGCGCTGGTTCGGTTTGCAGGCTTCGTTGAGCGGATTCGGCGCAATCCACCTGACCGTGTGCGTTCTGCTTTATGCCGCGATCAATGCGATCTTGCACAACCTGGCGTTCTGGCTGGCCGGCAGCGTCGGCGATCCTTTCGCAGGTGCGGTCCCGATGTTCGTCGGTGACCTGGTCGGCGCGTTTCTTGTCCTTTACCTGATCAAGTCCGCGCTTGCGATCTACGCGAGGCGTCGCCCGCTGTGCAGTGCGCGCGAAGCCACGATTGGCGCAGTCGCGTCGGGCTTGGGGACCTCCGTTTATCGCCCGTGTCGATTCCGGCCCGCCTGGGATAGG
>JAUVVG010000053.1 GCA_030604735.1 Azoarcus sp.
CTGACATTCAACGGTCACCTCATCCACTACGACCGCAAGTATGTGACCGAGGTCTAGGGCTATCCTGGCCTGATCGTGCACGGGCCGATGATCGAGACCCTGCTGCTGGACCTGCTGCGTCACCAGTTGCCCGATGCCGTGGTGCAACGCTACGAGTTCCGCGCCGTGCGGCCGGTGTTCGACATCAACCATTTCTTCGTCTGCGGCGAGCCGCAACCGGACGGCAAGACCATCCATCTGTGGGCCAAGGACCATGAAGGCTGGCTGACGATGGAAGCCACCGCGCTAATCAAGTGAGGAGCGAACAATGAGACCCCTGGAAGGCATTACCGTCGTCACCCTGGAACATGCGATCGCCGCGCCCTTCGCAACCCGCCCACTCGCCGACCTGGGCGCCCGCGTGATCAAGGTCGAACGCCCCGGCGTTGGCGACTTCGCCCGCAGCTACGACGAGCGCGTGCGCGGCCTGGCCTCGCACTTCGTGTGGACCAACCGCTCCAAGGAGAGCCTGACGCTGGACGTCAAGAACCCGGAGGCGCAGACCATCCTCAAGCGCCTGATCGTGGAGGAGGCCGACGTCGTGGTGCAGAACCTCGCCCCCGGTGCGGCCGCACGGCTTGGACTGTCGTACGAAGTGCTGTCGGCGCTCAAGCCGGAGATCATCGTGTGCGACATCTCCGGCTATGGCAGCGACGGCCCCTACCGCGACAAGAAGGCCTACGACCTGCTGATCCAGAGCGAGTCCGGCTTCCTGTCGGTGACCGGAACCGAGGACGAGCCGTCCAAGGCGGGGCCGTCGATCGCCGACATCGCAGCCGGCATGTACGCCTACAGCAATATCCTCGCCGCGCTGCTGCAGCGGCACAAGACCGGCCGCGGCCAGCACTTCGACATCTCCATGCTCGAGAGTCTGGTCGAGTGGACCTCCTATCCACTCTACTACGCCCTCGACGGTGCCACTCCGCCGCGCCGTACCGGCGCCAGCCACGCCACCATCTATCCCTATGGCCCGTTCCCCGCCGGCGATGGCAAGGTGGTCATGCTCGGCTTGCAGAATGAGCGCGAATGGGCGGCGTTCTGCGACAAGGTCCTGCTGCAGCCCACGTTGGCCCGGGATGACCGCTTCTCCGGCAACTCGAAGCGCAGCGCGGCACGCGACGAACTGCGCCGGATCATCGTCGAGGCCTTTTCCGGTCTCACCTCCGAGCAGGTCATCGAACGCCTCGAGACGGCCCAGATCGCCAATGCCCACGTCAACGACATGCATGCGGTATGGGCGCATCCGCAACTAGCGGCACGCAAGCGCTGGCGCGAAGTCGGAACCGCGGTCGGCCCGGTGCCCGCGCTGTTGCCGCCGGGTTCGTGGGAAGAGTGCGAGCCGCGCATGGACCCGGTTCCGGCGCTGGGCGAGCACAGCGAGGCAATTCTCGGCTGCCTGGGCTATCCGGCTAGTCGCATCGCCGAGCTCAGAAGCGCCGGTGTGATCTGAGCGCCCCCGGGAGAGCCACCATGCAGATGCCGATCACCTATCTCTTCGTGCCGGGAAACCGGCCCGAGCGCTTCGACAAGGCGCTCGCCGCCGGCGCCGGCGCGATCGTCCTCGACCTCGAGGACGCCGTCGCCCCGGCGGACAAGGCGCGCGCCCGCGATGCGATCGCCGACTGGTTCGCAGCGCATGCCGATCAGGCGCCGAGCATCGTCGTAAGGATCAACGATGTCTTGTCACCCTGGTTTGCCGACGATCTCGCTGTGCTCAAGTTCGCCGGGATCCGCCAGGTCATGCTGCCCAAGACCGAATGGCCCGACCAGGTCGCCCAGCTCCTCGCGCGGCTCGACCCACAGGCATGCGTGCTGCCGCTCATCGAAACCGCGCGCGGCGTGGCCAACGTGCGCGACATCGCGCTGGCCGAGGGCGTGCTTCGCCTCGTGTTCGGCACGCTGGACTACGCGGTGGATCTCGGACTGTCGGGTGACCAGGCCGGGCTGATCTACCCCGCCAGCCGGATCGCGATCGCCTCGCGCTGTGCCGAGCTGGCGGCGCCGGTCGCCGGAGTGACTCCGGCAATCGACGACGAAGCCCGGATCCGCGCCGATCTGGCCTTCGCCCGCGCTTTCGGCTTCGGTGCCAAGTTGTGCATCCACCCGAAACAGGTCGCCGTCATCCATGCCGCGGTCCGGCCCACACCGGAGGAGCAGGCCTGGGCCGAGCGCGTACTGGCGCTGGCCGCAGGGTCCGACGGCGCGGCGCAACTCGACGGAAAAATGATCGACCGACCGGTGGTCCTTCAGGCCGAGGCCATCCTCGCTCGCTGTGCCACCGCTGCGGGCTGATCCCGCAGGTACCACGAATACCCCTCTCATAACGTTCTCAGGAGCATCCATCATGGGCGCCAGCATCATCGACTCACAAATCTTCGGCAACATCTTCAGCACCGACGCAATGCGCGCGGTGTGGTCCGATCGCAACCGCACCGAGAAGTACCTCGACATCGAGCGTGCGCTGGCGGTGGTACAGGGCCGGCTCGGCATCATCCCGCAGGAGGCCGCCGACGAGATTGTCGGCAACTGCGACATCGACAGGATCGACATGGACAAGCTGCGCGAGCAGACCGAGCGTATCGGCTACCCGGTGCTGGGCGTGGTCTCGCAGCTCAACGCGCTGTGCCGCGACAAGCTCGGTGAGTACTGCCACTGGGGCGCGACCACCCAGGACATCACCGACACCGCCACGGTGATGCAGATCCGCGAGGGTCTGGAAATCATCGACGGCGAACTGGCGGCGATCTCCGCAGCCCTGGTCGACCTGTCGCGGCGTTACCGCGACACCCCGGTGATCGGCCGCAGCAACCTGCAGCAGGCGATCCCGGTCACCTTCGGCTTCAAGACCGCATCCATCCTCGCCGGCATCGAACGCCACCGCGAGCGCCTCGCACAGCTCCGGCCGCGCGTGCTGATGGGCGAGTTTGGCGGCGCCTGCGGCACGCTCGCCTCGATCGAGCACGGCGCGATGGAAACCCAGGCCGGCCTCATGGCCGAACTCGGCCTCGCCCAGCCCGACATCGCCTGGCACACGGTGCGCGACACCATCGCCGAAGTCGGCGCCTTCCTCGGCCTGGTCGGGGGCTCACTGGGCAAGATCGCGATGGACGTCAAGCTGATGATGCAGCACGAGGTCGCCGAGGTGTACGAGCCCTTCGCCCCGGGTCGTGGCTCCAGCAGCACCATGCCGCAGAAGCGCAACCCGATCTCGCGCTGCTACATCCACGCCGCGGTGTCGGTGGTGCGCCAGCACGCAGCAGCGCTGATGGATGCGATGATCGCCGACCACGAGCGCTCCACCGGACCGTGGGAGATCGAGTGGATCGCGCTGCCCGAGGCCTTCTGCCTGCTCGCCGGGGCGCTGAAGCAGACCCGCTTCGTGCTCGAAGGCCTCGAGGTCGATGCCGGCAACATGCGCCGCAACATCGACCTCACCAACGGCCTGGTGATGTCCGAGGCGGTGATGATGGGCCTCGGCCCCTACATCGGCCGCGAGTACGCGCACGACCTGGTCTACGACCTGTGCCGCGAGGCGATCCGGACTGATCGCCCGCTGCTCGACATCCTCGCCGAGCATCCGGAGATCAATGTGCATCTCGACCGCGCGGCGCTGGCCCGGCTGTGCGACCCGGCCAACTACCTCGGCCAGGCCGGGGTGATGGTGGACAAGGTGCTGCAGCACGCGGCGAGGACCGGGGCGCGCTAAGTTGCTCGAGAGTGAACCCGGAGGCGTGTCTCCCTATCCGGGCCGTCCCGCACTCCGGTTCACGCAGCATCTCTGCGCCGACGAAGAGGCCACCTATGAGGTCTATTCAGGCGTGATCTTCGCGCATCTGCGTGCTTGCTTGGATGTGTGCGACGAAAATGACAGGAGCGAAGTGACGGCTTGTCCGTTTTATTGCGATTATCGCAATAATTGCTCCGACTAATTCACTTCATTGTTCATGGGAAGGCTTTCAGAATCAGTTTCCGATAACGGATTCGAGGAGCGGACCATGTTGAGCAGCATTCCCTGCACCCTGATGCGCGGCGGCACATCGAAGGGCCCCTACTTCCACGCCGCCGACCTGCCTGCCGATCCTGCCGAGCGTGACCGGGTGCTGCTGGCGGTGATGGGGTCGCCGCATGCACGCCAGATCAACGGCATCGGCGGCGGTGATACCCTCACCAGCAAGGTCGTCATCGTCAGCCCGTCGTCGCAGCCGGGCATCGATATCGAATATCTGTTCGCGCAGGTGTCGGTGGAGACATCGACCGTGGATACCACACCCAACTGCGGCAACATGTTGTCCGGAGTCGGTCCATTCGCGCTCGAGAATGGGCTGGTGCAGGCGAGCGACCCGGTGACCACGCTGCGCATCCTCAACCTCAATACCCGCAAGGTGGTCGAGGCGGTGGTACAGACTCCGGGCGGCTGCGTGCGCTACGACGGACTTGCCCGGATCGACGGTGTGCCCGGCAGCGGCGCTCCGATCGTGCTCAACTTCCTCGACGCCGCCGGGGCCAAGACCGGGCGCCTGTTCCCGACCGGGCGGCGGAGCGATGTGATCGACGGCATCGAGATCTCCTGTGTCGACTTCTCCAGTCCACTCGTCTTCGTTCCTGCAGCAGCGCTCAGCAAGAGCGGATATGAATCGAAGAAGGAACTCGATGCCGATCCGGCGCTGAAGGTACGGCTGGAGTCCATTCGCCTGCAGGTGGCGCTGATGGCCGGCATGGGCGACGCCCGCGACAAAGTGCTGCCCAAGATCGCGCTGGTGGCGCCGCCACAAGGTGGAGGGGTAATCGCCTCGCGCTACTTCACGCCGTGGAACTGCCATTCCGCCTTTGCCGTGACCGGCGCATTGTGCCTGGCCGCAGCGGTAAGCACCCCGGGCACCGTCGTCCACCGACTGGCGCGGATCAACGCAACCGACCCGGCCCTGGTCACCATCGAGCAACCCGCCGGCACGCTCGACATCCGCATGCAAGAGGCGCCGGGGTCAACCGCCACCGATCCTGTTTACGCCTCCGCCGGCCTGGTGCGCACCGCCCGGCGACTTTTTCGGGGCAGGGTGCACGTTCCCGTCGACGACCACATCGAGGCCGCCTGAGCCGGTTCGGAATCCACGTCCGTGTCTGCGTATCTGATGCCAAGGGGGCGATTCAGGCGCTCTAAAATTAATGCGGACAGAGCACTAATCGCTTTGTCTTTTGCATTTCCGGCAATTAATAACGATGTGCATACTCGCCTCAGTGCAGTTGCTCCTGCACTGCATTCGAGAGCGCCAAGTGCATGCCGCATCCGGCCCTCGGCCATCGACAACCCCTTCCTGCCATGGAACGGGGGTGGACCAACCAAGGAGGAACAATGAAAACCACACCATCGTCCAAGAGGCTGACCGTGCTTGCCGCCAGCCTGCTACTCCCCGTGCTTGCCCACGCGGCGGAAGAAGACGGGCACAAACTCGAACTTAAGGTGCGCGGCATCCATTTCGACCGCGAGTTCGAAAACTCGGCCAATGATCGCAGCCAGACCGCGCTCGGCCTGCAGCTGAACTACGAATCTCCCTATTTCGCCGACGTGATCGGCTTCGGGGTGTCCGGCTATAGCGTGACCCGCCTGGATTCATCCGGTCTGGTGGTCAGCGACATCCTGAAGGCGGACAACAAGGGCGGCTTCCATGACTCCTTCGGCAAGATCGCGGAGGCCTTCGTCAAGCTCAAGCATCGTGATCTGGTCGAGGTCAAGCTCGGACGCCAGTTGCACAACTCCATGCTGCTGTTCAGTTCGACCAGTCGGGCCGTGCCCAATACCTACTCGGGCGGCAGCGTCAGCGTGACCCCGATGAAGGGCCTGGCGTTCTATGGTGCGGTCTATAACGAGTGGTCGCGGCGCGCCGACTCGCGATTCGAGGGCTTTGCCACGGACCGCTCGGACGAGGGAGATATCGACTATATCGGCGTGGTCGGCGCCGAGTACAAGAACGGGCCGATCGCGGTCAATCTCGAATACCTCAACGCCAAGGACTTCCTGACCAAGGTCGGCCTGGTCGGCTCCTACACCTTCACCCTGGCAGACAAGAACAAGCTCAAGCTGACCGGCGGGATCCATACCTCGCGCGAAGCCGGCAAGCTGTTCGTGACCGGGTCCGAAAGCGCCGAGCTCGACGATGAGGACAAGTACGCTGCAGGCGCGCGCAGTGACAATAACGGCCAGGGAGTCTACCTGGACCTCGACTGGCGCTACGGCAACGTAATGCTCGGCGCAGCCGTGGCGAAATTCGGCGGTGCCTGGATCGAGGACAACTTCGCCGGCGACCATGGGAGGAATCCCTTTCCGACCGGCGGCGTGCTGGCCGACATGACCAACAGGGATCAAACGGTCTGGATGGTCCGCGCCGGATATGACTGGAAGGACTACGTCAAGGGCTTGCGCACGACGGTCAGTTTCAAGCAGGGTACTGGCGCGCGCAACAGCCATGTACGCAGCCTGGGCAAGGCCGACGAACAGGAGCTCGAATTCGACCTGCGCTACCAGATCCCCGTGGTCAAGGGCTTGAACCTGCGCTACCGGTACCTGCAATACAGGTCGGACAAGGTCGGTCTACTCGACGGCGTGAAGGAGGACACGACCGATCACCGCGTTTATCTGGACTACACATACCGCTTCTTCTAATCAGGTCAATCGACTTCGTCGCATTACGCGGAGGGAGCTCGAACTCAATTCTTCCTCTGCGCCGTGTCGCATGCTGGCCTCCGTTTGCCCCGGCCTTCAGTTCGGCCGGGGTCTTTCCCCTTCTACTGGTCCTTCTTATTGACACGATCAAACCAACAGCGGGGGTTGCCGCCAAGCCATCGAACAGGCCGAAAATGCGATCGACCTTCGCGGGCGGCAGCCGTTGAAGTTACGGTCGCCAAGGGTTCGGGACACGGCCCTGGGCTCTAGCCTCGGATTCTGCAAGAGCCTAACGGTACGTGCGGATAGTTGCGAACTGGGCATAGTGCCGGTAGCGGACGGTCAGTCCCGCAGACTTGGCCCGCCGGTCAGGCCGACGCGCCGGCATCGGGTAGGCGGTTCGTATGATCGCTCGACTCAGAAAGCCCCCGTTCAGAACCAGGCCAATCCATACCAGCCATCGGCACCAACCGCTGCACTGCTGTCGTTGGCTGAAGAAACTTGAACGACGCTTGAGGTCGCCAGGAGACGGTAAGTCGCGATCGCACTGGCATTTCTTGCGCGTACGAAGACGCGTCGATCAACAATCGGGGCGCGGGGCAGGAGCCGGGATGTCCACGCCGAGTTGATTGATTTCGCCGTCGTCAATCCTCGGTTGATCATGGCAGAGTCGAAGCACACCCTGGTCCCGATCAATAGCGATGCCCTGAACACAAGACTTGGTGCGTACTTCCAGTGCTGTGCGTACCTCAATTCCAGGGGTAAATCGAAACGGGGACGCGGGCCTAGAGGCCTGCGTCCCCAGAAATGCTCCACCGTGTATCAGCCCGCCGAACGGCGCGACATGTGCGCGAGCACGGTCTTTGCCGACATCGCGAGAAAGACGAGGGTGAGAAGCAGGAAGGTCAGACTGATCGGCCTTTCGATGAATACCCAGAAGTCACCACGCGAGAGCAACAGGGCGCGGCGGAAGTGCTCTTCCATCATCGGACCGAGTATGAACCCGAGCAGCATGGGTGCAGCCGGGAACTGGAACATCCGCATGAAGTAACCGAGGACGCCGAACATCATCACCATATAGACGTCGAACGCATTGTTATTGACGCTATATACCCCGATGCAGACGAAGACCAGAATGGCGGGATAAAGAATGCTGTAAGGAATCGACAGCATGCGCACCCAGATGCCGATCAGCGGAATGTTCAGCACCAATAGCAGCAGGTTGCCGATCCAGAAGCTCATGATCAACCCCCAGAACATCGTCGGATGGTCGGTCAGGAACAAGGGTCCGGGAACAATGCCGTGAATCATCATCGCCCCGAGCATCACTGCCATCACCGCGTCACCCGGCACGCCCAGGCTGAGCGTGGGGATGAAGGCCGCCTGCACCGATGCGTTGTTCGCCGCTTCGGGCGCGGTAATGCCCTCGATCGCCCCCTTGCCGAAACGCGAAGGATCCTTGGCGACGCGCTTCTCCACGGCGTAGGCCATGAACGACGCAATCGAGGGGCCCGTGCCGGGCAAGGCGCCGACGACCGAGCCAATGGCCGATCCGCGCGCGGCCGGCTTGACCATCGACCGCCACTCTGCCCGACTCGGCAGCATCGAGCGAAAACTCAGATCCTTGGCCTTCACCAAGACGTCACCCTTGGGACGGCCGACGTTACCCAGGATCTCGGCCACGCCGAAAAGCCCCATCGCCATCGCGACCAGCGTAAAACCCTCACTGAGTTGCAACACGCCGAAGGAAAAACGCTCCTGTCCCGAGTTGATGTCTATGCCGACCAGGCCGAAGATCAGGCCGAACACCACCATCGCCAATCCCTTCAGCGGCGACCCACCTGACAGCGTCGACGCAGCCACCAGGCCGAGCAGCATCACCGAGAAGTACTCCACCGAACTGAACTTGATGGCCATCTCCGCGATCACCGGGGCGAAGGCGATGACCAGCACGATGGCGAACGTGCTGCCGACGAAGGACGCGATCGTCGTCACAAACAGCGCAATGCCCGCTCGCCCCTGCTTTGCCATCGGATTACCGTCGAGGCAAGCCACGGCCGACGATGCACTGCCCGGGAGATTCAGCAAGATGGACGCGGTCGATCCACCGTACTGGGTGCCATAGAAAATGCCCGCGAGCATGATCAAGGCGGAGGTCGGGTCCAGATAATAGGTCATCGGTAGAGCGAGCGAGATTGCCGCCAATGCCCCGACCCCTGGCAACACGCCGACGAAAGTGCCCACGGTCACCCCGATGAAGCAGAACATCAGGGTTTCGGGACTCAAGGCCGTTTGCAGGCCCAGCATCATGTTCGAAATGAGATCCATGGTTTCACCACCAGAATATTGAAAGGGGGACGCCAAGGCCCTTGATGAACACAAACACGCCAATCAGTGACATGCCGATACTGATGCCTACCGCATTCTTGATGCGCACGGGTTTTTCGCCCATTACGCTCAGAAAAACCAGGGCCCAGATCGCCGGCACCAATCCGGCGCGCTCGACGAGCACCGCGAAGGCAACGAGACCGGACATCAGCGCAATGAACGCACGAGGCGAAAAAGCCAATCTTGTCGGATCACTGCGCAAGACTTCGAAGACCAGCCCCACGCCGATCAGTGCCAACGCACCCCCCAGGAGGACGGGAACGTACCCCGGCCCCATGCGGGCCACCGTACCCATCGGATAGCTCCATCCCACCGCAATGACAATCACGCCCTCCGCGACCACGACCAGTGCTGCCGCCGTCTCGGCCTTGTTTATGCTTCCACTCATGTTGTCCTCCTTGCCGATCTGCTGCTTGCGCCTGGCACGTTGCGAACGGCACCACGATGCGGACCGGTTTGTCCGCAAATGCATCCGCGCCAGCAAAAGACCGCCACGGAACAACGCCGCGTCAACCTGAACGGCCGCATAGAGTCCATGCTCGAAGGGTTGACTGGGGGTATGACGATAGAACTATTCATCTTTGTCTCCTGGTGTGTGACGATCGAATGGCAGCGGTCCCTGCTAACAGGGCCGTTCGCTCTTTTTTGTTGATTCAAGTTTAGGTATCCAAACCTGCGCGCACACCACCCTAATTCCGCCAGATGGAATGGCTCAGAATGGCCGCAGGCACGCATGATGCTGATTTCAGTGCAGCACGAGCACTGGCAATCGGGTGCGGGAAATGATTTTTTTGGTATGCGACCCGTATACGAACTCTCCCAACGCACCGCGACCATGGGTGACGATCACGATCATGTCGCACCCGTGCTTGACCGCTTCGCTCACGATGGCTTCATCGATCGAATAGCCGGTCACGGACACGCCCGAAAATTCCACACCCGCTTTCGCAGCGCGAGACGCGAACTGGTCGAGCAAGGCCTTTGCATGCGACGTGGTTCTTTCCTGATGCTCCTGGACACGGTCGGGAAAGACACCTGTAGTATCGGTCGCGACCGACAACGGCAAATCGGGCTCGACCACAAAGCCGGTGACCCTGGCGCCCAGCTGGATTGCCAACTCCAGGCTGCTGTCCATCGCCCGGCCGGATAGCTCCGAGCCGTCGATCGGAACAAAGAGATTCTTGTACATGTTCGCTCCAAAGTAGGTAAACGTCACGAAAGGTTGTGTGCTGCGTTTCACTGCTCGCGAAGTTCGGGGTCAAGCCTATCGACTACCCAAACGCGGCGGCCGGACGCAGCCCCCACCGCAATCTGGCCCTTGGCGGCATCGTGTGCCGAACAGCGTCACGAGTCTCGCTGCAGGATCAGACTCGCTCCAGGATCACCGCGATACCCTGCCCCACCCCGACACACATGGTGCACAGCGCATAGCGCCCGCCGGTCGCGTGCAGCTGATTAACCGCGGTCGTCGCCAGGCGCGCACCGGACGCCCCCAAGGGATGTCCGATTGCGATCGCGCCGCCGTTGGGATTGACCCGCGGGTCGTCGTCCGCCAGACCGAAATCGCGCAGCACCGCGAGCCCTTGCGCCGCGAAAGCCTCGTTGAGCTCGATCACGTCCAGCTGCTCGAGTGTGAGTCCGGTCAGCGCCAGCACCTTGCGCGTGGCAGGCGCCGGCCCCATGCCCATGATGCGCGGCGGCACACCTGCCGTCGCCATCCCGACCACGCGTGCGCGCGGCGTGAGGCCATGACGTGCGGCCGTCGCCTCATCCGCCAGCAGCAGCGCGCAGGCGCCGTCGTTGACGCCCGACGCGTTGCCCGCGGTCACCGTACCATCCGGACGCACCACGCCCTTGAGCCGCGCGAGCGCCTCGAGGCTGGTGTCGCGCGGGTGTTCGTCTCGCGCGACGATGACGGGATCGCCCTTGCGTTGGGGTACGGTTACCGGGGTGATCTCGGCATCGAAGAAGCCACTTTGCTGAGCGGCGAGGGTCTTCTTCTGTGACGCCAGGGCCAGGCGGTCCTGCGAGGCGCGATCGATACCGAAGTCGGTCGCCACGTTCTCGGCGGTTTCGGGCATGGAATCGACGCCGTACTTCTCCTTCATCAAGCGGTTCACGAAACGCCATCCGATCGTGGTGTCCTGGATCGAGTTCGCACGTGCGAACGCGGATTCGGCCTTCGGCATCACGAAGGGCGCCCGGCTCATGCTTTCCACCCCGCCCGCAATCATCAGTCCGGCCTCGCCGCTCTTGATTGCACGCGCGGCCGTGCCCAGGGCATCGAGCCCCGAGCCGCACAGCCGGTTCACCGTCGAGCCCGGCACCTCCAACGGCAGGCCGGCCAGCAGCGCGCTCATGCGCGCGACGTTGCGGTTGTCCTCGCCCGCCTGGTTGGCGCAGCCGAAGATCACATCGGTGACGGCCTGCCAGTCTACGCCCGGATTGCGCTGCATCAGCGCCTTGAGCGGTATCGCGCCGAGATCGTCGGCGCGAACGCTGGCGAGCGCACCGCCGTAGCGACCAAACGGCGTACGGATTGCGTCGCAGATGAATGCATGTTGGGACATGGCAATGTTCCTTTCTGGAATTTCTTGACGATGAAGTGACGTGCGGGCAGCTCGCTGCCTACCAGTCCAAGCGGGGAGACGAATCGATCGCACGCAGGCGTTCGAGCAGTTTCCCGGCCGCTTCGCTGCCGATGACGGGTGACGACAGCTCGAGAAGCTTGCCCTCCAGTTCGGCGTCGCTGAGCGGCTCTTCCGGGTCGCCCTTGCGATTGGGCTGGAGGTAGCTGAACTGTCGGCCGTCGGTGGTCTCGATCTCGATCCGGGCCGCCCGCTTTCCGGGAAACGCAGCATCGAGCTCGGGATCGACCAGAGCGTCGATACGCTCCATCAGCGCGCGCGTGACAGGGTCATCGAGACGTGCGGGCTCATAGGCGGCGAGGCGAACGCTGCCATGCGCCAGCGCTGAGGCCACCACGTACTTGAGGCTGAAGCGTGCCTCGTTGGCCGTCGTCGGTTGGTCGTAGCAGGCGATCTCCAGAGCAGGACTGTAGGTGCCGATCCTGACTCGCCGGATATCCTCGGCGCGGATGCCTTGCTCGCGCTGCAGGGCCAGGGCGCCATCGATGGCGGCGAAGGTATGGCCGCAGCCGATGTGATTCTTGAAAGTCAGCCGGGTGATGTGGAAGTCCTGCCCGAGCGTCGCACCAACCTGCGACCAGTCCGGCCCATTGCTCATCGCGCGGCTGAGTCCGCCCTCGCCATCGAGCACGTCGAGCGAGCCGGTCACGCCACGACGCGCAAGCTGCGCGGCGAACACACCGCCTTCGGCGGCCCGCCCGGCGTGCAGCGGCTTCGACATCGAGTCCATTCTGAACGCCTGCTGAAGACCGGCCGCAAAAGTGCCGGCCGTTGCCAGCGCGTGGGCAAACGCACGTGCATCGAGGCCGTACAAGGCACCGGCCGCCGCGGCTGCACCCAGAGTGCCGACCGTGCCGGTACTGTGCCAATACTGGTAGTGGGGGCGCCCCATGACGACGCCGATCCGCGTCGACACCTCGTAGCCCACCACCACACCGCGCAGGAAATCCATGCCGCTCGCACCCGTCGCCTGACCAACAGCAAGGGCCGCAGCAATCGTCGCCGCCCCCGGGTGATACATCGCATCACGGAAACTGTCGTCGATTTCCGCGGCATGCGCTGCGGTCCCGTTGAACAGCGCCGCGGTACGCGCAGTCGCGCGGCGACCGCCCGCGAGCCGGGACTCGCCCCGGTCGAGGTCCTCTTCCAGGGTCTCTTCGAGCAAGCGTACAGGCTCGGTCGCCAGTCCGGGATAGAGTGACGCGTACCAGTCGATCACCGCGCGCTTGGCGTGGTGGATCACCTCGGCCGGGAGCGCCTGGTCGCGGCAGGAGGCTGAGAACTCGCCGAAGACTTCGGTTGCTTTCATGTTCGTGTCACTCCTGAAACAGATGGCGCACATCGCCGCGAACAAAGCCCGGCCCGCTGAGCCGTGCCAGTTCGTCGAGGTCCTGCGCGAGGGCCGTCGCTCCCCGCTCGCGGGCCCAAAATACCGGACCGCCCTCCCAGCGCGGGAAGCCGAAGCCGTTGGCCAGCACCACGTCGACGTCACTCGCCCGCTGGGCGACGCCTTCGCCGAGCAACAACGCGGCCTCATTGACCATGGCCAGCAGCGCACGACGCTGGACCTCCTCCGAAGTCATCGCGCGTCGCGCAATGCCCTTGGCCGCGCTTTCCTCGTCGATGATGGCTCGCACCTCAGGGTCGGGCGCGCGCCCCTTGCCGTCGGCCTCGTAGCGGTAGTAACCGGCACCGGTCTTGCGCCCGAGACGGCCCGCCTCGCACAGACGATCCGGAATTCGCACGAAGCGTGCGTCCGGGTCGCGGCTTGCGGCCTGGCTCTGGCGCATGCGCCAGGCGATGTCCAGGCCCGACAGGTCGGCCACCGCGAAGGGACCCATCGCGAAGCCCCAGGCTTCCAGCGCGGCATCGACGTCCTCCGGGTAGGCCCCCTCCTCGATCATGAACTCGCACTGGCGCCGATAGGCCGAGTAGATGCGATTGCCGATGAATCCAAAGGCGTTGGCCGTGACCACCACCTGCTTGTTCAGGCGCTTGGCGACTTCGAGCCCGGTAGCAAGCACGTCAGGGGCGATATGTGCGCTACGCACAATCTCGAGCAGGCGCATCACATTGGCCGGGCTGAAGAAATGCAGGCCGATCACGTCCTGCGGGCGTGCTGTGACGCTGGCGATCGCGTCAAGATCGAGATATGACGTATTGGTGGCAAGCACTGCCCCAGGGCGCGCCAACCGGTCCAGGCGGCGGAACACTTCCTGCTTGACGCCCAGGTCCTCGAATACCGCCTCGATCACCAGGTCGGCTTCGGCAACCAGCGCCCAATCCAGGCTCGCCTGCAAGCGCCCCCGACACACATCGGCGACGGCGGACTCCATTTTTCCATCCCGAACCCGCCCTGCGTAGTGATTGTTGATGCGATCCTGCCCGCGGATCAGAGCGGATGCATCCTGTTCGAGCAGGAGCACCTCGTAGCCCGCATCGAGCGCGGCAATCGCAATGCCTGAACCCATGGTGCCGGCACCGAGCACCGCAATCTGGCTGACCGGTCGCGGCGAAGTATTCTCGAGTCCGGGCTGCTTCGGGGCCTCGCGTTCGGCGAAGAAGAGATGGCGTAGTGCCAGAGCGTCCTTCGAAACGCGCAGCGTCTGGAATGCCGCGCGCTCGCCGGCAAGCGCCTCGTCCATCGGCAATCGCAGGCTTGCCTTCACCGCATCGATCGCAGCACGCACCGCCGGCCGCGACCGACCCTTGCGCAACGCGCTGCGGCTGGCGGCCTCGATCTCGGCCTCGTCGGCAACGGGCACCGGACAATCGCGCAAGCGATGCTTGACGCCTTGCAGCCCGCGCGCATGCGCCACCGCAGCCGCACGCAAGTCGCTGTAGCCGCCGTCAGCCACCGCATCGATCAGCCCCTGCGCCTGCGCCGCCGCTGCCTTTACCCGCGTCCCGCTGCAAATCATTTCGATCGCGGCAGGCACGCCGACCACACGCGGCAGTCGCTGCGTGCCGCCTGCCCCGGGAACGATGCCAAGCGTGACCTCGGGCAGACCAACCACCGTGCCCCGCAGCGCGATGCGCGCGTCGCAGCCCAAAGCCAACTCGAAACCGCCGCCGAGCGCCGCACCATGCAGTGCCGCCACTACCGGCTTCCGGCAATCCTCGATCGCCAGAATGACGGCAGGCAATTGCGGTTCCTCGAGCGGCTTGCCAAACTCCCGCAAGTCCGACCCGGCGACAAAAGTCGTGCCGGCGCCGATGACGACCGCCGCCTTCAGGGTCGGGTCGGCCGCGAACGCCTCGATGGTTTCGAGCAGGCCGCGCCGCACTTCGACCGATCCGGCATTGATCGGTGGGTTATCGATGATGAGAACGGCGACGTCGCCGTCCCGCTCCAAGCTGACGACTGCATTCATTGCTTCCGTCTCCTGTCACGCTGCGAGCACGACGACGCCATCGGCGGCCGCCACCCCTTGGCCCTCGGGCAGCACGAACACCGGGTTGATCTCCGCTTCGATCAGGCGATCGCCCATTTGCACCGCCATCTGCGAGAACGCCACGATGGCCGAGACCAGTGCTTCCACATCCGCCTTGGGGCGACCACGGAAACCGTCCAGCAGCGGCCAGGTCTTGAGTTGTTGCGCGAGATCGAGCGCCTCGTCGCGACTCAGCGCACCCTGGGGCGGTAATAGCCGCATCGTGGTGTCCTTGAACAGCTCGGCGGTAATGCCCCCCATCCCCAACAGGACGGCGGTACCGAGTGGGTCGCGGTGCATGCCCAGGATGAGCTCGGTGCCACCACTGACCATTTCCTGTACCAGAAAGCGTTCGGGTACGACGCCAATGGCGGCTTCGACATCCTTCGCCATCCGGATGAGCCGGGCACCAATCTGGTCGGGGGTGAGACCGACGGCCACACCGCCGATGTCGCTCTTGTGGGTGATCTCACCGGACAGGATTTTCAGCACGACGCGGCCACCCAGTTCCTGCGCCGCACGTTCCGCCTCTTCCGGCGACGTGACGACACGCTCGCGGGCGCACGGCAGGCCGAAACGCGCGAACAGCTGCTTGGCCTGCGCCTCGTCGAGTGAGCCGGCCGAAAAGTCGGAAGTATCGACCACCGGCGGCAAAGCCTCCTCCGCTGGGGGGCCCTTCCAGCGATTGACCTGCAGCATTGCGTCGAGCGCGACGGTGCAGCTCTCCGGTGCAGTGAAAGCGGGAACCCCGTGCTGATTAAGCAGCGAGGCGAGTTCGGGGGCGTGCGGGCTCACATAAGCCAGCACCGGTTTGTCGCTGTTCGGCAGACAGTCCTTGATCGCACCGACCATGAGTTCCGGCATGGCCAGGCTGGACGAACCGACGATGATGGCGAGTGCGTCGTAGCTCTCGCTCTCGAGCAAGGTGTTGATCGCGCCCCGCAATAGGTCGGGCTGCAGGCCCGCCAGGGTCACATCGATCGGATTGCGGTCGAGCGCCGCATGATCGCCGGTCTGTAGCGCCCGCAGGCGTGCCGCGGTGTCCTCATCCGGTGCCGGCGTATCGAAGCCCGACACGCCCAGACTGTCCGATACCAGCGTACCGGCGCCACCGGTGGAGGTGAGAATGGCCACCCGATTGCCACGCAACACGCGGCCCGTCGACAACGCGGCGGGGATATCGAGAAGGTCGCCAAACGTCTGAGCGCGAATCACGCCGACCTGCTTGAACAGTGCGTCATACATGCGATCGGCGCCGGCCAGCGCACCGGTGTGCGACACCGCTGCCTGGGCGCCGGCCTCGGAGCGGCCGATCTTGAACGCAACGACCGGCTTGCCTGCCCGCGCGGCCTTGAGTGCGGCGGCACGGAATTTCTCCGGGTTGCGCACAGTTTCGACATACAGCGCGATTACCGAAGTGGCGTCGTCATCGGCGAGGTGATCGATGAAGTCGGCCAGTTCGAGATCGACCTCGTTACTGGTGGAAATCAGCTTGGACAGACCGATGCCGCGAGCGGCGGCACGCGACAACAAGGCGCCCAGAATACCCCCGCTTTGCGACACCACGCCGATCGAACCGACCGGGAAGTGCTCCATCTCCAGCGCACCGCTGGCCGACAGTGGAATGTTGTCGGTGAGGTTCACCAGCCCGATCGTGTTCGGGCCGAGAATTCGCATCGAGCCGGCAGCTTCGATCAGTTGCTTCTGGCGCAGCGCACCTTCCTCGCCGGTTTCGGTGTACCCACTGGCAAGGACAATTGCCGCAGCCGAACCGCGCGCCGCGAGATCCCGCACCGCCAGGTGGGCCCGCTCTGCGCCGAGCAACACGATGCCGACATCGGGCACTGCCGGCAGCGAGGCGACGTCCGGATAACAGCGCAGCCCGTCGATGCTTTCGGCACGGGGATTGATCGGGTAGATATCTCCGGTGAACCCGTGCTTGCGCAGGTAGGCCACCGGGCGGCCAGCGGTCTTGTTTACATCGGCTGAGGCGCCGATCACCGCGACGCTACGCGGCTTGAGAAGTCGGGAAATGGCATCCATGCTTTTACTCCTTGGATCCGGTTTGGGCTTTTCTTTCGGCGCTCTTGGCGAGAAAGGCCATGACCGAGTCACGGTGCTCCGTGCTGGTGTAGCAAATGCCTTGTGCCTGGCTGCCCTGCGCAAAGACCTGCGCGGCAGACAGCTCGAAGCTCTGGTTCAGAATGGTTTTTCCCAGTGCGAGCGCCGTCGCCGATCCCTTGCTCAGCTCCGCGGCCCATGCCTGGGCATCGGCGACGAGTGTTTCGGCGCCCGTCTTGCGATCCACGATGCCCAACTGGAACGCCTCTTCGAGCTCGACCTTGCGCCCGCTGAAGATCAGCTCCTTCGCCTTCGACAGTCCAACCCGGCGCGGCAAAAAATACATCCCGCCGCCATCGGGGATGATCCCGCGATTGATGTACGACCAGGTGAAGTTCGCCGGTTCGGCAGCGATGATGAAGTCGCACGCCAGCGCGGTATCGGCCCCCAGACCCGAGGCCGCGCCATTGACGGCTGCAATGGTGGGTTTGGGCATGGTGTGCAGCAGCGTCTGGGTGTGATGAACGCGCTGCTGACGATGCCAGCCGTTGAAGGCGACCTCTCCAGTCGGCGCCTGCATGCGTCGCTCCATGCCGGTCACGTCACCACCGGCACAAAAGCCCTTGCCGTTGCCGGTGAGCACCAACGCACGGATCGACTTGTCGGCCGCAACGCGCTCGAGCGCGGCGATGAACTGGGTGCGCATGTCGTCGCTCATCGCGTTGCGCTTTTCGGGACGGTTGAGATAGATCGTTGCGATCCCGGCATCAACCTGCAGATCGATAAGCGTCTGAGTGTCCAAGTGAACTCTCCTGAAAAGTAAATAGAATGAATTCGGCAAAAGGCGACCACGGCTCGCCGTGCGCGAGCCAGGCGCATCAACGGATGATGATCAGTTGGTGATGTTTGCGGCCTTGATGATTTCGGCCCAGCGCTCGATCTCGCGTTCGACGTACTGGCCGAACTCGTCCGGCGTGCCGGCGCTGATGATCAGGCCCTCGGGCTCGACCCGCTTGAGGAAGCTCTCGCTTTTGGCCGCCTTTGCCGCGGCCTCGTTCAGCCGCGCAATCACCTCGGCCGGGGTGCCCGCCGGCGCGTACAAACCGTACCAGGCCTCGACCATGAACTCGGGCAAACCACTCTCGGCAACCGTCGGCACATCCGGGCGCACCGGCGCGCGTTCCGCCGTGGTCACCGCAATCGCCTTGAGCGTGCCGCTTTCGACGAAACTCCCCACGGCCGCCGCGGTTCCGAACATGATGTCCACCTGCCCGCCGATCACGTCGGTCAGCGCCGGACCCGCGCCACGGTACGGTACGTGGGTCAGTTCCACCTTGCCCAGGTGCTGGAACAACTCACCGGCCAGGTGCGCCGAGGTCGCGTTGCCCTGCGAGGCAAACGTCACCCGACCCGGGTCGGCCGCGGCCGCCGCCAGCACGTCCTGCACCGTCTGGTACGGACTGTCCGGGCGCACCACCAGCACGAGCGGCGAACGCCCGACCAGAATCACCGGCGCGAAGTCGTTCTCCGTCGAGTACGGCAGTCTCGCCATCAGGCTCGGATTGACCGCATGCGCAAACGTCGAAATCACCATCGAGTAGCCGTCCGGTGTACTCTTGGCGACCGAGTCCGTACCGATGATCGTGCCCGCGCCCGGCTTGTTCTCGATGATCACCGGCTGGCCCAGTTCCAGGGACATTTCGTGCCCCAAGGTGCGCGCGATAATATCCGTGCCCCCGCCCGGGGCGAACGGCACCACAATACGCACCGGCTTCTCCGGAAACGCCGCCTGTGCGCTCGAAAGGCCAACGCCCAACGCCACGCCTGCGGCAACAGCAACGCAAAGGCCACGCTTGAGGGTATGGCTGAGGGTAGGAATGAGAAAGTTATGCATCGTATGTCTCCTGGTTGGTAACGATCGGATGGCCGTGGCCCCTGCTATCCCACAGGGACCGTTCGCTCTTTATGTTGATTGAAGTTTAGGCATCCGACCCCTCCCGCACACCCCCTCAATTCCAGTAGATGGAATTGAGGGTATCAGAGAACCGCGCGCATCCCGTTTGCCAGTGCAGGCCCGGAGACTGCGGTTAAAACTGATCGGCAGCGCACCTTCAATGGGTCGTTGATGAGAGTCATCCTCATCACCGCCGATGTAACGTTCATCGTCCACAAGCAGTGCTTCGCGGCCAACCAGGCATCCTAAAAGGCATACGAAAGCCAGGGTTAGATCGTGTCCCGGGGCGTGGTGTAAGAAGCTGACGCTGCGGTAGGTCATCGTCTCCGGTTTGGCAGGAGAGCGGGTCAAGCTGCCACGGCGGACAAGCTGACGTTTGGATTGTCGCCGACTTCGGC
>JAUVVG010000047.1 GCA_030604735.1 Azoarcus sp.
GCCAGGCGAGGACAGCGCGGGGGTCCACCTCCATGCGCGCAACCGCCGCCTCGAGCACGCCGGCCGACAGCCCTCGCCATCCGGCATGGACCGCCGCGACGACGGTACCGGCCTGATCGCACAACAGCACCGGCAGACAATCCGCCGTCATGACCACGCATACCTTGCCCGGCTCCCGGCTCAGACAGGCATCGGCGACCGGCACCCGCTCGCAAACTCCACCCTGCGAGTCGGCGTCCGCCACAACGACCCCATGCACCTGCTCGAGCCACGAAGGCTCGGCGGGAAGATGACGACGCAACCGCCTCCGGTTCGCTTCAACCGCATCCGGGTCGTCACCCACATGCAGAGCGAGATTGAATCCGCCATAGGGTGAGCGACTGACGCCACCACAACGGGTGGTCACCAGACTCTGAACCGTCGCCGGCGCCGGCCAATCCGGGCGGATGAAAACCTCATCGTTCATTTCGACCACTCCTCGCGCAAGTCCGCCAGCAACATGCCGAAGTCCGACGGCAAGCCTGCCTCCCAGCTCATCATCTCGCCGCTTTCCGGGTGACGCAAGCCAAGACGGAAGGCGTGCAAGGCCTGGCGTGGGAAATCATCTAGCGCGGTGACACCCGTCTTCCGCGCTCGATAAGTGGCATCGCCGATCAGCGGGTGACCGATATGGCTCATGTGCACCCGGATCTGGTGGGTTCTGCCGGTCTCGAGCCGGCATTCGACCAGAGTGGCCCGATCGAAGCGCTCCCGGACCTCGTAGTGGGTCACCGCATGCCGTCCGCCTTCGACCACCGCCATGCGGGTACGGCTGACCGGATGACGGCCGATCGGCGCATCGACCGTCCCGCCGCGCGCGACCTGGCCCTGAACCAGCGCAAGGTAATGCCGGCTCACGCTACGGGCCTGCAGCTGACGCACCAGATCGGTCTGCGTCTCCAGCGTCTTGGCGACGACCATCAAGCCACTGGTTTCCTTGTCGAGTCTGTGCACGATGCCCGCCCGCGGAATGCCCTCCAAGGCCGGCGCATGGTGGAGCAAGGCATTCAACAGCGTACCGCTCCAGTTGCCGCTGCCCGGATGCACCACCAGGCCGACCGGCTTGTCGATGACGATCAGTTGCGCATCCTCGAACACGATGGTCAGCGGGATGTCCTCGGCGCGCCCGGCGTCGGCGTCGATCGCAGGCGGTTCGGCAAGGCTGAGCCACTCTCCCCCCGACACCTTGAACTTGGGCGGTCGCTGCTCGCCATCGATCAGGACCATGCCATCCTTCATCCAGCCCTGCAGCCGGCTGCGCGAATGGGCAGGAAACAGACGGCCCAGCGCCTGGTCCAGCCTCAGGCCGGCCAACTCCTGCGGAATCGTCAATTCCTGACAGGAAGCGTCGGAGTGGTGTGGGCTATAATGATTGGATTCATTCACGCGAGTGCTATAAATGGCTGGATTGACCTTGCGAAGTTTAGCGGTAATCGGTGCCCTGCTGCTGGGCGGTTGCGGTCTGTTGCCGGATCAGGTTGACGAAACCGCCGGCTGGAGTGCGCAAAAGATCTACACCGAAGCCAAGGGGGCCTTGAACGAGGGTTCGTACGAGCGCGCGATCACGCTGTTCGAACGCCTGGAAGCCCGTTACCCCTATGGCCGTTTTGCGCAGCAGGCGCAGATCGAAGTCGCCTATGCGCACTACAAAAAGAACGAGCCGGCGCTGGCGATTGCCGCTGCCGATCGTTTCATCCGCCTGCACCCCAACCATCCCCATGTGGACTACGCGTATTACCTGAAAGGCCTGGCGACCTTCAACGAGGATCTCGGCCTTTTGGGTGGATTGCAGAATCAGGATTTGTCCGAACGCGACCCCAAAGGTGCGCAGGAGTCCTTCGACACTTTCAGAGAGCTGGTCATGCGCTTCCCGGAGAGCCGCTATGCCGCCGATGCCCGTCAGCGCATGCAGTACCTGGTGAATTCACTCTCTGCCCATGAGGTGCACGTCTCGCGCTACTACTATCGCCGCGGCGCCTATGTCGCAGCGATCAACCGCGCGCAGACCGCGCTGACCAACTATCCGGGCACGCCGGCGACCGAAGAAGCACTGTTCCTGATGGTCAAGAGCTACGACGCGCTGGGCATGACCGAATTGAGGGACGACGCCGACCGGGTCATGCGCATGAACTTCCCGAACAGCGTCTATTTCGCGGGCGGTCCGCAGCAGAGCAAACCCTGGTGGCAGTTGTGGTAAGCCCAATCCTGGCGAACAACTGAGCGCCTGCCAAACCCCTGGCGTCGCTCAAAATAGAGCGCCGAACGGGCGTCGGGTGCGAAAGCAATCGACGCCCGTTTCCCGTCAACCTCGCCCGTAGTTGTCCTCGAAACGTACGATATCGTCTTCACCCAGATAACTGCCGGATTGCACTTCGATCATCTCGAGCGCGACCTTGCCCGGGTTCTCCAGGCGATGGACGACCCCGAGCGGAATATAGGTCGACTGGTTCTCGGACAAAAGAAACACCTCATCGCCGCGGGTCACGCGGGCGGTGCCGCGCACGACGATCCAGTGCTCGGCTCTATGGTGATGCATTTGCAGGCTCAGGGTGCCGCCGGGCTTGACCACGATGCGCTTGACCTGGAAGCGATCACCGGAATCGATGGAATCGTAGAAACCCCAGGGCCGGTGGATCTTTCGATGCGCATCGGCCTGCGACCGCTTGCCTGCCTTCAGGCGGGCGACGATGCGCTTGACCTCCTGGGTACGCTCGCGGTGGGCGACCATCACCGCATCCGGCGTTTCGACCACGACCAGATCGTCCACGCCCAGGCAGGCAACCAGGCGGTCCGAGGCATGAACCAGGGTATTGCGCGTGGCCTCGAACATCACGTCACCGCGGGCCACGTTGCCATCCCCATCCTTTTCCGCGAGGGTCCACAAGGCGTCCCAGGCACCCACATCGGACCAGCCGACCGACATCGGCACCATGCGCGGCTGCACACCCAGTTCCGGCGTGGCCGCGAGCTTTTCCATCACGGCGTAGTCGATCGAATCCGACGGGCACTGCAGAAACGCATCCTTGGCGATACGAACGAAGTCGGTATCCTGGCTCGCCTGGTCGAGCGCGAGCTTGCAGGCATTGGCCATGTTCGGATCGAAGTACGCTATCGCCCGCATCCACGAGGAGGCACGCACCATGAACAAGCCGCTGTTCCACATGTACTCGCCGCTCGCCACATAGGCCTCGGCGGTCGCCGCATCAGGCTTTTCGACGAAAGCCGCCACCTCGTGGATACCGTCGGCCACTTCGCGCCCGCTCCGGATGTAGCCATATCCGGTTTCGGCTCGCTCGGGCACGATGCCAAAGGTCACCATCGCCCCATCCAGGGCCGCAACCAGAGCCAGATCCACTGCGCGGTGAAAGGCCGGCACGTCACCGATCACATGGTCGGCCGGCATCACCAGCAACACCGCGTCCTTCTCGATACGCAGCGACTGCAGCGCGGCGAGCGTCAAGGCCGGCGCGGTATTGCGCCCGAAGGGTTCCAGGATGATCTGACGGGTCGGACAACCGCCACTTCTCATTTGCTCCGCGGTGATGAAGCGGTACTCCTCGTTGCAGACGACGATCGGCTCCTCCGCCAATGACAGGTGTCCGATGAAACCGTCGAGGCGACGCGCGGCCACCTGCAGCATGGTGCCATCGCCTACAAGCTGCAACAACTGCTTGGGGTATTGCTCGCGCGACAACGGCCACAGCCTCGTCCCAGAGCCGCCGGAAAGAATCACGGGCTGTAGCTTGACCGATTCGACGGCGCCATTCTTAGTCATATCGAGTACCAGATCTCTTCAGAGGACAACCAAGGATAGCAAAATCAAGCGATGCAAAGGGACTCGCCCCTCTCCGATGACTGCGCCTATGGGCAGTAACATGCGGGCTGTATAGAATCCGGTTTGAAAGCCCGGTTCCTGCAGATTTCCGCTGCAATGACGCGCGTGGGCGAAACCATTCCGGATGGAACCCGATGTTTCACTATTTACGCGGCTGGTTCGACAGACACTTTTCCGACCCGCAGGTCGTCATCCTCGCGCTGGTCCTGATGTTCGGCCTCGGCGTCGTCCTGGTCGCCGGGCGCCTGCTGGCGCCGCTGATCGCGAGCGTGATCATCGCCTACCTGCTCGAAGGGGCAGTCAGGCTCCTGGTACGCCGGGGCGTGCCGCGATTTGGTGCGGTGATCCTGGTGTTCAGTCTGTTCCTGGCCTTGTTCATCAGCATGATGCTGTTGCTGCTGCCCTTGCTGGCAGGCCAGCTCAGCCAGCTCGCACGGGAACTCCCCGCGATCGTCACCAAATCCCAGGCCTTGCTGTTGCAACTACCGGAGCGCTATCCGCAGATTTTCTCGGAGCAGCAGATCAACGAACTGCTGCTTTCGATACGCCAGAACCTGACCGTTTTCGGACAACGCATCGTCGTGATGTCGCTGTCTTCCGCTGTCCAGCTGGTGACCTTGCTCGTCTATCTGGTGCTGGTGCCGCTGCTGGTCTTCTTCATGCTCAAAGACAAGCAGAAGATCATCGACTGGTTCCTGCTCTTTCTGCCGCGCGAACGCAGTCTGGTCAATGACGTCTGGGCCGATGTCAATGCCGGCATCGGCAACTATGTGCGAGGCAAGTTCATAGAGATCCTGATCGTTTGGGTGGTGAGTTATGTCGTGTATTCGATGCTCGGTCTGCCCTACGCGATGCTGCTCTCGCTCGCGACCGGGCTGTCGGTCGTGGTGCCGTATGTCGGCGCGGCGATCGTCACAATCCCGGTGGCCGCAGTAGCCTACTTCGAGTTCGGCATCGCCCCCGATTTCTGGTACGTGTTGAGCGCTTATGGGGTCATACAGTTTCTCGACGGCAACCTGCTCGCGCCCTTGCTGTTCTCGGAGGTCGTCAACCTGCATCCGGTCGCGATCATCTCGGCCGTGCTGATTTTCGGTGGCATCTGGGGATTGTGGGGGGTCTTCTTCGCGATTCCGCTGGCGACCCTGATCGCGGCGGTATTGAACGCATGGCCGTCGACCGATGAAAAGCGCGGGCCGCAAGAAGCGGAACAGTTATAACCCAGCAACCGCAGGTGGACATGTTTAAGTACGCGTCTGGCGCGCTGCCTGCCAAGGTGCGAGGACACGGCATGGTCATTATCGGTTTCTGAGTCTATATGGGCGCCTCGAGTATGACGCACCTGATGACCTTCGACGGTGCCGGTCGAGCACCCCGCCTGCCAGTAAGAAGGTGGGCAAGTGCCAGTCTGGCTGCCGATTTCCGCCCAACTGCTAAACTAAAAAGGTCCAACCGGTTCATATCGGGATGATGATTGGCAGTTTGCCGCCCATTGGCGCATTCAATCCTGTCGCTTACGAACCTGCCGTCTCGCGTCGTACCGCCCCATCGGAAACGGCCGAGACGCGCGCCGACGCGCGTAGCCCGGCCGCGCCAAACAATGCCGCCGAGCTCACCGAGGCGGATCAGAAGCGCATCCGCGAACTGCAACAGCGGGATCGCGAAGTGCGCGCCCATGAGATGGCCCATATCGCCGCCGGCGGCGGGCTGATCCTGCGCGGCGCGCAGTACGATTACGAAACAGGCCCGGACGGCGTCCGTTATGCGGTCGGCGGCGATGTACTGATCGATACTTCTCCGGGACGCACGCCGGAAGAGACCGCCGAAAAGGCGCAGCGCATCATCGCCGCAGCGCTTGCCCCGTCAGACCCGTCCCCACAAGACCGGGCCGTCGCCGCCAAGGCGGCGCAGATGGCAGCCGAAGCCAGGATCGAGATCTCCTTGCAGGAGCGCGAAGTAGCGAGTGCGGGCCAGGAAGGCGAAGAAGACATGTCCATGCTCGGCGCCGAAGGGACCAGCGCCTATCGACGCGAACAGGCTGTGGCCAGTTATTCGGGCATCTTTGCACCGGGCCCTAGGCTGGCCGCCAACATCAACACCTTCGCCTGATCGCCCGCGGCCACTGAAGCCGGGGCCGCGCAGGCCAGACGATCGAATTGCCCCACCAGATTGTCGATTTCGGCGCCGAAGCGCGAGCGTTGGGCGTCGGTCGAAACGGCCAGTACGTCGGCAAGCAGGGTCATCGTCAGCGCACGATTACGCGTCACCTGCTCCCGGTATGCATCGCTCCAGTGCGCATCGGGCGCCATCACCAGGGTCGCAATCGCTGGATCGAAACGGCTGCGGTCCGAGCGCACCGCCAATACGTCCAACAAGCGCGCCTGCCAGGCGAGCCGATTGTCGAACCATGTCTCGGCCGACGGCTCCAGCGCCCGACTCCATGCTTGAATCAGCGCTTGCTGATCGGCATTCAACCTGCCCAGCCAGCGCCGCAGCCGCTTTTCCATCCGCTCTACGCGCTGCTCATGCAGTTGCTCGGCACTACCCTCGAGAAACTTCCTGCGGGTGTCGCGATTGCGTTCGTCCAGGTTGCCGGCGAGCTCCTCGACCTGAGCGTCATCGAGTTGCGTCAGCAGACCGGCCAGATCCGGCGCCAGATTCTCGGTCAATCGTCTCACCAATTGCTCGATCCGGTCGGCGTGTAGCGTCATCCGGAGTGCATCGAGACGACTGGCGTTGATGTCTGCCCTGACGTCCCGCAAGAAGCTGGCGTAGTCAGGAAGCTCGCTCGCGCAATGCCACGCCAGCCGCTCGGCAAGGCGCTCGTCGAGCAAGACTCGCTGCTCCGAACTCAGTCGAACGTAATCGCGCACATACCATGGCACGATCCAGTCGAGCTGACTGTAGACATAACGCACCGTGCCGCAGCCTCCCGCGAAGAGCAGGAGCGATGCAACCAGCAGGAGGGGCAACCTCGATGAAGGCATTTTGGCGAACATGGGCTCTCTGATCCCGAACACCGGTCGAAGTTCTCAGCCAGGAAGAGCTGTTCGGCCAGGGATCAACCGCAGCCCGCGGCCTGCCAGATCAACCGTCCCGGCCGGGCTGACCGCGCTCGCCCACCTGCTTGGTCTAACGGGTCTCTTGCGAAACCGGCACCCGCGAGGCGGTCGAAGCGCTCCAGCGTGAGACCAGGCGTGCCTGCCATTGACCCAATCGTGCGCCCAGCACCAGCATGCAGGGCGTGAGCAGCAGGGTGAGCAGGGTCGCGAAAGCCAGGCCACCCGCGATTGCGCTCGACAACTGGGTCCACCACTGGGTCGAGGGCGCACCCAAGCCCAGGCTGGGCTCGAGCAGATTGACGTTGATCCCCAACACCATCGGCATCAGCCCGAGAATCGTCGTGATCGCGGTCAGCAGCACCGGGCGCAGGCGCAGGCAGCCGGTTTCCAGCGCAGCCTTGGCCGGCTCCAGCCCTTCGGCGCGCAACTGGTTGTAGGTATCGATCAGCACGATGTTGTTATTCACCACGATCCCGGCCAGCGCGATGATCCCCATGCCGACCATCACGATGCCGAAGGACTGGCCATTGATCAGCAGCCCCAGCAACACCCCCGCAGTCGAGAACACCACCGCGGACAACACCAGCGCGGTCTGGAACAGGCTGTTGAACTGGGTCACCAAAATCAGCGTCATCAGCAGGATGGCGATCAGGAAAGCGGTGGTCAGGAACTGCGCCGCCTCGCGTTGATCGGCGTCCTCGCCGGCAACCGATACGCTCACCCCAGCCGGCAACTGGCCGAAGGAAGACCGCAGCGCGCCGAGCCGCTCGTCCAGGCGAAAGCCCTCGGCCAGATCGGCACGCACTGTGATCGCACGCCGCCCGTCTATCCGGCGCACCGTGCCGGTCTTGGGGGCAGGCTCGAGCGTGACGAAATTCGACAATGGCACCTTGCCGCGCGCGGTATTCAGGCTCAGGCGTCCGAGCTGGTCCAGCGAGCGCCAACTCTCCGGCAAGCGCACCCGGATGTCGACCTCGTCGCTGGCGTCCTCCGGACGATAGGTGGTGAGCATCAGCCCGTTGGTGACCAGCTGGATCGCGCTTCCCACGCTCAGCACGTCAGCCCCGAAACGGGCCGCGGCCTCGCGATCGACCTGGAATCGCCATTCGATGCCGGGCAGGCTGCGGTCATCCTCGATGTCGATGAAACCGCCCAGCTCGACCATCCTCGCCCGCAACTGGTCGGTCACCCGGCTCGCCAGCACGGGGTCCGGGGCACTGACCTGCAATTCGACCGGCTTGCCGCCGGCCGGCCCCTGTTCCTGCTCCCTGACCTCGATCACGATCCCGGGCAGATCGGCCGTCAGCTCGCGCATCGAGTCGAGTATCCTGGACGCCGGCCGACGCTGGTGCCAATCGAGCAACTGGAACTGCAGCACGCCGATGACATCGGCGCCCATCTGCCCACCGGCCGGGCTCGAGAAGGAACGGGCATACAAAGCCTTGACCTCGGACAGGCCGAGCAGGCGCGACTCGACCTCGCGCAGGATCGCATCCTTCTCATGGATGGACAGATCGCCGCGCGCCCGAACCTGAATCTGGGCCGAGTCCGGCTCGACCTTGGGGAAAAACTCGACCCCGTGGTTGAAACGGGCATACGCCAGATAGATCAATCCGATCAGCGCCAGCATGCCGAGCAAGGTCACGCCGGGATGGCGCAGCAGGCAGGCCAGCACGCTCCGATAAAGCCGGCTTTCGCCGATCGGGCCCGAAACCGGCACATGCTTGCCGCTGGCCACACTGCCCAGCGTCGGCAGGAATACCAGCGCCATCGCAAGCGATGCGAGCAGGCAGACGATCACCGTCGCCGGCAGATACTTCATGAACTCACCCACCACCCCCGGCCAGAACAGCAGCGGCACGAACACCGCCAGCGTGGTCGCGGTCGAGGCGATGATGGGCCACGACATTCTCACTCCGGCACCGGCCCAGGCTTCGGCCGGCGCCTGACCCGCGGCGAGATTGCGGTCGGCCAGCTCGCTCACCACGATCGCGCCATCCACCAGCATGCCGGCGACCAGGATCAGCGAGAACAGCACGATGATGTTCATCGTGTAGCCGATCGCCCAGATCGCCAGAATGCCGGTCAGGAACGCACCCGGAATCGTCAGCCCGACCAGCAGCGCCGAACGCATGCCCATGGTCGCGACGATCAGGATCAACACCAGCACCACCGCGGTCAGCACGTTGTTGAGCAGATCACGCAGGATGTTCTCGACCTCCACCGACTGATCCATGATGTAGTCGACCTGCAGCTCCTCCGGCGCCAGAGCGCGTGCCTGCTCGATCACCGTCTTTACCTGGGCGATGGTCGCGATGATGTTCGCCCCGGCACGCTTGGACACTTCCAGCGCCACCGCGGGTTGGCCGTTGATGCGGGCGAAACCCTCGGGATCCTTGAAACCGCGGCGCAGCGTCGCGACGTCGCCGAAGGTGATGATGGTGTCCCCCTCCACCTTGACCGGCATCGCCAGCACATCCTCGAGCGTCTCGATCACGCCCGGCACCTTCATCGCCATGCGTCCGGCGCCGGTATCGAGACTGCCGGCCGCGACCAGACGGCTGTTGCGCGACACCAGACTCGCGAGTTGACCGTAATCGATGCCGTAGCTGTCGAGCACCTGCGGTGACACGATGATCTCGAGCAAGTCCTCGCGGTCGCCACCGATGTCGACTTCCAGCACCTCCGGTATGCCTTCGATCGCCTGCTTGATCCGGCGCGCGATCATCACCAGTTCGGCTTCGGCGATCGGACCCGACAACCCTATGGTGAGCACCGGAAACAGCGCGACATTGATCTCGTGCACCGCCGGCTCGTCCGCCTCGGCGGGCAGTTTGGTTCGGGCGGTATCGACCTTCTCGCGCACATCCTGCAAGGCCCGTGCCGGATTGAAGCCGGCGTCGAACTCCAGCGTGACCGACGCATGCCCCTCGCCCGCGATCGAACTCATCTTGCGGATGCCCTCGATCGCGCGCAACTCCTGCTCCATCGGCCTGACCAGCAGGCGCTCACCATCCTCGGGGCTGATGCCCTCCAGGCTCATCGACACATAGATGATCGGGATGGTGACGTCCGGGTTGGCCTCCTTGGGCAGGATCACATAGGCGGCGAATCCCCCGATGAGCAGGCAAAGCAGCAACATGAGCGTCGCCCGGCTGCGCCCTATCGCGGCCTCGATCAAGGTCTTCATGTCAGTGGTCCGGTGCCGGCTGATCCACCGCCACCACCCGCTGCCCCGGCTCGGCAAAACCCGCCCCGCGCGTGACCAGGCGGACCCGGTCCGGTAGCCCGCCTATCCAGACGGCATCATTGTCGGCACTCAACAACCTCACCGGCCCGAACCGCAGCCGCTCTTCATCGTCCAGCATCCACACGCCCAGTCGTCCGTCACGATCGAGGGCGAGTAGCGCCGGCGACACCCGATGCGCCATCACCGGTGCGAGATGCACGCCCAGGGTCGCACTCCCGCCGGCAATCCTCAGGCGCTCTGGATTCTGAACCGCCACTTCGACCCGAAAAGTCCGCGAACCCCGATCGGCGGCACTGGAAATGAAATGCACGACGCCCGGCAGTCGCCTGCCATCGAGCAAATCGACATCGACCGTCTGACCGACCTCCACATGGACGATGGACTGCTGAGGCACCTGGCCGGTGACCTTGAGCCGGTCGATCGCGACCAGCCTCACCAATGCCAGCCCAGGCTGCACATAGTCGCCGACCTCGACCAGATGGCGGTCTACCACCGCGTCGAAAGGGGCCTGCGGGCGGGTGTGGGACAAGGCCAGCCTGGCTGCATCGAGGTCCGCCCTCGCCCGCGCCAGTTCGGTGGTCAGCCGCAGGATCTCGGTCGCACTCTGCATCTGGCTGCTACGCAGCCGCTGTGCGGCCGCAAGTTCGCCTTCCCGCTGTCGGATCTCCGCCTCGAATCGGGCAATTTGCGCGGCACGGTTCTCGACCGACAGCTCAGCGATCACCTGCCCGGTCACCACGGTCTCACCGGTGGCCACCGGCAGCCGCTCGACCGTGCCGGCCACACGCGCACCCAGCTCCAGCTGCTGCCAGGGCTCGATCTGGCCTTGCAGGGTCAGGCGGGGCGCATGCTCGACTGCATCCAGCCACTGCGTTTGCACCGAAATCGGGGCGTACTCGGGCGGGATCTGTGCAGGCGGGGCCTCCTCATCGAAGCGCAGGATGCCACCGGTCGCCATCCAGGCAATCAACCCGGCTGTCAGCAGCAAGGCCAGCATTACGGTACGCGGTATCACGCTGAATCTCATTCGACCCTACCGGCTATCGGAAGTCCGTCCAAGCCACCGGACTTCCGGACAGGACAAATACTCACTTTCGCTATCCCGTAGTTGGTCAATCGTGAAATCGTCTTGCACCGGTCTGCGCCATGTTCATCATGATCATGGGATCGCAGGCCGTTTAGACACCTTCATTATCAGCCTTACTTTGCCGGAAGAGTGAACTCCAGACCTACGCACTCGACGACTTCCGAGCCCTTAGAAGAGTCCACGCTCATGATTGTCACTCGCTGACGACGTCGAACAAGGCCCCGACTTGTCGCAGTGCGACATGCCTTGACCGCCGCTTGCGCCTATCATTTTCCGCTCGATCAGACTCTCCCAGTTGACCCGGATTGGACCCCATCCTTGTTCTTGCGGTGCTGGCGATCATTACCGTCCTGGCGTTCGACTACACCAACGGCTTCCATGACGCCGCGAATGTCGTTGCCACCGTGATCGCCTCGCGTGCGATGACGCCGGCCCACGCCGTGTTGCTGGTGGCTACCTTCGAGTTTCTCGGTCCGCTGCTGGGTGGCCCCGCGGTCGCGAATACCATCGGCAAGTTCATCGACCTGTCGGATCTGCCCTCCTTGTTGTCGCTCGGAGTATTGCTCGCTGGCTTGCTGGGCGCGATAGCCTGGAACCTGCTGACGAGGCGTTCTCGACCCCGTTCGACCAGGAGGATATCTACCGGGCGGTCATGGGCCTGGACGAAGTGGTCAATTACTGCAAGAGTACGGTCAACGAGATGGACATGCTCGGCGTCGGATCCGACGTTTACACCCACGACATGGCGCATTGTCTGCAGGAAGGCGTCATCGCCCTGGCAGCCGGCTTCGGCAAGCTACGCACCACACCGGAGCTGGCCGCCGACGATGCCAACATCGCACGCAAGGCCGAGCGTCGGGTCGAAAAGCTTTATCGACGTGCGCTGGGCGAGTTGTTCCAGGGCGAGGATTATCTGAACATGTTCAAGCGGCGCGAGATCTACCGCCACCTGTCCAATGCCGCAGACCGGATGGCCCATTGCGCCAACACCTTGCACGACATCGTAGTCAAGAGTTGCTGATCACGGCTCGCCCAGCGGATCGGGTCACCTTTCACACCACCGTCGATCATGCTCGACACGGAGCGCACTATGGATCGCCTGATCGCACTGCAACGGGTTGCTGATGATCTACACGGTGGCGAGCCGGTTTTCCCGACCGGTATCGCCGCGATCATGCGCATGCGCGAGGCGCTGGACGACCCCGACTGCCACGCCGAACGGGCGGCTCGCCTGATCAGCACAGATCCGCTGATGTCGGCCAAGGTGGTCGCGACGGCCAACTCGGTGGCATTCAATCCGTCCGGACGCGAAATAAGCGATCTCAGATCGGCGATCTCGCGGATTGGTTTCACCACCACCCGCAGCCTGGTGATGGCGCGGGTCGCTGCCGAAATGGCCCGTCGTCCGGGCACCGAGCTACAGCGCAGGGCGGTGGCACAATTGTGGACACACAGCACACATGTCGCCTCGCTCGCCCGCCTGCTCGCCCGCAAGGTCACCCATCTCGATCCGGACACCGCCTTTTTTACCGGGCTGGTTCACGAAATAGGCGGCTTTTACCTGATCTCCCGTGCGGAGGCCTACCCAGCCCTGCTCCAGGCCGATGGCATGGCACCCGACGCGAGCGATGTCGAGACCGGCGCGCCTTCGCTGACGCGGGAGGAAGCAGTGCAATCGCTGGAACAGCAATTGTCGTTGGCGGTGATGCGGGCGCTCGGGCTGCCTGCCGAAACTCTCGGCGCCATCGAGCAGTACAGCCAGGGCTACCTGTCCTTGCCGCCTTCCACCCTCGGCGACACGCTGCTGCTGGCCGACTATCTCGCTCCGGTCCAGTCGCCACTGCGTGAATTCGGCTATGCCGCGACCCAGGCGACGGTCGGCAGCGCCGAGCTCGACATGCTGGTAGAGGCCGACACCTTGTCGAATATTCTGGAAACGAGCCGGGCTGAAGTCGATTCACTGGCCCAGGCATTGCAGGGCTGACCGCCTATCGGTCTACCAGGCTTTGCCCCGCGCGGTCACGGGTATCAGACGCTCTACACGCCCGCCGCGCACGCCGACATACCAGTCGTGAAGATTGCAGGTCGGGTCGATATGACCCGGTATCAGCTTCAACTTGTCTCCGATCCGGAGCGTTCCATCCGGATCCAGGACGACGCCATGCTCGTCGGTCGCCTTGGCATACACGATGCCGCTGCGACCGAACACGACAGGCAGACCGGAATCGACCGACTGCACCTTGAGTCCGGCATCGACAATCGCCTTGTCGGCCTTGGTACGACTCATCACGCTGGTCAGGATGAACAAGGCGTGTTCGAAGGCGCTGACCGGCTCGCCCTGCCGATCGCGCACCTGTCGGTAATCGGCATCCATGAAAGCATAGGAGCCGCATTGCAGCTCGGTGTAGACGCCGGAGCGGCCCTCGAACTCATAGCTGCCGGTCCCTGCACCGGAGACCGTCTTGCAAGCAATCCCAACCGCCCGCAAGGCTGCTGTCGTCTCGCTGACCTGACGTACCGCCTCGGTTATCAAGGCCTTGCGCTCGGCATAATCCCGCACATGTTGGGCACCGCCCTGATAAGCCTGGAGTCCGACAAACCGCAGCCCAGGCGCCGCGATGACACGCTGCGCGATGTCCACCACGGCCGCACCGCATGCGACACCGCAACGGCCGGCACCGCAGTCGATCTCGACCAGCACGTCCAGCATCACGCCATGCCTGACCGCCGCATAGGACAGTTCGGCGACGGCATCGGGGTCATCGACACACACCGCGATCCGGGCCATGTTCGCCAGACGCGCCAGGCGGTCGATCTTCAGAGGGTCGCGCACCTGGTTGGACAACAACACGTCGGTGATGCCGTGCCGGACGAAGGCTTCTGCCTCGGCCACCTTCTGGCAGCAGATGCCGCACGCCCCCGCCGCGATCTGCATTCTGGCGATGTCGGCGGACTTGTGCATCTTGCCATGCACCCGCAAGCGCACCCCCATCTCGTCGGCGAAGCCCTGCATCCGAGTGATGTTGCGCTCTAGGGCATCGAGATCGATCACCAGCGCCGGGGTCTGGATATCCGCCTCCGGCATGCCGGGCATGGCGGGGATGTCGTAGCCGACTTCTCGCCCCTCGAAAAACCGCGGCGTGCTCACCATGCCACCCTCCGGTAACCGGACGACGCGCCGCGGACCGAAACGATCCAGGTCAGTGCGGAAATCGAGGGATTCGCCAGCTTCAACATTCACCTCGCAAATTGAAAAGGGCCGGGTACGACCACCAGCCCTTGAAGAAAGCTTACCCTAAGATTCTGGCCGGCGCCCCGGTTCAGCCAAACGCCCTCGCCTGCGCGCGCCGCGCTGAGCCTTCAGGCAACGTTCTGGCCGGCCGCCCGATGTGGTATCCCTGAGCATAATCGATTTCCAGATGCCGCAACATGTCCAGCACCTCTTCGGATTCGACGAACTCGGCGATCACCTGAATGTCGAGTGCGCGCGCCAGGTCGTTGATCGAACGCACGAATATCCTGTCACGATCGTTGTTGATCATGTTCGCGATGAAGTCGCCCTCGATCTTGAGGTAGTCGAACGGGAAGCGTCGCAGATAGTGGAATGACGAGAAGCCCGAGCCGAAGTCGTCGATCGCCAAGCCAAAGCCTTCGGCCTTCAGGTCACTGAAGAAGCGCTCGAGAATGCCGAGATTCTTGACCGTGTCGCGTTCGGTGATCTCGAATACGATCCGGTCAGGCGAGATGCCGGAGTCGCGGACGACGGTCCGCAAGGTCCGCACGAATTCCGCCAGCACCAGCGCACGCGGCGACAGGTTGAAGAAGATGGAGCCATCGAAGTCGCTGTCGGCCACTCGGGCAAGCGCCGCCTCGATCACGACCGCGTCCAGGCGATGGATCACGCTCATCTTCTCGGCCGCTTCGATGAACTGGTCCGCGCGAAGCAATTCTCCATTGATCTCGATACGCGACAAGACCTCGACCGCATTCGGTTTGAGGCCGACCACATGATTGATCGGCTGGAAGAACGGAATGATCTTGCGGTTGTTGATCGCATCCATCACCGCAACGCCGGTTTCCGAGATCGCGCGGAAGGTGGACATGACGTCTTCCTCGCTCGGCAATGCGACCCGCTCCTTGCCCTCCGCCTTGGCCTTGTACATCAACGTATCGGCGAACAGGAACATGTCCTTGGCTTCGGTCGCATGATCCGGGTACACCGCCAGGCCGATCGAGACCGAGGCGGTCGCCTTGCCCAGCCCCGGCACCTCCACTTCGACTTGGCGCGCCGCGTCCAGCACCCGTTTCGCGACCGAATAGCCCTGCTCCATGTCGGCTTCCGGCAGCAGGATCACGAATTCGTCGCCGCCATAACGGGCAAAGATATCGCCAGTGCGCAAAGCCCGCTCGATCGCACGGGCGAAGGCCTGCAGGAAATCATCGCCGACCGAATGGCCGAAGTGGTCGTTGATCAGCTTGAAATTGTCGAGATCCACCATCAGCAAGGTAGCCTTGACATCGTGTCGATCCGAGCGTCCGATCTCGTAGTCCAGCAGTTCCCAGAATACGCGCTGGTTGTATAGATCGGTCAGCGGATCGCGGGTGGCGTAGTACTCGAGGTCGCGGGTGTACTTGTGGATGGCCTTGATCGAGCCAACCACGTTCAGCAGGGTAGACAGAATGCTGTCGAGCACGAGGTAATGGGTCGGCTCACGCCGGGTATCGGAATTGACGCCGATCCCGACGATGCTCCCTATGCGCGGGCTATCGACAAAGAACGACTTGATCTGAAGCTCGATTTCCTCGGTATCGAGCTGGTATACGCCTTCCACCTCTTGCGGCACATGGTGGTGAATGCTCAGCGATGCCGGGTCGCAGAACCGGCCATCCTTGCGCAAGGCCTCGGTCACCACCTTTTCCAGGTGGGCGCGTGCGGCCTCCCCGGGCTCGCGGTACCAGAAGATCTCGATGTCGAACAGTTCGTCGTCGATCTGGAACACCGAGAACAACACGTGCGCCTTGAGAATGCCGTTGATGTCCTGCAGCAACTGTCCGACATACTCGCGCCAGTCCCGGATCACGTCGGAGGTGATCACGAATTTCTCGAGCAGGCCGATCTCGAACATCAGGATGTCCTTGTCGACCGCGATCGAGCGCAGCCGCGCAGCCAGTGACGTGATCGAATGCTGGATGCGGTTCAGCTCACTGAATCCGTGCTCCCTCGGGTTGACCTCGAGGTGACGCAGATCGGAAAGGTTGCTGATCGAGTCCAGGCTGTGCTCGACATCGCTGACACTGCGCGACACTCGGCTGACCACCCAGAACACCGCGGCACAGACCAGCAACAAACCCAGCGAGAGGCTGGGCACCGCACTGGTGAAGAAGTTGACCCTCGCCATTTGCAGCAGATTGTCGAACGGTTGCCGGATCTCGACCACGCCCAGCACATCGCCAGCCGCCGCATTCTCGTGACAACTCAGGCAACGTGGCTCGGCCACCAGCGGTATCGCACTGACATGAAAACCCGCGGCCAGTTCATCGACCCGCGCACCGGTCGCGAACACCGACCGCACACGCTCGCTCGAAGGTGGCTGATCGATCAGCCCGTACCGGGTCTCCACCAGGTCACCGCGATAAAGCTCGAGCCGCAGCCCGCCACTCTCATCCGAGGCTTCCCGCATCGCGGCCAGAAACTCCTCCGCCTGCTCCCGCGTCCAGCCCTGGCTCATCACCTCGTACATCGAAGCCAGCGTGATCCGAGCGACCTGCTCGGCCTGCGCATGCGCCTGATCGCGGAACAAGGTGTCGAAGGTATTGCCGAGCGCCCACCAACTCCCACTCAGGAAAATCGTACCCACCGCCGCCGAGGTAATCAGGATGAAATTTCTTAGTTTCATGCCGGAGGTACCGATGTCTGGATTGAACTAAAGGGATAGCAGCATCCCCATTTTGGGCGCGCATTGTAGCCGCGACCCAACGCGCCGGAATTTGCGATAGATCAATAACCAAGTCTTCGCGGCACCTACGTCATCCGCTTTTCTCCCGCTCCGTGAGAAAAGTCACGCCCTAGCAAAGTGGAGTCAGCAGCACCCGCCACAGCATTCACTTTGCTTCTTGACCGGCTGCAGCGTCGGCATCACGCCAAGCCAGCATGCACAATCGTCTTGCGAGGGAAAGCGGCCAGTCAGCGAGATTTCGCCGTCGACCAACACCAGCGGCAGCGCCTCGCGGCCAGAGCGAGCGAGGAATCCGGAGACCACCCGATTGCCATCGAACGCAGCAGGCTCGTTGGCGAGATCGAGTAGTTCGATCGTGGCGCCCCGCGAACGCGCCCATTCGATCACCGCCACATCGTCATCGGCGCCGGCCTGGTTGTCGGGTCGAGAGGCAGTGAAGATCTGGATACGGGTCATGTCTATTCCTTGGTTTGGATTGAGCCACGCGGAGGTGCCCGACCGCCCCCCAACGGGAGCCACCGATCCTCACCGCAACGGTACTGACTGGATTCAGGACTCGGATAAGGTCCTGCGCCGCAATCCTGAACCGTCGCCGTTCCCATGGAAATGATGCAGAACAAGAATCACCTGCAGAGGCTCCAAAAGAACGGACCCGCAAGGACGGCCGAGCTCGCATGACGTCGGCCGCCCGGCTCCTTCCCCCCGGACATGGGATGGGTAACGACAGGTCGCGATGACGGAAACGACCGTGTCTACGCACTGGCGGTCTGTCCGGTCTCGAACTTCAGTGCCGGTATAGGGTGGAGATTCAACGCAAGGGAACCCCTGCTGCCCAAAATTTAGGCAGGGCCACTTCCTTCAATCGGCTTCGCGACTTAGACCACTTGCCCAAGGCTTATCCACAGGTTTGATCAGGCCGACTGTGAGTTGTCCCGCGAACACACCGGGGCTGAGGAGACAAGCTCGACACACCGACGTCGCGGCGGATTCACCTGCCGCGCGCGCGCAAGCGCAGCGTCTTCGTCGACGCATCCGATGGACGGCTACCACCCCGCGCGGCCTTCCGCGCGACATCGACCAGGCGTCTTTCGAAGCTGTCGTTGACTGCCTCCCAATCGAAGGTCTCGGCCCGCGCCCGTGCCGCACACCCGAACCGGCCGCGCAAATCCGCACGACCGGCCAGATGCACGGCGGCCGACACGAAGCCCTCCGCGTCCCCCGACTCGATCTTGACACCGCTGTGTCCGTCGATGGCTTCCGCTGCCGCTGCATAGTCGTAGGCCACCACCGGCAGACCGCTGGCCATGGCTTCCAGCGTCACGTTGCCGAAAGTTTCACTCAGGCTCGGAAACAGGAACAAATCGGCCGAGGCGTAGTGTTCCGCCAGACTCACGCCTTGTTGCATCCCCGCGAAGAGGATTTCGGCAGAGGTTTTCTCCAGCTTGGTCTTCAGAGGTCCGTCTCCGACGACGAGCAGCCGCGCGGTCGGCAAGCTGGCCCGGATCGCCTCGTATGCGCGCAATAGCAGATCGAAGTTCTTTTCGGGCGCGACCCGCCCCACATAACCCACCACGACATCGTCCGGTCTCACTCCCCACTGCGCCCGGAGCGCCTCGCGACGACGATGCGGCGCGAACAGCGCGCAATCCACCCCTCGCGAAACGACCTCGACCCCGTTGTAGGCTCGCCCGGAGAGCAAGGACTGCATCTCCCTGGTCGGCACGTAGGTCTCGTCGGTACGATTGTGAAACCAGCGCAGATAGGCGCCGACAAGCCCCTTGAACCAACCGATCCCGTAATGCCGGCTGTAATGGTCGAAGTTGGTATGGAAGTCGGAAGTCACCGGAATGCCTAGCCTCCGGGCCACGAGGATCGCAGCCAGCCCTAGTGGCCCTTCGGTGACGACATGGACCAGATCCGGCCTGTCTCGCCGCCATTCACGAAGCAGCCGTGCAAACGATGGCAGCCCCAGCCTCAGTTCCGGGTAACCCGGAATCGGCAAGGAAGGGAACAGGCTTTCCCTGAACCAGGGATCGTAGGCCGGATCATCCGCCTTCGACTGCCTGGGCCGCATCAGCCGGACACGATGACCCCGCGTAACCAGGCCATCGACCATGCGCGCAATCGATCTGGCGACACCATTGACTTCGGGTGGATACGTTTCGGTGACGACGGACACCGTGAGGCTTGAGTCGGTGGAGCATGAATCGGTCGTATCGAGTGGCTTTTCCATCCAGTCACGATACGGCCCGCATGCGACATGCCGGTTACCGTGAGATGAAGAAAAGATGGCAAGCGGCGACGCTCAGCTGCCCAGCAAAACCAGCCCCCAGACGATCGCGACGTTCAACAGGCTGAGCAGGACCGCCGCACTGCCGATGTCCTTGGCGCGTTTGGCAAGGCTGTGATCCTCCAGCGAAATCCGGTCTACGGTGGCCTCGATCGCGGAGTTGATGAGTTCCACGACGAGCACCAGCACCACGCTGCCAATCAGCAGGGCCTTGGCGACACCGCCGGGGCCGAGCCAGAGCGCGACCGGCACGAGCAGCAATGCCAGCCATAGTTCGGTGCGAAACGCGTCCTCGTGCCGGTAGGCCGCCGTGAGACCGGCAAGCGAATAATGCAGCGCGTTCCAGATCCGTTTCAGACCGGTCTTACCCTTGTACGGGCTTTCCATCACTTGTTCCTTGCCTATACATGATCAACTGCATGCCTGCCCTCGACAGCGGGTGCTGCGGCTTGCGCCCTCATTCCGGATGGAACTCGACTTGGCTCCAGCGGAAGCATATCAAGCGCATGGAGCACCCGCGCGCACAACTCCTCTGGCGAGCGCGAGACGACCTCCGGGGGCACGTCGAACTTCGTCGTCAGTCTTTCGAAGCCCTCGAACCCATACGACACGATGAGCGGATGCATCCCTGCGCCGGTGGCGGCCGCATAGTCCTTGTGTTCGTCGCCACACACGAAGGCATGCGCGGGATTGATGCCGAAGCGCTCTCGCACCGAGCGGAAGGATGGTAACTTGCTTTGACCCAGAGGGATGCAGGCAAGAAAGTCGAACTGACCGAGATCGACCCCGTTTCGGCCGAATAGAAGCTTCAGCGTGGTCTCCGGGTCATTGGTGACATTGCGGCTGACCAGTCCGACACGCACCCCGGGGGCGTCGATCAGCTGGTTGAGCAGCCCGGCCATGCCCGGGTACAAGCTGCCGCGCTCGCGATAGACCTCGGTCAGCGTTGCAAGCAGTTCGCGACGCCGGCGCTTGCCGAACTGCTTGCGCAGGTTGCCCGGAAACTCCCTGAGCCACCCGAGATATTTCAACAGCGCGCGACGATTCTGGAAACGCTCCAGATCACCGATGCGCATGCCGTGCTCGGCAAAGGTCTCGTCAATCGCACCAAACGCGTCGACCACGGTTCCGTCGGCATCGAAGATCACCAGCCGCTCTCTCGTCACGTACATCTCAGCCTCCGGCAAAGGGATCGATCCTGGGCCCGCAGGCCCGGCGGGCAGGGTAGGTCATGCCAACGCAAGCGCCCCGCACGCTGCCTCATCGCCTGCTTTCCGAGATACCGTTCCTGGCAAGCTCTGCAATGAGGGCACTGCGCGCAGCGATGTTGACGGATGTTTGTTTCCCCAGTGTGACCTGGGTGGCGACATCGTTCGAGGACTGACGCTCCGCAGTGACCTCATTGACCGATCATCGATGCCGGTACCCAGTGGACAGGTACCCCCTCGCCCAATGGCGTCGTCCAACAGCAGCTGTGTATCGACTCGACCTAGACCTTGGCTATCAGCGATACAGCCACTTGGCCACCAGACGCGTGTATCGAGGCATGATCAGGTAGACCATCAGGTAAACGATGATCGCGGCGACCAGGAACTTGCCAAACAGAATCGCACCAACGCCACTCCAACCTCTGGTCATTGGCCACAGCAGCCATGGCACTACCATGGTGAGCGGATAGATCGCGGACAATGTGAGAAGATACTGCTTGAATCGCTTTGGAGTCGCCACCGACGAGGGTTGTGTGAACCAGAAATCCAGGCCGGTCTTGATGACATACCGGTCTCCTTTTTCCAGGGCGTATTCGATGCGCTGCATGAATTCGCGGCGCACATCCGATTCGATCCAGGCCTGAAGTTGGTCGACCGTTTCGAAGCGAATGATCACCGTGTAGGCGTCGTTTCCGCGTGCTGGCCGGATCACATCGGTCGAAAGATAGCCTGGAAAGTTCTGGCACACAGCGCGAATCTCGACAAGCCAGCGCTCATATTCCTCGTAGAACTCGGGATGCGGCTGATGAACTATGATCCCGGTGACTGTTTCGTCCCGCTCCGTTCCGGCCACGTGGTCTTTGGTCATGGTCTCCATCATCGTAGCTAGCCTCACGTTTGCGCTACACGAAGCGCGCATCGCCCAAGCGAGCGGCACGCGCACAGCACGATACTGCGACGGTGATTATTTTCCGGATGTCAGCGTCGTATAGCTGGTGATCAGGTTGCGGTAATCGGGGATGTGATTCGAGAACAGCGTTCCGAGGCCCTCGATGTCGTTGCGCCAGTCACGGTGCAATTCGCACGCGACACCAAACCAGGTCATCAGCTGAGCACCGGCGGCCGACATACGGTCCCACGCCGAATGACGGGTCAGGTCGTTGAACGTGCCCGAGGCGTCGGTCACGACGAACACCTCGTAGCCCTCCTCGAGAGCGGACAACGCCGGGAATGCGACACAGACCTCGGTCACCACGCCGGCGATAATCAGCTGCTTTTTTCCGGTGGCCTTGACCGCCTCGACGAAATCCGCATTATCCCAGGCGTTGATCTGGCCCGGCCGGGCGATGTAGGGGGCTTCCGGGAAGGTTTCCTTGAGTTCGGGCACCAGAGGACCGTTCGGACCGTCCTCGAAGCTCGTCGTGAGAATGGTCGGCAGCTCGAAGTACTTCGCCAAATCGGCGAGCGCCAGCACGTTATTCTTGAACCTGTCAGGATCGATATCCCTTACCAGCGACAGCAGGCCGGCCTGGTGATCAACCAACAGCACGGCAGCATTGTTCTTGTCGAGACGTACATAGGGCTTACTCATGGTCTTGCTCCTTCTTCTCTGCGGGGAAAACGCCGCACCGCTTTCGCCGCGTCGAGCGGCGCAACAGTGCAGCACACTTGGGCCCATGGCGATATCGCCACGCGCCGGTTCATCAGCGCCGCGTGTCGAGGCTCCGGGGACGCTCGGCCCCGTGCGGCGCTTGTTGTTCATCTCCATCGACGCCGGCCGACCCTTGCGAAATCGCGCCGAAACGGCCACTCTTGAAATCGTCGAACGCCTGCCGAATCTCGATCTCGGAATTCATCACGAAGGGGCCGTAGCCGACGATGGGCTCGTCCAGCGGTTGACCGGCGAGCAACAAGACCACGGCATCGTTGTTCGATTCGATCATGACCCCAACGCCGGACCGGTCGAGCACGATCATCTGTGCTTCACGCGCAAGCGCATGACCATTGACCTGGACTGTGCCGTGCAAAACGATGAGTGCTGCGGTCCAGCCATCGGGCAGAGGCAGTTCGACTGAGCCGCCCCGGTTCATACGCAGATCCCAGACGTTCATCGGCGTAAAGGTTCGCGCAGGCCCTCGAAGCCCGTCGAAATCACCCGCGATGATTCTTGCGGTTCCGGCGTGCCCGGGCAGTTCGACCACCGGGATCTGTCGGTCGAGGATCGCCTGGTAGCCGGGGGCGGTCATCTTCACGCGCGCCGGCAAGTTGACCCACAGCTGTACCATTTCCAACTCGCCGCCCGCGCGCGCGAAACCTTCACCGTGATACTCCTCGTGCAGAATGCCCGCACCGGCGGTCATCCACTGCACATCACCCGGCCCGATCACCCCACCTTGCCCGGTCGAATCGCGGTGAGCGACCTCACCACGATAGACAATGGTCACGGTTTCGAAGCCCCGATGCGGATGCGATCCGACGCCGCGACGTTGTGCAGTCGGCTCGAAGTGCGCAGGTCCGGCGTAGTCAAGCAACAGAAAGGGGCTGAGCTGTCTGCCGTGACTCTCATAGCTGAACAATGAGCGCACCGGGAAGCCATCGCCGACCCAATGGGAACGCGGGGCGCTGTAGACACCCTTGACTTGCTTCATCGCTGTCTCCTTGAAAATGGGTTCCGTAACACTTTAGAAGCACTATAGATACCGATCGAACTTGAGAGAAGACGGCAAAAAATGCTCTCAGCGTCCTATTCATGGAACAATGCAAGCGGACGAAAACTCACCTTCGACAAGCTATGGAAGACCTGAACGATCTCTACTATTACGCACGCGTCGTCGAGCATGGCGGCTTCGCGGCGGCCGGCCGGGCACTTGGCGTACCAAAGTCCAAACTCAGCCGTCGCATCGCGCTGCTCGAAGAGCGTCTCGGCGTGCGCCTGATCCAGCGATCCACCCGGCATTGCTCGCTGACCGAAGTCGGTCAGACCTACTACGATCACTGCCGCGCGATGCTGGTCGAGGCCGAAGCGGCACGCGAAGCGATCGAATTGAGACGCGCCGAGCCGCGCGGCATCGTGCGGATGAGTTGTCCGATCGCGCTGCTGCATGCACACGTCGGCCGAATGCTGGCGGAGTTCATGGCCGCCCACCCACAGGTCTCGGTTCATCTGGACGCCACCAACCGGCAGGTTTCGCCGGTCAGCGAGGGCATTGACCTGGCGGTGCGCGTGCGACCTCCGCCGCTGCCGGACAGCGACCTCGTGCTGCGTGTACTCTCCGACCGCAGCCAAAGTCTTGTCGCAAGCCCCTCTCTGGTAGCCGCCAACGGCGCAGCCATCGCACCGGCCGACCTGGACCGCTACCCGAGCCTGTCGCTGGGCCCTCCGCAGGACGAGCACGTGTGGACCCTGTTCGGACCGGAAGGCGCACAGGTCACGCTCCACCACCGTCCGCGCCTGATTACCGGCGACATGGTCGCGCTGCGCCGTGCCGCGGTGGCCGGTGTTGGCGTGGTGCAGTTGCCCACGCTGATGGTTTGCGACGAATTGGCGACGGGCACGCTGGTACGCCTGCTGCCCGGCTGGGCGCCGTGCCGCGAGATCATCCATGTCGTCTACCCATCGCGTCGGGGGCTGCTGCCGGCAGTGCGGGCGTTGATCGATGATCTCGTGAAAGGCTTCGACTCGCTCGACGAGGACTGAAGGTCGGCTGTTTCGCATTGCTGTGCTCAATTGGGTGTGCTGCACGAACGCACCTTGCGCGCTGCAGGGCGACCATCATCATCCCGATGACCGCCCTGCACTCGCCGCTCGCCGATCAGAAGTGCCATTCCACCTGCAAGGTCGGCGAACGGGTATTGACCCCGGGCTTACCGTGATTGCCGAATTTGTGCTGCCAGTACTCGTAGCCGACGCCCACCCACAGGCTGTTCTTCGCCCCCCAAGCCATCCTGCCGACATCGGCCATGAGCGAGGTACGCACCAATGTTTCGGCCTTCGTTTTCACGTTGAAGTAATCGCGCCCCTTCGGTGTGATGTAGTTGGCAAAGCCCTGAAATTTCAGCGGCACCGAGCCTACTTCGAATGGAATGCCCCACGAAGCGTTCACTATCAGGTATGGATCGAAGCGGTGGCGGCTCCTGTTCGGGTCCACACGACACACTGCAAGTCCGCAATGATTGCGTTCGACGGTATACAGAATGCTCAGATCCAGAAACCCGGGGACGTCGAACTTCAACGTCGGTCCGATCACCGCCATCTGTTTGCGCGGCGCGAACGCGGTGTTCTTAGTGCTCAGGTCGAAACCCGCCGTAATACCAACCTCCTTGATCGGACCGAAAGCCATTGACTTGCCGAGCAGCTTGCCGAGGTGCAACTGATGCCGATAAACGAGATACGCGTCGGTCGCACCGGACTCACCGCCCTGCGCCGGGTCGTTGCGGTCCGACAGCAGCACGTCCAGATTCATGAAATTCTGTCCCAGCTTGTAGCCGCTCGCATGACTGAACTGGACGATGTGCTTCTCGATCTTAGGCCGGATGTTGGGCTCGGTGAAGCGGGTGCCATAGCGATAGCCGATGAAGGTGTCGCTCCAGTCTGCCCCGTACGAAGTGAGTGGAAGCGCCAATGCAAGTGCTCCCACGAGCGCGACGATCGCGCTGATTCCTGCTTTCTTCATGATGTCTCCTTCCCTAAAAATGCTTGTCTGTCGAAAAATTCGGAACGAATGGCTCCCCAGGCGCCCGCAAAGCGCCCATGGCCAGGTCAAGTGGATTGGAATTCCGGAAGGGCTGTGCGCGGCACAGCCCTGATCGTGAGGCGGTCTCAGCTCATCGTCGGCATGACGAAATCAGCCCCGGCACGAACACCGGTGAGCCAGCGCGAGGTAATCGTCTTGAGGCGCGTATAGAAGCGC
>JAUVVG010000085.1 GCA_030604735.1 Azoarcus sp.
GACAACGGCCGGCGTATCCCAGCTCGACGCGCTGCGCCTCATGTTCGTCGCCTACGGGCTCGCCGGCGTGGCGATCTTCTTCCTGTATCGCGCATTGCCGGATTCATCCGGACAAGACCAGGCCGGACCGCCCGCAGCCCTGGGGCCGTCGCGCGGCGTCGTGATCAAGCTGGCGGCGCTGTTCTCGGTTGACGCCTTCGCCGGCGGCTTGATCGTCAATACCTTGCTCGCGCTCTGGCTGTTCGAACGCTTCGAGCTCTCGCTCGCCGCCGCCGGCCAGTTCTTTTTCTGGGCAGGTCTGCTTTCGGCGGCCTCGCAACTGGCCGCGCCCTGGGTGGCACGGCAAATCGGCCTGATCAACACGATGGTGTTCACCCACATCCCGTCGAGCGTCTGCCTGATTCTGGCGGCCTTCGCCGAGAGCCTGCCGACGGCGCTCGCGCTGCTGTTCGTGCGCAGCGCCCTGTCGCAGATGGACGTGCCGACGCGCTCGGCCTTCGTCATGGCGGTCGTCACACCGCAGGAGCGCGCTGCGGCCGCGAGCTTCACCGCCGTGCCCAGGAGTCTCGCGGCTGCGGCGAGCCCGGCGATCGGTGGCGCGCTGTTCGCCGCCGGATGGCTCGCGACACCGCTGGTGGCCTGCGGGCTGCTCAAGATCGCCTATGACCTGATGCTGTGGCGTACGTTTCGGCGATCCGAGGCAGCGTCCCGCGAGGGCAAACACGACCAAGGAGCTCTCTAGCCTGTCGCAGCACGGACCGAACGACGGGCGTCGAGCTCAGTCATGCCCCAGACGGGTTGCGTCTCTTTCATCTGCGATATACCCTACCCCCCTATTGTATTTAGCGAAAAGCCATGAGCCATACCGTTCGTGACAAATCGAAGCTGCTCGCGCGGGTCCGCCGCATGAGCGGGCAGATGGAGGCGCTCGAGCGCGCGCTCCAGGCCGAGAAGGGGTGCGCCGAGATCCTGCACCAGATTGCTGCGGTACGCGGCGCCATCAACGGACTGATGGCGGAAGTCCTCGAGGAGCACGTCCGCACTCACGTCGCCGACCCCGCGATCACCAGCGACGCAGCGCGGATGCTGGGGGCCGAGGAACTGATCGCCGTGCTGCGCACCTACATCAAATGAGAACCGCCATGCATCTGGAGAACCTGTCCAACTGGACTCATGAGCACGTCTTCGATAACGGCAACGCTGCTGCCGAACGCAGTACGTGGCTCGTGATGTGGATCACTGCGGTGACGATGGTGATCGAGATCGGTGCGGGCTGGTGGTTCAACTCCATGGCCTTGCTGGCCGATGGTTGGCACATGAGTTCGCACGCCTTCGCGATCGGCGCCTCCGCGCTGGCCTACGCTGCCGCCCGGCGTTACGCGACCGATCCACGCTTCGCGTTCGGCACCTGGAAGATCGAGATCCTGGGCGGCTTCGCAAGCGCCATCTTCCTGCTCGGCGTCGCGGTGATGATGGTGGTCGGGTCGGTAGAGCGCATCTTCTCGCCGCAACCCATCCAGTACCGCGAGGCGATCCTGGTCGCCATCCTCGGGCTGGCGGTGAATGTGGTGTGCGCACTGATTCTCGGCAAGGCGCACCATCACGATCACGGTCATTCGCACGACCAGGGTCAGGACCACGCACATGATCACGACGATCATCACGATCTCAACCTGAAATCCGCCTATCTTCATGTCATCGCCGATGCGGCGACTTCGATACTGGCCATCGTCGCCCTGCTCGGCGGCTGGATGTACGGCTGGGGATGGCTGGATCCGGCCATGGGGATCGTCGGTGCGGTGCTGGTCGCCATCTGGGCCAAAGGCCTGATCATCGCCACCAGCAAGGTGCTGCTCGACCGCGAGATGGATCACCCGGTGGTCGACGAGATCCGTGACGTCGTCGAGGGCGCGAGCGCTTCAGGCGATACCCGGCTCGTCGACCTGCACGTCTGGCGGGTCGGCAAGCAGTCGTATTCGTGTGCGCTGTCGGTGGTGACTCGCGACCCGACGCTCACGCCAGAGCGCGTGCGGCGCCGTTTGTCGGTGCACGAGGAAATCGCCCATTCGACGATCGAGATCCATCTCTATCCCGACGAACCCGTTCCCTCGCGAGCGGACCCGCTATCTGGCTGACCCCGCGCTGTTGCCCGTTGGCTGCCGCAGGAGAATTTTCGCGACGGTAAGCGCGATAACCCGCAGATGGTCATTGGCCTATTGTGTGCGAGTGACGGGGCCCGATCGCAGTCGAGGTCCTTCCGAGCCACACGGCCGATCCAGCAGCGCCGTCGTCATCCTGGCGTCGCCCAATGCACTGCACCATTCCGAGCTTCGGGCTGCGCGAAAAATGCCTTCACGAATCCGAGCGGCTTGGGGACGAAGGCACGACCCCTGGCCAAAGTGGATCATCGGGCGGCCGGGGGGAACACCGAGCGCGCGTATTCGCTTACCGCCCGCGCCGCGGGATGCGACAGGCGCCGTTCGGCGGAGATCAGAAAGAAGCGCTCGCGAATCTCGGCCGTCTCGCCGACGTAATCAAGGCGATAGTGCTCAATCACATCGGCGACGCCGGAAGCAGGCACAGGGAAAACCCCTGCACCAGCCTCTCCAAAGGCCTTCATCAAGGCGCTGTCAGCGAACTCGCCGACGACATGAACGCGAAGCCCTTGCCGCTCGAGCCAGCGTGGCAAGGCCACGTGAAGCGCGCTGTCCCGCCCCGGAAGCAACAGAGGCGCGCCATCGAGGCTTTTCGGAAAGCCTGGGGCAAGTTCCGCCGCAAGGGCGGGTGCGGCGAGGAAGGCGACCCCCGACTCACCGAGCGGGTGACTGAAGCCCCGAATCTCCGTTCCCGGAGGCATCGGACGGTCGGCCAGCACGATATCGAGACGATGAATCGCCAACTCGGCCAGCAAGCGATCGAGCCGATCCTCCTCGCACACGAGTCGGACTGGCTCCGGCAGCGACAACACCGGAGACAGGAAGCGGTAAGCCGCGAACTTCGGCACCACATCAGAAATACCCACCCGAAAGGTGATGAAACGCTCCTCCGCACCACCCTTGAGCAAATCTTCGAGTTCACTGCCAGCCTGAAAAATCTCCTCCGCATAAGACAGGGCGAGACGCCCCGTCTTCGTCAGTTCTAAGCGGCGCCCAACCCGATTAAACAGGGTAATCCCGAGACGCGCCTCGAACTGCGAAAGCTGCCCGGAAAGTGTCTGCGGAGTCAAATGTAAGCGCTCGGCGGCACGAACGACACTTCCAGCGCGCGCAACGCACTGAAAATAATGAAGATGTTTGTAGTTAAGCACTCTTATGCCATATTCTAGATCGTAGATTTTTTCGATGATAAGCCAGATCTTTATCTGCTTGTCGCGATTATTTGCAGGCCTCACACTTGCTCTGACAATTTACCTGACGGAGGCTTCATGAACATTCAGATCCATGCCAAAGACTTCTCCCTGACCGAAGCGCTGCGCGCGCATGTGACTCGGCGTCTGGCGTACGCGTTGAATCACGGCCAAGATGTTGTATCGCGCACATCGGTACGCCTCACAGATGTGAATGGTTTGCGTGGAGGCGTAGACAAGAGTTGCGCGATTGAAGTACGAATGAAAGGTGCAGCAGACCTGATCGTCGAGGACGTGCAGGATGACATCTACGTCGCCATTGACCGCGCATCAGAGCGCATTGGCCGACTGTTGGACCGCAGGCTCGCCCAGCTACGTGAGCACGCGGGCGTGGCACGCCGCGACCGCGAGTCGCTCGTGGTTGGGGATTCTGACTGACGATTGGGGATCGATAATGCAAAAGATGCTCTGGCTTGAACTGCTTCAAAGCGGTGCATCCGGCTTGCTCCGAAGGCGACGCGGGTTGTTCATGGGCTTCGCCGGCGGGGGATTGATCGTCTTCGCCCTCCTGATCTGGGCGGGAATCGCGCTCTTGGGCTGGATGTGGGGAACGGTACAGCCACTGATAGGGTCCGCCCCGGAGCTTGCGCGGTCGGTCACGGCTCAGGTCGAGCAGGTGTCACCGCGGATCGGCGAGACCCTGCGTGAGGTGATCCCCGGCGCCACCGTTACACCAGCGCTTGACGTGTCGGGGAGCGATATCGGCCCGGTGATCCGCTTTCCCGGTCTCGTCCGCACAGAGTGGCAACGCGAAGGTGCGCGCATTACAGTGCGCTACGAAGGCCGTGCAGTCCATGCGTCCGTACTTGATCATTACCGCACCGGCTTTGTCGGGCAAGGTTTCACTCAAGAGGTGCTCTCGGCGTCAATGGAAGCGGAAAGGCATGTATTCACGAAGGATGACGAGAAAATTGAGTTCGCGATAGAGCGCCTCGAAGACGGAAGGATTGGAGTAACACTGACCACCGCAGACCTCTCACGTCCTGGTGCGCAGCGAAACACCCGGATGAGTTGAAGCTTGTGCCACCACATATTGCGACCGGCCGCTCCCCCTGTGATCGGCAGGCCGCGCAACCAGATGGAGCTAACCTGTGATTCTGGCAACCGAAAAACGCGTTCTGTTTACCGTGATCACCGAAGCGACGCTTGAACAGCCCTTGCTGCGCGAGCTAGATCGCTTGGGCGTTCGTGGCTACACCATTTCTGACGCCCGCGGCAAAGGCAACCGCGGCGTGCGTGATGCTGCTTGGGGGGAGACCGCGAACATCCGAATCGAAGTCATTTGCACTCGCGAACTTGCCGAACGCGTGCTCGAGTTCCTGCACAAACACTATTATGCCAACTACGCGATGGTCGCATTCGTGCAGGACGTAGAGGTCATTCGCCTCGACAAGTTCTGACCATGCCCCATCGGCACCGAATGTTCGGAGACGGGGTTGTCCAGACAACAGCATTCATGGGGGGGGGATCATGATGAGTGCGATAAAACGGATCCACGCAGCAACCGATTTTTCTGAGCTGGGTAACGAAGCAGTGCGTCGAGCAGCGATCATCGCAGCACGCGAGGATGCGGAATTGCTGGTGACCCACGCGCTCCCCCGGCAGAGTGCGTTTGACGCCGTCTTTGCCGGCGAACACGACCTTCAGGATCGGATGCGTGCCCTAGCCGAGGAAAATCTCGCTGCGCAGATCAAAGCGGCGCAAAGTTGCGGTGCGACTCGTGCTCGCGGTGAGATCTTGACCGGCTCCGCGCGTCGTGTGCTGGCGGAGACTTCTGACATCTTTCGCCCAGACCTTTGGGTGATCGGAGCGCACGGCAGCGGTCTGTTACAACAGTTCCTGCTCGGCGGTACAGCAGCGCACATTCTGAACAAGGCCTCGTGTCCGGTACTGGTCACGCGCAGGGCGGTCGAAGGAGACTATCGTCGTGCATTGGCTGCGGTGGACCTGGGCCCACGCTCAGAGGCGGTGTTGCGCGCGGCCTTGATCGTGGCGAAGCACGCCGGGGTCAAGTTGCTTCATGCCTACGCTGCGCCATTCGAGGCCAAGTTGCGGAACAAGCGCTTCCCAGAAACCGAAATCAAGCGTCTGGCGGAAAGGGAGTTCCTTGTTGCCCAGCGCAACCTCGATGCCCTCCTTGCTGACCCGGAGCTGGTCGGGATCGACATTGAGAGCGAACTCTCACACGGAAAACCCAATACGGTCGTGCCAGATGCGGCTCGCGCACTCGGCGCGGACGTGATCGTTGTTGGCAGACACGGGGGAGGCCGTATTCGCGAGTCCTTGATCGGGAGCGTTCCGCGCTTTCTTGCCTATTACGCCCCCTGCGACGTGCTGGTGGTCTAGTTATCAGTCATCAAGCTCGGCGCAGCCCATCCAGTTGCCCCTAAATCAGAACGTTGCCGACTGACTTCGAGCCAGATCGCTCTGAACACCGACTGTTCGACCTTCAGTCGCATTGCGACCGGGCAGGTTATACGGATGATGAGCATGAGATGCTCAGGATCAACAAAATCCCAGAGCACCTTGATCCGGCCTGACGAGTAGGAGATGAAGTCCTCGTTCGCGAGTTTACGGAAGTGCGCTTCAGCCTGCTCCTGCCATTCACGGGTCGCAAGTTCTGCAGCCGTTCTAGCGGTGTCTTCGATGCTGACAAGGTCGCACACCATCGCAGCCGGAACGGGAACCCTCATCAGGTGCAGCACGTATTCGCCGGTGGGCGATACATTCTTGACCGGTGTGGTCAGCAGCAGGCCGTTGGGAAACTCGACAACCTTCCCCGTGACTTGCCCTGCATGGCCATACTCGGCCAAGGTGGTCGCGAACATGTCGATATCGACGACTCGGCCGCTGAACAGGCTGGATTCAATAAGGTCTCCTACCTTGAAAGGCCGGACCAGTGTCAGATAGAGGTAGCCGAGCACACACATCAGCAGTTCCTTGCTGACGATCAGCATAGCACCCGCGACCGCAGCGAGTGACAAGGCAAAGCCCGCGATCGTTGACGCCCAGACCGAAATGATCACGAACAATACGACAAACCAGATGGTGTTGCGGACCCACACCAGGTGAACCCGACGCTTCTCGTTGGAGATGACCTCTCCGCGCGCCAGGTAGCGAGCCCAAAGATGTGTCAGCGTGGCGCCCACCAAAACCATAAGGACGGTTGCGATCGCCCTCTCCCATTGACCAGGAATGGCAATGAAGAGGCGCTCGAGGCTATCGATTGGCATGCGTCACCCTTCTCCGCAGACTACTTTGTGCTTTCTCGGTCTGATCACGATCAGGTAGTAGCCAACTGCGAGGGCGAATGTGATCGCCGCGGTACCGTAGAGATAGCTGGGTTCGACGTCGTTGAAGTCGAGAATGATCACCTTGCGTGAGATCGCCATCAGCGCAGTTCCAAGCACGATCTCCACCGCAAGGTGGTGGCTTTTGTCACTCTCGGCGTAAAGGATGATGTTGTGATAGATCTCTATCGCTATCAGAACCGCCATGAAGGCCCCGAAGGTCGCCAGTATGTCCTTGATCTCGAGCAGCATGAATGGCGGCGACATCAACCTCTGATACAAGACATAAAGAACGTCGGCGACTCCCCAGATGATCACCAGAACCATGATTACCGCCAGCACGCGGGCAACCCGCCCGATGATCCAGTTCAGTAAAGGGATCGTGCCCCCCATGGTCTCTTGCTTAACGCCCTTCTCGTTGCTTGTATTCATCTACGCCTGCGTGAAATAACTTGATTCCAAGGGGGTGCGCACCGTTACTCGGCCGGCCCGCGCGAGCCGCCGGTTTCAGTGCGTTACCGTGCTGCTTGCGCCACGTCTTCTCCAAGCCTTCTCGCCTTCGATCACCAGATAAATGGCGAGGCCGACGGCAACGATCAGCCCCCAGTCGATCCAGCCGATCGGCGCCGTGTGGAAAAGCTTGTTCATCAGCGGAATATAGGTGAACAGCAACTGCACAGCCATCATCGCCCCGATGCCTGCCCAGATCCAAGGATTACTGAACAGCCCGAGACGGAACATGGAGTACCGCAGCGAACGGCAGTTGAGCAGATAGAATGATTGCCCGACCGCGAAGACGTTCACTGCGATCGTCCTCGCCTCCTGCTCGCTGCGCCCGCTATACAACGCCCATTCGAACAGGCCGAAGCTACCCACGAGAAGCAGCAGGCCGACCAGCAGGATGCGTTTGATCAATTCGCCGTTGAGGATCGGTGCCGCGGACAACCTTGGCGGGCGACTCATTATGTCCCGCTCCCGTGGCTCGAAAGCCAGGGTGAGGCCAAGTAGCACGGCCGTGGTCATGTTGATCCACAGCGCCTGAACCGGCAGCACCGGCAGCGGCTGCGCCGCCATCACCGCAGCGATGATCACCAGTCCCTGACCGGCGTTGGTCGGCAAGATCCAGGTGATGAACTTGATCAGGTTGTCGAATACGCCGCGGCCCTCTTCTACAGCAGCTTCGATGGTGGCGAAATTGTCATCGGTGAGCACCATGTCCGCGGCCTCCTTCGAGACATCCGTGCCGGTGATGCCCATCGCGACACCAATGTCGGCCCTTCGCAGCGCCGGCGCGTCGTTTACGCCATCGCCGGTCATCGCGACCACCTCCCCGCGTGCCTGCAAGGCCTCGACCAAGCGCAGCTTCTGTTCGGGCGTCACGCGTGCAAACACCGCCGTGTGCGCGGCAACGTCGATCAAGTCGGCATCAGGGATCTCTTCGAGCGCGCGCCCAGTGAGTACCCCCGCATGTCCCGAGGTGTGCAACAAGCCTATCTGGCCGGCAATGGCAGCGGCGGTCGCGGCGTGATCGCCCGTGATCATCTTGACCTTGATCCCCGCTTCCTGGCAGGCTCGCACTGCGTGGATCGCCTCCTCGCGTGGCGGATCGATCATGCCCTGCAGACCCAGAAAGGTGAGGCCGTCGCAGACATCCTGATGATCGATGTCGGTAGTCCCGCGCGCTACGGCCATCCGGGCAAACGCCAGCACCCGTAGTCCGTGACCGGCCATTGCATTGACCTGACGAAGGACCTCATCAGCGTCGAGCGCGCCCACCGAACCGTCTACTCCGAGCATGACCGTGCAACGCTCGAGGATCTTTTCAACCGACCCCTTGAGATAGACGACCGGGTTGTCGCCGCCGTGCAGGGTGACCATGTATTGATGTTGCGATTCGAACGGAATCGTCTCCAGCCTGGCGGCACGAGCGTTTTCGGTCCTAGCATCGAGACCGGCCTTGCTGGCCGCGACCAGCAGCGCCCCCTCGGTGGGGTCACCCTCGATTCGCCAGGCATCACCGTCACGCTTGAGCACCGCGTCATTACAGAGGAGGCCGGCACGCAGCAACTCGCGCACAACCCCGTGCTCGGCGGCTGAGTGACGCTCGCCATCAAGTCGCAACTCGCCCTCCGGCGCGTAGCCGATGCCGCTGAGCTCGAACGACTGTCCGTCGACCCAGAGTCGCTGGACCGTCATCTCATTGCGAGTAATTGTTCCTGTCTTGTCCGAGCACACCACGGTAGTGCTGCCGAGCGTCTCGACCGCAGGCAGGCGACGGATGATCGCGTTGCGTTTTGCCATGCGCGCTACGCCAATGGCAAGTGTGATGGTGAGCACTGCGGGCAGCCCCTCCGGGATCATCGCAACCGACAAGGCAACGGCGGCCATGAAGAGGTCCACCCAATACTGCCCATGCCACAGGCCCACGGCAAAGGTCAGGCCAGCCAGCCCCAGGATCGCGTAGAGTAGCAGCCTGCTGAAGTGGGCGATCTTGCGCGTCAGCGGTGTGGCGATTACCTCGGCGCTGGCTATGAGCTCCGAAATGCGGCCGATCTCGGTGCTGTCCCC
>JAUVVG010000026.1 GCA_030604735.1 Azoarcus sp.
CTGCTGGAATTTGCGCTGCGCGAGCACGACACTCAGCTTCGCGGCTTGCGCCGCTCCTACACCGGCCCCGGGCGTGGTGCCCTTGTAGGAGCCGCGCCAGCGGCGAACTCAGCTGCTGGAATTTGCGCTGCGCGAGCACGACACTCAGCTTCGCGGCTTGCGCCGCTCCTACACCGGTCCCGGGCGTCGTGCCCTTGTAGGAGCCGCGCAAGCGGCGAACTCAGCTGCTGGAATTTGCGCTGCGCGAGCACGACACTCAGCTTCGCGGCTTGCGCCGCTCCTACACCGGCCCCGGGCGTGGTGCCCTTGTAGGAGCCGCGCCAGCGGCGAATCGCGGCTGCTGGAATACTCGCCGCGTTTTTTTTTGACACTCAGCTTCAGATAAACGTCACCCGCGCGCGTGTTCGGACGGTAAACGTCTTGCCACACGGTGTGATCGGCATGAGTGGTCATGCTTTTGTAGAGCTCTGATGGCCCGTTTATCGAGGTCGCGTTGAATGACCTATCAGCTCCGGTTTCTGCTGATATCACGATAAGTGACAGCCCCGTACCGACCCAGGCAAGTAGCACCCGCTGTTGCAGCCTGTGTGCATTCAGTGCTGCCAACGGGAATGGAAGTGATCGGACCGTCTGCGGGGCCGAAGGCCATCACAAGCTTGATGACGGCCGAGGCCAGAAACGCCGCCAGAGCCATGACCAAACGGAGCTCATCGCCTTCGGACCACGCCGGCAGGCTGACATGATCCAGTTGATGCGCGCCGAACTTTTGCAACTTCCTGGAAAAAGGGCGCGAAGCCTTGTCAAACAGGGCGCGTGTCTTGCGGATTTTTTTCAGGTGCGCGTTGAGTGCGACCGCCGAGATGAACAGCAGCACCCCGCTGATGACGGCGAGCAGTTCTGACACCAGATTCGCGCACGCGCTCACCGCTCGAGCAAACCGGCATCCACGGGCATGATGTGTTGCTGGAACAGCGGCTCGGCCGCCTCGTTGTCCCGTTGCAGGATCGAGAACTCGAGCTGCAAGCCGTATACATCCAGGACACGGGCAAGCAACTCGAAACTGACGCCACGCTTGCCCCATAGCCCCGCTTCGATCCGGCTCACTTCGTCTTCGTCGATGTGCGCCCGATCGGCGACATCGGCCTGGGACAGCCCCCATTCATTACGAAGCGTGCGCAGAAACAGGCCTAGTTCAAGGCGCTCCTTGCCGGCTTTGACCCCCGACCGGAACCCCTGATGGTGTTCGAATGCTCTGAACAATCGTGCTGATTCGCTCATGCGTCGGTGACCTCATAAATCCTGGCTGAGTCGTTCAGCCCGATCTGTGGCAAATCCAATGGCCTGACTCTCATCTGGCGTCCAAAGTGGAAAGGCACTGAACGCCATCAATACGGGCCGTCCAGGCGGAACAGCGTAACCGACCTCGCAAAACGCTGCCACTATGCCCTCTGACCCACTGGAGCTCCAGAAAGTGCTGTGAAAGATCCGGTGCGGGCCGGACCAACGGTGTTCGACGAGCGGGGGCGCCGAGAGCGCGTTCGTCGCTCCGACGTAAGGCGGCGATGCGACGTTCGGGCCATCGAAGAGGCTCTCGAACGTTACCGTCAGCAGTCCCACTGCTTGCGTATAGCCCAATACGTCGGCGGCAGACGGCAGCAAGCCCAGATCACCATCGAGACGGTCTAGTTGTTCGTCCACGTCGGGGTGAACCTCCGCCGATGTCGATAGCGACATGCACTACTCCCAGTCGACCCACCGCTTGATTATGGATTTTTCTAGATAAAACGCAAACCGTGAAGCATATCGCGCAGGGGGGATGAGCCAAAGGCGCTATCCACCGCATGAACCTCACTGGGTGGATGACGCTGCGCTCATCCACCCTACGGGTTACCGTTTTCTACAGTGCCGTGTCCCCTTCTTGTCAGGCTTCGATGATCCCATGCTGTCGCAGTGCCTCGATGACGGCGTCGGCCGCTTTTTCCGGGTCGAAGGTGACGGTGTCCAGGCGCAGTTCCGGGTTTTCTGGCTGTTCGTAGGGGGAATCGATACCGGTGAAGTTCTTGAGGTCGCCGCGTCGGGCCTTCTTGTAGAGGCCCTTGACGTCGCGTTCTTCGGCGACTGCGAGAGGGGTGTCGACGAAGATCTCGAAGAACTCGCCCTCCTCGACCAGGCCACGGGCCATTTGCCGCTCGGCCCGGAACGGGCTGATGAAGGCGGTGAGCACGATCATGCCGGCATCGACCATCAGCTTGGCCACTTCGGCGACACGCCGGATGTTCTCGACCCGGTCGGCGTCGGTGAAACCGAGATCCTTGTTGAGTCCATGACGAACGTTGTCGCCGTCGAGCAGGTAGGTGCGCCGGCCGAGCGCATAGAGGCGCTTTTCGACCAGGTTGGCGATGGTGGATTTGCCCGCCCCGGACAGGCCGGTGAACCACAGCACGCAGGGCTTTTGATGGTTGAGCGCGGCGCGCGCGGCCTTGTCGACGTCCACATGCTGCATGTGGATGTTGTGCGCACGACGCAGCGCGAAGTGGATCAACCCGGCACCGACCGTGCCATTGCTCATGCGGTCGATCAGGATGAAGCCGCCGGTGTCGCGGTTGTCGTCGTAGGGGTCGAAGCCGACCTGGCGATCGAGACTGATGTTGCACACGCCGATGGCGTTGAGTTCGAGCTTCTTCGCCGCGACATGCTCGAGCGTATTGACGTTCACCTGGTACTTGATGTCGGTGATGGTGGCGCTGACGGTTCGCGTACCGATCTTGAGCAGGTAGGGGCGACCGGCTAGCAGCGGTTCGTCATGCATCCAGATGATGGTGGTTTCGAACTGGTCGGCGCTGCTGGCAGGCGCGGCGGCCTTCGAGATGAGATCGCCACGGGAGATGTCGATTTCGTCGGCGAGTGTCAGGGTGATGGATTGCCCGACGACCGCCCGTTCGAGATCGCCGTCGCGGGTGACGATGCGGGCGACCGTGCTTTCCTTCCCCGAGGGCTGAACCCGGATGCGGTCGCCCACCGCAATGGCCCCGCCGGCGATGGTGCCGGCGAAACCGCGAAAATCGAGGTTGGGTCGATTGACCCATTGCACCGGCATCCGGAATGGCGCCCGCTGCATGCGCTCTTCGTCGATCTCGACCGTCTCGAGAAAGCCCATCAGGGTGGTGCCGTGATACCAAGGCATCTGGTCGCTGGGCGCGGTGACGTTGTCGCCCTTGAAGGCAGACATCGGGATGAAGGTGATGTTCTCCAGGCCGATCTTGGCGGCGAACTCGTGGTAATCGTCGACGATCTTGCGGAAGGTGCGCTCGGCGTAACCGACCAGGTCCATCTTGTTGATCGCGACGATCACATGGCGGATACCGATCAGTGACACCAGATAGCTGTGCCGACGGGTCTGGGTGAGCACACCCTTGCGGGCGTCGATCATGACCACCGCGGCATCGGCGGTGGAGGCGCCGGTGACCATGTTGCGGGTGTATTGCTCGTGGCCCGGGGTATCGGCGACGATGAACTTGCGCTTGTCGGTGGAGAAGAAGCGGTAGGCCACGTCGATGGTGATGCCCTGCTCCCGCTCTGCCGCGAGTCCGTCGACCAGCAAGGCAAAATCGATCGCTTCGCCCTGCGTGCCCCACTTCTTCGAGTCCGCCTCGACCGCGGCGAGTTGGTCCTCGAAGATCATCTTGGATTCATAGAGCAACCGCCCGATCAGCGTGCTCTTGCCGTCATCCACGCTGCCACAGGTAATGAAGCGCAGCAGGCTCTTGGTTTCGTGCTGCTTGAGGTATTGCTCGATATCGGTGGCGATCAGATCGGAGACATGTGCCATCAGAAGTACCCCTCTTGCTTCTTTTTTTCCATGGACGCAGCGGAATCGTGGTCGATCACCCTGCCTTGGCGCTCGGAGGTGCGGGTCAGCAGCATCTCCTGAATGACGGCGATGAGGGTGTCGGCGTTCGATTCGATGGCCCCGGTGAGCGGGTAGCAACCCAGGGTGCGAAAGCGGACACGCTTCATCATGGGTTGTTCGCCTGGATGCAGCGGCATGCGACCATCGTCCACCATGATCAGGGTGCCGTCGCGTTCGACCACCGGGCGTTCGGCCGCCAGGTAGAGCGGTACGATCGGGATATTCTCGAGGTGGATGTACTGCCAGATGTCGAGCTCGGTCCAGTTCGACAAGGGGAAGACGCGGATCGACTCGCCCTTGTGCTTGCGCGCGTTGTAGAGCTTCCACAACTCCGGGCGCTGGTTCTTGGGGTCCCATCGATGTTGGCCGGAGCGGAACGAGAACACGCGCTCCTTGGCACGGGACTTTTCCTCGTCACGCCGGGCGCCGCCGAAAGCGACGTCGAAGCCGTATTTGTCGAGCGCCTGCTTGAGCCCCTCGGTTTTCATGATGTCGGTGTGGATGGCCGAACCGTGGGTGAAGGGGTTGATGTCCTTGGCGACGCCGTCCGGGTTGATGTGAACCAGGAGATCCATGCCGGACTCCTTGGCCATGCGGTCGCGGAACAGGTACATGTCGCGGAATTTCCAGCGGGTGTCGACATGCAGCAGCGGGAACGGCGGCACCGCCGGGTGGAAGGCCTTCATCGCGATATGCAGCATGACCGCGCTGTCCTTGCCCACCGAGTAAAGCATGACCGGGTTGTCGGCCTCGGCGACGACCTCGCGCATGATATGGATGCTTTCGGCTTCGAGTCGTTGCAGGTGGGTTAGCGGCATTTATTACCTCTGAAGACAGGGCAACGCAGAATCGCGGCTTGCGCCGCTCCTACACGGGGGCGGTGCGCTCGCGGCTTGCGCCGCTCCTACTGGTGGATTGGCCTGATCGTTGAAAATGGACGCCCTCACCTGTAGGAGCGGCGCGAGCCGCGATAAACCGTACATCGTTGCAAGCGCCGCAAATGACCCACAGGCCGATTCGCGGCTTGCGCCGCTCCTACACGGGATCGTGGGCTCGCGGCTCCTACACGGGGGCGGTGCGCTCGCGGCTTGCGCCGCTCCTACATGCTCACGAACCGAAAACAAATTCGTCATACACCGGCTGGCGTCTTTAGTGACAATATAATAATGCGATTGCATCAATTTTAAACTCTCCCGGACGGCATCAGTGACCTATTCCACACTTTCCACCGAACTGCTTGAAGCCCTGCTCCCGGTCGTCCGTGAAGCCGGTGCGCTGATCATGAAAGTCTATGCGACTGACTTCGCGGTGCGCGGCAAGGACGATGCGTCGCCGGTGACCGAAGCGGACGAGCGCGCCGAGGCCTTGATCCTGCCTGCGCTGGCCAGACTGACCCCGGACATCCCGATTGTGGCAGAGGAAGCGGTCGCGGCGGGACGCATTCCGAACGTCGGCAGTCGCTTCTGGCTGGTCGATCCACTTGACGGCACCAAGGAATTCATCAGCCGCAACGGCGAGTTCACGGTGAATGTCGCGCTGGTCGAGGATGGCAATCCGGTGCTCGGCGTCGTCTTCGCTCCGGCTCTCGATCGCCTGTTTGCCGGGTTCGTCGGCCATGGCGCCTTCGTCGAGGAAGGCGGCTCTCGTCGTGCGATTGCGGTGCGCACCCCGCCGCCCGAGGGGCTGACCGTGGTAGCCAGCCGCTCGCATGGCGACCCGGCCGCGCTGGACGCCTTTCTGGCCGGGCGCAAGGTGGCCGCATTGCGCAACGCCGGGTCGTCGCTGAAGATCTGTCTGGTGGCCACCGGCGAGGCCGACCTCTATCCACGCCTGGGGCGCACGATGGAGTGGGATATTGCGGCCGGCCATGCAGTGCTGTCCGCGGCCGGCGGGAGGCTGACCGAACTCCACGGTCGTCCGCTAGGCTACGCGAAGCCGGATTTCGCGAATCCGTTCTTTGTGGCGGCGGGGCACGGCGCCTGATGCTCATCTTAGCTCGGCAACCGAAAACGCGGGCTCAGGTTCCCTCCCCCAAGGGGGAGGTTAGGAGGGGGATGGGTGACATCTGCGCCAGTCAAACCCATCCCCACCCCAACCCTCCCCTTGAGCAACCCTGCTTGGCTCCACACCTTTCTCAACTATTTGATTGCCGACATAGTGATATGCACACTGACCCGAAATTCGGCACCTGGAAGAACTGCGGCGCTTACCGATTCCGATGACCGCTTACGTCGTTCTCGCCTCCATCGTCGGCCTGCTCGCGTTGCTGATCCATGGACGTATCGCGCCAGGCGTGCTGTTCACGGGTCTGGCAGCCGCCTACACGCTCGCCGGGCTGGTCGAGCAGCGGGTGATGCTGGCCAACTACAGCAATCCGGCGCTGGCCACGCTGATCGTCCTGTTGCTGGTATCGCTCGCGCTGGAGCGCTCGCCGCTGCTCGACCGCTTGTCCGACGCGCTGCTGAAGGGCCGCGCTTCGCTCGCGACGCTGCGGCTGACCAGCGTCACCGCCGCGTTCTCGGCGTTCCTGAACAATACCGCGGTGGTCGGTGCTCTGCTCGGCGTGATTTCCCGACAGCGACATCAGCCGGCCTCGCGCTTGCTGATTCCGCTTTCGTACGCATCGGTGCTGGGGGGGATCACCACGTTGGTCGGCACCTCGACCAACCTGGTGGTGAACTCTTTCGTGATCAGCGCTGGCCTGCCGTCGCTCGGGATGTTCACGTTCGCGATCGTAGGCGTGCCAGTAGCACTGGCCTGCCTGGCAGTGCTGGTCGTGAGCGCCCGCTTGCTGCCGGCGCATCATGCGGGTGACAAGGACACGCGGCAGGCCTATTTTCTGGAAGCCCAGCTCGCACCGGATTCACCGATGGTCGGACAGACGATCGAAGCCAATCGCCTGCGTAGCCTCGAGGGCCTGTTCCTGCTCGAGATCGTGCGCGGCGATCGACTGATCTCGCCAGTGGGGCCGAACGAGGTGCTTGAAGCCGACGATATCCTGATCTTCACCGGCGAAACGACCAAGATGCATGCGCTGCAGCGCTTTCCCGGCCTGCATGTGTTCGGTAACCGTGCCGACGCGCTGCTCGGATCGAACCTGGTCGAGGTGGTGCTCTCGAACGAGTCGGATCTCGCCAACAAGACACTTCGGGACGTGGATTTCCGGACGATGTTCGATGCAGGCGTGGTCGGCATCCGGCGCGGTGAGAAACGTCTGATCGGTCAGTTAGGGCGCATCCCGCTCAAGGTCGGGGACAGCCTGCTGCTCGCGGTGGGTCCGGACTTCGCCCAGCACCGCAATATCGACCGCCACTTCCATGTGCTTGACAACAGCATGCAGCGCCCGCGCCTGACTGATCGTGAGAGCACACTGGCGCTAAGTGGGTTCGGACTGGTGATCGGATTGTCCGCGCTTGAATGGGTGCCGCTGTTCAACGGCTTGATGGTGCTGCTGGCGGTATTCCTGGTCACGAAACTGCTGACCCTTGCCGAGATGCGAAGGCGTTTTCCGTTCGAACTGCTGCTGATCATTGGTTCGGCACTGACGATCGCGCGAGTGCTCGAGGACTCCGGCGCAGCCGGCTTGATCGCGACCGTGATCCGTGCGGTGTTCGACGACTTTGGCCCGATCGGCGCGTTGGTGGGCGTGTACCTGTTGACGTTGATCCTGACCGAGTTGATCACCAACAATGCTGCCGCTGCACTCGCTTTTCCGATCGCGCTGACCACCGCTCGCGCACTGGGCCTCGACCCGATGCCGTTCATCATGGTGGTCGCCTATGGGGCCAGCGCCTGCTTCATCATGCCTTTCGGCTACCAGACCCACCTGATGGTGTATTCGCCTGGTCGTTACCGGATGCTCGACTTCCTGAAAGCCGGCCTGCCGGTCAGCATCGTATATTCGCTGATGGTACTGCTACTGGTGCCGCTGGCGTTTCCGTTCCGGGCGGTTTGACACGTCTGAGCGTTGTGCCCGACTCCCTTCAAGCATTGCATTCATCCAAACAGTAATGCCCGAGTCGAACACGGACGCTACCAAAGCAGTTCGTCGAAGCGCGCGAGGTGCGCCTGCCAGCTGTAGCGGGTTTCGACGCATTGGCGCGCGTTAGCGCCGACCTCATGGGCGCGGGCCGGATCGCGCAGCAGGGCGAGCGTCTCGCGGGTGAAATCCGCATCCGATTCGGCGGTGATGAAGTCGCGTCCCGGGTCACCGGCGAGGCCGGTCGCCGATGCGGTCGAAACGACTACCGCCTGCCCCATCGCCATCGCTTCGAGCACCTTGTTCTGGATGCCACGCGCCACACGTAGCGGCGCGACCACCGCCTCTGCATGCGCGATCCACGGGCGCACGTCGGGCACCTTGCCGGTGACGACGACACCCGGGCCGGCCAGCGCCTGCACCGCCGGGACCGGGTTCATGCCGACGATGTAGAAGCGAACCTCGGGTACTTCGGCGCGGATTTGCGGCAGGATGTCCTGCGCGAACCAGGTGACGGCGTCGATGTTGGGCCAGTAGTCCATCGCGCCGGTGAACACGATCACCGCGCCACCTGCCGGATACGGTGATTCGAATGTGTGCTGGGGCGAAAAGAACTCGGCGTCCACACCGTTCTGCACCGCGTGGATGCGGTTTGCCATCGGGGGCAGTTGATGACGCAACAGGTCGGCCTCGGCCTCGGTGACGAAGGTGCTCGCATCGGCCCGCTCGGCCCACTTGCGCTCGAACGCGAGCAGGCGCTCGCCCTCGCGCCGGTATAGCCACGACATCGGCCAGGTGCGGTCTGGCGCGTACTGGGTCCATTTGGACGAGTCGAGATCGCAGAAGTCGATCACACGCCGGGTCAGCCCGGGTACGTCCAGGTATTGCGCCATCGGGCCCGAGAAGGCCAGCGCATCATGTATGCCTTGCGCCGCAATGGTTTCGGTGACCCAGCGACGCATGCCGGCATCGCGGTAATACGGCAGGCTCAGCGCCTCACCGGTCAGCAGGCCGCGCAGACTCGCGATGCGGGCGCGACGCGGATCGATGGGCACCGCGAAAACGTCCGCGCACCATTCGCGCAGACGTGCCACATGAGCAAGGTCGTCCGGATCATCGACAAAGGTCCCGAGATATACCCGATGCTGCAACGCGACCTGGCGCAGGATGTTGAACGAACGCAGCTTGTCGCCCTTGTTGGGGGGGTACGGGATACGGTGGACGAGGTAGAGCAGCGGCTTCTTTGAATCCAGGGTGTCGGGGGTGTTTTGCATTCAGTCGCCTTGCCGGTCGCAGCGCGCATATTCGCGGCTCGCTCCGCTCCTACATCGTTCTCGGACATCGATACCCCGTGGCAGGAGCTGCGCAAGCGGCGAACCGCCGTTGCTGAAAGCGGCAATTAGCGCGCACTGACGCACCTGTTCGCGGCTCGCGCCGCTCCTACATCGTTCTCGGACGTCGATACCCCGTGGCAGGAGCCGCGCAAGCGGCGAACCGCAGTTGCTGAAAGCGGCAATTAGCGCACACTGACGCACCTGTTCGCGGCTCGCGCCGCTCCTACATCGAACCCCGACGCGAACCGCTACTTGGATGTATTCGAGATTTATTGCGTGCATCCATTTACTCTACTGGCTTGCGCTCGATCAATGTGTGCTTGGGCACGATCGGGGATGATCGTGGTCACAGCGCAGTATGCAGCAAGGGCATGGACTGGAGCCACCCCTGCCCGCCACAAACGACAAGGAGCAAACATGAAACTCTCGCTACGATTGAATCGTCTGGTCGCCGTATGCGCCATCGCCGGGTTCCTGGGCTTGGGGGCAGCGGCTGCGGCCGACCCCGAGGTCGTCATGTACAAGCATCCGCAGTGCGGCTGCTGCGGCGCCTGGGCCGATCACTTGCGCGAGAACGGGTTCTCGGTAAAGGAAATCTCGACGCTGGATATCGCGCTGGTCAAGAGCGAAGCCGGCGTGCCCGAAGCGCTCGGTTCGTGCCATACCGCCACGGTCGGCGGATACGTGGTCGAAGGTCATGTTCCGGCTTCTGACGTGAAGCGTATGTTGGCCGAAAAGCCGGAGATCGCGGGTATCTCCGTGCCCGGAATGCCGCTCGGCTCGCCCGGCATGGAGGGACCCTACGAGGCCGACAAGTATGACGTGATCAGCTTCGACGCAAATGGCAAAACAGTCGGGGTATTTGCCAGTCACTGACGCTCGGTCACTTTTGTCGGGGAGCGTCGTAATCGCTGCATGACTTATTGCGCCTTCGGCTTATCCCCAGTACGGACCGTGCTGGAGCGTAAGGTGGAAAACAGCAGCACTGCTTGGTGGATGGCGTCTTCGGCTTATTCACCCTCCAAGGCCGTGCGAGGGGAACGAACCGTAAGGAAAAAAAGCGCAGCGCCTTCCACGATCAGCCGATGAGCGGGGTCCGTGGGTATCTTGCCGGACTACACCTGCGACTGATTCACTTTAGGCGCGGCGGGGTGTCGTCCTAGCAGCGTGCGGTAGGCGGGTTCATAGTGGGCGACGCTGTTTTTCCAGTTGCGTACCTGTTCGACGAAGTGACGCCCAGCCGCGCGCATGGTGGGCCACTGCTCGCGGTTTGCGAGCATGTCCTCCACCGTTTCGGCGAGGGCGGACGCACTGCCAGCAGTGAACAGGCGGCCGGTTTCGCGGTCCCGAATGAGTTCCTTGTGGCCGCCGACGTCTGACGCGACGAACAGTCTCCCCTGCGCCATGGCCTCGAGCGGTTTGAGCGGCGTGACCAGTTCGGTCAGGCGCATCGAATGGCGCGGATAAACGAGTAGGTCGATCTGGTCGTAGTAGCGACTGACCTCGAAATGCGGGACGCGGCCGGTGAATACGATCCGGTCGGCAATGCCGAGCGCCGCCGCCTGGGCCTTGAGGTTTGCGTCCTGCGGACCGCCGCCCACCAGCAGGATGCGCAGGTCCGGACGCTGCGCAAGCATGGCTGGGAACGCCGCGAGTAGCAGGTCGAGACCTTCGTAAGCGTAGAAGGAACCGACAAAACCAAGCACCGTCGCGCCGTCCAGACCGAGTTGCGCGCGCAGTACCGGGTCCGGATCACCCGAGAGCTGGAAATTGTCGATATCGACCGCGTTCGGAATGACAGTGACCTTGTCAGCGGGAATAGCGCGGCCGACGATGTCTGCCCGCAGTCCTTCGCAGATGGTGAAGACGTGGTCGACCCGACGTAGCGCCCAGGTTTCGAGCGCCCGTGTCAGCCGATAGCGTGCACTGCCCTCGCGGGTGCTGCCGTGGTCGACCGCGGCGTCTTCCCAGAAGGCCCGGATCTCGTAGGTCACCGGTATGCCGAGCCGGCGCCCGACCCGAATCGCCGGAATCGCATTGAGCACCGGTGAGTGTGCGTGCAGCACATCCGGACGCAAGCGTGCGGCGAGCCCCTCCAGGCGCCGCTCGGTGGCCCTCATCTGGCGCAATAGCCCAAGCACCGGCGGTTCGTTTTCGACGAAGGGCGTGCGATGAAACTCGAGACCGTCGACCACTTCACTCGAAACATCGACCCGACCCTGCTTGGGCGATGTCAGATGATGGGTCTCCCAGCCGCGCGCGCGCTGCTCACGCAGAATCGCGGCGGTGCGGAAGGTGTAGCCGCTGTGCAGCGGGATCGAGTGGTCGAGGATGTGGAGGATGCGCATGGGCGTCATGGTGCGGGTGAGGGCATTCGTTGTGCAAACGCTGCTTTCGCGGCTTGCGCCGCTCCTACAGGGCGTGGCTGGCGGTGCGGTGTGTTCTTGGCCTGCGTTGCTCCAACGGGTGGTGGTTGGCGGCGCTGGGCGTTCGCGGCTTGCGCCGCTCCTACACGGAGTGGCTGGCGGTGCGGTGCGTACTTGGCCTGCGTCGCTCCAACGGGTTGTGGTTGATGCTGTGGTTGTAGGAGCGGCGTGAGCGGCGAAGTACAGCGTGGATGCTGATGAAGGCATTCGCGGGTTGTGCTGCTTTTGCAGCAGGCATTCGCGGCTGGCGCCGCTCCCACATAGGGTTGGGGCGTCCGGAATCCATGGTAGGAGCCGCGCAAGCGGCGAAAAACTGACCCTGGGGTGCATCACGATGCTTTTACCAGTTCAGGTGGTGCCATGGTTGTGATCGTTCTATCGCCAACATGAGCTTGATTCCGCAGGAAGGCCTCGAACATCAGTACGGTCCACAACGGTGAGCTGTAGTCACGCCGACCGGATTGATGGGCGTCGACCAGATGACGCAGGTACTGCGGGTTGAAGATGCCGGTGGCGGCCAGGGTGTCGCCCAGGACCGCATCGCGCACCCGCTGTTTCAGCGGCCCGCGGAACCAGCGCGCCAGCGGCACCGCGAAGCCCATCTTGGGGCGATACAGCACATCGTCGGGCAGGTGCGGCTCCATCGCCTTCTTGAACAGGTATTTGCCTTCCTGCCCGTGGATCTTGAGACTGGACGGCAACGTCGCGAGCCACTCCACCAGCTCGTGGTCCATCAACGGCTCGCGCACCTCGAGCGAGTGCGCCATGCTGGCCCGGTCGACCTTGGTGTTGATGTCGCCGATCAGATAGGTCTTCAGGTCCAGATACTGCACCAGCGCGAGCGGATCGTCGGTGCCGGCATTGTTGCCATGCCGCTGGAACACCTCCTCCGCGTTGTAGCCGGCCAGTTCTCGCTTGAAAGTATCCGAATAAAGGCTGTCGCGCATCTCGTTGCGCAGGATAGACACCGAATGGAAGTAGGCCTGCACCGAATCGCGTGCGAGAGCTTGAAAAGTAGTCTTGGCGCGGAACATGCGTGGCGCCCAGTCAGCCTTCGGGTAGAGCCGCCCCAGCGCACCGAAGATCGGACGTCGCACGCCAAGCGGCATGGCACTGCGCAGTCGCTCCTCCATCGCGTGCAGCCGGTAGCGGCGATAACCGCCAAAGCTTTCGTCCCCGCCGTCGCCCGACAATGCTACGGTGACATGCTTGCGCGCGAGCTGGCACACGCGATAGGTCGGGATGGCCGAGCTGTCTGCATAGGGTTCGTCGTAGAGCACCGCCAGTGTGTCGATGAGGTCGAAATCGTCCGACTGCACGGTTTCGATGTGATGATTGGTCCGATAGCGATCGGCCACGAGCTTGGCGAATGCCGATTCGTTGAAGGCAGGATCGTCGAACCCGATCGAACACGTGTTGACCGGTTCGCCGGAGAGACCCGCCATGATCGCGACCACGGCGCTGGAGTCTACGCCCCCGGAAAGAAAGGCGCCCAGGGGGACTTCGGAGATCATTCGCAGGCGGATAGATTCGCGCAGGCGCTCGGTCAGTTCGGTGGTCGCATCCTCGAGACTGAGCGGGTTATCCAGCGTGAAGCGCACGTCCCAGTAACGCTGCGGCGACGACACCGCCTGGCCGCGGCGCAGGGTCAAGGTTTCTCCCGGACCGAGCTTCGATGCCCCCTTGTAGATGGTACGCGGCTCGGCCACATAGCCCAGCGCGAAATACTCTTCGACCGCGTGCGGATCGATGCGCCGGTCCAGGCTGGGGAGCTGCATCAGCACCTTGAGCTCGGAGCCGAAGGCGACCGAACCGTCGTCGAGCAAGGTGTAAAAGAGCGGTTTGACCCCGAGCCGGTCACGCGCCATGAACAGGGTTTCGCGATTGCGATCATAGAGCGCGAACGCGAACATGCCGCGGAAGCGCGCGACACACTGCTCGCCCCAGGCCTCCCAGGCATGAACGATGACTTCGGTGTCGCTGCGGGTATGAAAGACGTGACCCAGCGCTTCGAGCTCCGGGACGAGCTGCTGGTAGTTGTAGATCTCGCCGTTGAACACGACCGCGACCGAACCATCCTCGTTGAACAGCGGTTGCTGGCCGGTCGACAGGTCGATGATCGACAGGCGCCGGTGCGCAAGTGCTACACCGGGCTCGAAGTGGAAGCCACCCTCGTCCGGTCCGCGATGGAACTGCACGTCATTCATCTTCTGGACGAGCGCGGGATCGAATTCACGCCGTCCCTGAGTATCGAAGAGTCCCGCAATTCCGCACATGCTGAGTTCCTGGTTCGGCTATGACTGGTTCATTATGCCCAAAGCTCGCGACCGCGGCATCAGCCTGGCATCACGCGACGAGCCGGTGAGAGGCCATGGCGAGTGCGTACTCATAGAGCACCTGGTAGCTCGACACCATGCCGGACAAACTAAATCGGTTTTCGACCCGTTGGCGCGCGGCCAGACCGTGCCGCCGAATCAACCCGGGGGTCTGAACATAGCTTTGCATCGCTCGGGCCAGCGCCTGGGGATCCGCCGCCGGTACTAGCTCACCGGTTTCGCCCGGAACGATGAGTTCCGGATTGCCACCCACGCAGGTCGCGACCACGGGGAGGCCGCAGGCCATGGCTTCAAGAACCGTATTCGAAATGCCCTCCGCCAACGATGGAAGCACGAACACATCGATCGCGCGCATCGCATCCGCGATGTCGTCACGCTCACCCGCAAGCGATATGCTTTGCGACAGTTCCATCGAAGCGATCTCGGTGGCCAGCGTGTCTCGCATCGGGCCATCACCTACGATCACCAATTTGAGACGGCCAGCACGCTCGGGGCATTGTTCCAGCAGCAGTCCGAAGGCTTTGATGAGGTTCAACTGGTCCTTGACCGGTTGCAGGCGGCCAACCGTGCCGAAGGTCAGCCCCCCCTCCTCCGCTGGAGCGGCCTGAGTCGAGTGGGCGATGTCGGCCTCCACGGCGAGATCCATCACCGGATGAAACCGCCTGGTGTCCACGCCATTGCAGATGCGTGAGACCTTTTGCTGGCGAATTCCGACCCGCTCCACGAGGTAGCGCTCGAGATGCGTTGAGAGCGCGACGTACTGGGTAACAAAGGGTCGATAGGCCCGACGTGCGAGCAGGTACTTGCGATTGCTACCATCCGGATCAGCGACGTCCCATCCGTGTTCCCCGTGGATTCGGACCGGCACACCAGCCATCCAGGCGGGCACTACGGCCTCAAGCGCAGCCAGGTTACGCGTGTGCACGATCGCGGGCTTCAACCGCCTGAACAAGCGGAAAAGTCGCGGATATAGCTTGATACCGTGACCGGGTGTCTTGTTCAGGTCGATGAACCGGACATCGTCGCGCTGAATACGTTTGGCAAAATCCGGCGAATGAGTGGCCAGCGAAACGATTGCATGACGAAAGGCATGCGGATCGAGCGAATTGATCAGATTGACGATACCGTTCTCGAGGCCACCGGTATGAAATCCGTAGACCACATGCACGACCAGCGGTGGGCTCTCGCTCATCGCGTGGCCTTAGCGGAGCCAAGCATGGCGTCGATTGCCTCACGATGATCGCGCAAAAAAGCCTCGACCAAGGGCCTGGCATCATCCCCGCCGTCCTGAGTGGGGGTCAATACCGCCACGAAGGCCGAATCATCTGCCTGCCCGGTTAGCCGATTGATGGCGAACTGGATCTTGGTGATCTTCTCACTCGTCAGGGCAGCGTCGTTGCTCCAGTACCAGTGCCAGAAAGCGAGGCTGCGGCCGCGATCACTCAAGATGGTCCGAACGCTGTCCCCACTTGACAACGAGCCCGGCCGACGCGAGGCGAGCTGCCAATTGACCGGCACGTCGTCGTCCCTGAAGTTCAATCGGTTTGACGACGTCACGAGTTGGCTGCCCGCCCGTTGCTCGGCATAGTAGGCGACGAACAGGGCAACACGTCCGCCCGAATCATGTTCATAGGTTTGATAGATCAACCCGCGTTCTCCACGAAAACGTGGCATGTAGTCGAAGAAACGGGCCTCTACCTTGGACCACCCCGGCGCGGCCTCGGGTGCCTTCAGGCTGACCTCGAACGGTGCCAGCGGGGCGTCCAGCTTGTGCAATGCGATGGGCGCGAATGCAAGTGCGACGAAAATAGGCAGACTCAGCAGGACCGTACCCGACAGCGACTCGGTTTTCGCACTATGCGCAGCTCCACCGTCAGCGGGGACCGGCGGTTCGTCCTCGCGCCACATTGCCCCTATCCAGAACATCAGGCCGATCACGATGCCGAAGAAAACCCATCCATAAAGGAGATGGTCCACCCCGGCAGCAAGCTTGTTATCGCTGAGATGGCCAATCATCACGATGATGAAGGCCCGCATCCAGTTGGCGACGATAGGCACGATGATCGCAACGCCAACGAAAATCAGCCTGCGCTTGAGATGCGTATAGTTCAGATAGGCGAACAGGGTGCCCACCATCAATGAAGCGATGAGATAGCGAATACCGCTGCAGGCCTCCACCACGGACCAGCGGCCACTCGGGATCACGAAGAAAAGTCCATCCTGATAGACGGGGATGCCTACCAGCCTCAGAGCCCAGACCGTGACGACGGCGGTATAGTCCATCAACATTGGTGTCAGAAACTCACCAATCGGCACGCCAAAGAACAAGAACCCCAGAGGGAAGGCGAGCTCCTTGGCCAGGCGGAACCCCAGCATACCGACAAAGGCTATGACGAGCGCACTCATCAGGGAGAGGTGCGCCAGGGCATTGACAGTGATGAGCTCGGCCACCAGCCAACCGGCCGATGCGACAAGGACGGGGATCGCCATCCAGGGTACCGGCTCGGGTCGCATGCCAGCAAAGCGGTGTCGCCGATGCCATATGAGCCATGCCGAGATCGGAAAGACGACCAGTCCATGCGCGAAAGTGTCGTAGCTCCACCAGATGCCGGTGACCTGTTGAACCGTCGGCCAATACCAACCAACCGTCCACGCGAGGACCGCCAGCAACGCGAAGGCCACCGATGGCAAGCCTTTCGCGCCCGATCGGATGGTGGCGGTACCGGTCATGCTGCTCGTCACTCCATTACCCATTGGCTCTTCCAGAACTGTAAGGCGTAACCTCAACCGCCACCCTGGCATCGACTCCTCTCTGGTCGAGATAGTCGGCACGCAAAGCGATTGTGAGGGTCCGCGGATTCGGTCGCACTGCTTACCCCAGATTGCGGACGATATACGGCCCGAGCGCATTTGCCACCCCGACCGGAAGCCGCTTCCACAAGGCGATGAAGGCGCGGTATTTGGGGTTGGACGGATTGTTTTGCGGCACGGTGTCGCGCCTGTACAGGCGATACTCGTAGGACAGCGGCTGCGGCTCGAAACCCCAGTTCTTCTTGAAGCTGAACGGACCGGTGCCGGCCTTGCTGCGTCCGTAGTCGAACAGCGTGCAGCCGCGCTCGCAGGCGCGGCGCATCAGTTCCCAGTACTTGAAGTCGTTTGCGGCGAAGTCACGTGCAGCCGGGTCGTCGCCGGCGTAGTAAGGCAGGACCTCGTTGCGGAAGTAGAAGGTCAGCACCGACGAGAGTGGCTTGCCCTCGGGCGTACTCACCGTCAGGACCTCGCAGCGGTCGCCGAAGGTGTCCTTGAGTCGCTGAAAGTAGCGTTTGGGCAGGGCCGGCGTGCCATGGCGCAGCACGTTGTCGGCGTAGAGCGCGAAGAAGCGGTCCACGGTGTCGTCAATTTCGGCGACCAGGCCGTGCTTGATGCCCTTGCGCACCATGGCCCGCTGCTTGCGCGGGATGGCGAGGAGGTTGGCTTCGACCTCGGGCAGAATGGGCTTGCGGAAGGTGTAGTAGAGATCCTGACGCGGCCAGTCGGCATGGCGCCCCTGCAGGTTGCGATATTCGAGGTGCTCGACGCCGAGCTCGCGGGCGAGCCGGTCGGCTTCGGCTTCGAGCAGGCCGACCGCCATCCCGGCTTCCGGACCGTCGGCTGCGGCGATGCCGCCATAGACACAAAAGGGCAGTGCGGTCAGCGCGTGTCCGAACAAACGGCTTTTGACCTGTGCGAGTGGCAGCACGGCCAGGATCTCGCCGGCGCGCTCGGCCATCAGGAAAAAGGTCTTGTGGTGGAAGACCTCTTCGATGATGCCGGCCCAGGCCGACAGGTGGAAGAAGGTGGCCTGGGGACAGGCTTGGACAAAGGCATCCCAGCGATCGCGGTCCGGTGGCGCAAGCAAACGGGCGGTGATCACCGGGCGATCCATGGCAGCGGCGCTATGCTCAGGCGGCGTCGCGGAAGACTTCGTCCGCACGCCCCCAACGGAAATCCGCCAGCAGCCGACGCAGCCGGCCCTCGGTGCGCTCGAGATTCACGTAATGCCGGAAGCGGGTCTTGGCGGTGGCTTCACGCACCCGAGGTTGGCCGGGGTCGACCTCCCACGGATGGAAGTAGAAGATTGCCGGGCGACGGTCTTCGCGGTTCACCTTGCGGATCTGCCAGCGCGACACCGCGTAAGGCAGCAGTCGGAAGAACCCGCCTCCACCCGCCGGCCAGTTGCGACCCATCCAGCGCATGGTGGTCACCGGCACCTCGACCAGGCCGTTGTCGAGCCGGTAGGGGAAACGCGGGGCGTCAGGAATGCCGTAGTGGTCGTGCTTGACCGGGTATACGCTGGAGCTGTAACGATAACCGGCCTCGGCGATACAGTCATGAGCCCACAGGTTGGCGAGTCCGATCGAGAAGCTCGGCGCGCGATAGCCGACCACGGCGCGGCCGGTGATGTCTTCGAGCACCGCCCGGGCGAGCCGGATGTCGGCACGGAACTGCTCCGGGGTCTGCGCGCTGGCCCGCTCGTGTCCGTAACCATGGCTGGCCACCTCGTGACCGGCGTCGGAAATACGGCGGACCAGTTGCGGATAGCGCTCGGCCACCCAGCCGAGGGTAAAGAAAGTCGCGGTGGCACCCCGCTCTTCGAGCAGTGCGAGAATCAAATCGACATTGCGTTCGACCCGGCACGGAACCGCATCCCACTGCTCGCGTGGGAAATGCGGTGCGAGCGCCGAGACCTGGAAGTAGTCTTCCACGTCGATGGTCAGTGCGTTGGTGATCGGTTCGCTCATGACGGCAATCAGTTCATTCGTCGCTGCGACAGCCAGTTCGACAAGTGCGCAGCAATTCGCTCGGCGGCCTTGCCATCCCAGTACTCCGGCACCCTGCCCCGCTTGCCGCCCCTGGCCAACACCTCATCGGCGGCCGCGAGAATCGCCTGCGGATCGACTCCGACCAGGGTATTGGTGCCCTGCTCGACGGTGATCGGACGCTCGGTGTTCTCGCGAATGGTGAGGCACGGAATCCCCAGAGCGGTAGTTTCCTCCTGCATGCCCCCGGAGTCGGTGAGAACCATCACGGATCCCGCCATCAAACCGAGCATCTGCAGGTAACCCTGCGGGGGCAGGATGATGAAACCGGGGTGGTCCAGTTTGGCCAGCAGACCGAATCGCTCGAGATTGTTGCGGGTACGGGGATGCAGCGCGAATACCAGGGGAAGTCGCGACGCGATCTCGGCCAACGCGCCGATGATGCGAGCGAGCGATTCCGGGTGATCGACGTTGGACGGACGGTGCAGCGTGACGACACCGTAACCGTCAGCGATCCGGGCGGGATCGATGCCGTTGGCTGCGAGTAGTTCGGCCGCCGGCACCGCCTTGGGCAGACTCGCCCGCAGGCTGTCGATCATCACGTTGCCGACGAAGGCCACCCGATCTTCGGCAATGCCTTCCCGGGTGAGGTTGGCCAGCGCGCTGCGCTCGGTGGTGTAGAGCAGGTCCGAGATTTGATCGGTCAGGACCCGGTTGATCTCCTCGGGCATTTTCCTATCGCCGCTGCGCAGGCCCGCCTCGACATGGATCACCGGCACATTGCGCTTGACCGCAACCAACGCACAGGCGATGGTCGAATTGACGTCGCCGACCACAAGTACCGCGCGGGCACCGTACTGGTCGATGACCGGCTCGAAACGCTTCATGATTTCCGCAGTTTGAACCGCGTGGCTGGCCGAACCGACTTCCAGGTTGACGTCCGGCTGAGGCAAGTCGAGATCGGCGAAAAGCGTGTCGTTCATCGCCGGGTCGTAGTGCTGCCCGGTATGGACCAGCAGGATCGGCAACGCGGGGACGTGCGCCCGGAACGCGCGGATGATGGGCGCCATCTTCATGTAGTTGGGCCGTGCGCCCACTACGCAGATGATCGGTCCGCCCGCGAGAGGCTCACCGATCGTCATGCGTCCCATCCGAGGGTAGATCGCGTCTGACCGCCTGCAAGAGCTGATTGAGTACGTTCAGCGTCGCGGACATCGACTGTTCCAGACCCGCCAGCCTGGCCTCGATCTGCCTCGCATCGAAGCTGGAGGCCATGCCCGCGACCTCATCCGCTAGGCTGCCCGGTACGCGAAGGCGTGTCGCATCAATCGAAGCCGGCTCGATCGCATCGAGCGCTCTTGCCGAAGTCGGGATGCGCCCGTTGGCGCTACGCCGTGGTCCCGACTCGAACTCCTGCCGAAGCTCTGCCACGACTTCCTTGACGTTGGCCTCGCCTATCGTGTGCCGATCGGACAGATAAGCGGCCAGAAGTAAGCGATCGCACAGACTGTTTATCCGACGCGGCACACCACCGGTGTAACCGTAAATCACACCGAAGGCATCATCCTTGAACTCTGGATCCTTATTCCAGCCGACATGCTTGAGCCGGTGTTCGATATAGGCCCGCGTCTCTTCCGAATCCATTGGTCCGAGATGGTAGGAAGCGATCACCCGTTGCCTGAGCTGTTGCATTTCGGGACTTTGCATGATGTCCCGGAACTCGGGCTGGCCGACGAGAAAGCTCTGTACCAGCGCATGGTCTTCCAGCTGGAAGTTGGACAACATGCGCAGCTCCTCGACCGCCTGCTGCGAGAGGTTCTGGGCCTCGTCAACAATCAGCAGCGCGCGCTTGCCGGTGGCGGCCAACGACACGAAAAAGGTTTCAAGGGCGAGCAGCAAGCCCGCCTTGTCCAATCCGCGGCTCGGCACGCCGAACGCCGCAGCGACCATGCGCAGGATTTCATTCTCATTGACCTGCGTACTGACCAGATTGGCCGCGACAACCTTCGACGAGTCCAGATGCTCTAGCAGACTGCGAAGCAGCGTCGTCTTTCCGGCGCCAACCTCGCCGGTGACCACGATGAAACCCTCGTTCTGGTGCAGTCCATACTCCAGATAGGCCATTGCCCGACGATGCCCGCGACTACCAAAGAAGAATGCCGGGTCGGGATTGAGCTGGAAAGGCTTGCCACGAAGCTTGAAGTAGGACTCGTACATGTCGGCTCGATCAGAAACGCATACCAAAGTTGGCGGTGAGTACGTTCTCGCTGAAATCCGAGCCCGCGGTAGAACCGTCAGACCGTTGGTGACGATAGGTCAGCCCCGCCACCGAACGCGCCCCGATGGAGGTGCTGTACCCGATGGACGAAGTCATTCGTCTTGTCTTCTGCGCCAAACCCGCGCTGCTTTCAGCGACCGCACGAGTCAATGTTGCATTCAACGAACTCCGCGGCGTCAAGCGATGGCTGAGGGAAATCGAGGCGGCCTTGGTTTTGACCCTGTCCGCGCTGCGAAATACGTCTTCGGCCCTCAACCCGGTCAGCGTCCCGAGGCTGGAGCGATCATTGCTCGTGATCGAGAACGTCAGCGTATTGCGCGCTCCGGTGATCGCGTAGGTGGCGCGCAGGTTACGGGACACGAAGTAGGCGTTGCTGATAAAGGTATCACCCGTCAAGCCGAGCAGTTGCCGCACGAATGCTTCACGCTCGAACTGATCGGGCAGCAGGGCCACCAGAACCGGGTCATTGAAGAACAGGAGGAAGAAGGGATCCTGGAAAACACTACCAAAACGCTGCAGCGATGATGTCACGTCACGCCCAGCGGCAAGCTGGAAAGTGGAGCGTGCCATCCGATGACTGAAGCTCAGATCGTAGCCGTTACCGAAGAAACGGTCTTCAACCGTACCCGAGACGGCCGTGCGTACGGTCGGGAACCAATCGAAGCCGGCCCCGACGATACGGTAACTTTCACTGCGACCTGTACCAAAATCATTGGACTCTCGCCCTACGCTACCTCGTAACCGCAGTTGCTGACTGACACTATACAAAAGGGTCGCGCGCAGTGACTCCTGCGTGACATCGTCCAGATCACTGTCACTATAGGTGTTGTCGGATCTCGAATAGCTCAAGCCCCAACCTAGGGGGCCGAAGGCTCGGGCACTATCGAGACTTGCGAGCCATTGGCCGTTTTTCTGACCGCTCAGCGAGTTGCTTCCGCCACTGAGCCAGGTCTGACGGTACTGGATGCGCCCGGTCGCAATCGACCCGAGGCCAAACTCCAGCCTCGGCGCCAGGGTCAGGGTGCGCGTCTCGTTCGAACGCTCGTTGTTCAAAAAGTCGTCGGAAGCACGACCCGAGAAGGTCGAGAGATTGTCTCTGCGCACCGCTGCATCCATCTCGACGAAGAAATGATCTTCGATCGCTTCGACCTCTCCCGCGGCCTGGAGTGACAGCGCGGGACTACGCCACCCTTCATCGGATGCATAACCCAGATTACGGATACCCAAGTTGAAACGCCCGCTGACACGGGCGCCTTCGCGAGAAATCCCACCCGCCAATCCTGGCGAGACTTCTGCCACCCATGCACTTTTCTTTCCACTGGAAGATGCACTGGCATTGTCGGTGTAAGTCAGCCGTGTATCCAGCCTGGGCTGAAAATCGAAAACCTGAGCACCGACCCCGCTGCTGAGCAACAACGCACTCAGGCCCACTGCGCCCAGCAATGCCGAGCGGATGCGGACGGTCTGGCTCAGGCTCGACTCAGGACGCGCTTGGGGCCGCCGCATCTGTCTTCTCCGAGTTACCGTAACCATAACCATATCCGTATCCGTAGCCATACAGGCCCTCGGAGCTCGCATGCTTGAGCTTGTTGAGAAGGAGCAGTTTCACCGGACACGCTTCGATGGTGGACAAAGCTGACCTCAGAGCACCATGACTGGTCCGATCCGATTCGACCACAACCACGATCTGTCCCATGCTCATCGCCAGCACCCGAGATTCGGTGGTCGCCAATAGCGGAGGAGAGTCGAAGATGATGATCCGATCATGGTAGCGTCGGGCCATATCATCGAGCATCTTCGACATGTTCTCGGACGCGATCAGTTCGGTCGCGCGCTGGTGCGGCATACCTGCAGGCAATAGCGAAAGCTTCTCGATGTTGGGGCGCAGGATGACCGAGGAAAGGTCATCCACCTCACCGGTCAAGACATCCATCAAACCTTTTTGACGGGGGATGCCAAGCGTATTCAGAACACTGGGCTTGGAGAAGTCCGCATCGACGAGCAAAACGGTGAAGTCCAGCTCCATCGCCATGCTGATCGCCAGATTGATCGAATTGAAGGTCTTGCCCTCCCCCGGCAGGGAGCTGGTGATCATGATCAGGTTTGCGTGCTTGATCGGCGCGGCCGAGCGACCTTTTGCGTTCTGAATCAACGGTCGTTTGATGACACGACACTCCTCCGCGATCATGCTCTTCGGTTTGTCAGGGGTGACCATGCCCGCCGTCGCAAGATTGCGTAGATCGATTTCGACGGTTTTCGAGGTTTTAACCGGAGCCCCGGCAGCTTCTGAAGCGGGCGCGGCGTTTGCACGGGACGTGGACGACGCATCCGTCTCGATCCGCGGCTTGGCGGCTGCGACAACTTCGGGGGCAGCCGCCTTTTGCGGCTGTTCGGAGGCGGCGACATCGATCGACGACCCGGTTTCGAGGGCTGACGGCGAATCCCCCTCTCCAGCCGCCCGTTTGAGTCGATCGAGTCTTTCGACTGCCTTTTCGATGATGCTCATTGCCTCTCCTTAGCGCTGCAGGATCTGCATCGCAGCCATCGCAGCGGCAATGGCCAGGCCATAACTGATCAACCCCCCGCCAAAGGCCAGCATGCTAAGGCGCCGTGCGTGTCTGTATGCGGGTCCGGTCACGCGAGACACGGTACCGAGAACCGGCAGTCCGCTGACCTCTCGCAACATGCGTCCGCTGTTGAACGCGGGGCGTATCTGCGACAACAGGAATGCGAGCGCCAGCCCCACACCCAGGGCGGCCACGCCAACCAAAGGCATCAACATCAGGCGATTGGGTGCACTGGGACTCGTCGGACGACTCGGAGGTTCGATCACCCGAAAATCCGCGATACCGGACTGCGCCGCCATTTCGACCGACATCGTCGCGGACTCCCGGCGCTGAACGAGTTGCTCGTAATTGCGTCTGTGAATACCGTAGTCCCTGTTCAACTGAGCCTCTTCGGCTTCGAGCTTGGGTAACAATTCCGCCCTTTCACGCAAGAACTGAAGCCTTTCCTCGAATTCGGCGACCCGGGCTGTGAGGCCGGCAACACGCGCTTCGGCGTTCGAAAGGGAAAACTTGATCTGCTGATAGACCGGATTCGTGTTGGGTGTTGTCGCAGATTCACCGGATTCCTCCTGCAGCAGTTCCAGTGCGGCCTGCCGCTGTTCGTCCAGCCTCGCCATCAAGCTTCGCGTTGCGATCACATCGGGATGCTGCTCGGTGTAGCGAAGCAACATCGCGTCGAGATCGCGCTCCAGACCATCGATTCGGGCATCCAGTTCGGCGGTCGGGCTGAACTCGAACGAGGGGGTGCTGGCGGTGGAGGTCGGTGACTCGTTTGCGAGCTGATCCCGGAATGCGGCGGCGGAGGTCTCGGCCTCACGTAATTCGAGTCTGGCCTGATTGAGCTGTTGGGTCACCGATGATATTTGAGAGAGGTAATTCGTGCTGCCATCCCCAAGCAATGCCATGTTTCGGAGCCGGAACTCCTTCAGCCGGTTCTCTGCGTCGGTGAGCCTCGTCTCATAAGCGGCAATCTGTTCTTCGATGAAACGCCGTGCGGAATCGGAGTCTGCCCGTTTGCCAACCAGCCCTGATTCGACGAACAAGGACAACAATGCCTGGACCACCGCATGCGCACGCTGCGGATCGGTGTCCTGATACGACAGCGTGAACATGTTGTCCGAGCGGCCACGCCCACCGCCCTGCCCAATGCGCAGGTCGCTCATCAGCTTATTGACCAACGCCTCACGTTCCGCCGGGGTCCGGATCGTGAGATCGAGATCGGCCATCGTGATCAGTTTGTCCATATTCGGTCGACTGATCAGCGTACGCGTAAGGATTGCGACCTGCTGCTCCACGTTGGGCTGAACGGCCAAGCCCGACATCAACGGTCGCAACACCGACTGGGTATCGACGAACACTCGCGCGGATGAGCGGTACTGGTCGGGCATCATGTAGACGACCACTCCCCCCGCAATACCGACTATCCAAGCAAGCGCCAGCGCCCACCAACGGTAGCGCCACATGCCACGCAAGTAGCTGACGATCTGAGAAAGGAGCTCTTCCATAAGCCTGCTTCAAAGTCTGCTCACTAACACCGGGGTCCGTGAGCTTGGTATTGGAGAATCAGAACCAACTCTGCGGGATGATGAGCACATCCCCAGGACGCATCTCGACGTTGGCCGACACATCGCCACGCTTGATCAGATCGTTGATCCTGACGCTGTACTGTTTGTTACCCTCTGAGGTACGAAGAATGGTAGCCCGATTTCCCGCAGCGAAATCGGTGATGCCACCCACTGCGATCATGACGTCCAACAGGGTCATTTTTTGCGAGTACGGAAGGAACTGCGGTTGCGCCGCCTCACCGATGACACGGATCTGTTCGCTGTAAGGGCCGCGGAATCCGGTCACGATCACGGTAACGACGGGGTCACGGATAAACTTCGACAACGCTTCTTCGATTTCTCTTGCAAGCGTCGTCGGGTCTCTGCCCATTGCGGGCAAATCCTCGACCAGGGGCGTGGTGATCTTGCCATCGGGCCGAACCGGAACCGAGGTCGAGAGCTCGGGGTTACGCCAGACGACAATATTGACGTTATCACCTGGGCCGATCACGTAGTTGTACTCGTCATCGGCAGCCTGAGGAGGCGCTGGAGGGTAAGCCGTCGATGCACATCCGGCAAGCAGTAAGGCTGCCAATACCCCTACCATCCAACTAAGCCCTGTCCTGGACTTGAAAGTGTACTTTGACATCTTCCGATCACCTCTTTTCGAATTTGGAGAGCACGATGGAACTCAGGTTTGGATCATATGCTACAGAGATTGACACCAAGGTCTAGAGGAATAATTACACAACCGCTTACAACCGATCCACGCACGAATAAATATAGTGTGATCAGAATTTTAGCTGAGACAGCCAGAATCGAGACCACCAATCAACGCGGATTTGCGCCAGGAATCCTCCAGATGCACGCTGTGGAAGCTTCATCGCCCCCTTTTTCCGAACCGCGAGGGCAAGCCACGACCCTTCGATCCGATCAATCCCTGGCTTGCATAACGAAACCTCTTCCTGTTGCCTCCGCTGCCATAAATCCCGACTTCACCTTCGTCGGCAATGGATACCACATCCGCTTTGCCAACGATGCGAGTTGCCTGCAAACCCAGGTGAGCCGTTTGATTCAGAGAATGTACGGTTCCAAGGGCTTGCAGGCTTACGGGGGGCCGACTGGCCCCACTGCGGTCACCGACCAGATGACACTCGCGGCCTGTGCCGGAGACAAGGTGTTCGGCACGCTGACGCTGGGCATCGACTCGGGTGGCGGCCTGCTGGCCGATACCCTCTACCGTCGTGAGATAGATGCCGTGCGGGCACGGGGTGGACGCGTTGCCGAGGTCACCCGGCTGGCCATGGATCCCGAGTTGAACAGCCAGGATGTGATGGCCAGCATCTTCCAGATCACCTTTCTCCTCGCACGCGACATTCATCGTGTTTCGGATCTTTTCGTCGAAGTTCACCCACGCCACGCCGCGTTCTACGAGCGCACGATGGGCTACCGGGTGGCGGGCCCGGTGCGCTGCTGTCCGCGGGTGAATGCCCCGGCGGTGTTGTTGCACCTGTGCCTGCATTACGCAGAATCGCAGATTCAACGCTTTGCCGGCCGCGCCACCAGCAGTTGCCGGAGCTTCTATACGCGTTGCTTCGGCCCTGCCGAGAAAACCTCACTGTTGAATGCGCTGGCACCTCCGCCGGTTTCGACCGCCTCGACCGCCTGATCCATTGCCGAACGCTGCCGTTCCGACTCCTTGTCGAGAGACACTGGACAGACCCAACCGTATTGCATGCTGCGCCATGACGAATACAATGACGTCATGGACACGAAAATCATTCATCATGGCGCCAGACATGGCGTGACCGGCTCGTGCCACGAGCTGGTCGTAGACGAGCGCAACAGCCTGCTGATCGACTGCGGACTGTTCCAGGGGGCGGAGACCTCGCCCGATGGCAAAGCCAGCGCGGAGCAACTGGAAATCGGCTTTCCGATCGGTACGATCCGGGCGCTGGTGGCGACCCATGTGCATATCGACCACGTCGGGCGGATTCCCTACCTGCTGGCAGCCGGGTTCACCGGCCCGATCTACTGCAGCGAGCCGTCGGCGCGCCTGCTACCCATCGTACTGGCTGATGCATTCGCGATCGGCTTCACCCGTGATACGCGGCTGATCGAGCGTTACCTGCGCATCGTCGAGTCACGCATCGTCGCCCTGCCCTACAAGACCTGGCATACGGTCATCGACCAGCCGGCGATGCGCTGTAGGATCCGCCTGCAGCGTGCCGGTCACATCCTGGGTTCGGCCTATGTGGAATGCGACCTCCAGAACCTGAAAACCGGGTCACGCAAGCGGGTGTTGTTTTCCGGCGACCTCGGCGCACCGCATGCGCCCCTGTTGCCCGCACCCAAACCGCCCTGGCATGCGGACGTGGTCGTACTCGAGAGCACCTACGGCGATCGGGCACACGAGGATAGGCGCAACCGTCGTCAACGCTTCGAGGCCATCCTGGCGCATGCCTTATCCGATGGCGGCACGGTGGTGATTCCGGCGTTCAGCATCGGTCGCACCCAGGAGCTGCTGTACGAGATCGAGGACATCCTCTTCCGCAAACAGCAAGCCAGTAGTACCGAACGCATCTGGGCGCAGCTGCGGGTGTATCTCGATTCGCCGCTGGCCAAGCGCTTCACCGACGAGTACCGGCGCTTGAAGCCTTTCTGGGACGCCGAGGCCTTGGCACGGGTGCGTGGCGGGCGGCGTTCGCTGGCCTTCGAGCAACTGGTCGCGATCGACGACCACAACGAACACCTCGCCAATGTGCGTCGCCTCGCCGGCAACACCGAACCCGCGATCGTGATCGCCGCGAGCGGCATGTGCGCCGGCGGACGGGTGGTGAACTACCTCAAGGCCATGCTCGGCGACCCGCGCAACGACGTGCTGCTCATGGGCTACCAGGCCGAGGGCACGCCCGGGCGGGCGATCCAACGCTTCGGACCGCGCGGCGGATACGTCGAGCTCGATGGCGATCGGATCACCATCCGCGCCGGCATCCACACCTTGTCCGGCTACTCGGCGCATGCCGACCGCGACGACCTGACCCGCTTCGTGACCCGCATGCGCCACCTGCCGGAAGAGGTGCGCCTGATCCACGGCGACCCGCCCGCCCGCGAAGCGCTCGCCCGTCACCTCACCGAAAAAACCGGAGGCAAGGTGCGAGTGGTCGTCTGACGCTCGGGTGATCGCCTGACGCGGGCATGATCACCAGCGGTTTCGCAGAATTGCTTGACACTTGTATCATCGGGAACCCACTCAACGGTACCCGACGCATGAACGCTCCCGTCACCCCGCCCGCCGTCACGCCAGCCCCTCTCGCCGACGTCAGCCTGGAAGACAAGTACGCGCTGCACGAAGGCGTGGCCTTCATGAGTGGAATGCAGGCGCTGGTGCGCGTGGCCATGCATGTCCGCGACCGGGGCGAGCGGCTGGGCTACAGGCTCGGCGGCTATGTGTCGGGTTATCGCGGTTCGCCGGTGGGTACGCTGGACATGGCCTTGTGGAGCGCGAAGCCTCACCTCGAGCCGCGTGACATCCGCTTCCAGCCTGGCGTGAACGAGGATCTCGCCGCCACTGCGGTGTGGGGCAGCCAGCAGGTCCATCTGCTCGGCGGGTCCGACTTCGATGGCGTATTTGGCCTGTGGTATGGCAAGTCGCCCGGCGTTGACCGCACGCTGGACGCGTTCCGCCATGCCAACTGCGCCGGCACCGCACCGCTCGGCGGCGTACTGGCAATCGCCGGTGACGACCCGAACGCGGTATCGAGCACCGTCACCGGCTGCTCCGATTACGATTTCGTCTCGGTCGGCATGCCTATCCTGTATCCGGCCAGCGTGCAGGAGATGCTCGACTACGGCGTGATGGGCATCGAGTTGTCGCGCTACAGCGGCTGCTGGGTCGGGCTCAAGGCGGTCACCGATATCGCCGAGAGCTCGGCCATCGTCGACGTCGCCATCGACCGGGTACCACTGGCCTGGCCGGCACTCGAGGCGGACAGTGAGCGCAGGCGTGACAGTCTGGGCGGTGGCAGTGGCACCGCCAATCTCAATGACGTCGCGAACGATGTCCACATCCGCTGGCCGGACAACCGGGTCGAGCAGGAAAAGCGTCTGTATACGGTCAAGCTCCCGCGCGCCAAGGCCTTCGCCCGGCTCACCGGCCTGAACCAGTGCGTGACTGAGCCCAGTGACGCCCGCATCGGCATCGTCTCCGCGGGCAAGCCCTGGGCCGACCTGATGCAGGCACTGGCCGACCTCGGGCTGGGCCAGGAGGCACTCGCGAGCCACGGGGTGCGCCTGTTCAAGCTCGGGATGATCTACCCGCTCGATGAGCAGCAGATCCTGGGCTTCGCCGAGGGGCTGGGCACTGTCCTGGTCATCGAAGAGAAGCGCGGACTGATCGAGGACCAGATCAAGTCCATCCTCTATGCGCAGCAGGGACGACCGGCCCTGCTGGGCAAGCGCGGCCAGGACGGTACTCCGTTGGTGCCCGAGCATGGCGAGACCAGCCCGGCGATGCTGGCCGAGGTGATCGCACGTGCCCTGCCGCAACTCGTCGCCGGCCCCACCGCGCAAGCCCGCCTCTCGGCGCTTGGCGCGAAACATGACGCACTCGTCAAACTGGCTGCGGGTGCGGCCCTGCCCACCCGGACCCCGTTCTTCTGTTCCGGCTGCCCGCACAACAGCTCCACCACGGTGCCGGACGGCAGCCTCGCGCTGGCCGGCATCGGCTGCCACTGGCTGTCATTGTTCATGGACCGGCGCAACGAGACCTTCACCCAGATGGGCGCGGAAGGCGCGACCTGGCTGGGCGCGATGGGTTTCAGCCAACGCGACCATGTGTTTGTGAACATCGGCGACGGCACCTATCACCACTCCGGTCTGCTCGCGATCCGTGCGGCGATCTATGCCCAAGCCAACATCACCTACAAGCTGCTGTTCAACGACGCGGTGGCGATGACCGGCGGGCAAATGGTATCGGATACCTTCACCCCGCAGCAGATCGTGCGCCAACTGCTGGCCGAGGGCGTCGGCAAGGTGGTGGTGGTCTCGGACCATCCCGAGAAGTATCGCGAGATCGGGGAGCCCAACGGCGGTTTTCCGGCCGGTGTCAGCTTGCATGGCCGTGACGAGTTGGATGCGATCCAGCGCATGCTGCGCGACACCTCGGGCGTGACCGCGCTGGTCTATGACCAGACCTGCGCCGCCGAGAAGCGCCGCCGGCGCAAGCGCGGCACAATGGTCGATCCGGACGTGCGCGCCTTCATCAATGACGCGGTGTGCGAAGGCTGCGGCGACTGTTCGGTGCAGTCGAACTGCATCTCGGTCGAACCGCTCGAAACCGAGCTCGGCCGCAAGCGCCAGATCAACCAGTCGGCCTGCAACAAGGACTTGAAATGCGTTGATGGTTTTTGCCCGAGCTTCGTGACAATCGAGGGTGCCAGGCCGCGCCGGGCCACTGCTGCGGCCCAGCGCGATCCCGAAACCCCTCTGGTGCCGGGGGACGATCCCTCTCTGCCGCGCGCCACCCCGCGCTTACCCGACACGCCCCCTGCACTTCCTCGCCCCGCAACGCGCAGGCTCGATGCCGTGCACGAGACGGTGATCACCGGCATCGGCGGCACCGGCGTGATCACGATCGGCGCGATTCTGGCGATGGCCGCGCGGCTGGAAGGCCGCAGCGCGACCTGCCTGGACCAGACCGGCATCGCGCAGAAAAACGGGGCGGTGCTCTCCCATGTGCGCATCGCCCCGGCGGCCGATGCGCTGCACGCACCGCGCATCTCGGCGACCAATGCCGACCTCGTGCTCGGCTGCGACATGATGGTCGCAGCCAGCCCGGCCGCGCTGGCGACGATGGCCCCCGGGACCAGCCAGGTCGCGCTGAACACCCACCTCGCGCCGCATGCCGCTTTCGTCAAGGACCCGGTACATACGCGACTCGATGCCGACGGGCTCGCTGACACCAGCGCGGCCGCCGCCGGCCCGGCACAGGTCCATGCCCTGCCCGCCACCCGGATCGCCGAACAGGTCTTCGGCGACGCGATCGCGACCAACATGATCCTGCTCGGTTACGCCCTGCAGCACGGCTGGCTGCCGGTATCGCTCGAGGCGATCCAGCGCGCGATCGAACTCAACGGTGTCGCGGTCAAGGCCAACCTCGATGCGCTCGATTGCGGCCGTCGCGCTGCGCTCGACCTGAGCGCCCTGCTGCGCAGCACCGCCCCGGTCCGGCCGATCGCCCTGCTGCGCCAGGGCAAACGCCAGCCCGGGGCGACGCATGACCTCACACCTGGCATCACGATCGAAGCGTTCATCGCAGCCCGTCGCACCGACCTGGTGCGCTATCAGAACGAGGCCTACGCCGCCCGTTACCAGGCCCTGCTCGACAAGGTACGGGCAGCCGAAACACGCGCCTGCCCCGGCGAGGAATCCCTGAGCCGGACTGTCGCACTACAGGCTTTCCGCGTGATGGCCTACAAGGACGAATACGAGGTCGCCCGCCTCTACACGGACGGACGTTTCGCGGACAAAATCGCCGCAGGCTTCGAGAGCAGCCAGGCCGACCGCCCGATCCGGGTCAACTTCCACCTCGCGCCACCGTTGCTTTCCAAACGGGACCCGCACACCGGCCAGTTGCGCAAGCGCCGCTTCGGCCCGCATACGATAAGCGCCATGCACCTGCTCGCCCGTTTGAAAGCTTTGCGCGGCACCGCCTTCGACCCATTCGGCCGCAGCACCGAGCGCCGCCTGGAGCGCGCCCTGGCCGACACCTATCTCGAAACGATCGATGCGCTGCTGCCCTGGCTGAACCCTGACAACCACGCCAAGGCGGTCGAGATCGCGACCATCCCCGAGGCGATCCGCGGCTTCGGCCATGTCAAGCACCGCAACTTACAGGCGACCCTGCCACGCTGGCAGGCCGCGGCGACCGAGACGCCAGCCGAGCAAGTGATAGCGCGCTACGCGGCCTCGGCCGCGCGCTGATTGATGCACGTTCGCCGATAAGACGGCGTGTAGCTCAGGGCCTCAGCCGTTCTGCCCCGACACCAGCCGAACATGCGTATCGGCAGCCTCGTGTGATCCGGACGCATCGACCGCGGCGATCGCCCGCATCATCCGGATCGCCGCGCAGGCGGCGCCGAAGCCGTTGTCGATGTTGACCGTGACCACGCCGGGCGCGCAGGACGCCAGTGCGCTCGACAATGCCGCCTGGCCTCCACTCGCGACGCCATAGCCTACCGAGGCGGGCACCGCGATCAGCGGCGCGTCGATCAGTCCGGCCAGCACGCTGAACAAGGCGCCTTCCATGCCGGCGACCGCGATCACGCAGCGAAACGCGCGGATCTCCTCGATTCTGCGCATCAGCCGCCACAGCCCGGCCACGCCGACATCGGCGATGACCGGCGCGTGATAGCCGGCGAAGGCGAGGCAGCGCGCCGCCTCCCGCGCAACCGGCAGGTCGGAGGTGCCGGCACAGACGATGCCCGGCCCGATCCGGATCGGCGCCGGCACCGGGCCATGAAAAGCCGTCCTGGAGAGCGGGTCGTAGTCGAAGGCGCCCGCACCGAGGCCTTGCAGCACCGCCGCCCTTTCCTCGTCCAGCCGGGTCAGCAGCAGGGGCCGCTCTTCCGCCGCCACGATGATGGCCTGCAGCTGGGCATCGGACTTGCCGTCGCAGAGAATCGCCTCGGCAACGCCGGTGCGGCGCTCCCGACCCCAGTCGATTTCAAACTCTCTCGTGTCCATCTCGCTCATGCCGCGATCCGCCTCAGAAAGGCCGCGCCTCGTCGGTAGGCACGCAAGCCGGCGAAGGGCCGACCCGCGGCGCTGCAGAACGCTGTGGCCCAGCGCTCGACCTCGTCCCGCAACGCGCCCTCCGGCGGCCCGGAACACTCCAGGACCACGCCTTCAGCGGTGATCCGGCATCGAACCGATCCGTCGCCCGGCAACAAGCGGGTCAGCTGCAGTTCGGCCGACTCGATGAAGGCGAGGGTGACCGGATCGACCGCGATGCCGGTTTCGATCCGGCTCGACAGGCAGGGCTGGGCCGGCAAGGCCGCCAGGTCGTCGAGCCCCTCGGCCGCCGCCATCGCGTAGATGTCGCGCTTGGTGATCTCCGCCTCGACATAGGGGTGGCGAATATGATGATGGTGGGCGGCTTCCAGGCCGGGGCGATAGTCGCTGAGATCATCGACATTGGTGCCGGACGCGATCGCGCCGGCGGTCATCGCACGAATCGAGGCATAGAGGTTTTGCTTGCAGTGGAAGCAGCGATCGACCGGATTGGCACGATAGGCCGGGTCGGCCATCTCGCCGGCGTCGATGATACGCAGCGTCCAGCCGTGACGGGCGGCATGGGTGCGAACGCGGTCGGTCGCGGCGGCCGGCACCGCCGGCGACACCGCATGGACGACCGTCATGTCGGCGCGCGACGCGGCATGGGCCAGATAGGCCAGCACCATGCTGTCCACCCCGCCGCTGACCGCGATCGAAAGCGTCGGCTCCTGGTCCAGCACGGCGATCAGGGCCTCTCGTTTGGTATTGTTCATGATGCGTCGTCCTCGCTGTCGCTGCCACTGTCGCTGTCGCCCTCGCAGCAGCCCTCGAACTCGGCGCGGACCTTTGCCCGGCGCCGCCGCGCCAATCCATCCAGGGGCGCGATATCGTCGCTCTCGGCCTTGACCGTGGCACCGGATCCCGGTCTGAGCACCCGCTTGCGACGCAGGCTCATGCCTGCCGCCTCGCTCACGTCACCGCTGCGCTCCAGGCACTGCCGTTGCGCAAACACCCAGCGCAGGCCGATCGTCGATGTTTCATGAAAGCACGCATTGCGCACGTCCGCCAGCCGGCCGGGCTCGACCAGCAGCCGGAAGTCGTGCACCGGGCGCCCCTTCTTGCCCAGGCGGTGGCCTAGGCTCAGATCGATCACACCGGCTACCGCACGGAGGCGCTCGGCCGCCACACCGATCTCCTCACCGGTCATGTCGTCGACGTCGAAATCGATCACCGCGACCCGCTCGGACGCGTCACTGTCCGACGTGAAAGCAGGAGGTTCGGCTTGCGACGAGGCCACCTCGACATACTCCAGAGCCCGCAGGATATTGGGGATGCCATCCAGGCTGCGACGACCGGCGCCGGTGCCGATGCTGCGCAAGCTCGCCGTCGCCGGCAGCGGGGCGGACCCGGTGCGGGTCAGGTAGGCGACGATCGCTGCGCCGGTGGGCGTGACCCGCTCGCCGCCGACACCGTCGTCCCGCCACTGATGACCGCGCAGGATCTCGGCGGTCGCCGGTGCCGGCACCGGTAGCAGTCCATGCTGGGTTCTGACCAGGCCACGCCCGACGGGCAGCGGGGACACGCTCCAGCTGTGCGCCGGCAATGCCGCGATGATGCTGCCGGCCGCGACGATGTCCATCAGCGAATCCCAGTCGCCCACCTCGTGAAAGTGCACCGCCTCCGGCGCGACCCTGTGAATCCGACCCTCGGCCTCGGCAATGACCCTCAAGATACCGCTGGCCCGCTCGGCCGTACCCGGGTGAAGCGCGGCCGATTCGATGCGCGCCAGCAGATCCGCGCAAGCCGTTCCATGCTGCCCTGCCCCACCGCGCGAGCGCGATGGATCCGGATCCTTGCAGCCGTCCCGCGCTCGCTCACAGTGCTGGCCGGGCTGATGGGCCTGCTCGTGGCCCTTCTCGCGGACAGGGTAGTGATCGTGGGCGCGTTCCTGTGCATGTTCTCGACGTGGGTCGTGCCCGTGTTCGTGCCCGTGTTCGTGCCCGTGTTCGTGCCCGTGTTCGTGCCCGTGTTCGTGCCCGTGTTCGTGCCCGTGTTCGTGTTCGTGCCCGTGTTCGTGCTCGGGTTCGTGTTCGTGCTCGGGTTCGTGTTCGTGCCCGTGTTCGTGCTCGGGTTCGTGTTCGTGCTCGGGTTCGTGTTCGTGGCGGTGGTTGTGATCGGCGTCGTCCGCAGGGCGACCGGCAGCAAACTCGTTCGCCAGGCCGAAACGCAGTGCGGCAATGCCATTGCTGATACCTTCTTCGAGGGCCGGACCGGCCGCATCGGCCGGTTTGACCGCCGCCAGATCCGCGAACACGCGCGGCTGCAGGTCCGGACGGGCCGACAACAAGGCCGCGACGAACATGTCGCCGGCCACGCCACCGACCGCATCCAGATGGATGTGAAAACGTGCGCTCATGTCACTCGAAAAAAGCACGGCGTCAGTGAGCCGTGGCCAGGTCGGCCAGGCTGCCGTCCTCGCCGAAAGACCACTCGCGGGGCTCACCGAGAATTTCGATCGCCGGATTGCCAGCGGCTTCTTCGAGCAAGCCCTCGGACACCTCGATATGCTCCAGATGCAGCGTGTTCGGAACCCGTACCATCCGCAGCCTGGAGAGATCCCTCACGTTGCAGGTCTTGACCGCTGCCTGGACTGCGCGCAGATCGGTCTCCATGATCACCGGGGTCTTGCCGTGGGCGAGCACGGTCGAGGTGATGTGGTTAGCATAGGTCGCCGCCAGATCGACCTTGTTGACCAGGCGTCGCGTGCAGATATCGGCCAACCCCATGCCGGTCGCATTGCCGCGACTTTTCTCGGTGAGATCGAGGACGGCCATCCGTCCGATCTGCTGGCTCAACTGCAGATAAGGCGTCGCCGCCCGCCCGGTGATGTTGGGGTCCATGCCGGTGCCGGAGAATTCCTTGCCCATCCGGTCGATGACCAGCACGTCCAGCGGGTTGAAGAGGATGCGCGGCATGCTCGCCTTGGCTTCCCGCAACAGCAACTCTTCCTGCTCGACGATCACCTCGGCCGGCACCGCGACCACTCTGGCGATCCGCTCGTAGGCGTTCTCGATGGTCGCGACGCCGAACAGGATGGGCGCCTCCCGGATCTTGACCCGCGCCATGTCCACGATGTTCTTGGCCATCTGACCGAAACCGAGCGCGTGACACGAATCGGCCCCCTTCTGCTTGCCCAGACCGATGGTGAGCATCTTGACCAATCCGCTCTCGTTGGGACCGCTGAAGCTGGTGTGCGGCTTGACCCGGTTGAGCACGATGATGCCGTCGGCCTGCATCGCGTTCTCGTCCATCAGCACCGGGAGTCCGTTGTCGAGCACGCCGAGTTCGACCGTAGCCATCGACGAGCGGATCGGGCAACCCGCGCTCTCTTCAGTCACGCCCAGTGCCGCGAGCACCGCGGTCTGACCCTCGGCGGTGGCGCCCCCGTGGCTGCCCATGGCCGGCACGATGAAAGGCACGGCGCCGAGCCGCTTCAGTTCTTCAACGATGGTGCGGACCAGAAGAGGAAGATCGGCCAGTCCGCGGCTCCCTACCCCCACCGCAACAGTCATCCCGGGACGGACTCGGCTCGCGATCGTCGGCTTGGCGAACTCCGCGCGCACCGCGGCCGCGACGTCGGGCAAACCGTTGTCCTCGAAAATCTGTCGAACCCGGACCATGCGTGGCAAGGCCACGTCGCGCAGCATTTCGTCGATCACACTCATCGGAATCGTCTCCAGTCGGGGTTATCGGCTTGCGAACAAGCGCGAATTTTTTTAGACGACAATTTTATCAATAATCCATGTAATGAGCTACCGCTCCGGCCATCACCCATTCTGCGACAATGTCGGGCCGCCCAACAGGCATGGTATTTTTTTTGAGTCCGTTATAACCATTCTCACCGCTACCCTCCGACCCCAAGCTCACCGCTACTCTCTGCCCCAAGCGAGCGAGGGAAGAGCATTCACCTTGTCGCACGTCGAAGGTCCGCAACGAACCCCACGATGAACATGAATACGATCACACCTTACGACATGGTGGGCGGCGAGATGACGGTTGCCCGCCTATCCGAGCTTTTCTATACGCTGATGGACAGCGAGCCGGCGTTCAAGGGATTGCGCGACCTCCACCCGCAGGACCTGCAGGCGTCACGCGACAAGCTTTTCATGTTCCTTTCCGGCTGGCTGGGCGGCCCCGACCTGTTCGTACAGCAATTCGGCCACCCGCGCCTGCGCGCCCGTCACATGCCGTTCGCGATCGGAACCAGGGAGCGCGACCAGTGGGTCGCATGCATGCAACAAGCGATGGAACAGGCGGACATCGAAGCTGGCCTGCGCGAGCGGCTGCTGCAAAGCTTCTCCAGCACCGCGGACTTCATGCGCAACCAACCGGAGTGATCGCTCCGCGTGCAGGCTGCGCCGGGAGAGTGGCAGCGGCTGCGATATCGCTGAGCTGACGGACACCCTGGCGGACGGCACCCACGGAAAATTCACCGCCTCACTCGTAGTGGCCGCACCGATTGCAAGGACATCTACACCCGCTCGAACAGGACATCCTGCGCGCCCTTCCAGAGGCAACGCAAGCCGAGTTCCCGAAGCTGTTCGCGGCCCTCGACGATGGTCAGAAAGTGATTGCCTGCGAGCTGACCGAGCTTGCTGGAGAAACAGCAGGGCCCATAAGCCAGGATGATCTCGGTCTCGGAGTAGCCACCCGGGTAAAACAACACATCACCCGGCGCAGGATGACTGGTCGCATTCTCGAAGCCGAAACCGGGCTCATAGTCGCCCAATGGCACCCAACACCCCTCCCCGCTCCATCGCACATGAATCAGTTGCTGACGGTAGGGCAGCAGTTCGAGGAAAGCTTCGACGGTGCGCGGCGCGTCGGCAACCGTTTCCGCGATGAAAGTCAGGTCACCGGAAGTGATTCGAATACGAGTCATACATTCTCCTTTTTATTGACGCCCGATGAGCCGGCCGAGCGCGTCCGGCAGACCTCGCCACGCCTTCACTGGCGGTGGAGCGAAACTCCCCGCTCTGGCCGGACGAGGCCCGAGCGCGGCGAGCGATTCAGCATGACGGACTGCGCTCGACACACCATCGACGACCGGGACCGGTACGCGATCCGCTATGGTACGCGCAAGCCCGGCCAAGGGAGCGCCAGCGATGACGATGACGTCCGCACCGTCCGCATTGACCGCGACCTCACACAGAGATAACAGTTGCTCTGCCTTGTCGGTCTGCACAGTCCCGATATCGGCGAGAGCCTCGTCGATACATCGGATGCTGGCGAGGCGGCCAGACATTCCATGGAAATCCACCGTCTCCTGATACCAGGCGCGAATACGTCGCGAAATCGCTACGATCGAGAATTTTCCGCCAAGCATCGCAGCGCTCATCAGTGCAGCCTCGGTGAGCCCGACGACCGGGATCGGCAGCATCTCTCTGGCCGCGGCGAGGCCAGGATCCCCGAACGCGGCCACAATCGCCGCATCATGGCCTGAATGATGCTCGGCGAGCAAGTTCAGCGTGGCGTATGCGCCAACCGCAGCCTCGGCCCTCGTCTCGATGTAGGCCACGCCCATTGGCGCTGTCAGAACGGTCAGCTCGACACCTGGCGAAGCCGCCCGGCATGCTTCCGCTCGGATCAGGTCGGTGACACTGTCCGAAATGTTCGGATTCACAATCAAGAGTTTCAATGCAATCTCCTTGGAAGCTGTCCGGCTTGAGCAAGCATGGTAGCCTTCGAGTGGCACCGCCCTTGGGGACATGCGCGAAACAGGGGTCGTACTCTCGTTTTCGGCGAGATCGCGGCGAAACGTCCGTCGCGGACGACGATCACCGCATTCTCGATCTCACCGAGCAACGGATCCGCAGTGTGCGGATGCACTTTCATGCAGAAAAAGATTGGCCATTTCATCGCATGGGGCCATGGTTATTTCTTCAGAAACCCAGCGCGCGCGGCAAGGCCGTCACAAGCGGTGGAAACGCGATGCACAAAGCCAGCACCAGAAACTGGAACGCGACGAAGGGCAACGACTCCCGGACCAGTTGCATCATCGGAACGCGGGTGATCCCACTCATCACGAAATACAACACCCCGACCGGGGGCGTCATCATGCCGACAACCAGGTTGTACATAAACAAGAACCCGAAATAGAGCGGATCGATGCCATAAGCGACCGCCATCGGCGCAAACAAGGGCACCAGCATGATGTAAGCTGCATTCGATTCGATCAGCATCCCGACCACGATGAGCAAAAGCATGGTCAGGATAATGTAGGTCATCGGATCGGCGGTCAGCGACTGTATCCATTCCGACAACATCATCGGCACCATCTCGATGGTGAACACGAAGGTCACCGCTGCGGCAAATGCGATCAAGGCGCCGACCATGGCCGAGGTCACTGCGGCACGATACAGACAGCCGGGCAGATCGGACACGCGTAACCTGCGAGTGACGACGAAACCGACGAAAGCCGAATAGACAACCGCGATGGCCGCACCTTCGGTTGCAGTGAAGATCCCCCCCACGATACCTCCGACCACGATGATCGGCATCATGATGATCACGATCGCGCGCCGGGCCTGAGTCAGGACATTGCGAAGATTGAAACGATCCCCAGTGAGGGCGTAACCTCGCTTCCAGGATATGAAACTCGCGATAACCATGAACCCCACCGCCAGCAGAATTCCCGGGACGATCCCCGCCATGAACAGCCCGCCAACGGAGACAGTGGAGCCGGCCATCAGCGCATAAACGATCATTGCATTGCTTGGCGGGATGACCGGACCGAGATTGGCTGCCGAGGCGATCACCGCACCCGAATAGGCATCCGGGTAGTACTTTCGCAGTGCGGGTACCAGGGTACTGCCCATTGCACTGGCGCTCGCCACGGCGGCACCACTAACCGACGCCAGTATCGTGCCGGAAACAATGGTCACATGGGACAAGCCCCCGTGCATGCGACCGACCAGACTGTTGGCGAACGCGATCAAGCGGTCCATGATGCCTGCACGAACCATCAGCTCCCCCGCGAGCATGAACAACGGAATCGCCATCAGCGGAAAGCTGTTGACCGCATGCATCATGCGCTGAGGCATGACCACGAGTTCGAAGTCCAGCAGGTGCAGTGCCGCAAGGGAGCCGAAACCAAGGGCAAACGCCAAGGGCATGCCAAGAACGGCAAGAAACAGGAACAAGGCGATGGCGACGATCGTCATGCAGGCTCTCCCGCCCAGGTTTTAGACCCGCCCCACGCGAGCAGGGCCAGGTGAAGCAGGGAATGAGCCCCGCAGATCAGCACCGCGATGTAATAGATCGCCGAAGTCACTGGCAATGTCGGCATCAACTCGGGCCAGCGATCGACCGTGGCCACCCAACCTCCCAGCATGACCATGACCATCAACAGGGTCGAAAGGCCGGCCATCAAGCGAAACAGCAGCTCCCGTGCATGCTCCGGCATCATCATCACGAATAGATCGATACCGACGTGCACGCCGTGCTTCACGCCATGCGGTATGGCAAGAAATATGCCCCAGACAAAGCACAGACGCGAGAGCTCGTCGGCCGAATCGATCGACGAATTCATTACGTAGCGCATGAACACCTGCGACGACACGATGACCGTCATCAGCCCCATCACGACCACAATGATCCCGTAGGTCGCTCTATCCACCCAGCCAATAAAACGCTTGAAAGCGAGAAAGGCTGCGGAGCGCTGCGGCCCCGTGGGGCGCTCCGTCTGCCCCTCCTCCGTATCAAGGTCGATCACAGTGTTCATGGCTTCACTCACTGAGCTGCTGCTCGGGTCTCTTCAAGCACCAGGTCGATCACCGCAGGATCCACGCGTTGTTTGAGCTGATCGACCACACTGGCTGTCGCCTCGCGCAGTGCCGCCCGCAAATCGGGCGAAATCGGTGTGAACTCCATGCCCGCCGCAATCAGTTTCTCGCGCCACTCGTTCTCTTCCGCGTCAGCGGTCTTGCGCTGCCATTCCATCGCTTCCTGCATGGCCTCGTCGACTATCTGGCGGTGCTCTGCAGAGAGGCGGTCGTAGTGTCGTTTGTTGGCCACGGCAGTGATGAAGTCATAGAAATGGCCGCTATCCGAAAAGTGCTTCTGTACCTCATTGAAGCGCCGGCTGGCGATGATGTTGTAAGGGTTCTCCTGGCCATCGAGGACACCTTGCTGCAACGCCGAGTAGAGTTCCGATACATCCATCGACTGGGGGTTGGCACCCAGCGCACGGAAGGTCTGCAAATGCACCTCGTTGGGCTGAAGGCGGATACGCATGCCACGGAAGTCATCTACCGAGGTGATCGGACGAAGGTTGTTGGTGACATGGCGGAAACCCAGCTCACCATAGCCCAGATTCACGAATCCCAAGTCGGCCATCTTGGCGTCGAATATCTCGCTCACCTTGCCTTCCATGACCTTGAACGCCTGCTCACGACTATCGAACAGGAACGGCAGACTCACCGCTTCGTACTCCGGCACCGTACGGGTGAAATAGGCAATGGACGCAAGCACCGCGAAGACGGTGCCGGATCTGACCTGATCCACGTTCTCGACTGCGCCGCCCAATTGCATTGCCGGGAAAAGGTCGACGCGAATGCCGCCATTGGAGCGCTCTTCGACACGCTCCTTGAACAGTTCCATCGCTCTGGAAGCGCTGTGATCCAGTGTAAAGTTGCCCGCTACCCGGAGGCGCTCCTGAGCGGACACCAGCCCACTGACCACCATTCCCGCAGCCAGCGCCGCAGCAAGCGTTAAAAGACGTGCTTTTCCAATCATGTTGCACTCCTCGTCGTTAATTTCAATGCACCAACCGGCTTGAACCGGAACCACACACTGGCGACAGCTCAACGCTGTCAGCAACAAGAAGCAACATAGGTGCCAGAAACACACCTCCTCGATATTCAGGGCAAAGACGCGACGCAAACGCGGAACCCGCTTGATCCTACGAATGCAACCCGCTCATACACACATGAACTTGGGAATTTTTTGTATCCAATACTTGACATAAAAAAGCACTATAACTGTGCATAGAACTTTGTAAATATCTTTATTGGTGCATGCAGTCCTTGCGACATCCAGTCATCAACCGATATTTCTCCATACCTCCATGCACTCTTAATGTGCACAAAACCAGGCATCGAGTAACCCTAGCTTGGAAGTAGAAACTCCGACAACGGGGCAGATCCTATTTCAAGCGCCGAAATAGGAGACGGTGAGATAAAATGCGTCTCAGACCAATAACGATGGCATTTCTGGGATCGGATGGTACGCACAAGAAGCGTACACCACCCACCTTTCAGGACAAACAATGGAACTCGATACGCCCGTCAAGCCGGACATCGAAGAGATCGCGGATCGGATCACCAATGCGGTGATGGAGCATCGCCTCCCTCCTGGCATCAAACTGGCCGAGGAACGGCTCGCGGGTGCGTTCGGGGTCAGCCGGACCAAGATCCGTCAGGCGCTGACCATGCTTTCGAAGAATGGGCTGGTGAAACTCCATCCCAATCGCGGCGCCTTCGTGACCAGTCCGTCGGTGAAGGATGCACTGGACCTGTTTGCGACACGGCGTTTGATCGAACCCGAAATCGTACGCAACGTGATCGCCAATGCTGGCAAGGCGGAGTTGAAACGCCTTCACGCACACCTCAATGAAGAAGCCGACGCCCGCAGGCGCGGCGACCGGCGCGCCATCATCAAGCTGTCCGGCGTATTCCACATGTTGCTGGCCGAGGTCGCTGGCAACAGCTTCATCGAGAAGCTGATGGCTGAACTGTGCCCGCTGACCTGCTTGATCATCGCGCTCTACGACGCCCCGCAGACGCCGGCCTGCCCGGAGAACGAACACGTGCAGATCGTCGAGGCGATAGAGCGCAAGGATGAAGAGGAGGCCGTGCGGCTGATGGTCCGCCATCTCGATCACGTCAAGAACGAGTTGCGGCTGGGCGCCGGCAAGAAGCCGGATATCGACTGGGACAGCATGTTCGGCTGAGGCAGGCGCTCCGCCGCGACACGCCGAGGTCATCATCACCCACGTGCCACGGTTGTCACAGGTCGGGCGCTCCGCACATGAAAAGCCGGCGCGGCGCGACGCGCCACAGCCGCAAGAAGGTCGCGACGGCCACGCGAGCAGCTTCAGCGATAGCCGTAAAGGCGTGCGAGTGCGCTCGACAATGCCTCTGCGGTTTCCTGGCCACCCAGACCCGATGCGCTGCGGTTAGCGCGGGCCGTGTTCGCGGCGGCACGCGCCAGCTCATCGAGCGGGTTGCCCTCGAGCATCCCCCCGCGTTGGCGAATTTCACCCCCGACCATGGTCAGGACGACATCGCTCCCTCGTGCGCGAAACGCGATTGCTTCGAGCACCGACGTGTCCGAGTCGCACCACGGCGCCAGGACCCGGGCAGTGGAAATCGCCACCAGATCCGCCACCTGACCGACCTCGACACGCCCGCTCGACTCACGAGCAAAGCGGGCCCTGGCCCCGTTCGTCGTGACCATGGCAAGCAGCTGTCGCGCCCGCACCGCGCCCAGGACATGCATCCCGGACGCGCGGGATAACCCGTCGGCAAGATGCAGTTCGGCGAGCAGATCCTCGTCGTCGGTCAAGGCGCAGTTGTCGGTGCCCAGCGCCACCGGGATCCCTGCGGCGAGCATGGCGGCAACCGGCGCGGTGCCGTTCGCAAGGCGCATGTTCGAACCCGGGTTGTGCACGACGATGGCGCCGCTCTGGGCGATCTGGTCCATGTCGTTTTCGGTCACATGAACACAGTGCGCCAGTGCGGTGTGTGATCCGAGCGCACCGAGCGCCTGCATCCGTCGCAGACAGCCTTCCGGGTAAAGGTTGGCCCCCTCGCTGGCCTGGACCGGGGATTCGAGCAGATGAAGGTGAATCCCCAGGCCATGGTCGCGCGCATCCGCCGCCAAGGCTGCGAGAAGCTCATCCGACACCCACTGCGGCCCAGCCGGGCCGTAGGCCAGCGTCACCAGCGGATGATCGCCAAACTCTGCCTGCAGCGCCCTCATCAAGGCGATCGTCTCCGACGCCCCTCCGGCATAAGGTGTGCGACGCGGCGGTGCGAGTCGGCCCCGCGCGATCTCTGGCAGGCTCTGGATCAGCCCGGTTTCGTCCTGGCTCGGATAAACCAGCATGCCGCGATCCATCGCACCGACGCAGAAAGTGACCCGCAAGCCGGCATCGATGTAGGCCCGCAACGAGGCCCGCGCTTCGGCTGCATAGTCGCCACTGCCATAACTGTAGTTGGCATGTACCGTTGCGGTCACACCATTCTTCAGCATGTTCGCCGCGGCCAGGCGAGTCAGCGCATAGGGATCGGGGGCGCCACGCCCCTGACGACGCGCGATCCACGGCTCCAGGTGATCATCGGGGTAACCCAGAAGAACCTGGCTGATGCCCCGCCCATGCTGATGGGCATTGATCAGCCCTGGCATCAGGATCGCGTCCCCGAGATCGAGGTGTTGCGCCGACTCTGCGGAGGCTTCTGCATCCGCCCCCACCGCGACGATACGCTCCCCCTCGACGAGGACGCGACCCGGGGTCTCGACAAGTCCACTTGCCGGGTCGATGAGAACCCCGGCCGTCCGGATCAACAGCCCCGACATCGCTCAGCGCCCGTACATCAACTCGGGGAGGAACAACGCGATCTGCGGGAACATCATCAATAGCGCCACCATCAGCAGCATGATCAGGGTGAAGGGCAAAGCGCCCCACACCACATCCATCACCGAGCCGCCATCCGGCCTGACCCCCTGGACGATGAAGAGATTCATCCCAAGTGGTGGCGTAATCAGGCCGACTTCCATCATCAGCACCAGGAACACGCCGAACCAGACCGGGTCGATTCCGAGGAACAGCACGATCGGCATCACGATCGGAATCGTCATGATCATCATCGACAGTGTTTCCAGGAAGCAGCCGAGGATCAGGTAGAAGATCACCAGCAGCAGCAGAATCTGCAATGGCGTCGTGCCGGTGTCGGCCACAAGGCCGGTGATCGCCTGCGGAATGCGCAACACGCCCATCACGAACGACAACAGCTGGGCGGCGAGAACGATGAGCATGATCATCGCCGTGATCTTGACCACCGACAGCAAGGCCTCGTTGAGAACCTTGAAGCTCAGGCGCCGGCGCGCTGCCGCCAACGCGAGCGCGGCAATGACGCCGACCGCGGCCGACTCGGTAGGCGTCGCCCAACCGGAATAGATGCTGCCCATGATCACAGCGAAGATGATGAGCGGCGGCAGCAGATCCACCAGCCGCGTCAGACGCTCCTTCATGGGAACGGGCGGGAGCTTTTCGCCGGCGATCGATGGATTGATCACGCTCAGGACCGCGACGAAGATCATGAACAGCGCCATCAGCAGCAAGCCCGGCACGATGGCTGCCAGAAACAGCTGCCCGATCGATGTGTTCGACATCGACCCGTAGATGATCATGTTGATGCTGGGCGGGATCAGGATGCCCAGCGTGGCGCCGGCCGCGATGGTGCCGAGCGCGATCCGCTCCGAATAGCCATGTCTTTTCATGGAAGGCAAGGCCACGGTGCCGATGGTCGCGGCAGTCGCCACCGAGGAACCGGAAACCGCCGAGAACATGCCGCAGGCACCGATGTTGGTGTGGAGCAAGCCACCTGGCCAACGGCGGACCCAGTCCGACAAGGCGACGTACATGCGGTCGGTGATGCCGCTCCGTACCAGAATTTCGCCGAGCAGGATGAACATCGGAATCGCGGTCAGAACGAAGTCATCGAGAATGCTCCACATCTGGTTGCCGAACATCATCAGGGACGGCACCCCCAGATAGAACAAGGCACCGATGATGGCGACCGCGAACAGGGCACCGGCGACCGGAAGCCCGACCAACATCAGCCCGAGCATGATGAAGAAGCCGATGAACGATTCGGTGATACTGATCATGCGCGCTGCTCCCCATCCGCTGTGGCCGCAGGCGCAGCCGAATCCTTGGTCGAAGTCTTGGCCTCGACCTCGGAGGTGACCTCTTCGATTTCCTCCGAAAGCGTCTTGATGCCGTACCACTGGTTGATACCGCGCCAGTCGCCTATCAGAAGGCGCAGGCAGTGCAACGCGATACAGGTCGCCACCACCGCGAACAGCACCATCCCCCCGGCCCAGACCGCCTGGGGCATCCACAACGGCGTCATCAGTGGCGTTCCGGACAGACTCTGGTACTCCATGCTTTCCCGCACCGCGACCACGGCACGCCAGGCCAGAAATACCGACATCGCCGACATGAACAGCACCGACACAAAATTGAGCGCCGCACGGGCCTTGTGCGGAACACGCTCGACCAGAATCTCGATGCGGGTGTGGCCGCGCTCGAGCAATGCATAGCCGGCACCGATCGCAGTGACGGTGGCCAGCATGTAACCACCGAACTCGTCCGCGCCTTGCAGCGAAATGCCAAAACCGCGCCGCAAAATGATCTCGAGACCGATGGCAATAGTGATCAGCAGGACAGCGTAGCCTGCGGCAAGCGCCGCAAAGCGAACAGGCGGTCCAAGCCAGCGATCGAGAGGATTCTTGTCCATACCCACTCCGGAACAACGATTACCGATGTGCTGAAACGCAACTATCGAACAGTGGGCGCCATCTGCCTCCTGACAGAAGGCGCCCCCATACCCTGTGGCTGTCCGACAGCCTCAGGGCGCGACTCACTCTATCGTCAGGCCCAGCGCCTTGCCGACCGTATCATTCCAGGTCGCCGAACATTGCGGATCGACGGCATTGCAGGTCTTGGCCCAGATCGGGAGCGTGACGCTTTGAGCGGCGTCCTTGACCCGCTGCCTGTCCTCTTCCGACACCTCGACGAGCGTCATGTTGAAGGCCTTGTGCTCCTTGCAATCGGCTCCACCGGTGCTGCAAACGGTGGCGTCGCCGTTGGCCTGCAATGCGACATCCCACAGCGCGGCTTCCAACTCACGGAAGGTCGCCTCGAGCTTGGCTTGCTCCTCGGGCGAGAAGCGGTTCCAGGTATCCAGATTGATGAAGTGACCTTGCACCGAGCCCGACACGGCAAGCGGCAGGAAGTGCGTGGTAACTTCGGGCCAGCTTCCCGAGTTCGACGAGGTAGGCGAGGTCACGCCACACGATGCGACACCCCGCTGCAAGGCGGTGTAGACCTCGCTGAACTGCAGCGTCACCGGGGTTGCCCCGAAATGCTCGAGCAGGGCCGACATGGTCGGGGTGAAGGTACGCACCCGCAGGCCACGCATGTCTTCCAGAGAGGCGATCGGCTGGTTGCAGAAGAATACCTGCGGTCCGAACGGCCACAAGGACAACACCTTGGCGTTGAAACGGCTTTGCAATCGCTGGTCGAAGGCCTCACGATAGGCGTCGACTGCGACGCGCAGCGAGTCCATGTCGGTGGCTACGCCAACCACATCGATCCCCTCGAAGAACGGATCGTCACGCGATGCCATACCAATCTGAACAGACATCACATCGAAAGCACCGGATCGCAACATCCTCAACGCGTCGGGTGCACGAACACCGACCACGTCCATCGGGTTGTAGTTGACGTTCACCGCCACCCCGGACTTCTCGGCCAGGTTTTCGAAGAACGCACTCTCGACCGCAACGTGCTTGACGTTCTGCGAGAAGTTACCGGTCACACGCAGGTTCTGGGCGGCCTGGGCAGACGCCGCGAAACCGGCACCGCATACCAGGGCTGCAATCCACATCGTAAGTTTCTTCTTCGTTGACATAAGTGCTCTCTCCATTCGTCACAAGGGGTGATTCGGGTGATTCGGAACTACGTCATGCGGTCGCTTCACCACGAGCGACCCGGCATGACTGCTTTGCTGAAATCATGCATTCGCAAGCAGCGTGCCAGCCACATCTCGACGCCCCGGCAGCAAACGTGTAACACCAGCAAAACAAGCGCACGCAAGCGGATTCAAGCGACGCCATCCTTTCGAGCGCCAGCACCGCACACTCGATTGCATGCACTTAATGCACTATAAATGTGCACGATTCTTCGGTAAACGTCTTTTTTTGGTGCATCGCAAAATTCCCGAAATCGCAGCGCAACGGAAACACACCCGTCGCAGTCTCGAAAACTGACATGGCATCCTCTCAAATTTGGTCTTCGCGTATTACCGGACTTAGTTTGGATCCGACTTGGAATAAAAATTGCGTTGCAATCGAATGGACTGCAAGTTAAACATAGCCTTTTGTTTGTGTTTTATTTTGTATACATTTATAAATACTCGAATCCAGACGGCGTCAGCCATCACGATCACAATCGAAACCTTCATGGGGAACCATCGATGTCGGACATACGCACCTTACTGGGAGTACTGACCCCCTCCTCCAATACCGCGCTAGAACCGCTCACTTCGGCGATCGTAAGTGGCCTGCCCGGCGTCAGTGCGCATTTCTCGCGCTTTACCGTCACCCGGATCTCGCTCGAGGATCAGGCGCTCGGCCAGTTCGATGACACCAAGATCCTGGCTGCCGCGAAGTTGCTGGCCGATGCCCGGGTCGATGTCATCGGCTGGAGCGGCACTGCTGCCGGATGGATGGGGTTCGATCAGGACCGCGCGCTTTGCCGCCGGATCGAGGACGCCACCGGCATTCCCGCCACGACGTCCGTTCTTGCGCTGAACGAGATCCTCGCGCTTTCCGGACGCCGCAAGTTCGCCGTGGTGTGCCCCTACACCGAAGATGTGGAGGCCCGCATCGTCGCCAATTACATTCAGGAAGGTTTCGATTGCGTGGCCTCGAGCAGGCTCGACATCTCGGAAAACTTCGCATACTCCGAGGTCTCGGCCGAAACGCTCACACGCCAGTTGAAAGAGGTCGCCGCTACCCAACCCGACGCGATCGCGACCTACTGCACCAATCTGCGCGCGGCGCATCTTGTCCCGCAGTGGGAAGCCGAGTTCGGCATCCCGGTCTTCGACACCGTCTCGACCGTCGTCTGGAAGATGCTGCGCATGACCGGCCACGACCCGGCCAGCATCTCCGGCTGGGGTCGCCTGTTCCAGGAGGTCAAATAATGAGCGAGTTCGACCTGGTTATCCGCAACGCCCATTGCGCCACCGCAGCCGATGTCTTCGATGCGGACATCGGCATCAAGGACGGTCGGATCGTCGCCCTCGCACAGGGTCTGAAAAGCGCCGAGGGCACCGAGGAAATCGACGCGGCCGGCCGCTGGGTGCTGCCCGGAGGGATCGACGGCCATTGCCATCTGGACCAGCCCATGAATGACGGCTCGAAGATGGCGGACGACTTCCTGTCCGGCACGCGTTCGGCCGCCTGCGGCGGCACCACGACGGTGCTGCCGTTCGCATGCCAGTTCAAGGGCCAGAGCCTGCGCGATGCGGTCGAGGACTACCACCGCCGCGCCAAGGGCAAGGCGAGCATCGACTACACCTTCCACCTCATCGTCTCCGACCCGACGCCGGACGTGCTGAATCGTGAGCTGCCCGAACTGATCAAGGAGGGCTACACGTCGTTCAAGATCTACATGACCTACGACGACCTCAAGCTCAATGACAGGGAAGTCATCGATGTGCTCGCCGTTGCGCGCGACCACGGCGCGATGGTGATGGTGCATGCCGAAAATACCGATTGCATCGCCTGGCTGACCGAGCGCTTGCTCAAGGCTGGCCATACCGCTCCCCGCTTCCATGCCCAATCACGGCCGATGCTGGTCGAGCGTGAAGCCACTCACCGCGCGATCAGCTTTGCTGAACTGGTCGATGTCCCGATCCTGATCGTGCACGTCTCGGGTCGCGAGGCAATAGAGCAGATCCGCTGGGCGCAAGGCAACGGCTTGCGAATCTACGGCGAAACCTGCCCGCAGTATCTTTTCCTCACCGCCGACGATCTGGGCCTGGACGACGAACACGACCACTCTCATGGCGCCAAGTGCATCTGCAGCCCCCCGCCGCGAGACAAGGCCAACCAGCAAGTGGTATGGGACGGTCTGGAATCCGGCGTATTTCAGGTGTTCTCGTCGGATCATGCCCCCTTCACTTTCGAAGGGCCGGAGGGCAAGTACGCCGCCGGTGCCGACGCCAGTTTCGACAAGATCCCCAACGGCGTGCCGGGGCTGGAGACGCGCTTGCCGCTCCTGTTCAGCCACGGCGTGCTGACGGGCCGGATAGACATCTGCCAGTTCGTCGCCCTGACCTCGACCAACGTCGCCAAGATGTACGGTTTGTATCCGAAGAAAGGCTCGATCGCCATCGGCGCCGATGCCGATCTGACGATCTGGGATACCGGGCTCGATCGTGTCATCCGCAATGCGGACCTTCATCACAATGTCGATTACACGCCCTACGAGGGCATCCCGGTCAGCGCCTGGCCGACCCTGACCTTGTCACGCGGCAAGACCGTATGGGCGAACGGCCAGTACCACGGCCAGGCCGGACACGGGCAGTTCCTGCATTGCGAATTGCCGACGCCGGCCCGGCCGAAATCGCGCGGGCAGAAACCCTGATTGCTTCGGGGCGCCGCGACTACGGTGCCCCGAAGCGATTCAGGCCGCCATCCAGCCGCCATCCACCATCAGGGTCGTGCCGGTGATGAAGGTCGCATCATCGCTGGCCAGAAAATGTACCGCTCTTGCGACATCGTCAGGATGTCCAAGACGCGACCAGGGCGTGCGGCGCACGGCACGATCGAGTACGCCAGGATCGACCGCGCGCCCACCCGCTCCGGTCTGAATCTTGCCCGGTGCCACGGCGTTGCACACAATGCCGTGTTCGGCATAATCCGTGGCCACCTGGCGGGTGAAATAATCGATGCCCGCCTTGCTGACACCGTAGGCCAGGTCTTGTGGTGCCGCGATCATGCCGTGCTGGGACGACAGATTCACGATACGGCCCCGCACTTCGGCCATCGGGTCTTGCTGCAACATCTGCCTGACTGCCGCACGCGAACACCGGAAAACACCGGACAGATTCACGTCGATTACACGCTGCCAGGCTTCTTCTTCCATTTCGAGCAAGGGCCGGGCGTGGCGAATGCAGGCGTTATTGACCAGAACATCCAGACGGCCATGGCGAGCGACGGCCTGCGCAAGCAAAGCCTCGACATCCGCCATACGCGAAACATCGGTACGCACGAACTCCGCGTGGCGGCCCTCGCGCTTGATCAGGTCGGCCGTAGGCTCGCCGCCTTCTATGACTTCAGTCGTAAGGTCGGCCACGATGACCTTGGCGCCATGCTCTGCCAGGCGACGCGCAATGGCCCGACCGATGCCGGACGCCCCCCCCGTCACGATACAAATCTTGTCGCGTACATTCATCGCCTCAACTGGCGTGGATACCGTCATTGTGTATTCCTCCTTTCAAACGAAATGTTTCCGTAACACCCCAGCCAGACTCGAAAATCGTCAAGCGCCGGCTCGAGATCGAAGCTGGGCACAAAAGCTGTGTCGGCCAACAAGCGGCTGATGTCCATGGATGCACGGTCGTAGTCGGCGTAGTAATCGATGTTCGCGGCTGTTTCGGCATTGGCCATGGACCAGGCGAAACCCGGTTCGGATGCAGCCAAGTGCTCGCACCATTGCACGATGCTCCACTCGTAACCGGCCGCAAGGTTGTAGACGGAATGCTGGCAAGTCGCATCCAGCAGGCAGGCCATGGCGGCCGCGGCGTCACGCACGTACAACCAATCGCGCTTGCTGTCGCGCGGCAAGACCACCGGTCGCCCCTGCTGCGCCAGGCGCATGATCTGCAAGGGCGCACTGGGCGTGTCACGCACACCGGTGTCGGCCTCCCAAGGCCCAAAACACGTACCTAGACGCCCCACCACCAGCGGCAATCCATGCAACGCGGCCAGCCGCTGCACCGCCTCTTCGGCGGCACGCTTGGACATGCCGTACAAGCTCTCCGGCATCAGCGGCGAAGAATCTTCATGCAAGCGACCCGCAGCGCGACCGCTGGCACCATAAGCCGACCCCGAGCTGACATACAGCACCCGCTGCACACCACATTGCGCAGCGACCGACACCGCCGCCAGCGCACCCCCGACGTTTACCTCAAAGATCCGCTGTGGCATCGCGATCTCGCGTCGCGCGTCTGCGGTGATGGCTGCCATCGCCACCACATGCCGTGGTTGGTATCGCAGCATGACATCGCGCAAGGCCGCCTCATCGCAAACATCGCCCTGCACGGCAGAGAAGCGGCCCGGCAAACCCTGGAATACCGCCAAGGCCGCAGCGGACGGCATGCTCAAGTCATAACCCACCACTTCCTGACCCGCGACCAGCAAATGTTCCGCCAGTGCAAGTCCTGCGAATCCACTACAACCTGTAATGAGTGTGCTCATCTCGACGTCCTGTTGTCATGGTCTGGAACGGCCGACCCTCTATTCAAGTTCCGGATGTGGCGCTCCGGATCAAGAGCAGAAGCAAACACCACGCCAGATTTGTATTGAATTCGTAGGACAAGCAAAGCTGATCCGCTTGCGAATCCCTAAACGGACTTTCAATCGAAAGCCTGCAATCACGCTCACAGCATGAATGGATCACAAATTGTATGCAGTTTTATTGTATCGTCTTGAAGGTACGATTGAGAACAAAAATGCGCGCACGAGGATTTGAGGCGAGGGAAACGGGCACGTGCTTTAATGATCTGAAGTGGACTCGTTCCATGACGTTGGCGCCAGGCAAGCTCGGCATCGCGCGCCGGATCGTTGCCCCCCCGTACATGGGCAACTGGATTGCAGGAGAATGAATAAATGGACTTCATGACTGGCATGGCGCGCCGCACCGTCCAGGCGAATGGAATCAAGGTCAACCTCTGGGTCGGCGGAGAAGGCCCGCCGGTGCTGCTTCTCCACGGCTGGCCGCAGACCGCCCAGATGTGGCACCGGATCGCTCCCCGACTCGCCGAGCAATACACAGTCGTCTGCCCCGACCTGCGCGGCTATGGCGACACCGACAAACCGCGCGACGGCTACGACAAGAAGACCATGGGGCGCGACATGCACGGGGTCATGCAGGCGTTGGGGCACCCGGTCTACGCCGTAGTCGGTCATGACCGCGGGGGACGCGTCGGTCACCGGCAGGCACTGGACTTCCCCGCGGCAGTCACCCGCCTGTGCGTCCTCGATATCGTGCCGACACACACCGTGTTCGCGCAGACCGATCGCCATCTCGCCGCCGCCTACTGGCACTGGTTCTTCTTCCAGGCGCCGGACCTGCCGGAAGCGATGATCTCAGCCGCACCCGAGGCTTTTCTCCGTCATGTCTTCCGCGCGCTGTCCTTTCATGCCGGCGCGATCGAAGAGCCCCTGATCCGCGAGTACCTTCGCGCTTTCACCCTTCCCGGCACCCTCCGCGCCACGCTGGAAGACTACCGCGCTGCCGCGACGCTCGATTTCGAGGACGACGCGCGCGACCTTGCCCTGCGTGTAAGGTGCCCGGTGCTCACCATCTGGGGCGAGTTCGGCAAGATGCACGGCTTGTTCGACGTCCTGGCCACCTGGGAGGAGAAGGCTGACAACGTCACCGGGCATGCCCTGCCCTGCGGACATTTCATCCCGGAAGAGGCGCCCGAGGCCCTGCTCGCCGACCTGCAGGCCTTTCTATCCGCTTGAGCAGCCCGAACAGAACACTGTCCTGCCTGACACCGTCACGCAGCGGGATCGATGGCCATTGTCATCTCGACCAACCCATGAGTGACAGCTCGATGTCCAGCCAGGTCACACCGGGTCGCTTCTCGACGATGATCCGCTCGCCGACCAGCCGGTAGCTCAGCTGGCAGCTCATGCGTGGATCGGACAGCACCGCTGGGTTGAATACCACGTAGTTCTCCCCGGCCGGGTATCGCACCGAAGGGATCAGCAGGCCGGGATGGCCTTCGCGATGAATCCGCGCGCCAACCGACTGGGCGTACGCATAGTCGGTTTGGTGGGCGAGCGCCGGAAAGTCTCCGACGCTTTGCCGGAAGTCGAGCAACGCGGCATTGCACGCCACCAGATAGACCTTTCGCTCGCCGACGACGGGCTCCGTCTCGAAGCCGGCATCGGTGAGAAGGCCGTGATACCAGTGGTAGGCCGTCTCATACACGGTCGCCTCGACCGAATCGCAGCCGTACCAGGCGCCGAAACTTCCGTCCGAGAAGCGGCTGACGCGCCAGTTGGCGAATGGCCAGCGGATGGCGTTGAACCACGCCGCGTCCTCGAACGGACGGTCGATGATCGGCGTGTGTGACCGGTAGGGCGGCGGCTTGACCACATCCTCGACCTGTTGCGCGAGCAGCCACTCGGCTGGATCGTCGGTGAGATCGTCGAACAAATCCTGCGACGCGCGCAGTGACACGATGTTGCGAAGGACATCGCGATGCACGTCGGCGAGCGTGAGTCGTGAGAACAACCGATCCGCCCCGCCGCTCCCTATACGCCGCGCGCGCGATCGAGATAGGCGCGCACCATCAACAAGCCGGCAAAGCCCCACTCCTTGATCACATCGACCGGCGTCAGGTTGTCGAAGGCCTTGTTCCGGGTCGACATCCAGCGGTACGCGAGATCACGGTTTTGCGGAAACAGCAGTCGCAGACTCTTGTGGATGCCGAGTAGATGCCCGACACGCTCGAACTGATCGCGACTCGTGCCGATGGGCTCGCCCTTGCGATAGCGCGCCAGCGCTGCCCGGTTGCTCGCGGCCACTCCCAGCAGCGCGGCCTGGTCCTCGGTGCTCAGCTTCCAGTGATCGAGCAAGGTCATGACCATCTTCGCCAACGCCCCGCGATCCTCCGAGGCCGTCGATTGTCGTTCCAGCATGGCGCTCATCATGGGGCCTCCTTCGGGCATCTGGTTCATGGAGTGATCGTAGCATTGCGTTTCTTTCGAAACAAATAGTGAAGTTATAGAAACACTCACTATCATCGACGCGTACACCATGCCCCCGTGCAGGGCCGGCATGTTCGGCCACGCGCGTGAATCGGCGCGAGTCTCTCCCTTTTCGTATCCTCTTCCGTTTGCACGGCGCGCCGACTGCGGTAGGCTCCGCACTTTTACACAAGGAGTCACCCACATGGCCAAAGCCACCGCCCGCCACATCCTCGTCGCCACCGAAGCCAAGTGCCTGGAGCTGAAAACCGCCATCGAAGGCGGGGCCGACTTTGCCCAGATCGCCAAAGAGAATTCGTCCTGCCCGTCCGGCCGCCAGGGGGGTGATCTCGGTTCCTTCGGGCCTGGCCAGATGGTCAAGGAATTCGACACCGTCGTGTTCAGCGCCCCGCTCAACGAGGTGCAAGGCCCGGTCAAGACCCAGTTCGGCTACCACCTCCTGGAAGTCACCAGCCGCCAGGACTGAGTTCGGTTCGGCGCTTTCGCAACGCACCGGCCCTCGCGCCGGTGCGCTCTCGAGAAAAAGTACCGCAAGCTATTGTTTTCTTTGCGGACGCCTTACACTGCGCGCAGGGATTTCGATGCTCGAAAGGCGACAGCGATTTCCGCCCGACACGAGCACGCCCTATTCGATTGGTCGTGCCCGCGCAAAACCACTCTACGCTCGGATGGGCTAGGACTTGACTTACTCGATGGCGATGTCGATGGCGCCCCGGCCAACGACGACCGACGAACCGCTCGGCCTTCGGCGTGAAAATGCGAATATCGAAGGTTGCAGTATCGGCCTGCGGACGGAAGACGAAGACCGTTTCGCTCAGATTCAGCTCGCCTGCGACCCTCTGCATGGCCGCTGGCCAGACGCGTCAGCAGGCGGTCGGTCATGCCGCGCGCAGGTTGCAGGTGGCTGCCCAGCACGATCTCGGCGTCCAGCGCCTGTACCCGGTCGAACACATTACGCAGCGACGCACGATCGACCCACTGCAACCAGGGCGCGTCCACGCTGGTCCACAGACGCATGCCGTCGCGCAGCGTGGCAGCATCGATCTGGGCCGCGTCCTCGACGACCGCGGGCTGCACCGCCCCGAAACTGTCCGCGCTGAAGAACGCCCTGGATCGCGTGTCGAACAGGCCGGTGGTCTCGGGCGCATCGAAGGTCGGCGGCACGATGGCAACCAGGCCGCGGTCGCCAACATCCAGCGTCTGACCGGGGTTGATCAACCAGGCGCGGTCCTGCGGCAAACCCAGAAGCCCCGTCTTGCCCATGCCCAGACAGGTGGTGACGATGCGCGCCTGCGGGGCACATTCCAGCACGGCCGTCAGGTTGCCGATGTGGTCGGGCTGGCGCGGCATCCGCCACCGCCGGTTCCCGCCATGACGGAGAAGACCGACGAAGTCGAAGCATTGCGCGCACTGTATGCCTACTACCGCGGCACCGAGCGAATGGGGGTGGTGTCGTATCGCGACGTCGAACTGGTGCCGGCGAACTGGCACCTACTCGTGCCGTGTCATCACCTGTTGATCGAGATTACAAGCATTGTGGGAGTTGACTGCGCCCTTGGGGAGATAGGCGATCAACTCCCGGAGGCGTTACGCAAGGTGAGCGATAGACAGAACTCATCGAAATCTTCGTAGAACTGCCTTTTCGCCCGAGTCGGTGCGTTAACTTGATGAGCGCGCGCCTACCCGATGCGTTCTATCCGGCCCCTCCCTTCCAGCCCGCGCTGAACGAGTCCGCTCGATTGAGGACCCAATGCTCGAAGCAGTCGCTGCCCCCACCCGTGCCTGTCATGCACACTGAGCCCGGGACACTTCATACGCTGCAACAGGAACTCGGCCCCGTTTCTTGACGACAGTACGGTGCTCGTTGCCAGTGCCAGCTCAAACGTGCGCCCCGCGGTGAGTACGATGTCGCGTGCGTCTCCGTACTGAGTGATCCACAGGGAACCTCGGCGACACTGGATCTCGATCCCTGCAGCGTGTTCCAGGACCAAGGATTCGCCGGGTGCCAAGCGGAGTACCTTCAAGGTCGTATTCATGTCCATCGCGCTCTCCGTCAAGGCCTATAAGAATGCTTAAAGTGCATTCATACGAGTTGTCTCGATCAGAGTATCGTCTTACGATATGGCACTATCAAACGGTCTTTTTGCATGCAATGGATGCGTAAAAGCCATGGATAGAACACTGCTAGATCTTCCCCCGCTCGATCCGCTCCGTGGCTTTGTCGCAGCAGCACGGCACCTGAGCTTCACACGCGCGGCGGATGAACTTTGCCTGACTCAGTCGGCAATCAGCCGACAAGTACAGGCTCTCGAGTCCGCGCTGGGGGTGCGTTTGTTCGTGCGCCGCGTAAGAAGTCTCACGCTGACGCCCGAGGGAGCACGTCTGTCCGTGGCTGCACGGAGCTGGCTGAGTGACTACGCAAGCCTCTCTGCTTCGCTACGCGAGCCGGATTCACGTCCGGTGACCGTGACCGCGTCAATCAGCATCGCCGCATTGTGGCTGGTGCCGCGGTTGGCGCGTTTTCAAGACCAGTATCCCGGAATCGACGTCAGACTCGACGCCACCAATCGGATTGTCGATATGGGTCGGGACGGGATCGACCTTGCGATCCGCTACTGCGCTGACCGCGACGCTCCTGCCGGGGCGCGGCGGCTGTTCGGCGAAACGGTCGTCCCCGTCGCAAGCCCGGCACTTGCATCCGCACCCCTGGATCGGGACACGTTGCCCGCGTCGGTGCTTCTTGACTACGACGATCCACACTACCCGTGGTTACGGTGGGATGGCTGGCTCGCGGCGATTGGACTTGACAAGACTCGTCCGCGCGCAGTCCTTACGTTCAGCCATTATGACCAGCTCATTCAGGCGGCAGTTGCCGGGCAAGGCATCGCGATCGGCCGCACGGAACTAGTGTCGGATCTGATCGCTAATGGAAGCCTGGACGTCGTCGGAGCAGCTCATCGCACTGTTGAAGGTCGCAGTTTCTGGCTCGTAGCGACTGGGGATGTGCAACGACCTGAGGTTGCGCAGTTCGCACGCTGGGTAGAGGAAGAGGCCCACCCACGCGCGTAATCATGCGTGAAGCGAAGGACCTACGCTGTCGCGAAGGGCCCACCAACGCTGGGTCCGAATGCGAAGCCACGATGGACATGATCAAATCCGCTCAGGTGCGTATCGCGCACGACAACCCTGAAGCGAACCTGGGTCTCTTCGAGTCGAGCCCATATCGTTGCAAGAGGCGGCACGAACGAGCCATGCATGGGGCCTTGCCGAGAAACCTGCTTCGATCCATCGATCCTCGATCGAGGGCATGTTCAGCGTGTCGAATCTTCGCGCGCTTTCAGCGCATCGCCGATCGCATCCTCCAGGCGATCGTTCCCCCAGTACATCTGGCCGCTGACAAAGAAGGTCGGGGCACCGAAGATGCCCCGACCTTCTGCAGCCTCGGTCTGTGAGCGAAGTCGAGCCTTGGTCACTTCGGCCTGCGCCGCACCAATGAGCTGTTCGGCATCCAGCCCCAGCTCGTTCAGAACCTCACGCATGGTATCGGGCGAGTCGATATTGCGATCCTCCGCGAAATTCATGAGCATCACTCTCCTCGTGAATGCCCCTATCCAGGGTTCGTTGCTCCCGAGGGTCGCCAGTCGCATCGGCAAAAGGGCGCGGCGCGGAAACTCGCTGGGCCGTTGCCACGGAACACCGTACTTGCGGCATTGCCTAACCATGTCCTCCCACATGTATGCCCCCTTGCGTGCTTGCAGCACGAACGGTGACGTTTCCCATCCAAACGACTTGAAGATCGGTCCCAGCAAGAATGGCCTCCAGCGCACGGCGAGTCCGTTCCCCTGTGCCAGTGACTCGATCCGCATTGCGCTCAGATAACTGTAGTTGCTCCCGAACTCGTACCAAAATTCGATTTCCTTGTTCATGGCTTCGCAAGTCTCAATGGAAGGTCACGAGGCAACGCACTCGAAGGACGATTTCGCATGAGAGGTCTCGTGGATCGTGGCCAAGTTTGCGCTCCTTCGCAGCTACCCGGCGTTGAAACCCGTGCTTCATTGCACGGCGTACGGAGCCGTATTTGATCGCGATCGAAGACTCCGTTCAAACGTTGATTCTGCAGGAATCGCATGCACTGGACGCATGCGGTTCAGGGGTGCTCCTGAGAAGCGCTTGGCCGCCGATTCAAGAACCCTGTGATCCCGAGGCCTCCGACTCGATCCATTCAGCCAAGCACTGCACGTCCTTCCTGGGGCTCGCTTCCGCCCGAATGAGCCAGTACCCGTAGCCCGGTGAGAGGTCGATCTCCCTGCCCAATCCGATCAGGCGTCCGTCGGCAAGCATGGACTGCACGAGCGGGATGCGTCCGAGTGCGATACCCTGCCCCGCAACGGCCGCCTGGATCACCTGGTCGTATTGATTGAAACGAAGCACGGCCTTGGGTCGCACCTGCCCGAATCCCGCCGCATCAAGAAAGGACGACCACCCGAGCCAGGGATGGATCGCATCGTCGAATTCGATAAGCACCTGTGCTTCGATCGCCTCCGCGGACTCCAGGCGCACCAGGCCGAGACTGGGGTGGGCCACGGGCACGACCGATTCCGAGAAGAGCTGCCTGGCCCCCTCCGGGGCACCGGAGGCACTGCAATAACGGATGGCCAGATCGATATTCTCGGCACGCATGTCCAGCAGCTTGTTGTTGGTCGAGAACCTGACATCGACAGTAGGATACTGGCGCTGAAACCCGACTAGCCGCGGCAGAAGCCACAGAGTCGTGACACCGATGCTTGCCGTGATCGTCACCGGCATCCCCTCACGCGCCGAACCGAGGGTGGCAAGTACGTCCTGTATTTGCTGTAGCGCGCTGTCGGCAACGCGAAATAGCCGCTCGCCCTCGGGCGTGAACGCAATGGCGCGATACTTTCGGACCAACAGTGCAGTTCCCAGCATTTCCTCGAGCGCATTGATCTGACGGCTGACGGCAGACTGGCTCAGGCAGAGATCCCGGGCCGCCTCCGTAATGCTCATTCTCCGACCCGCTGCGACAAAACCACGCAACTGGTCGAGCGAAACCAATCGAGAAAGCGGTACTGACATGCGTCCACCTCATGCTTCACCTGCACAAATATTGCTTGAGCTTCCCTTTCAAAGAGCACTAACGTCGCCGCATGCAAGACATACGTTTTCATGCTACGAGAGCGAGACACATGCGCGCAACACAAGTTCGCATAGAGCAAGAGAGGGGCCGCCGACAAGCTCGACACATACTCGCCGCTGTCATTCTCGGCGGAGTACTCATGGGCGTTGCACTGGGCACAAGACATGTGCAGGGCCTTTTCCTGGTTCCCATGACCGTCGATCGCAGTTGGACACGCGAGGCCTTCGGGTTCGCGATCGCCCTTCAGAATCTGGTGTGGGGCCTTGCTCAACCTATCAGCGGCATGATCGCAGATCGTTTCGGTTCGGTTCGCGTCATCGTGGCAGGGGTGATCCTCTACGTCCTGGGACTGATCGCCATGGCATCGGTCACCACACCGGCCGGACTGGCGCTCGGCGCAGGCCTTGTGATCGGCATCGCCCTCTCCTGCACATCCTTCGGAGCAATCTATGGCGCCATCAGCCGCATCGTCCCGGAGAGCCGGCGCCCGTGGGCATTGGGCCTGGCAGGTGCCGTGGGGGGTATCGGTCAGTTCGTCATGGTGCCCACCACACAGGCGCTGATTCATTCTGCCGGATGGATCTCGGCACTCTTGGTACTGGCCCTTCTGATCGCCCTTGCGGCGCCGGCTGCCATGAGCCTGAACGACCGCAACGCGGCGGATCAGAACGCGGAGACCGGAGCCGGATCGATCCGGCTTGCGGTACGCGAAGCGTTCGCCCACCGCGGCTTCCTCCTGTTGAACGCCGGCTTCTTTGCGTGCGGATTCCAGTTGGCGTTCATTGCCATTCACTTGCCCGCATACCTCCTGGATCAGGGAATTCCAACCGCGACCGCGGTCAACGGCCTGGCCATCATTGCCTTCACGAATGTGCTCGGCACCTACTGGTGCGGGCTTCTTGGCGGCCGATACCGTAGAAAGATTCTGCTGGCGTGGCTGTATCTGGTCCGCTCGACCACCATAGCGCTGTTTACGTTCCTGCCGCTGTCGAGCGCCAGCGTCTATGCATTCTGCGCCGCGATGGGCCTGATGTGGCTGGGTACGGTACCGCTCACGAACGGTTTGGTATCGCAGGTCTTTGGCGTACGCTACATCTCCACACTGTTCGGGTTCGTCTTTCTCGGTCACCAGCTCGGGGCCTTCGCTGGAGCCTGGTTGGGTGGCGTGGTCTTCGACGCCACAGGCTCCTATGAGCCGGTTTGGATCCTGGCCGTACTGGTTGGTGTGCTGGCTGCAGCGGTTCATTTTCCGATCGACGACGCAAAGCGTTACCCCTTGCCCGCAACGAGTAGCACAAGGTGAGCAGTCGGTCGATCCTGGACCTTCTGTGGAAGGGAGGACTGACCATCGTCCTACTCTTGGCAGGGATTCATCTCTACGGCCTGCCCCAGATCGCCCCGTTCCTGCTGTCCGCATGGTCATTTTGTAGCTGAACCGATTCTCGATCGCGATCAGACAGCGGAAGGCACCTGAAGGCGCTCCCTGCCCTAGACGCACCGGCGGCAACGACTTGTCACAATGTGCGTCTCACACCCTCACCATTGTCGGGCAGTGGATACCGCGCTACTCGGTATAGTTTGCAAACCAGTGTGCGCTCTCGATGCCCGAGACCCTTACATCACCGAGGAATTCCTTCCATGGATAACCCCCACACGCCTCTTTCCTTGACGCACGCGGATCTATACTTCGATGTCGTCTCTCCGTATGCATATCTTTTCGACGCCGTTCTCCGCAAGGAAGGATTCCCGCTTGCGATCAGACGCCATCCGGTGCTGTTCGCAGGTCTGCTCGAGGCCCACGGCAACAAGGGGCCCGCCGAAATCAACGCAAAGCGCGAATTCACCTACCAGTTTTGCACCTGGACCGCCCAATTGCGTGACATCCCATTTGTGATGCCGTCATCACATCCGTTCAATCCGCTCAAGTACCTGAGATTGATCCTTGCATTGGGGAGTACGGGCGACGTCGCGTCTACAGTTCTGGACGCTCTGTGGACCACCGGATGCGACCCCGATGAGCTTGCAACGTGGCGCTCCTTGGTGGAGCAGTTGGGGGTTCCGGACGCCGACGAGCGCATCGCTGACCCTCAAGTCAAACTGCGCCTGCGTGAGAACACCGAACAGGCAGTGCGCCTGGGAATCTTCGGCGTCCCCACGCTGTTTGTGGGCGATCGCCTGTTCTGGGGTCTGGATGCCTTGCCGATGGCCAGAGCATACGTCGATGGCGATCCCCGACTCTCTACGCCTGCGATGCAAGCAGCCAAACGGACGCGCTTCGGTGCAACACGACGCACAAACTGAACACACCGGCCCGCCTGCGATCCTTGGAACACCCTGTCAGCCGGGATAGGCGCACAACGGACGTACATCCGGGGCTGCCGGCGCGGGTGTCCGGGCAACATTCATCACCCAGCATACGCACACGAAATACCCGATCAGCGTGGTCAGTTCGACCACCCCCTGCTCACCCCATCGCAGCAGCGCACGCTCAAAGGTGACGTCGCAGACGCTGTGCCGGTTCAGCAACTCGGTGACGAAATCGTAGGCTGCCGACTCGTCGTACGACATGTCGCGCGGCCAGCAGCCCTGCGCGAGGTCTTCCAGTGTCTCGGCCCCCGTGCCCGCCAAGATCGCAAGCGGGAAATGGATCGCCCACTCGAACTGGTTCGAGGTATGCCGGGCGACGACCAGCGTTACGAACTCGTTCACGCGTGTCGGGAGGACGGATTCGAAGCGTAGATACTCGCCGACCTTTGCGACGCGTTCGAGCAGTTCCGGACTCCTGAGCAAGGGGATGAACGGCCCTTTGATACCCTTGCGCGGACCGTTGATCAGCGCGTCGGCGGCAGCGCGCTGTGCGTCGTTCTGCTTTTCGCGCGGGGGCAACTTCAGGCGTTCGCTGCGGTCGCGGCCGAAGCCCTGGGGAATCGTTTCTACGATCTTGCTCATCGTTTTTCCTCCTGTGCGTGAACCGTGGATCGCCCAACAAAGCCGAGCAGCAAGGTGCTGGCGACGAGGCCGAGTGCAGCCGACAGGAGCGTCGCCTCGATCGGCCAGCCGAGCGTGCTCGTCGCGCCGACGACCAATGGACCGAGCAATTGCCCGGTCGCGAAGGCTGCGGTCATGGCTGCCATCAGCCGCTGCGCAGTCGCACCGGCGACCGCGCGCGCCTCCTGCATCCCGAGCATCGTGACGATCATGAACGTGCCGCCGACGCAAAGCGCCGCAAGCACCAGCGCCGCCAGCGACCCCCAGATCACCGGCAGGACGACCCCTACGACCATCACGATCTGCGCGGCCGCCCAGCGTCCACGCCGCGTATAGGCACCGCCTTGTCGAGCCGCAAGCAGGGTCGAGGCCAAAGCGGCAAGACCGAATACCGGCCAGATCCAGCCGAACACCGCCGGATCATCGATCAGCGCGCGCCCCTGGGCCGGCAGGAAGGTGGCGGGCAGGATGTAGCCGAACCCGAACAGTCCGTAACACAAGACCAGAATCGGGCCGCCTGCGGTCGGGGTGCGCCGGTCCGCGACCCCGGTTGAGACCGCCGACGAAGATCCGTTGCCTCCCGGTTCGCTACCGGATCGTGCCGCCGTGCCACACCAGGCGAACGTCGCACCTAGCCCCGCGACAAGGGCCAGTCCCAACCAGACCGTGCGCGAACTCCAGCCCGCGATGGCCGTGCCCTGGCACAGCACGCCCGCGATCGCAATGCCCAGCCCGACGCCCGCAAACACGATGCCGGAGAGCTTAGACCGCCCCGGTTCGGCAATCCGTCCGAGGCACAGCGCGGCCGTTCCGATCAAGACCCAGGCGCTGGCCACGCCGGCCACGAAGCGCACTACGGCCCAAAATGGCCACGGCGCGGAAACTGCCATCGCCGCGGTCGTGACGACGACCATCAACAGTCCAGCGCGCAATAGCACGGACGGACTCGGGCCGGGACGGGTGGCGGCCAGGGCACCGACCAGGTAGCCCAGATAGTTCGCACTGGCCAACCACCCGCCCTGCGCAAGCGTCACGCCCAGATCCGACTGCATCAATGGCAGGACCGGCGTGAAGGCGAAGCGACCAATCCCCATCGCCACGGCCAGCGCGACCATACCGGCCACGGCAAGATGCAGATCGGAGGGCTGGGTTTCAGGTCGCATGCGCGCACTGTAATGCGCCAGACTCTTTCCTATCCATTGAAAAGTTGTGAATGAAACTTCACTAAATGAGAAAAATTGAACTCGATGAACTCGAGATCCTTCGCGCCGTTGTCACGGAAGGCGGCGTCGCCCGCGCGGCGCAGACCCTCCATCGCGCCCCTTCCAACGTGACCACGCGGATCAAGCAGCTCGAGGATCGGCTCGGCGTCGCGCTGTTCAGCGGTATCGGCATGCACGCGATCCGCAACGCGTCGGACGTGGGCCGCGCGACGCTGATCGCGTTCGCCAACGGCTGCTCGTACCGCGAGCGGCTGGAGGACTGGCTGGGCGATGCGAACGTCCTGCCCGAACGCGTGCTCGAGTTCGGGTCATACCCCGCGATCGTTGCCTGCGTCGCCGCCGGTACCGGCCTGGCCATCGTGCCGCACTCGGTTCTGTCCGCCCTGA
>JAUVVG010000031.1 GCA_030604735.1 Azoarcus sp.
TCAGGGCGGACAGAACCGAGTGCGGCACGATGGCCAGGCCGGTACCGGCGGCGACGCAGGCAACGATCGCGGGGTATGACCCGAACTCGAGCACGCGTTCGGGCAGGACGTTCGCATCGCCCAGCCAATCCTCCAGCCGCTTGCGGTACGAGCAGCCGTTGGCGAACGCGATCAGCGTCGCGCGGCCCACGTCCGACGCGTTGCGGATCGCGTGCATGCCGGTACCGCTGATCAGCACCAGTTCCTCCTCGAATACCGGTTGCGAGAGCAGGCCGGGAGCGGTGAACGGCTCGGAGACGAAGGCGGCTTCAAGGTCATGGCGCATGAGCCGCGTGATCAGCGCGCCGGTCGTGCCGGTCACCAGTTCGACGCGCACTTCGGGGTAGGTCCGGTTGTAGGCGGACAGGATTGGGGGCAGGCGACTGCCGGCGGTGCTTTCGAGCGAACCGAGCCGGAAGACCCCCAGCGGCCGTCCCGATCGGACGGCCGATTCGGCCTCGTCGGCGAGTCGCAACAATCGCTCCGCATAGCCGAGCAGTACCTGACCCTCCATGGTCGGCACAAGCCTGCGACCGCGGCGGCTGAACAGCGCGACGCCGAGCCGATCCTCTAGCTGCTTGATCCGCGTGGTCACGTTGGAAGGGACGCGATGGAGGGTTTGCGCCGCACGGGCGACGCCGCCTTCCGTGACAACGGCGCGAAGAATCTCGAGTTCATCGAGTTCAATTTTTCTCATTTAGTGAAGTTGAATTCACAACTTTTCAATGGATAGGAACGAGTCTAGCGCATTACAGCGCGCGTATGCGACCTGAAACCCAGCCCTCCGATCTGCATCTTGCCGTGGCCGGTATGGTCACGCTGGCCGTGGCGATGGCAGTTTCCGCGCCGTGGCCATTTTGAGCCGTGGTGCGCTTCACAGCCGGCGTCGCCTGCGCCTGGATTTTGATCGGAATGGCCGCGGCGCCGGGTTCAGCCCCGAGGTGGCGCCGCGAACTGCCGGGTGAGGAAATCGATGAGCGCACGTACCTTGGGGGCGACGTGTTTGCGGGTCGGGTAGAGTGCATAAATGCCGAGTTCCAGTGCGCGATACTCGGGCATCAGTTCGACCAAGGTGCCGGCAGCCAGGTCGCTCCCGACCAGAAAGTCGGGTTGCAGCACCACGCCCTGATGTGCCAGCGCGGCTGCGCGACAGGTGTCGCCGTTGTTCGAGGAGATCCACGGCCGGGTCTTGACGCTGACGCGCCCTTTGGGGCCGTCAAAGTGCCACTCATTGCCGGTTGACCAGTGGCTGTAGCTGATGACCTCGTGTGAGGCGAGATCATGCGGATGACGCGGCACGCCCTGCTTCCCAAGATACTGTGGTGAAGCGCACAGCGTCATGCGCGTGCTGGCGAGCTTCCTGCTGATGAGGGTCGAACTGGGTAGCGCGGCGATCCGAATGGTGAGATCGTAACCTTCTTCGAGCAGGTCGACGACGCGATCGGACAGCGTCACGTCGAGATCGACTTGGGGATAAAGCGCGCGGAATACACCCCACAGCGGCGCCAGATTGCGAATACCGAAGGTGACCGGCGCATTCACACGCAGCAAACCCCGGGCTGCCGCGCTGCGCGAGCTGAGTTCGGCCTCGGCCTCCTCGACACCGGCAAGCAACTCCTTGCTGCGCGCGTAGAACACCTCGCCCTCTTCCGTCAGTGACAAGCGACGCGTGGTCCGGTGCAGCAAGCGCACGCCGAGACGGGTCTCCAGATCCCCGACGTAGCGCGAGACCGCCGCCTTGGAAAATCCAAGTGCATCGGCCGCGCCGACGAAACTGCCGGCATCGACGACCGCACTGAAGGTACGCATCTCGAGAAATCGATCCATTGTCTCACTCGGATGAACAGTCTCTATCAAAATACCATGTTTATTGCAGTTTAATCTTTGCGTAAAGTTCAGTTCATGCACAGCGAACCACATCATTGGGTGAAGCGTGCAATTCAAGCTCACACAAGAAGGCAAATTCTGGCTATGCGCCGGACTCGCTACCCAAACCAAGCAGGAGAACTTTCATGAACAACCTTCTGATTCAACGTCTTATCGACACCAACGCCGGTTGGGGCCCCCTTGCCCTGCGTCTTCCCGTTGGCATTATTTTTATCGCCCACGGTGCCCAAAAGCTGTTCGGCTGGTTCGGCGGCTACGGGCTGGAAGGCACGGGGCAATGGATGGCCTCGATCGGTCTGAATCCGGGCTACCTGATGGCATTGCTGGCCGGCAGTGCCGAATTCTTTGGCGGGCTCGCGTTGCTCATCGGCCTGCTGGTGCGTCCGGCCGGCGCGGTACTGGCCTTCTCAATGCTGGTTGCGATCTTCAGCGTCCATATCGGCAACGGGCTGTTCATGAGCAACAACGGCTATGAATTCGCCCTTGCGCTGCTGGCGGTGGCGGTGTCGCTGATGTTCAGTGGTGCCGGACGTGCGTCGCTCGATGCGGCGCTGGCCCGTCCGGCCAACGGCAAAGGCTGAGTCAGCATTTACCCATCGACTAAAAGCATGCTACGAGGCTGGCCAACCCAGCCTCGTAGCACGGAGCCTGATCATGCAACGCATGCCTAGTCTGTTCGTTTCCCACGGCGCCCCTACCTTTGCCCTTGAGCCGGGCCTTGCCGGCACTCGACTCACCGCGCTGGCGCAGCGGCTACCGCGGCCGACCGCGGTGCTGGTTGTCTCGCCGCACTGGATGACCCGCGAACTGCGGGTCACAAGCTCGCCACGCCCGGACACCATTCACGATTTCGGGGGCTTCGAGCCTGCGCTCTATGACATTACCTACCCGGCTGCAGGCCACCCTGGGCTTGCGCTGAGCGCCATGGAACGGCTGCGTGCAGCCGGCTGGGTGACCGAGCCCGATGCGGACCGTGGCCTAGACCATGGTGCCTGGGTGCCACTACTTCATCTCTATCCGAAAGCCGACGTGCCCGTGTTTCAGGTCTCCCTGCCACTTCGACTCAACGCGACCTCGGCGTGGGCGCTGGGCCGGGCGCTGGCGCCGTTGGCCGACGAGGGGGTGCTCATCGTCGGCTCGGGCAGCCTCACCCATAACCTTTACGAACTGCGCGCCGATCATGCGCACAGTGAGGCCTACGCCGCCGAATTCGCAAACTGGATCCGCGACGCGGTCGAGCGTGGCGAGTCTGAGCGACTCAAACAGGCACTAGAGATCGCGCCGCATGCGCGCCGCGCCCACCCGACAGCCGAGCATTATCTGCCGCTGCTCGTGGCCGCCGGTGCCGCCGCAGCCCCACTGCCCGCCACCGTGATCGAAGGTGGAATCAGTCATGGCGTGTTGGCAATGGACAGCTATGTGTTCGGTGCCATCGATGCAGCCGCCTGATCCACCCACTGAGGAAGCGACCGTGCAAGACTCGATCATCGTTCATCAACCCACGACCGCACCGGATCAACTCATCCTGCTGTTTCACGGCGTGGGTTCGCGCGCCGAGGATCTCCTACCGCTGGGACAGGCGTTGGGGCGACACTTTGCGCACGCGTGCATCGTCAGCGTACGCTCCCCTGACGCCTCAGACCTGGGAACCGGCTGGCAGTGGTTCTCCGTACGTGGCGTAGATGAGGCAAACCGGGCAACCCGCGTGGCCGATGCCATGCCGCGTTTCGTGCAGACCGTGCAGCACTGGCAAGGTGAAATGCAAGTGGTTGCCGCGGCCACAGCGCTGATCGGATTCTCGCAGGGGGCGATCATGGCGCTGGAATCGACACAACAGCCCATTTCTTTGGCCAGAAGCATCATTGCCATCGCCGGCCGCTTTGCGCAGTTGCCAAGAAACGCCCCGCCGGACACCCATGTGCATCTGATGCACGGTGATGCCGACCCGGTGATGCCGGCGCAACTGAGCGAGCTTGCGCTGGGGCAACTGCGAACCCTCGGCGCATCTGTCACCCTTGACCGATTTCCCGGCCTGGGCCATGGCATCGACGCCCGGGTGCTCGAGCGCATCGTCGAACGAATGCGAGGATGGACGCCCACGCCCGATTAGGCGCTGACTGGTGGCGCTGAACGGCTACTTCTTGAGCATGGAGCGGCGTCTTCGAGCTCTCTACGAGCATGTGCGCAAGCTCGATGAGGCCGCGATGTGACAGGTCTCAAAGTGGAGTGGTCGTTCAAATGACGCTCTCGTGCGGCAGTAATTGGCCATAGACCAGTCCAGATGTAACCATCGATGGGAAGCCGCTCGGCTGCACAACCCATCCGTTTAGTGTCAGACTTTGCCATTATCTGACATACATCGGAGGGCACCATGTCCCTGAACGTCTCCTTGCCCCCCGAGCTGGAAAGCCGCGTGCGTCAACATGTGGAGTCCGGTCTCTACAGTTCCGCCAGTGAAGTCATCCGCGAAGCATTGCGACTTTTCGAGACTTACCAGGGCATTCAGGCAGCGAACCTGGCCAGTCTGAAAGCCGACATTGCCCAAGGCGTGGCCGACGTTTCGGCCGGCCGGGTGCGCGAGCTGGACATGAATGAAATCAAGCAACGCGGTCGAGCGGAATTGAAAGCGCGACGATCGACAACCCGCACAGCGGCAGAGTGAGCAAGGTTCGACGTTCCGCCAGCGCGGAAAACGATCTGCTCGAGGCATGGCTGTATATCGCCGAGGACAGCGTCGATTCAGCCGACCACCTGCTCGACCAGATCGAAACCGAGATGGGCAGGCTGTTGATGCAGCCGGAAATGGGCCGCAGACGAGAAGAGTTGGCGGCAGGCCTTCGGAGTTGGCAGACGCAGACGCCATACATTTTGTTTTATTTCGCGGAATCAGATGGCGATCACGATCGCACGCGTACTGCACCATGCGCGGGATGTACCGGCTATCTGGAACTGGCCGAAGAATTGATGAAGTGAAGGGCCACACCACACCTACGCGCCGGATGCTGAGCGCCACGTGCGCGCAAGCTCGATCCGTTCACGGACCATCTACAGGTGACCTGCGCCTGCGCTTGAACGCTCAATAGTAGAGAAAGCCCAGCGCTTCCTTCAGCCGGTCGCCGGTGGTGCGCATGCGGTCCCAGCGTTCCATCGACACATCACCCTGCCGAAATTCACGGAAAAAGTCGTTGCCCTGCAGCTGGGTCATGATGGCGTCGAGGTTGGCGGGCGTGCTGTCGGCGAAGCCAAAGCGCTCGCGCAACTGCTGCATTCGCAGCGCCATGGACTCGTTTTCACTCGCGGCTTCGGAGACCATCACGGGCGCCCTGGGCGTGACGAGGATCAGCACCGAGCGCTGCAGTTCGTTGGTCCGCTTGTTCGAGAACAGGTACTGGATCACCGGTACATCCTGCAGGCCGGGTACGCCGTCGCGGGTGCTGGAGAACGACTTTTCACTCAAGCCGCTCAGCACCAGCGTCTCGCCCAGGTTCATCACCACATTGGCATTCGCCATGGTCTCCCCGATCTCGATCTGGTAGGCCACCCGCGGGTTGTCCGAGTTGGCGTTCAAGGAGGTGCGCTGCGCTTCCACCTGGAGCTGCACCCGACCCTGCGGCAGGAAGTTAGGGGTCACGGCGAGCTTGATGCCAAAGCGCTTTTCCAGTGGCACGATGGTGGTGCCGCCCTGCTCGCTGGTCGAGACCACGCCTGCACTCAGGTTGATGCCCGAAAAGAACTCGGAAGGCTGGCCTTCAATGGCGGCCAGGGTCGGGCGCGCCAACACTTCGTTGAGTGAGCTGTTGGCGTTAGCGATGTTGAGTGAGTACGACAATGCCGGAATGGTCACGGCGCGGGTGATGGTCGTCGTCGAAGCTGCTCCGGGCAAGCGTTCGGTGACGCGGGAGTAGGCCGGAAGATCGCCCGACAAGGACCCGAGCTGCAAAGTCAGGGCGCTGAGCAGGTTGACGCCCTTGGAAGTGGCCATCAATTCCTGGGTCGACAGCAGCACCACGTCCACCAGCAGCATCTGTGGGCCGGTGTCGACGGCTTCGGCCGCAGGCATCTCGGCCCTGCTGGCGGTGTTGTCCTCGTCGTCCGGCTCGGCCGCGTCGAAGCTTTCCGACTCGTCGTCAGCCTGTGCAAGCATCATCGGGCGCGCATTGCCCGGCCCTGGCTTCAGGCTTGTCTTGAGCGCGCTGGCTTGCTCCTGGTCACTGTAGTAAGCCTTCCATTGCGCCAGGCGCCGATCGATGCGTTCGACCTCGGCCCCGTCACCCTGATGCTGGACCAGCGCGGCGCGCACCCAGTCGGCCCGGGCAAATTGCCCGCAGGACGCGTACACCGGAATGCTTGAACGCATGAAGCCCGGGTCGGGTCGGGTCGACACTTTCAGGAACTCATCGGCCATGGCACAGGCCGTCTTCGCGTCGCCGGTCAGGTAGGAGGCCACCATCAGGCCGTAAATCGAGCGCGCGCTGTCCGGCGTCAACAGCAGCACCTCGGAGAAAGCCAGCTTGGCGCTGTCGAAGCGCTTGAGGTCCATGTAGGCCAGCGCCAGAAACTCCTGCGCGATCCAGTTGCTGCGGTCGATGCGCAGCGCCTGCTGGTAGCCCTCTACGGCCAGCTCCCCCTTCTGCGTGTCGCCCTGACGCGCCTGCAGGTGGTAGACGAAGCCATTGAGGAAATGCAGGTGTGCGTTGCGCGGATCGAGCTGCAGCGCCTCGTTGACCGCCGACTGGGCCTGAGGCAATTCCATGCGCTTGATGAAACCCACAGCCACCGTGACTTTAGCCAACATCTCCGAATCATGTGTGCCGGAAGGGATCAGCGCGACCTTCTCAACCATCTGCGCGAAGGACCTTGGGGTCTCGTCTGCCCAGGCGCCTGGCAGGGCGCACAGCGTCAGCGCCACGGCTGCCGCGACCCGGCCTCGGCGCAGGGAATGAGTGAGTGCTTTCATTGGAGTGATCCTTTGGAAGAGAAGCTGATGCGTGGGTTTTGCCGGTGCGACCCGTCAGCCGCTCGCCTGGTCGGTGATGTCAGGGACGGATAAGGATCTGGTTATGCACGGCCTTGACGCCGTTCACTTGCTCCGCGAGGTTCTGGGCTACCACTTTTCCCTGTGCGCTTTTCACGAAACCGGACAGGAGCACAACGCCATACAGCGTCTCGACCGAGACGCCGGAGATGTCTGCGTCCGCACTCTCGGCATGACGGGCCTTGATCGCCAAGTTGATGGCCTTGTCCTCGAACTCGGCGCTGACCGTTTCCGGGCCGGGCGCAGTGGCGCAGCCGGTGACTGTCAGCACGACAAAAGCCATGCCGACTGTGATGACGCGTGCTCGCATGTTCATTGAAACTCTCTGGAAGTGGGCGGAGGGAGCTTGACTTGCCCGGCGCCATTGTGGCACAGCTCGCGCGATCATCCGGCCTTCCGAGCACAGCGGCCATTCTTTCTTCTTCGCAGCGGGCCATATGTGGCGCTTCCGCAACACTGCGCGACGGGACCCCCAGTGCGGATACACTGCATTCGCACCAACCCGTAACTTGCGGAGCATTTCCATCAGTGCTTCACGTTGAGCGCATGCATGGACGAATGGCGGAGCTGATCTGCCATTCGTTTTACCATCCTGTCCATTCATGAGGCATCAGGGCAGAGCGGCGCCTTTTTGGCTCTGCCCTCAGTCTCGTGTTTACTCACCTCCAAAAGGCTATATATGCGTCCAGCCACCCGGACCAAGATGTTTCTGGCATTAGGTTTCTTTGCTTTGACCCAAGGTACTGCACAAGCGGAATCAGCAGACCTGGCCAATTTGCAAGCGCAAGTCGACAGCTATGTTTCTGCCAGCATGACGAGCGAGGTCGACAGCTTGCTCAGCAGTTACAGTGCCATGAAAATCGGCCAGACCTATTCGGCGGATTCACCGGTTCCTCCCGCGGGTGACAATGCCGATGCGACGTGGAAGAAGATGACGTACTCCAATGCCAGCGCATCCCAGCTGATCGGTTATGCGGGCGACCAGTGCGCTGCTCATACGGCTTACGACCAGCTCGTTGCCAAAGGCGTGAAGGTGGACAAGGCCAAGTTTGATAGCACCAGCGAGAAGTTCTGCAAGCTCGTACACGCGGCAGCTGAACTAAAGCACCGCTACGACAAGTACCAGGCAATCAAGACCAATGGCATAGTCCTGTTGAAGCGCTCAAAGAGCCAGGGGCATGACTTCAAGGATCGCCACCGAACCTTCGGTGGCGGACTTGACCTCGTGTACAAGCCCGATATCGCTGGCACGCTCGAGAACGGCCTGCATCTGGACCAGACCTTGATCTACAACAGCTGGATCAAGTGGAGCGACGACAAGCCGACGCCCCTGAATGTGATCAAGCGCATCCGCGAAATGCAGAACAGCGACGCGGGCCGGTGCGAAGGCATTTCATTGCCGATCATTCCCAGCGGCTCGGTAAGAGCCTATATGTACCTGAACGTCGTGAATGTCACTTCCAGCAAGATCACCATTCAGAACTGTCTGAAGGCCGTTTATAACGGAACCCACAAGACTCACGCATTCCCCGCCGTCTCCATGGAAGCGCCGTTCGGCTATCTGTATGAACTTGAGCAAATGAAGGACAGTGCCAAGGTGAAATTGAAGGACAACATCAAGGATAAGGTTGTCTCGATGGTTGGCGCCAACGAGCAGATGATTACCCTGCTCAAGAAGCTCAACTGAGCGTTTGGTCTTTGCGGATTGCAATCATTCGGGGTCAGTAATCGAGTTGCTGCCACTGGGCGGTGATTGACCCGCGATCAATCCCTGCAGACCAAGCCTTGACACAACACCGGCCTCGCGCCGGTGTTTTTTTGCTCTCAGGGTCTCGTTACGACAGGACACTTTGGGAAGGCTTTCATCGAACAGCTGCGCAGGAATCTTGAATTGCGGATTCCGACGCATCGTAGGCTGGCGCGTCAGTCGCACCATGCAGACCGATTTTGTTCTGGATGCGCTGGAGCAGGCTTTATATGAACGGAAGCCCGAAGCCCACGCCATGGTCCATCACTCCGACCGAGGCTCACAGTACCTGTCCATCCGCTACTCGGAGCGTCTGGCCGAGGCCGGCACCCGACCGTCGGTGGGCAGCCGCGGCGACAGCTACGACAACGCCTTGACCGAGACCATAAACGGCTTGTACAAGACGGAGTTGATTCAACGCCGTGCGCCCTTGAAAACCAGGGAATCGGTGGAACTGGCCACCCTGCAGTGGGTGCATTGGTTCAACCACATCCGACTGCTCGAACCGATTGGATATATTCCACCGGCCGAAGCTGAGGCAAACGACTTCCGGCAACTCGCAGAGAGGGCCGAAACAGCAGTCCTAACTTAAACCAACCGGCCTCCTCGAAACCCGGGGCGATTCACTCTATGTCGAGCTGGTTCCGAGCACGGGACGCGCTTCGATTCTCCATCAGCTGGAATAGGGCACATGAGCCTCGATGCCTGCAACCAGCCGGCTGGCGCCGTACGACGAGCCAACTCCCCGCTGACGTCAGCACTAGTGTTGAAGTGCCGATGAGTATGCGGCAGGTTGTCGGCCTCAGTGCCGTTAGGCCGACCGGCGAAGTCTGGCAGCAATGTGCCCGTCACCTGACGTTCAACCGCCAGAGATTGAAGCTCGGAGTGAGGCTGCAGGCGGTTCTGTCGATCGATGGTTTGGGCGTGGCGACCGACACTACCAGAAGCCTCAAGAGTGAACTGGCGTTGCGGAGATCTTCACGCCGAGGGCATGCAGCAGCTTGAGCACCGTGTCATAGCGTGGCTTGGCTCCGGGCGTAAGTGCCTTATAGAGGCTCTCCCGGCCAAGACCCGCATCTTTGGCAAGTTGCGCCATGCCACGGGCACGCGCTACATCTCGAACGGCAGCGAGGAACACGTCAGGGTTTGGGTCTTCCAGGGCCGCCGTCAGATACTCCGCGATGGTTTCCTCATCGTTCAGGTAGTCGGCAGCATCAAAGGTGGCAGTTTTGACCATCGTTTACTCCTTGTCCAAGGCTCGCGCCATCTCGATCGCACGTTTGATGTCGCGCTTTTGCGACGACTTGTCCCCGCCCAGCAGAAGCAGATAGATCGCTGCCCCACGTCGCGTGTAGTAAACGCGATACCCGGGACCGACATGGATGCGCATTTCCGAAACGCCTTCGCCAACCGGCTCGCAGTCGCCGAAATTTCCATGTTCAGCAGACCGGATGCGATGGACGATGCGAGCGCGTGCGCGTGCCAGATTGTCTTTCAAACCGACAAGCCAAGCGTCGAAATCGTCCGTACGCTGGAAGGTGTTCTTGGCGGCAGTGTATCCATACGGATACGTTCGCGCAAGCGGGAAGCGGTGGCGAAGACCAAGAGCCCACCCTTGCACATCGGGCGGCAGTCGTTGACCGATCGCACGATTTGGGCATCTTCATCGATGGCTGCCGTCCGACAAAAGCTGAAGAATCAAACTCCGATCAACAGCAAGGAGTCTGTCATGGAAACCCGTGATCATCCGCATCGGGAAGCCTGGAACAAGGGGAAGCTGGTTGGCCAGAAGGCACCACTAAAACCCAAAGACATCTAGGCCATCCGAATCCACCTCCAGAACGCCCACGAGGTGCGAGACCTCGCGATGTTCAACCTCGCTATCGACAGCAAGCTTCGTGGCTGCGACCTCGTCAGTCTTCGGGTGCGCGACGTAACGCACGGAAACCAAGTGCTCTCACGCGCCATGGTCGTGCAGAGAAAAACGCAGCGGCCTGTGCAGTTTGAATTGACCGAGCCGACGCGCACGGCTGTGGCTGCCTGGATCGCGAAGGCAGCCTTGAGGTCGGAAGACTTCCTCTTTCCAAGCCACCTGCACGACTCTCCGCATGTCTCTACCCGTCAGTACGCGAGGATCGTCGAGCACTGGGTGGTAGCCGCTGGCCTGGATCCTTCCGCCTACGGCACGCACTCTATGCGGCGAACGAAGGCAACATTGATCTACAAGCGTACGAAGAACCTGAGGGCCGTTCAGCTCTTACTGGGCCACTCAAAGTTCGAGTCGACAGTGCGGTACCTGGGCATCGAGGTCGATGATGCCTTGGAGATCTCTGAGCAGATCGAGATCTGAGGCAATAGCGGCTGCCCGCCAGCACCCTTGAGGAGGCGTGCGGCTGCTTACGGCGATGATTCCGGGAGGGTACTATCGGCCAACTGCGGCCGTTCGATGCTCCGGAAAAAACGTAACTTGAACGGCCGCTGAACTTTGGCAGCAGTCGGACGGCGGATTCACACTAATCAGCCGAAGCAGTCGCTGGCAGCGCAACGACTGGAAGGTAGGTTAGCCATCCAATGCCGCCATGCATCCATGAGGTGAATACATCAATGCTATACCGAACCGCATCAGAGTTTTCCAAACTAGCCGATGGCATAAGAACGGGGCAGGTCAAAGGCTGCCTGGAAACTGCGAAGCCGTCCTCAAGTCATTTGGGTGTCCAGCTGCACGCCGTGAGTTTTCGACTTTAATTGCCCGGAACACGTTCAACAGCGCGGCGACATGCATTTCATGGTCCATGGCTCTTTTCCTTGTTATTGTGTCGAAGGCATCAGCCAGTTCTCAGTAAACACACCGGGATACTTGGCAAAGTCCTTCGCATTGTTGGTCACAACCGTAACACCGAGCGCCACCGCATGAGCGGCAATCAGCTTGTCGAGATGGTCCTTCTTGCTCTCGCGAGTCGCCATTCGGATCGGACCATACGCCACCCCGGCAGCGCCATCGAACGGCGCTACGGGAATGTCCTCGATGAGGTTGGCTAGATTCACGCGCTCCCGCTCCGGATTGGCGGCCACGGCCACGCCGTATTCCAGCTCGGCATACGTGATTGCCGACATCACAACGTCGCCGACATAGCATTGAGCGAAGCGCCGGGCAACCTCCTCCGGCTGGTTTTTCATCAAGTAGATGCACATGTTGGTGTCGAGCATGTAGCGCGGCATTACAGAGCATCCCTTGCGGCCTGCTCCTGATTCCCGCGACCCTCGGCCATGAAGTCCTGGGAGAACTTGGCGAACTTGACCAATACGCCAGACAACGAGCGGCGGACCGGACGAATGCGCAGCTCGTCTCCGACACGCTCGATTTCCAAATCAATATCCGTACGCTCATAGGCCAAGTCAGCCGGAATCCGGACCGCCTGCGAGTTGCCGTTTTTGAAAGCGCGGGTAGTGGTGGGCATCGCAAACTCCATCAATGGATGTACAACGGATGTACTTTACTCTGCAGTACAGGGAAAGTAAATACACGGACGTACATTGGTGGCAGACTTTTCAGTGCTGCGTGTTTGAACTGGGCGCCGCAGCCGGCGCACAACACCAAGCGATGCACAACCGGGCGCACGCAGGCGGACCTCGCCCGTCCCGCTCGTGTCCTGCACGGTCAGAGAGGCTGAACTACTGTAACGCGAAGGCCAGAAAGATCAGGCTCGGTTTCTTGAAGCGCTTCGTTGCGGTCCCGTGCTGACACCAAGAAGCAGGACGGTTCGCCGTTCTCATCGACTGCGCCTGTTCCGCGCAAATAAAGTCGAAAACTGCTCTGTCACCGGGTCCGGAACTGCTGACCGACTGGTTGCTATCGTTGGTAGTGCAGGAACCCAACGGCCGGTCTACTCGGTCACCAGCCGTAGAAGCCCAGATGCCGTGCAGGACCTCTGTGGGTCGGTAGTTCCAGTTCGCAGGCCGGCGAAGCTGTCGTTCTCCGTCGTCTGACTCCCGAGCGACAGGTGAGCGGCACATTGCTGCCTGGCTTCACCCGTCAAGCCACCGGCAGGTCAGGCCGAGGACCTTCCGGTCCGGAACTTGAGCTGGCCGCCCGCGAGTCGGCCTTTTATGGAGCTCCACATAAGGCCGACTAGTCGCCGCCCCGAAACAACATCGCAACCATACTCCGCGAGCCATTTCGCTCACGGTCTTGTCAGATCGTAGCCCCACCGCAAACTGGGCAGCTCATCCAATCGAACAAGTTCCGACTTTATTGCCGAGTTTTCGACTTTATTTGTTCGGAACAACAGCTGGCATCAAGCGCTGCGAATCACTCCACCGTCACCGACTTCGCCAGGTTGCGGGGTTTATCGACATCCGTGCCCTTGACCAGCGCGGCGTGATACGACAGCAGTTGCAGCGGAATCACATGCAGCACCGGCGACAGCATGCCGTAGTGCTCTGGCATGTGCATGATGTGAACGCCTTCCGACTCCAGGATTTCGCTGCCGGCGTCGGCGAAGACAGATAGTTCTCCGCCGCGGGCGCGGACTTCCTGCAGGTTGGACTTGAGCTTCTCGAGCAGTTCGTCGGCCGGAGCGACCGCGATGACCGGCATCTCCTTGTCGACCAGCGCAAGCGGACCGTGCTTGAGTTCGCCGGCGGCGTAGGCTTCGGCGTGGATGTAGGAGATCTCCTTGAGCTTGAGCGCCCCTTCCATCGCGATCGGCCAGTGGCGGCCGCGGCCGAGGAAGAGGGCGTGCTGTTTGGCGGCGAAGCGCTGCGCCCAGCGCTCGATCTCGGGTTCCAGCTCGAGCACCTTCTGCACCGCCACCGGCAGGTGACGCAGCGCGTTCAACGCCTTGGCCTCTTCCGCTTCGGGCAGGCGGCCGGCGATCTTGGCCAGAACCAGGGTCAATAGCGCCAGCGCGGCGAGTTGAGTAGTAAAGGCCTTGGTCGAGGCCACCCCGATCTCGGGGCCGGCACGGGTGATGAAACGCAGCGCCGCCTCGCGGACAATGGCCGACTCAGGCACGTTGCACACCGCGAGCGTGCGGTGCATGCCGAGCGACTTGGCATGCTTGAGCGCGGCCAGGGTGTCCGCGGTCTCGCCCGATTGGGAAATCACGACCACCAGCGTATCGGGATCGGGCACCGACTCGCGGTAGCGATACTCGCTCGCGATCTCGACCGTGCAGGGCACTTTTGCCACCGACTCCAACCAGTAACGAGCCACCAACCCGGCGTGGTAGCTGGTCCCGCAGGCGATGATCAGCACCTGGCGCACCCGGTCCAGCAGTTGCGGCGCCTGGCTGCCCATCAACTGCGGCGTGATCGAACCGCCGCCGGCGATGATCTCCAGCGTGTTCGCCAGGGCTTGCGGCTGCTCGAAGATCTCCTTCTGCATGTAATGCCGGTACTGGCCAAGCTCGACCGCATCGGCCGACAGGCTGGAAACATGGACTTCGCGTTCGACCGGCGAGCCATCCGGCCGTACGATGCGATAACTGTCCAGACGCAACTCGGCCAGGTCGCCATCCTCCAGATACACGATGTTGCGCGTGACCTGCAGTAAGGCGGCCGTATCGGAGGCGGCATACATGCCCTCCTCGCCGACCCCGAGCAACAAGGGCGAGCCGCGCCGGGCGACCACCGCACGGGAAGGGTCGGTTTCGAGCACGACCCCGATCGCGTAGGCGCCGACCAGTTCGTTGGTGGCCAGCCTCACTGCTTCGAAGAGATCCGGGACCGCCTCGAGCTTGTTGTGGATCAGGTGGGCGATGGTCTCGGTGTCGGTCTCGGACTCGAACACATAGCCACGCGCCTGCAGCTTGCTCCGGATCTCCTCGTAGTTCTCGATGATGCCGTTATGCACCACCGCCAGCCCGGCCGAGATGTGGGGATGCGCATTGCGCTCGGAGGGCACCCCGTGGGTCGCCCAGCGGGTGTGGGCGATGCCGATAGGGGCCGAGAGCTCGGACGCCTTGGCAAGCGCCTCGAGCTCGGCGACCCGGCCGGCCGAGCGGACACGGCGCAATCCGCCATTCAGCACCGCGATGCCGGCGGAATCGTAGCCGCGATATTCGAGTTTGCGCAGCCCCTCGAGCAGAACCGGCACGATGTTGTTGGTCGAAATTGCGGTGACGATGCCACACATGGCGGGCTCCTGGTGCTGGGAGGGAAAGATTCAGGACGATTTCTTGACCGGGCGCTTCCACCCGGCAATGCTGAGCTGCTTGGCCCGCGACACCGTCAGCTGTTGCGGCGGGGCATCCTTGGTCAGCGTGGTGCCGGCCGCCAGGGTCGCGCCCTTGCCAACCCGCACCGGCGCGACCAGTTGCGAGTCGGAACCGATGAAGACGTCATCCTCGATCACCGTGCGATGCTTGTTCGCCCCGTCGTAATTGCAGGTGATGGTGCCTGCACCAACGTTCACCCGCTGGCCGACATCGGCGTCGCCAACGTAGGCGAGATGGTTGGCTTTGGAATGGTTGTCGATACGGCTGTTCTTGACCTCGACGAAGTTGCCCAGATGCACATCCTCGCCCAGCACGGTGCCCGGCCGGGTGCGGGCATAGGGCCCGACCATGCAGGCCGCACCCATGATGGTGTCCTCGACATGAGAGAACGGCGCGATCCGGGTACCGGCACCGATCACCGCGTTGCGCACGACGCAGTGGGCGCCGATCCGCACGTTGTCACCGAGCTCGACCCGCCCTTCGAACACGCAGTTGATGTCGATTTCTACATCGCGCCCGCATACCAGCTGGCCGCGTACATCGATGCGGGCCGGGTCGATCAGCGTGACGCCGTCGTCCATCAGACGGTCGGCAATATTGCGTTGATGCAGGCGCTCGAGTTCGGCGAGCTGGCGCTTGCTATTGACGCCCAAGGTCTCCCACACCGCCGAGGGCTGGACGGTCGCGATCTCGACACCGTCCTCGACCGCCAGCCCGACGATGTCGGTCAGGTAGTACTCGCCCTGGGCGTTGTCGTTGCCGACCCGCGAGAGCCAATCGCGCAGGCGCGCCACCGGCGCGACCAGAATGCCGGTATTGACCTCGCGCACCGCACGCTCGGCCTCGCTCGCGTCCTTTTGCTCGACGATACGCACTACTTCGCCGGCGGGATTGCGCAGGATGCGCCCATAACCGGTGGGGTCGTCCAGCGCGACGGTGAGCAGCGCAAGGCGGGTTCCGCCCGCCGCCTGCTGGAGACGCTCGAGCGTGGTCGCGCTGATCAGCGGCACATCCCCGTACAGCACCATCACGACATCGTCATCGGACAAGTGCGGCAAGGCCTGCTGCACCGCATGACCGGTACCGAGCTGGGGTTCCTGCCGGGCCCAGAGCAGATCCGCCATGCCGAGGTGCTCGCGCACCACCTCGCCGCCATGGCCATAGACCACACAGATCCGGCCCGCCTCCAGCGCCCTGGCGGTGTCGACCACGTGTCCCAGCATCGCGCGACCCGCCAGCGGTTGCAGCACCTTGGGCAAGGCCGAGCGCATCCGGGTACCCTTTCCTGCAGCGAGAATCACGACTTCCATCGACACTCCGAAACGAGGCTGAAACGGCACGATTCTAGCATGCACCCCTTGCCCGGACGGGGCCTGCTGTGGCTCACGAACGACACCTGAACTGAATGCTGCAATGCAATAAATCTATTACAGATTGCGAATACACTAATCACGATACAGGTAGAATAAGATTGTTGCGATGCAAACGACGGGACCGAAAATGGACAAGGCAATCACCCAGTACATACAGAATCGTACCTTCGACGAGATCCAGGTCGGCGATCACGCACAGTTGGTCCGCACCCTCCGCCCGGATGACATCCATCTTTTCGCGGTCATGTCCGGCGACGTTAACCCGACCCATGTGGACACCGAGTACGCGCGTTCGAGCCAGTTTCGGGAAGTCGTCGGACACAGCATGTGGGGTAGCACGCTGATCTCTACGGTACTCGGCACCGAGTTTCCCGGGCCAGGCACGGTCTATGTCTCCCAGGGCCTGAATTTCTGGCGGCCGATCACGATCGGCGACACGCTGACGATCACCGTCACCTGCCGCGAGAAGTACGAGCACAACCACCACATCGTGTTCGACTGCCTGGCGGTCAATCAGGACGGGCTCAAGGTCGTCGACGGCGTCGCCGAAGTGCAGGCGCCCACCGAGAAGGTCAAGCGCCCGCGCATGAACCTGCCGGAAGTGACGATCTCCGACCGCGAGCTGCGCTACCGCCATCTGCTGTCGATCGCCTCGGGCCTGTCGCCGATCCCGATCGCGGTCGCCCACCCCTGCGACGCCGAATCGCTGCGCGGCCCGATCCAGGCGGCCGAGGCCGGCCTGGTCGACCCGATTCTGGTCGGCCCGGAATCCAAGATCCGCGCCCTTGCCGAAGAGCTGGGACTGGACCTGCGCGGTTTCCGCATCGTCGACGTGCCGCACAGCCATGCCTCGGCCGAGGCTGCGGTCGCCCTGTGTCGCGACGGCGGCGTCGAAGCATTGATGAAAGGCTCGCTGCATACCGACGAACTGATGAGCGCAGTGGTCTCGCGCGCCGGCGGCCTGCGCACCGAGCGCCGCATCAGCCACGTGTTCCTGGCCGATGTCCCGACTTACCCGCATCCGCTCATGATCACCGATGCGGCGATCAACATCGCGCCGTCGCTCGAGGTCAAGATGGACATCGTCCAGAACGCGATCGACCTCGGTCACGTGCTGAGCCTGGCCGAGCCAAAGGTCGCGATCCTGTCGGCGGTGGAAACCGTGACATCCAAGCTGAAATCGACACTGGATGCGGCGGCCCTGTGCAAGATGGCCGATCGCGGACAGATCAAGGGCGGCCTGCTCGACGGCCCGCTCGCCTTCGACAACGCGGTGTCGCTGATCGCGGCCAAGACCAAGGGTATCCGTTCGGCCGTGGCTGGCAACGCCGACATCCTGGTCGTGCCCGACCTCGAGTCCGGCAACATGGTCGCCAAGCAGCTGGAGTATCTGGGCAACGCGCTGATGGCCGGCGTCGTGCTGGGCGCCAGGGTGCCGATCGTGCTGACCAGCCGCGCCGACACCGCCGAGACCCGCGCCGCATCCTGTGCGGTCGCCCAACTCATGGCACACCGCAAGCGTGAGGCGATGGTCTGATGTGGACCGACAAGGATGTGATGCGTGCAGTGCTGGTGCTCAATGCCGGCTCCAGCAGTCTCAAGTTCGCGCTCTTTCCGATCGACCCGCAACTGGCTGAAAGCCCGGCCATTTCGGGGCAGATCGAAGGCATCGGCGCCTCGCCCGAACTGATCGTGAAGACCTCCGACGGGGCACGCTTTCGCGAGCCGCTGGAAACCTCGGGTGGCCAGAGCGCTCAACATCAGGGCGCCCTCGATCACTTGTTCGGCTGGCTGTCGGTGCACAGCCCGGAACTCGAGATCGTCGCCGCCGGTCACCGCGTCGTGCATGGCGGCGAGTTGTACAGTGCGCCGGTGAGGCTGGACGAAGCAGTGCTCGAGGCACTCGATGCCTTCGTGCCGCTCGCACCACTCCATCAGCCACACAACCTGCGCGCGGTTCGGGCTGTGGCCAAGTTGATGCCGCAGATTCCGCAGGTCGCCTGCTTCGACACCGCGTTTCACCGCACCCAGCCGGCCGTGGCCCAGGCCTTCGCGCTGCCCCGCGCGCTCTCGGCCGAGGGCGTCAAGCGCTATGGCTTCCATGGCCTGTCCTACGACTATGTCGCGCGCCAGCTGCCGTTGGTGATCGGCGAGCGCGCCACTGGCAGCGTCGTGATCGCGCACCTGGGCAACGGCGCGTCGATGTGCGCGTTGCGCGACGGCAAGAGTGTCGCTTCGACCATGGGTTTCACCGCGGTAGAGGGCTTGATGATGGGCACCCGCACCGGCAGCCTGGACCCCGGAGTCGTGCTCTATCTGATGGAGCGCAAGGGCATGGACGCCAAGGCGCTGACCAATCTGCTCTACAAGGAGTCCGGCCTGCTCGGCGTATCGGGCATCAGCCAGGACATGCGCACCCTGCTCACCAGCGACGCCCCAGAGGCTCACGAGGCAGTCGAGCTGTTCTGCTACCGCATCGCACGCGAGCTGGGTTCGCTGGCTGCGGCGGCCGGCGGTCTGGACGCCTTGATCTTCACCGGCGGCATCGGCGAACATGCCGCACCGGTCAGGGCGCGCGTGGCTGAACTATCGGCCTGGTTCGGATTGAAGATAGACCCCACGCTCAATGCCGGGCACGCCACCCGAATCGACACCCCGGACAGCCAGGTCGCGGTCGCGGTGGTGCCGACCAACGAGGAAGGCATGATCGCCCGCTACTCGGTCGACTTGCTCGATCAACATTAAGCGATGCGAAATGGCGGGCGAGGCGCGGGCCTCGTCCGTCCGAATACAGGGTCAAGCCGCAGTGACGACATCCCACAGCAGCTTCAGACCGGACAGGCCGAGCATGCTGGTCGCGATGTAGAAGAAGACCCGCTCCGAGATCAGCGCCAGCAAGCGGGTGCCTATCCACACGCCGACCGGTACCAGTGGCAGATACATCGCCGACATCAGCAGGGTCTCGCGCGAGAACAGTTCCAGGCCGACGAAGAACGGCACTTTGGCCAGATTGATCGCGGTGAAGAAGTAGACCGAGGTCGCGACGAACACCTGCCGTGGCAGCCCACGGCCCAGCAGATAAATGATCAAAGGCGGTCCGCCGGCATGGGCGAAGGTGCTGGTGACGCCCGCCGCCCCACCGCACAACCAGGCCCAGGGTCGCGACAGCGCACGCGGCTCGGTCACTGGGTGGCTTCGACGGATCAGCCTATCGGCGGCGAACGCGACTGCGATGATTCCCAGACCGGCCTTGATGAACAGATCGGACATCAACCCGAACAGCAGGGAAGCCAGCGCGATCCCGACCACCGACGCCGGCACCAGGTGCTTCAACTCGCGCCAGTCCGCCTTGCCACGCCAAGCCCGCATGCCAGCCAGATCCATCGCGATCAGGATGGGCAGTACCACCGCCAGCGCATCGCGCGGCGACAGCCAGATCGCCATGAACGGCACCGCCAGACCGCCCATCGCCCCGCCGAGGCTGGATTTAGAGATACCGGTCAGCAGCACCGCGATCGCGGTGACCCCCCAACCGACCGCATCGAGATCGAGCATGAAGCGCTCCCCAAAAACAGAGGGCGACCCCTGGCCGCCCCCACAATCATAACCCGGCAATCGACGCGATCTACCTCATCGCGGCAACACGCTCTCGCCCATCAGGAACAGATCGACCTCGCGCGCGGCTTGACGACCCTCTCTTATCGCCCATACCACCAGCGACTGCCCACGGCGCACATCCCCCGCAGCATAGACCTTGGCGACATTGGTGGCGTAGCACCCGTCGCCGTCGGTGGTCGCGTTGGCGTTGCCGCGCTTGTCCTTCTCCACCCCGAAGGCCTCCAGCACACTGCCGACCGGGTTGGTGAAGCCCATCGCGAAGAGCACCAGGTCCGCCGGGAGTTCGAACTCCGAACCCGGTACTTCCTGCATCCGGCCGTCCTTCCAATCAAGACGTACCGCGCGCAAGGCCTTGACCTTGCCGTTCTCGCCGATGAATTCCTTGGTGGCGACCGCGAAGTCCCGTTCGCACCCCTCCTCATGCGAAGAAGAAGTGCGCAGCTTGGTTGGCCAGTACGGCCAGGTCATCAGCTTGTCGGCCTGCTCGGGCGGCATCGGCATCAGTTCGAACTGGGTCACCGAGGCAGCGCCGTGGCGGTTGGAGGTGCCAACGCAGTCCGAGCCGGTATCGCCGCCGCCGATCACGACGACATGCTTGCCCTTGGCCGAGATCGGGTTACCCGGACCGCCGGCGACTTCCTTGTTCTGCGGAATCAGGAACTCGAGGGCGAAATGCACGCCTTCCAGTTCCCGGCCCGGCACCGGCAGGTCGCGCGGCACTTCCGAGCCACCCGCCAGAATGACCGCATCGAACTCGGCCTTCAGCGTATCGGCGCTGACCATCTCGGTCGCGTCGTTGATGATGCCAGCCGGAATGTCCTGACTGCCGACCACCACCTTGGTCCGGAAGGTGACGCCCTCGGCACGCATCTGCTCGACGCGACGGTCGATCAGCCACTTCTCCATCTTGAAGTCGGGAATGCCGTAACGCAGCAAGCCGCCGATGCGATCGTTCTTCTCGAACACGGTCACCTCATGCCCGACCCGCGCCAGTTGCTGGGCGGCGGCCAGGCCGGCCGGGCCGGAGCCGACAACGGCGACCTTCTTGCCGGTCTTCGTGCTGGGCGGTTTGGGCAGGACCCAGCCTTCTTCCCATGCCTTGTCGATGATCGCATGCTCGATCGACTTGATCCCGACCGGGTCGTTGTTCAGGTTGAGGGTACAGGCCTCCTCGCACGGGGCGGGACAAATTCGCCCGGTGAACTCCGGGAAGTTGTTGGTCGAATGCAGCACCTCGATCGCTTCGCGCCACTGGTTGCGATAGACGAGATCGTTCCAGTCCGGGATGATGTTGTTCACCGGGCAGCCGCTGTTGCAGAAGGGGATGCCGCAATCCATGCAGCGCGCCCCTTGCACCGACGCCTCGTCATCGCTCAGGCGGAGCACGAACTCCTTGTACTTCTTGACCCGTTCCTCGACCGGCTCATAGGCTTCGGAGAGACGCTGGTATTCCAGAAATCCGGTTGGCTTACCCATTGTTTATGCAGCCTCCAGTTGACTCTGACGCTGGCCGGCCATTTCGGACAGCGCGCGACGATATTCATGCGGCATCACCTTCACGAACTGCGTGCGGAAGGTGTTCCAGTTATCCAGGATATGGCGGGCGCGCGGACTGCCGGTCAAACGCGCATGCCGTTCGATCAGGCCCTTGAGGATGAGTTCGTCGCCCATCTCGAGGTGATCGATATCGACTCGGCCATGCGACTCGAGATCGTCACCGGACTCCGAACCCTTGCGCGCCTCGATCTCTTCCGGCAACGGTTCCAGCGCGACTTGCGCCATGTTGCAGCGGCTCTCGAAGTCGCCGGTCTCGTCCAGCACATAGGCCAACCCGCCCGACATGCCGGCGGCGAAGTTGCGCCCGGTGTGGCCGAGTACGACCACGGTGCCACCGGTCATGTACTCGCAGCCATGGTCGCCTACGCCTTCGACGACCGCGGTCGCGCCCGAGTTGCGGACCGCGAAACGCTCGCCGCCGACCCCGGCGAAGTAGACCTCGCCCTCGATCGCGCCGTACAGCACGGTGTTGCCAATGATGATGTTCTCGGTCGTGGTGCCGCGGAACTCGGCCTGCGGGCGCACGATGATGCGTCCGCCGGACAATCCCTTGCCGACATAGTCGTTGCCCTCACCGACCAGCTCGAGCGTGATGCCGCGCGCGAGGAAAGCACCGAAGCTCTGCCCTGCGGTGCCGGTCAGGCGAATCCGGATGGTGTTCTCGGGCAGACCGCCATGGCCGTAACGCAATGCCACCTTGCCCGAGATCATCGCCCCGACGGTACGGTTGATGTTGCGCACCGGCAGATCGATCTCGACCGCCTCGCCCTTTTCCAGGGCCGGTGCGGCCAATGCGATCAACTCGTTGTCCAGCGCCTTGTCCAGACCGTGATCCTGGGTCTCGACATGCAGACGCGGCACGCTGGCCGGCACGTTGGGACGGTAGAAGATGCGGCTGTAGTCCAGACCACGCGCCTTCCAGTGGGCGATGCCCTTCTTCATGTCGAGCAGGTCGGCACGGCCGATCAGGTCGTCGAACTTGCGGATGCCGAGCTGGGCCATCAGTTCGCGCGCCTCTTCGGCGACGAAGAAGAAGTAATTGACGACATGCTCGGGCTGGCCGGTGAACTTCTTGCGCAGCACCGGGTCCTGGGTCGCGACACCGACCGGGCAGGTGTTGAGGTGGCACTTGCGCATCATGATGCAGCCTTCGACCACCAGCGGCGCGGTCGCGAAACCGAACTCGTCCGCGCCGAGCAGCGCGCCGATCACGACATCGCGACCGGTCTTCATCTGACCGTCCACCTGCACCCGGATACGGCTGCGCAGGCGGTTCAGCACCAGGGTCTGCTGGGTTTCGGCGAGACCGAGTTCCCACGGCGTACCGGCATGCTTGATCGAAGACCAGGGGCTCGCGCCGGTGCCGCCATCGTGGCCGGCAATGACCACGTGATCGGCCTTGGCCTTGGCGACCCCGGCTGCGACCGTGCCGACCCCGATCTCGGACACCAGCTTGACCGAGACACCGGCAGCCGGGTTGGCATTCTTCAGGTCGTGGATCAGCTGGGCCAGATCTTCGATCGAGTAGATGTCATGGTGCGGCGGCGGCGAGATCAGGCCGACGCCCGGAACCGAGTGGCGCAGAAAGCCGATGTACTCGGACACCTTGTGCCCGGGCAGCTGGCCACCCTCGCCAGGCTTGGCGCCCTGGGCCATCTTGATCTGGATCTGGTCGGCATTGACCAGATACTCGGTGGTGACGCCGAAGCGGCCGGAGGCCACCTGCTTGATTGCAGAGCGCAGGCTGTCGCCGGCTTTCAACTCCAGGTCGCGTTCGATCCGGCTGTCGCCGATGATCTGCGACAAACGCATCGCCTTGGTGATCGGCTTGAAGCGCATCGGATCTTCGCCGCCCTCGCCGGTATTCGACTTGCCGCCGATCCGGTTCATTGCGACCGCAAGGGTGGTGTGCGCTTCGGTCGAGATCGAGCCGAGCGACATCGCGCCGGTGGCGAAACGCTTGACGATCTCTTTGGCCGGCTCGACCTCGTCCAGCGGAATCGGCGGACCGGCCGGCTTCAGCTCGAACAGGCCCCGCAGCGTCATGTGACGACGGGTCTGGTCGTTGATGATCTTCGCGTATTCCTTGTACGAATCGAGCTTGCCGGCGCGGGTCGCGTGCTGCAGCTTGGCGATCGCGTCCGGCGTCCACATGTGCTCGTCGCCACGAATGCGGAAGGCATAGTCGCCACCCGCATCGAGCATGTTGGCCAGCACCGGATCGGGGCTGAAGGCCTTCTTGTGCAGGCGGATGACTTCCTCCATCACCTCGAACACGCCGATGCCCTCCACCTGGCTGGTCGTGCCGGTGAAATACTTGTCGCACAGCGCCTGCTGCAGGCCCACCGCTTCGAAGATCTGCGCGCCGGTATAGGACAGGTAGGTCGAGATGCCCATCTTGGACATCACCTTCATCAAGCCCTTGCCGATCGCCTTGACGAAATGCTTGACTGCCTTCTCGCCTTCCTCCGCATCGGCGGCGAGGCTTTGCAGCGTTTCCAGCGCCAGATACGGATGCACCGCCTCCGCCCCATAACCGGCCAGCACCGCGAAGTGATGGACTTCGCGCGCGGTGCCGGTTTCGACCATCAGGCCGGTGCGGGTCCGCAAGCCCTTGGTCACAAGGTGTTGGTGAATCGCGGACAGCGCCAGCAGCGCCGGAATCGCGACCTTGTCTATGCTGAGCTTGCGATCCGACACGATCAGGATGTTGTAGCCCTTCTCGACCGCATCCTCGGCTTCGGCGCACAAGGAGGCGAGGCGTGCCTCGACACCTTCATTACCCCACTCGACCGGATAGCAGATGTCCAACTCGGCCGAGCGGAACTTGTTGTTGGTGTAGCGCGCGATGTTGCGGATCTTGGCCATGCCGGCGAAGTCGAGCACCGGCTGCGCCAGCTCCAGACGGAACGGCGGGTTGATCTCGTTGATTTCGAGCAGGTTGGGCCGGGGGCCGAGGAAGGACACCAGCGACATCACCATCTGCTCGCGGATCGGATCGATCGGCGGGTTGGTGACCTGGGCGAACAACTGCCGGAAGTAGTTGTACAGCGGCTTTTCCTTGCCCGACAAAACCGCCAGCGGCGAGTCGTTGCCCATCGACCCGGTGGCTTCTTCACCGGCCTTGCCCATCGGCTCGAGGATGAACTTGATGTCCTCCTGGGTATAGCCGAAAGCCTGCTGTCTATCGAGCAGGGAGGTGTCGGACGCCTGCGACGAGGCATTGCCCGGTACGGCGAGACTGTCGAGCTTGATGTTGATCCGCGACAACCAGTCGGTATAGGGGCGCGCGCTGGCGAGCGAGTCCTTCAACTCGGCGTCGTCGATGATGCGCCCCTGCTCCATGTCGATCAGGAACATCTTGCCCGGCTGCAAACGCCACTTCTTGACGATGCGGCTGTCCGCGATCGGCAGCACGCCGGATTCGGAGGCCATCACCACCAGATCGTCGTCGGTGACGAGGTAGCGTGCCGGACGCAGTCCGTTGCGGTCCAGGGTGGCGCCGATCTGGCGGCCATCGGTAAAGGCGACCGCGGCCGGCCCATCCCACGGCTCCATCATCGCCGCGTGGTACTCGTAGAACGCGCGGCGCTTTTCGTCCATCTGGGTGTGCGACTCCCACGCTTCGGGAATCATCATCATCATCGCCTGGGCCATCGAGTAGCCACTCATGACCAGTAGTTCGAGGGCGTTGTCGAACGCGGCCGAGTCGGACTGGCCGGGATAGATCAACGGCCAGATCTTCTCGAGGTCGGCGCCCAGCAGCGGCGACGACACCCCTTTCTCACGAGCGCGCATCCAGTTGTAGTTGCCACGCAGCGTGTTGATTTCGCCGTTGTGGGCGATGTAGCGGAACGGGTGAGCGAGGTTCCACTTGGGGAAGGTGTTGGTCGAGAAACGCTGGTGCACCAGCGCCAAGGCCGAGGTCGCACGCGGATCGGTCAGGTCAAGGTAATACTCGCCGACCTGGGTCGCGAGCAACAAGCCCTTGTAGTTGATCGTGCGGGTGGACATCGAGACGAAGTAGAACTCCTGCCCGTACTTCAGCTTGAGCGACATGATCGCGTTGGCTGCGCGGCGGCGTGCGATGTAGAGCTTGCGCTCCAACGCTTCCGGCACCATCACGTCCGGGCCGCGCCCGACGAAGATCTGACGGATGATCGGTTCGGTCTTCTTGACCGCGGGCGACATCGGCATGTCGGCATTGACCGGTACGTCGCGCCAACCGAGTACGAGTTGGCCTTCGGCACGCACCGCGCGCTCGACCTCTTCTTCACAGGCCAAGCGGGAGGCACGCTCCTTGGGCATGAAGACCATCCCGACACCGTATTCACCCGGAGCCGGCAAGGTCACGCCCTTGGTGGCCATTTCCTCGCGGAAGAACTGATCCGGGATCTGAATCAGGATTCCGGCGCCGTCACCCTGCAAGGGGTCGGCACCCACCGCACCACGGTGATCCAGGTTCTTCAGGATTTCCAGCCCCTGAAGAATGATCTCGTGGCTCTTCTTGCCCTTGATGTGGGCAACGAAACCCACACCACAGGCATCATGTTCATTCGCCGGGTCGTAAAGACCTTGCTTCAGGGGGAGATCCATCACGCTCTTCCTCAACACAACTCATTGCCGGACATTACCGGTGGGGACGGGCGGCCAAAAAACCGCAAGCAAAAACAGAAAGCAAAATACGCACCAATTTTGTGCGCACACCAAAAAAAACCGGACTGACCTGGTCCGGTTCGGATAAGGATCGTCCTGTTGCGTTCCGCACACAGGCACACAACCTCACCCGTTTGTTCAGGCGGGTTGTCGAATATACTCTCGCCGCAGCAGCGATTCAAGTTTTTTGCGACGCGGTAACTACATGATGGATCAATGGATTTCGTCGACGGTAAAGAGTCGGCGATGCTCCTTGATCGCATAGCGGTCGGTCATTCCGGCGATATAGTCGGCAATCGCGCGGGCCTTGTCTTCTCGCGCCCTGTGCTGATACTGCGGCGGTAACAAGCGCGGATCGGCCATGAAGGCGTCGAAGAGGTCGGAGATGATCCGGCGCGCCTTGTTGGTCATTCTCAGCACCTGATAATGCCAATAGAGATTGTCGCGAAGAAAACGTTTCAAGGCCTGCATCTGCGGTTCGAAGCCTTCCGAGTGGGTGATCAGCTTCGGTGCGCACCAAACTTGTGCAAGACTGCACACATTCTGTGCATCTATGTTTCTACGGGTGTTTTCGATCAGATCCACTGCCATCGCATTGATCATGCTGCGAATCGTTTCGTGGATCAGCCTGCGGCCGGACACGCCCGGCCACTGGCGCTCGACCTTGCGCCTCATCGAAGCAAAAATCTCCACCTCTTCAAGCTGTTCCAGCGTGATCAGCCCTGATCGCAAACCGTCGTCGATGTCGTGGTTGTTGTACGCGATCTCATCGGCGAGGTTGGCCAACTGGGCCTCCAGCGACGGCTGGGTACCTTCGATGAACCGCTTGCCAAGCTCACCAAGTTGGTGCGCATTCGGAATCGAACAATGCTTCAGAATCCCCTCGCGGGTCTCGAAGGTCAGGTTCAGGCCATCGAACCCGGCGTAGTGCTCCTCGAGAAGATCGACCGTACGCAATGACTGAAGGTTGTGTTCGAAGCCTCCGAACGGCTTCATGCAGTGGTTCAACGCGTCCTGCCCGGCATGCCCGAAGGGCGTATGTCCGAGGTCATGCGCCAGCGCGATCGCCTCGGCGAGATCTTCGTTCAGCCCCAAGGCGCGGGCGATGCTGCGGGTAATCTGGGCGACCTCGATGCTGTGGGTCAATCGGGTCCGGAAGAGGTCACCCTCGTGATTGACGAAGACCTGGGTCTTGTATTCGAGACGCCTGAACGCGGTGGAATGGACGACGCGATCACGGTCGCGCTGGAACTCGCTCCGGATCCCCGGAGAAGGTTCCGGATGGAGCCGTCCCCGGGAAACCGCTTCGGTCACCGCATAGGGGGCGAGAGCGTTCATCGTGTGCAGGACGCGATCGTGGCGGCGATTTCGTCACGGCCGACATCGCCCACCATGACCGCCTTGCCGATCGCCCTCAACAGCACCAGACGCAACTGACCGCCCTCTACCTTCTTGTCGCCCGCCATCAGATCGAGGTAACGATCGACCGGAAGGGCCGGACCGGTCACCGGCAGCCTGGCACGCTGGTGAATCTCGCGTATGCGCGCGACTTGGTCCGCGCCAATCCAGCCAAGGCGTCGCGAAAGTTCGGCCGCCATCATCGCGCCGGCCGCTACCGCTTCACCATGCAACCACTGGCCGTACCCCATGCCGGCTTCGATCGCGTGACCGAAGGTATGCCCCAGGTTGAGCAAGGCCCGCTCTCCCTGCTCGGTTTCATCGGCCGCGACCACCTCGGCCTTGTTTGCGCATGAGCGCTCGATCGCGAATGCGAGCGCGTCGGTATCGCGGGCCCCGAGGCGCTCTATACTGCCTTCCAGCCAATCGAAGAACTCGCCGTCGCGGATCAAGCCGTACTTGATCACTTCGGCCAATCCTGCCGCGAGTTCCCGGTCCGGCAAGGTGTCGAGTGTGTCGATATCCGCAAGAACGAGTCTGGGCTGATAGAACGCGCCTATCATGTTCTTGCCCAAGGGATGGTTGATCGCGGTCTTTCCGCCTACCGACGAGTCGACTTGAGACAACAGCGTGGTCGGAATCTGGATGAAGGGCATCCCACGCTGGTAGGTCGCCGCGGCAAAGCCGCCCATATCCCCGATCACGCCGCCGCCCAACGCGACAAGCGTGGTCGAACGCTCGCAGCGCTCCGACAACAAGGCGTCGTAGACCCGGTTCAGCGTAGCCCAATCCTTGTGCACCTCGCCATCGGGCAGAATTACCGCCGAACTTGCGACACCGACCGCATCGAGCGTGGTTCGCAAGCGATCGAGATAGAGCGGCGCCACGACGTCGTTGGTGACGATGGCGACCCGCGGCTTCTTCAAGTGCGGGACGATCAGATCCCCGCGATCAAGCAGTCCCCGTCCAATATGAATCGGGTAGCTTCGCTCTCCCAGCGATACCTTCAAACTACGCATGCTGCTTCCTGTATTCCTCTATCGCCTTGTCAACCAGCCGAACCATCCCCGCCGGGCTTCCCCGCCCCCCTTCGACGATCAGGTGCGCAGCTTCGCGGTAGAGCGGATCCCGCTCCCGGTAGAGGGACTCGATCCGCTCTCGCGGATTGGGTACTTGCAATAAGGGCCGGTTCCGATCGTGGCGGGTTCTTTCCCACAGGACCTTGGGAGGCACGTTCAGGTAGACGACGATCGCCCGCTCATGGAGCAAGACTCGATTCTCCGGGTTCAGCACCACTCCGCCACCCGTCGCGAGCACCAAGCCGGTTTCCTGCGTCAGCTCCTTGAGCAGACAGGACTCGCGACGGCGAAACCCGGCTTCGCCCTCGATCTCGAAAATGGTCGCGACACTGACTCCGGTCCGCGCCACCAGTTCCTGGTCGCAATCGAGAAAGCGCAAAGAATGACGTCCGGCGTATTCGCGCCCGACGGTCGTCTTTCCCGCGCCCATCATGCCTACCAGAACGATCGGCAAATCTCGTGCGTCCGTCTTCCTATCGTTCGAGTTCAAACAAGTCGCAATGACGGCACCCGATTATCGGAGGGTCAAAGACTCTGTCACGATACGGGGCGTGATGAAAATCAACAGTTCGCGGCGATCGTTTGTCCTGCTGTTCGTCCTGAACAACGCTCCAACGACCGGAACATCTCCGAGAAGAGGTACCTTCTCCGTGTTGTTGGTCTCTTCCTCTTCGAAGACTCCACCAATCACAACCGTTCCGCCGTTATCCACCAAGACCTCGGTTTCAATGCTTTTTGTATCGATCGGAGGATTCCCCTGAACGCTGCGGGAAAAGTCGGCGCGATCCTTATTCACCAGCACACGCATCTGTACCTTGCCGTCCGGGGTTATCTGCGGCCTCACCGTCAATGAAAGCACTGCATCCTTGAATTCGACGGTAGCAGGGTTGTTGCCGGTTGAGGGCGTTACGTATGGAATTTCCTGACCCTGCTTGATCGTCGCCTCCACCTGATTGGCCGTCAGGACCCTCGGGCTCGATACGATCCGCCCGCGTCCATCGGACTCAAGTGCGGAAAGTTCCAGATTGAGGAAGCGAGTCGCCGAACTATTGAACAGGCTTAGATTAAGCGTGGAGAAGTTCGTCACCGGCGCAGCCCCACCACTGGTAAACCCGTTGCCGGTTAATGCTCCTCCGCTGAACCGCCCAAAGCCAACCCGGGCACCACCACCCAAGCTTGCAGCACCGCTGTTGGCAAAATTCAGGCGAACACCAAGGTCCCGTGCAAAGTTCGTGTTCGCCTCGACAATTCGCGCCTCGATCAGCACCTGCCTTGGAGCAATGTCGATCTCGGTAATAAGTCGCCGAATCGAGTCGAGACGCGAACCGACATCGGTGACAAAGAGCTTATTGCTACGCTCGTCGAATACGACACTCCCACGCTGCGAGAGAACTGTCTGGTCGCGGTTCTGCAGGAAGTCGAAAATCTCACTGGCACGATGGTAATTGACCTGGAAACTCTCGGTTTGCAATGGCTCGAGATCTGCCACTTGTGCAAGCGACTCGAGTTGCAGCCTCTCGCGAGTCGCAAGCTCTTCGGCGGGGGCTATCCAGATCACATTGCCGGTTTTGCGCATATCCAGGCCCTTGGCCTGCAGAATGATGTCCAGCGCCTGATCCCATGGCACGTCCTTCAGACGCAGCGTCAGGTTGCCCTGCACCGAATCGCTGGTCACGATATTGAAATCGGTGAAGTCGGCGATGACCTGCAGCACCGAGCGCACATCGACATTCTGGAAGTTGAGTGACAGCTTCTCGCCTGCATACTCGCCGCGACGCGCGCCCTGGACCAACTGGCTGGGCTCTTCGACCACACGGCGCACCTCGAGCACGAACTGGGTGTCGCTCTGATAGGCATTGTGTTCCCAAAGCCCGTTCGGACTGATGACGAGACGTGTGTTCCGACCGCTAGGCTGCGCCACCATAGACGTGATCGGAGTACCGAAATCGGTCACATCGGAACGGCGCTGCAAATGCTCAGGCAGTACGGTGTCGATGAATTCGACAATCAGGTTTGAACCCTGCTGCCGGATATCGATGCCTGTATCGGGGCTGGCCAACTGGACCACGACACGCCCTTCACCCTCCACACCACGACGGAACTGGATGTCGCGGACACTTTTCACCTCCTGGCCAACTTCGGCAGAGGGAGTTGCGAAATTCGCAACAGCTCGATCGACCTCGGCTCCTGCGACCGGACCTGGTACCGGCGCGAGCGCGATGATCACATCGCGCCCCTCCACCCGTGTTTCATAAGGGGAGACGCGGGTCATATTCAGGACGAGTCGAGTGCGATCACCCGCTTGAACGATGTTGGCGCTGCGTAAATCCCCCTGATTGATGTTTTGCTGGGTGCGACCCAGTGCATTGGCGGTGTCCGGGAAATCGAAAGCAATACGTGCCGGATTGGCCACGCTGAAGCTCGCCGGAGGGTTGGCGAGCGGTTCCGCGAACCGCAGCCGGACATAGAGCGTTCCGCCCTGCTCCGCGACCTGCAGGTTCTCTATTCTGTTGGCCAGAGCTTGCGTGGCCTGACTTCCATCCGCCTGCGCGAGGGCAACAGGAATCGGCGTAGTCAGCGCAAGAAACGCTGCGGACAGCACCAGTATCGTTTTATGTTTCATCATTGGACTCCTACTGCTCCCGCAACAGCAACTGGCTGGTTCGTTCCACCCAGTCTCCCTCTATGTTCTGAACCAGTTCACGCAACGTGATGCCGCCTTCCTCTATCTCGGTCACCACGCCGAAGTCCTGTCCCATGTAATTGCCGATACGCACCTGATGCAGCAAGCCCGCAACCGAGATGATCCCTTCGACCTTGTCATCCTGAATCAGCACACCGACCATCGAAAGAGATTCCAGCGGATAACCCTCGAGCGGCTCTCTCGGACGCGTCATGTCTGGCCCCCCGGTCACCGTCGCCTGCTGCTCCGGTTCGATGCGAGCCAAATCGAATGGATTCTGGGTACCTGCAGCCGAATAGGATACGACCGGAAAAGGCTTGATCTCGGGTAAGGGCTCAATTCCCCCGGTCATACCCCTCTCCTGCGCCGCCATCCAAGCACGAAGATCCTCTTCTTCGACGGTACAGCCTGCCAGGACCAGGCCGCACATCACGATCAGTAGACGTTTAATCATCATCACCGTCTCTGCGCTCCCTGTCGCTGCTGAGCAAGCTCTTCTTCATCAAGGTAGCGGTATGTAATCGCCCGCGCATCCATCAGCAACGTCGAATCATCGACTTTTGTCAGCGAGATATTGCTCAACGTGACGATACGCGACATTTTGGAGACGTCGCTCGCGAACTCGCCCAAATCGTGATATGCACCGACGATGCGGACCTCGATCGGCATTTCGGCATAGAACTCGCGGACAACATCGCCGCCGGGTTTGAATAAATCGAATTGAAGACCCCGGCCCAGTCCCGCCTGGTTGATCTCGGACAGCAGCGAGTCCATCTCGGCACGATTTGGCAACTGCTTCACCAGTGTGCCAAATTGCCGCTCCGTCTCCTCGAGCTGGCGCCGGTACTCTTCGAGATTTATCGCCTGACGTTTCTTCGAGGCCCAGTCCTGCCTGAGCTGCGCTTCCTCGGCAATCCGTCGCTCCAGCAGTTCGGCCTGTTCCCGCCAATCGAACCACCATACCGCGGCGACGGTCGCCACGAGCAAGGCGATGAAAACCGCGACCTTGGGCGCGGTCGGCCAATTGCCAGGCTCGTTCGGATCAAGCCCTCTGAAGTCGTCGGCCAGGCGATTCAAGTCGAACTTGGGCTCAGCGCCTTTCCTTCCGCCCTTCATCTCCGCACCTCCTCAACCTGTTCCGCGGCAGGACGGACGATACTGATATTCAAAGTGAACTCGCTCAAGCGCCTGTTATTGACGACAGCCGATTTGACTTCGACCAAGCCGGGCTGAGCCAGGTAAGGAGAACTCTCCAGACTACGCATCAGGTGCGACACCCGAGCATTCGACTGCGCATGGCCTACCAAGGTAACGCGATTGCCTTGCTGCCTCACCGAATTCAGTCTGACACCTTCCGGCATACGAAGTACCAATTCGTTGAGCAAATGCACCACGTCAGCGCGATTACCCTGCAGTGACTCGATGACCTGTTTACGCGACAGCAAATCGTCTATCTGCTGCCTTAAAGTACGAATCTCGGCTATTTCCCGATCAAGCTTCGCTATCTCCGCCTTGAAGAAATCGTTCTTGCGCTCCTGACGCTCGACATTGCCGGCCATGTAGGTATGCCCCGCAAAGCCTATGGCAAGACCAAGCAACACCATCAAGGTGGCGACGACAAAAAACTGTTTTCGGCGCTCACGGCGCTTGTGCTCCCGATGCGGGAGCAGGTTGATGCGAATCATGGATCGAATCTCCTGAGCGCCAATCCGCATGCAACCATGAGGCTGGGCGCATCGGAAATCAGATTCTTGGGCCTAACCTTGGATGACAGGCTCATCTTGGCGAAAGGATTGGCGACTACCGTCTGTACCTGGGTTCGCCCGGCCACGACGTCGACCAAACCCGGCATGACTGCGCAGCCCCCTGCCAACACGATGAAATCAACCTCGTTGTACTGGGTCGAAGTGAAGAAGAATTGCAGCGCACGCGAAATCTCGAGCGCCAGACTATCCATGAACGGCCGCATCAAATCGCGCTCGTAGTCGTCCGGCAAACTCCCGCTTCGCTTCGCAGCCTCGGCTTCTTCAAAACTCATCCCGTACTGCCGCGCCACATCCTGAGTCAGTTTGGCGCCGCCGATGGCCTGCTCACGTGCGTATATCTGCTTACCATCGCGCAGAATCGACACACTCATCGCACCTGCACCGATATCGACCAGCGCAACGATCTTGCCCTTCGCTCCATCAGGCAACTGGCGACGCACGAAATCGAAAGCAGCCTCGGCAGCGAATGACTCGACGTCCATTACAACTGCTTTCAGACCGGCAACCTCGGCGACTGCTACCCTGTCTTCGACTTTCTCCTTGCGCGAAGCAGCGATAAGGACTTCGACGTCGCCTGGATCGGCCGGAGAAGGTCCGACGACCTGGAAGTCGAGATTGACCTCATCGATTGCAAAGGGGATGTACTGATTGGCCTCTGACTCGACCTGGAACTCCATTTCCTGCTCACGCAGACCGGCAGGGAGAATGATCCGCTTGGTGATGACAGCCGATGCCGGCAAGGCCACAGCAACCTGCTTGACGCCCGACCCCATGCGTCGAACCGCACGCTTGATCGCCTCACCAACTCCTTCGAGATTGGCGATGTTGCCGTCGACGACGGCCTCGCGCGGGAGCGGCTCGATCGCGTAGCGCTCCATGCGGTAGCCATCCTTCTCCCCACCAGACAACTCGACCAACTTCACCGATGAAGATGAAATATCGAGCCCGGCCAACTGGCGCGCCCTGGGACGAAACAACCGGAAGTCATTCACAAAGAAAATCCTTAAATTTCTTTATGTTAGGCGCAACATCTAATTTACTTCATCAGATGCTAGCAACAAACAAGGGAAAGTGTAAAGGAAAAATGCTTGACATAATCGACTGGAGTGCAACTTTGACCCCCCGTATAATCTCCAATCGCTTTGATCGAACGGATTCTTGATGCGCTGGCTTCTTTACCCCATCGCGGCGTTGTTCGTCGCGCTTGTGCTCGCCTTGGCTACACTCGGCACGGTGACCGCACTGGCGTGGCCAAAACTTCCCTCGCTCGAGGCGCTCACCGATTATCGCCCCAGCATTCCGCTGCGAGTATACACTGCGGACGGGCTCCTGCTGGACGAGTTCGGTGAAGAGCGCCGGGCACTGGTGCGGATAGATGATGTGCCGCCGATCGTGATCCAGGCCATTCTCGCAGCCGAGGACGAGCGCTTCTACGATCATCACGGGGTCGATCCAATCGGCATCGCGCGAGCAGCCTTGGCGAACTTCACTTCTGGCGAGCGCGGACAGGGTGCCTCGACGATCACGATGCAGGTCGCGCGCAATTTCTTCCTGTCGCGCGAGAAAACCTACAACCGCAAGCTCTACGAGATTCTGCTTTCGATCAAGATCGAGCGCAGCCTGACCAAGAACCAGATTCTCGAGATCTACATCAACCAGATCTTCCTGGGCCACCGCGCCTATGGTTTTTCCGCGGCAGCCAGAACCTATTTCAGCAAACGCCTGGACGAACTCACGGTCGCCGAGGCGGCCATGCTGGCGGGGCTGCCCAAGGCGCCGTCGGCCTACAACCCGATCTCCAATCTGCGGCGAGCGACCATCCGCCAGCAATACGTGTTGCGGCGGATGCTGGATTCCGGCTTCATCGACACCGCGACCTTTGATCAGGCCCGTGCAGAGCCGTTGAAACTCGCTCGTTCACGCACGCCGGAAAGGGAACGCAGTGGCGACTATGTCGCCGAGATGGCACGTCAGATCGCAGTCGAGCAATTCGGCGAAGACGCCTATGTTCTCGGCATCCGGGTCTTCACCACGGTCACCCGGGACAACCAGGCTGCGGCCAAGCGCGCGGTGCGCGAGGGCGTGATCGCCTTCGACAAGCGAAGGGGTTATCGCGGCCCGGAAGCCTTCGTCGACCTTGCCGGTGTCGACGACGCCAACGAGGAAAGATTGGTCGACTTGTTAGGCGATTATCGTGACCTGGACGAATTGCTGGCTGCGGTGGTGCTCGAAGCGACGCCCCGGGCCGTCAAGGTTTACCGCGACGGCGAGATCATCACGATCAGCGGCAATGGACTCGCGTTTGCCGCGCCGATGCTCGCAGAACGCGCGCCGCAGACGCGCCGGATCCGACGCGGCGCGATCGTGCGTATCCGCAGTACCGGGGAATCCGGTTGGGAAATCGCCCAGATTCCGGAGGCGGAAGCCTCCCTGGTCGCGATCGATGCCAACACCGGTGCCGTCCGCGCGCTGGTCGGCGGCTACGACTTCAACCGCAGCAACTTCAACAACGCAACCCAGGCGATCCGCCAGCCTGGCTCTGCATTCAAGCCCTTCATCTACTCGGCAGCCCTGGAAAAGGGCTTCTCACCGGCCCATTATGTCGAGGATGAGCCCTTGTACTTCCCGGCTGGCGTGACCGGCAGCAAGGCCTGGGAACCGAAGAATTACGACGGCAAGCACGAGGGGCTGATGACGGTCAGGACGGCACTGGCACGCTCCAAGAACCTGGTGTCGATCAGGTTGCTGCAGTCGATCACACCGGCCTATGCGCAGGACTACATCGGCCGCTTCGGATTCGAGCCATCGCGCCACCCGGCCTACCTCACCATGGCGCTGGGCGCGGGTTCGGCCACGCCGTGGCAGCTCGCCGCCGGGTATGCAGTCTTCGCCAACGGCGGCTTCCGGGTCGAACCCTACATTGTCAGCGAGATCACCGACAGCAACGGGCGGACGCTGGCCAAGGTGGATCCGCCGGTAGCCGGACAAAGCGCACCACGGGTCATCGATCCGCGCAACGCCTGGCTGATGGACTCGATGTTGCGCGACGTCGTCACCCGCGGCACCGGCGGTCGGGCCCGGGAGCTCGGCAGGAACGACCTGGCAGGCAAGACCGGCACCACCAACGACTATGTCGACGCCTGGTTCGCCGGCTACAACCCGGACCTGGTCGCAGTCAGCTGGGTCGGATACCCCCAGCCGCGCAACCTGGGACGGGGAGAAACCGGCGGACGCGCCGCATTGCCGATCTGGGTCGATTACATGCGTGAGGCGCTGAAAGGCATGCCGGAGAAAAGTCACCCAAGGCCAGCCGGCCTGTTGACGATCCGGCACGAGGGCAGCGACCGCGAGGACTACTACTATCAGGAAAACGAAGCACCCCAGGCGCCGCGACCGGAGCTACCGGATATCCCTGAATTGCGCTACTTCATGACCGAGCAAGCGCCGTGGCAGCCCCCTCAGGCGCTCGATCGGCCGGCAGAGCAGCCCGCCGCACCCGTGGCTCCTGCACCGGTCGAGGAACGCTCGTTTACGCCGATCAGGCGCTGAGCGCCATCAGGACGGCTGCAAGCTGACGCTGCAGCCGGCCTGCTCGGCCACCAGACGCGACAGCAAGGTGTACAGTTCGCTGCCATCGCGACCCGCGATCCATCCTCCCTCCTGCGGTTTGAAATGAAACCCTCCAGAACGGGCGGCGACCCAGATTTCGCGTGCAGCCGAATGGCGATTGATGATGATCTTGCTGCCATTGTCGAATTCGACCTCCAGCACGCCGCCGGGCTTGGGTTCGATATCGAGATCGACTCCGCAGCCCTCGAGTGCCGCCTCGATCCGCATCAGTTCCGCATCGGCGAGATCGTTGAAGACGCTCTCATCCATTGTGACTCCTTCTGTTAACATTCATCATTCGAAACGACTCAATCATGCGACCCCACATGCGACTCATTCTGCTCGCGACCGCACTGGTCGGCCTTCTGGCCCTGACGGCCTGTGGTATCCGCGGACCCCTGTATCTGCCCGAAGTTCCACCCGCGGCCGGCGCGACCGCTCCGGTTGCGATGATCGATCATAGCAAGCCTGCCCAGACGGACAGAACATGAATTCCGATTTCGTCATCCCCACCTTGCATGAATCCACACGCGGGCTGCAACTCGAACAGGTTTCGTTGAGCGCCATCGCCGACTGCTTCGGCTCACCGACTTATGTCTACTCCGAGGCGGCCTTGCGCCAGGCCTTTCAGGCTTACGAGCAAGCGCTCGCGGGGCGGGAGGCCAGCATCTGCTATGCAGTGAAGGCCAATTCCAACCTAGGCGTGCTGTCGGTGTTTGCGCGTCTGGGGGCGGGCTTCGACATCGTCTCCGGCGGCGAGCTGTCACGCGTGATCGCCGCCGGCGGAGACCCCGCCAAGGTGGTGTTCTCCGGGGTGGGCAAGAGCGTCGCTGAAATGCGCCAGGCCCTGGCCTGCGGCATTCGTTGCTTCAACGTCGAGTCCGAGGCCGAACTCGAGCGTCTCGACGCCGTGGCTGGTGAGATGCGGCTGGTTGCACCGATCGCACTGCGGGTCAATCCCGACGTCGATCCCAAAACGCACCCCTACATCTCGACAGGACTGCGCAGCAACAAGTTCGGCGTCGCCTTCGACGAGGCGATGCGCCTGTATGAATTGGCCGCAGCGTTGCCACACATCCGGATCAGCGGCATTGCCTGCCACATCGGCTCCCAGCTCCTGGATCCGGCGCCGATGGAAGAAGCGACACGCAAGATCCTCGCACTGGTCGACCGTCTCAAGGGATGGGGCATCGCGCTGGAGCACATCGATCTCGGCGGCGGCCTGGGCATCCGTTACCGTGACGAGCAACCCCCGCCGGTTGCCGAGTACCTCGCGCCGATGCTGTCCTTGCTGAATGGGCGTAGCGAAAAGATCTGCTTCGAGCCAGGACGCTCGCTGATCGGGAACGCCGGCTTGCTGCTGACACGGGTCGAGTACCTCAAACACGGCACGGAGAAGAACTTCGCCGTGGTCGACGCCGCGATGAACGACCTTGCCCGCCCGGCGCTCTACGACGCCTATCACGAGGTGGTCGAAGTCGATCGTCGCGCGGTGCCGGCGCTGCACTACGAGGTGGTCGGTCCCATCTGTGAAAGCGGTGATTTTCTCGCCCACGACCGCAAGCTGTCGATCGAGCAGGGCGACCTGCTGGCGATCCTGTCCGCCGGCGCTTACGGCATGACGATGAGTTCCAACTACAACACCCGTCCGCGCGCAGCCGAGGTGATGGTGGTGGGCGAGCGCATGCACCTGATCCGCGAACGGGAAAGCGTCGAATCCCTGTACGCACTCGAATCACGACTGCCCCAGGGCTGACGGGCGCCTCCGGTAACCGAACCGATGGAACCGCGCCCGGAAACGCCCTCCCCGCATCGGCCAACGCAATTTGCCGCCCCATCGGCAGCACGTCAAGCTTTCGGGTATCCCATCTCGAAATCCCCCGACACGCTTATCCGTGGCGGCCGGAAACACCCGGCGGGCCGCACCGGGCCGACCGCGGCAAGCCCTCGAGGGCATGGAATCAAAGGGAGGCTCAGGGCGATAGCGAGTGCTTGCTGGATTGCCGCAGCGGTCACGCTTGGCACTGCGGAGGCACGCGCGAACCCCCTGCCGCAACCGATCGAGCAGGCGCTCTCGCGTAGCGGCATCGGCCTGGGCAATGTCGCGATCTGGGTTCAGCCAGTCGATGCGGCGGCACCTACCCTTGTCCACAACGCCGACAAACCTATGAACCCGGCTTCGGTGATGAAGCTGGTCACCGCATTCGCCGCCTTCGGCATCCTCGGCCCAGCCCACACCTGGACCACCCGGGTAATGACCAACGGCACGCTGCGCGAGGGTGTGCTGGACGGCGATCTCTACATCGTCGGTGGCGCCGACCCGGTGTTGAGTTACGAACGGGTGTGGAAACTGCTGCGCCAGCTCAGGGCCATCGGCATCACCGTCGTGCGCGGTGACCTGATTCTTGATGGCAGCGCCCTGGCGCTACCGGACCACGACCCTTCCGCCTTCGACGGGCGGGGTTTGCGCCCTTACAACAGCGGACCGCACGGCTTGCTGCTGCACTTCAACACCTTGTTATTGAACCTGCAGCCTGCTCGAACGGCCGGCGCGCCGGTCGGCGTGGTCAGCAGCCCACCGATCGCCGGGCTGCGCATAGACAACCGTATCGTCACCGAAACCGGTGCCTGCGGGGTCTGGCACCGCAATCTGGACGCCCGACTCGAGGCCACCCCGGCCGGAACGTCGCTGATCCTGCTCGGCGGTCTGCCAGCCAGCTGCGGCGAGCGGACCTGGAGTGCAGCACCACTGCCGCCGCAGGCCTTCGCGACTGCTGTGGTCGCGGCGCTGTGGGAAGAAGTCGGGGGTCAGCTCACCGGGTCGGTACGCAGCGGCATCGCACCGGCCGGCGCCGAGGCGATCACCAGCGACGCTTCGCCTGCGCTGGCCGAGGTCGTGCGGGAAATGAACAAGTGGTCGAGCAACGTGATCGCCCGCCAACTGCTCGCCAGCATCGGTCGGCGCAGCCCTGCCTCGCCCCACATGGTCGCGGCCGGCGCCAACCTGACCCTGGCGCATCTGCAACAGGCGGGCATCGACACCCACGGCCTGGTCATCGAGAACGGGGCCGGCCTGTCCAGAATCGAGCGCATCCGGGCCGACAGTCTGGGCGCGATGCTGCTCGCGGCGTGGCAACGTCCGTTCATGCCCGAGTTCATCGCGGCGCTACCGCTGGCCGGCATAGACGGTACCGCCCATCGCCGCCTGTCTGGGAGCCCGGCCCGCGGCCAGGCCCATATCAAGACCGGCACCATCAATCAGGTCCGCGCCATCGGCGGCTATGTGCTCGACCGCAATGGCCGCCGTCATGCGGTGGTGATGATGGTCAATGACGCGCGCGCTCACGAGAGCCAGACGGCGCAGGATGCCCTCCTGGAATGGGTCTGGAGCGGCGCCACCGGCAACGGGCGCTGATGGCCCCTGGATGCGTCCCGCGTTCCGGCGGCGTCGATGTTCCCCGCTCAGCCACTGAGCCGACCGCCGCTTACGGCTTACCGTTTGCGGTGCGCCAATTTCGGCTCGGCTTGCCACTTGCCCGCTTGTGACGTCTGAGCCGTGCTTACCACTTACGGCAAGGGCATCGTGCGCCCATTCAACAGCGCCCACCATCCCCGCACGATGCGATAGACCACCCAGATGGTCGCGCCGACCAGCAGAATGAAACCGGGAATCGCCCCGATAATGCTGAAAATGGCCATCACCCCGACCAGGAACCACAGGGCAGCGTACCAGAACGTACGAATCTGCCAGGTGAAATGGCTCTCCAGCCAGGTTCCCCGGACCGCGCTACGCTTCACGTAATTGATGATGACCGCGATGATCGACGGGATGCTGGCCAGAAAGCTGATCAGGATGGCGACCGAACCCATCACACCGGATACCACCGCGAACGCATGCAGCGCATAGACCACATGCGTGATCATCAACAGGCTCTGGACCGAGTCCGTCTTGTCGTCACCCGGTCCTCGCACCACGGTCTGCCCAGGTCGTACCTGTTCGTCCCTCATAAGCCCAGTTCTCCCCATAGCGCATCGATGCGCTGCTTGACTGAATCCTCCATCACGATCGGACGCCCCCATTCGCGGGCGGTCTCACCGGGCCACTTATTGGTCGCATCCAGCCCCATCTTGCTGCCCAGACCAGCGACCGGGCTGGCGAAGTCGAGATAGTCGATCGGCGTGTTATCGACCAGCACGGTATCGCGGGTCGCGTCTATCCGCGTGGTCATCGCCCAGATCACCTCCTTCCAGTCGCGGATATTCACATCGTCATCGACCACGATGATGAACTTGGTGTACATGAACTGACGCAGAAAGCTCCAGATGCCGAACATCACTCGCTTGGCGTGACCGGGATACTGCTTGCGGATGCTGACCACGGCCAGCCGGTAGGAACAGCCCTCCGGCGGCAGGTAGAAATCGACGATCTCGGCAAACTGCTTCTGAAGCAACGGCACGAACACCTCGTTCAGTGCCACACCCAGCATGGCCGGTTCATCCGGCGGCTTGCCGGTGTAGGTGGAGTGATAGATCGGATTACGCCGCATCGTGACGCGTTCGATCGTGAACACCGGAAAGTCGGAGACTTCGTTGTAGTAGCCGGTATGGTCGCCATACGGCCCCTCGGGGGCGATGTCGCCGGGCTGGATCACTCCTTCCAGTACGATCTCGCTGGAGGCCGGCACCTGCAGGTCCGAGCCCATGCACTTGACCAGTTCGGTCTTGGCCCCGCGCAACAGTCCGGCGAACTGGTACTCGGACAGCGAATCCGGCACCGGTGTCACCGCCCCCAGAATCGTCGCGGGGTCGCAGCCCAGCACGACCGCGATCGGGAAGGGCTCGCCCGGGTGCGCCTGCTGGTGATCCCGAAAGTCGAGCGCCCCGCCTCGGTGGGCCAACCAGCGCATGATCACCCGGTTCGGGCCGAGCACCTGCTGACGATAAATGCCCAGGTTCTGACGCTTCTTGCCCGGGCCGCGGGTCACCACCAGTCCCCAGGTGATCAGCGGCGCGGCATCGCCCGGCCAGCAATGCTGGATGGGCAATCGGCCCAGATCGACCGCTTCGCCCTCCCACACCACTTCCTGGCAGGGCGCCGAACGCTGCACCGACGGGGCCATGTTGAGCACCTGCTTGAACACGGGCAGCTTGTCCCAGGCGTCCTTCAAGCCCTTGGGCGGCTCCGGCTCCTTCAGAAAGGCCAGCAACTTGCCGACTTCGCGCAGCGGGGTCTGCCAGTCGCGCGCCGGACCCGGGTCTTCGCCCATCCCGAGCGCGACCCGCTCCGGGGTGCCGAACAGGTTGACCAGCACCGGGATGGCCTGCGGCGTACCCCGGGTCACCGGATTCTCGAACAACAAGGCCGGCCCACCGGCGCGCAGCACGCGGTCGGCGATCTCGGTCATCTCCAGGTGGGTGTCGACCGGCACCGTGATGCGCTTCAGCTCGCCACGCTGCTCGAGCTGCGCGATGAAGTCGCGCAAGTCCTTGTATCTCATTGTCTATCCAAAGTGTTCATGTCAGGGCCCACGCGCTGCGCCACACCGCCGCCAGAGCCGTCCTGCACCAGTCAGTCCCACCTCGACGCGGGAGCGCCGACGGCAAGCGCACGGCTGGAACCACGGGATGACGACCGGCCGCCACTTCAGCCGCCCGCTCAAGGTGGGCGCGCGGCCTGGCCTCGGCGACTGGGCTGGTCGAGCTCAACGATACCGGTTGATCTCATCCCGGGTCGAAAGTGCCACCGCCCGCGCCTTGTCCGCAAAATCCTCGCCATGACCGGCGTAAAGGATCGCGCGAGACGAGTTGATCATCAGGCCGGTACCATCCGGGGTGCGACCCGCGGTGACCGTGGCCTCGACATCGCCGCCCTGCGCGCCGATTCCCGGCACCAGTAGCGGCATGTCGCCGACCAGTTCGCGTACCCGGCCGATCTCGTCGGGAAAGGTCGCACCGACCACCAGCGCGCAGTTGGCGCTGACGTTCCACTCATCCGCGACCATACGCGCGACCCGCTCGAACAGGCGTTCGCCATCGCCGACATCGAGAAACTGCAGATCGCTGCCACCCGGGTTCGAGGTGCGGCACAACAGGATCACCCCCTTGTCCGGTCGCGACAAGTAGGGCTCGATCGAGTCCCGCCCCATGTAGGGGTTGACCGTGATCGCATCGGCCTTGAAACGCTCGAAGGCCTCGACCGCATACTGCTCGGCCGTGCTGCCGATATCGCCGCGTTTGGCGTCGAGGATGACCGGCGTACCGGGATGGGCGGCATGGATGTGCTCGATCAGTGCCTCGAGCTGGTCCTCGGCGCGATGCGCCGCAAAATAGGCGATCTGCGGTTTGAAGCAGCACACCAGATCCGCGGTCGCATCGACAATGGCGCGGCAGAACGTGAAGATCGCATCCGAGCGGCCGTGAAGGTGATCGGGGAAACGGGTCGGATCGGGATCCAGCCCGACACACAGCAGGCTCTCTCTGGCCTGCCATGCGGTTTGGAGGTCGCGCATGAAGTGCATCTGGAATTCCGGTTATCGGACTGCTCAGCCCGGTATGATAGCCGGATGACCAGAGGCTAGAAAGCAAAGCGGTATCGAAAGAACGCGCGAGCCAAGCGCTCGACAGAGCTTGGGGTGGTGGCGACGAGCCCGATGTCTCGACCCGCCACCGCTGTCGCAAGGCCTCAGCGACCCTGCCCCCGATCACGGCCCGGTGTGCTCAGGAGCCGATACCCAGAATGGCCATTGCCTTGGCCAGCGTATCCACCGACTCCTGATGCTTGCCTGCCTTGTGGAGCTCCTCCCCCTCTGCGCGCAGCGCAGTCACTTCGGACATCTGCTCGCTGCTGAGCTGCGGATTCTGCGCAAGCGCTTCATCGATCTTTTTCATGTCGGCCGGACAGTGGAAGGCGAAGGCAACGGAAGACACGCCCATGGCGAGCAGGCCCGCCAGCAAACGGTTACGAATTCTCATGAGTCTCTCCTTGGGAAACTGCGGGCACATACCCGCCTGCTATTGACCGCGATCGCCGACGGACGTTGCACCCGTGCGAAAATTCACGCTCCCTCCCAATTCGGGTCGACAACGCCCGACCGCCCCGGCATGACACCGACGCTTCCCCTGCCTCCCCTACCGCGACCACCAGTCATGCGCCCGTCACGTCTCGTTTCGGCACAAGGGGCTCGGGCAAGCGCTCGCTGGGGGGTGGGCCTGGCCCGCATGCCCTCGATCACGCGTCGATGCAGGCTTGCGCTGGATTCAGCCTCCGCCCGACACCGCCCGGTCCAGCACCAGACCGATGAAAACGGCTGCACCCAGCCAGTTGTTGTGCATGAAGGCCTTGAAACAGCGCGGCCGATCGCGCTCCCGGATCAGCCGGTAGTGATAGCCCGCGATGCCCGCAGCCACCAGCAGGCCGGCGAAATACAGCGGCCCGAGCGCGGCCATCCGGCCTGCCAGCGCAAGCAGCACCAGCGTCGACGCATAGCAGAACATCACCGCCGCCACGTCGAAACGCCCGAAGGTGATCGCCGCGCTCTTGATACCGATCTTGAGATCGTCCGGCCGGTCCACCATCGCGTACTCGGTATCGTAGGCGATCGCCCAGAACACGTTGGCGATCAGCATCACCCATGCCAGCACCGGCACCTCGCCGTGAATCGCGGCAAAGGCCATCGGAATGCCGAAACCGAACGCGATGCCGAGGTAAGCCTGGGGAATCGCAAGGAAACGCTTGGTGAAAGGATAGGTCCCGGCCAGGAACAGGGCCGGCACCGAAAGCCACAGCACCAGCGCATCGAGCGGCAACACCAGCAGGAAAGCCAGTAACGACAACCCGGCCGCCAGCAGCAAGGCCTCGCGAACGCTGACCCGTCCGGTCGCCAGCGGGCGGGTGCGGGTGCGCTCGACATGACCATCGAAATTACGATCGGCGAAATCGTTGATCACGCACCCGGCCGAGCGCATCAGGATGGTCCCCATCACGAACACGAACAGGATGTATCCGGGCGGCACGCCGTCGGCGGCGATCCACAGCCCCCACAGGGTCGGCCAGGCCAGCAACAGAATGCCGATCGGGCGATGGAGCCGCATCAGCTGCAGATACACCGACCAGCGTTCGGACCAGGAGAATGACGTCGTACTCATGCACTCAACTCCAGAATCGCGGGCAGAAAGACCTCGGTGACCATCAGGTCGCGCCCTACGCGGCGAAAGCACGATCGCCGTGCCCACAACCGGGGAGGGGCTTCGCGCTCGAGAGATCTGGCGCTCACGCCGAAACCCGCCCTGCCGCA
>JAUVVG010000021.1 GCA_030604735.1 Azoarcus sp.
AAGAGCGTCGGGGCCGATGGCCAGGCGGTGCTGGACGCCTATCGCGCCGCCCGCTGACCGCAGCCGGGCTTGTTCGTCCCGCAGGGAGCCCGCTAGCCGGGGGCTCCCTGCGCTGTAATCGTCCGCAGCGGCCGTCCGTTGCGGCGCCAAACCACCGGAGGATGGCCGGGATGAGAGCCGTACTCGATTTTCTATACCGCATGACCGGCGCGCTGGCCGCGATCGGGATGGTAGGCACCTTGATTTTCGTCGCGACCGGCATCGTCGCGCGTCCTCTCGGGCTCTATCTGCGCGGCACCGACGCCTATGCCGGCTACACCATGGCCGCGTGTGGTTTTCTGGCGCTGGCCTACACCTTCAAGTATGGCGAGCATATCCGGGTCAGCCTGCTGCTGGACCGGCTGGGTGCGCGCCTGCGCCTGGTCACCGAATGGTTCGCATTGCTGGTCGGCGTCGCGGTGACCGGCATGCTGGCCTTCTACAGCGCCCGAATGGCGTGGTTCTCCTACGAATTCGGGGATAGATCCCAAGGCATAGACGCGACCCCCTTGTGGATGCCGCAGATGCTGATGGTGATCGGCACCACCGTTTTATTCATTGCCTTGCTCGACGATCTGGTGATGCGGGCCATGGGGCGTGAGCCTGCACGACTGGCTGGGGCCGGTCAGAACCAGAGCCGGATGGAGTAGGGAGCAGGCATGGACATCCTCGTTGCACTTTCTCTCGTCGCCGCGATGCTGCTCATGCTCGCCGGTGGCGTCTGGATCGGAATGGCCCTGATGGCGGTCGGCATCCTCGGCATGCTTGGATTCACCTCGCGTGCGCCTGGCGACGGCATGGCGATGAGCATCTGGGGCATGGGGTCGAGCTGGACGCTGACCGCGTTGCCGTTGTTCTTGTGGATGGGCGAGATCCTGTTCCGTACCCGGCTCTCGTCCGACATGTTCAAGGGCCTCGCGCCGTGGCTGGAGCGTCTGCCCGGGCGTCTGCTGCACACCAACATCATCGGCTGTACGCTGTTCGCGGCGGTGTCCGGTTCGTCTGCGGCGACTTGCGCGACCATCGGCAAGATCAATCTGCCCGAGCTGTCCAAGCGCGGTTATCCCGAATCGATGGTGATCGGGACGCTGGCCGGCGCCGGTACGCTGGGATTGCTGATCCCACCATCCATCATCATGATCGTCTACGGCGTGGCCGCGGACGTATCGATCGCGCGCCTGTTCATCGGGGGCGTGCTGCCGGGCCTACTGCTGGCGACCTTGTTCATGGGCTGGGTGGTCGTGTGGTCGCTGATGCATCGCGACCAGATTCCCAAGGCCGACCTGCGTTCGACTTTCATCGAGAAAATTCGGGCCTCGCGTAACCTGATCCCGGTGGTGGCCCTGATCGGTGCGGTGCTGGGCGGCATCTACTCGGGTATCGCGACCGCGACCGAAGCCGCCGCACTGGGCGTGATCGGCGCGCTGGTGATCGCTGCCAGCCAGGGTGCGCTGAGTCGTCGAACCTTCATCGACAGCCTGATGGGCGCGACCCGGCTGTACTGCATGATCGCGCTGATCCTGGCCGGCTCGGCCTTTCTGACGCTGGCGATGGGCTACATCGGCCTGCCGCGTCACCTCGCCACCTGGATAGGCGAGCTGGGCTTGTCGCCGGCGGCGCTGCTGCTCGCGCTGACGCTGTTCTTCATCCTGCTCGGCTGCTTCCTCGATGCGATTTCCATCGTCGTGCTGACCATGGCGGTGCTGATGCCGACGATACAGGTGGCCGGCATCGATCCGCTGTGGTTCGGGATTTTCGTCGTGGTGGTGGTCGAGATGGCGCAGATCACCCCGCCGGTCGGCTTCAACCTGTTCGTGCTGCAAGGCATCACCGGGCGCGAGATCACGCGCGTGGCGGTCTATGCGCTGCCGTACTTCATCCTCATGTGCGTGGCGGTGGTGCTGCTGTACCTGTTCCCCGGGATCGTGACCTGGCTGCCTGGGCACATGATGGGCTGAGATTCATCGGTCGAGATGCGGGAGGGCCAAGCGGGTTCGGATGCCATGACCACAGCGCCGCGCCCTATGTCGTGGCGATGACGGTGACTTCCACAAGCAGGTTCGGCCCGGCGAGCGAGGCCTCCACCGTGGTTCTTGCCGGTGCAGCTCCCTTCGGCAGCCACGCCTCCCAAACAAGGTTCATGCCGTCGTAATCGCTCATATCCTTCAGGTGGATGCAGGCGGACAGCATTCGGTCGTGGTCGGAGCCGGCCTCACGAAGCAGTTCCGTGACGCGCCTGAGTGTCTCGTGCGTCTGCTCCTCGATGGTAACTGCGGACGAACCCATGGATGTCTGGCCACAGAGAAAGATCAAGTTGCCGATCTTGACGATCTTGGACATGCGTGAGTTGGTGTGAATGCGTTGGATATCACTCATGGGTCGGGTCCTCGTTTGGTTGTGAGTTGCGCTCGGTTCCGGCGGATCGGGCTACCCGCGCCTGTGAAAGAGCAAGCAACGGAATGGGTTTCAATGGAGGGCGGATGCGGTAATAGCCGGTCTCCTCGATTGAGACACCGTTTTCGGCTGCCAGGATTGACGAGACTGTCAGGCCGCACATCCTGCCCTGGCAGGGGCCCATGCCGCTCCGGCTGAAAAACTTGGTTTGATTGGGGCCTTTGCAGCCCAGCCTCGCCATTTCTCGGATCTGGCCTGCCGTGACTTCCTCGCAGCGGCATACGACGGTCTCGTCCAGCGGGGCACTCAGCCATTCTGGCGCTCGATAGAGCGTATCGAGGAACGGGCGAATGCGCAGCTGGCGTCGATGCGCGCGAGCGGGGCGTCGGACCAGTTTTTGGCGTTCACCTTCCGATAGATTTCCGAGTGCGAAGCACGCGTCCAGCCCCGCTATCGCACCGCTTGCCTCGGCCGCGAGCGCACCGGCAATGCCCGCGCCATCCCCGCAGATCGTGATCGACGGGTTGGAACTGCGTCCATGCCCGTCGCAGCAGGGTTTCCAGGTTTGCTGATCCACGTCCCAGCGATGTTCCAACCGGAGCATTCTGGTGATCTGCACGTTCGGGATGACGCCGTGATGAAGCAGCACGGTATCTACCGTCAATTCGATACGCTGCCCCTTGTGGATGAAGCTTACTCCGCGGACGCGATCGGAGCCCAGGATGTTGACCGCTTCGTCAGTCCTGAAAAAGGGTACGCGTCCCGCCCTCAAATGCGTGAGCAGGCGCAGACCCTTGATCAGGTAGCCTGGAGCGAGCAGAGCCTTGGGCAGATGCCGCATGGCCTTGCCTGCCTGCGCGATCGGTGAAGTCTGGATCAAGCCTTTTATCGACGCGCCTGCATCGAGCAATTGCTTGCCGACCAGAAGCAGCAGCGGTCCATCGCCCACCAGAACGACATCGCCACTCGGGACGGCCGCAGCGGTTTTCATCATGATCTGCGCAGCGCCGGCGTTCATCACGCCCGGCAGGGTCCAGCCCGGCATCGGTGAAGGCCGCTCCATTGCACCCGTGGCGAGAATCAGATGACGGGCGCTGAGCGTCTTGGATACCCCCGCCTGCAGGTACGCGATTTCAAGATCATCGCTGATCTGCCAGACAGAGGCGCCCTGAATGCGCGTGACCGTCGAATGCTGGAGTCGGGTCGTCAGGGTTCGGCCGTGCAGGTACTCCGGTCCGAGAATCGTTTGCATTCCATTGTCGACCGCGTCGACGTTTCGGTAGATCTGTCCGCCGGGTGACAACTGCTCGTCGATCAAGGCCGTACGGAGGCCCCGATTGGCAGCCGTGAGGGCGGCAGTGATGCCGCTTGGCCCTGCACCGATCACCACTACATCGAAGGTGCTCACTGGGCTGCTCCGCCGAGTTGTCCGATCGAACGTGCCCCATGGATCAAGCGAACATGCATGCCCTCGCGAACCGGGGTGGCGCAGGCCTGCACGTTGGGTGTGCCGTCGACCTCCACCAGGCACTCGAAGCACACGCCCATCATGCAAAGGGGCGCGCGCGGTGCTCCGCTAACCGGCGTGTATCGCATCGGCACGCAATTCGCCTTCAGCAACGCAGCTGCAAGCGGCTCACCGATCATGGCCTGGCAGGGTTCCCCGTCGACGAATATTTCGCAGATGCGCCGCCGTTGCGGTGCATCCGACTCAATGAGCTTGAACATCGAAGCGCTCCGCGTTGAAGCCCGTGATCAGGTCCGGCTTGGGGTTTCCGCACAACCAGTGGACAAGCACTTCTGCGTGCATGGCGGCGAGCGTGATGCCGCTATGGCAACTGATGACGAATGCTCCGGGTTGGTCGGAGGATTCCTCGTAGATGGGCAATCCATCGCCTGTCATCACTCGCAATGCGCCCCAGGCACGAACGACGTTCAGATTACCAATATCCGGGAAGCAGCGGACCGCACGGGCCGCGATCTGTGACATCTGCTCGAGGCTTGTCCCGTCATCGAACCCGACATCTTCTTTGGAGTCGCCGATCTGGATGCCGCCATCGCCCGTCTGTCGAACATGCAACGTGGGCAGATCGAGAAAAGGCAAGGCCCGCTCGCAAACCAGTACCTGACCCCTGATCGGTTCGACCGGTGCGCGAAGGCCTACCATCGGGGCCAGTTGACGGTTGCCCAGGCCTGCCGCAAGCACGATGCGCGGTGCCCGAAATCGTGCGTGGGGCGTCTTCAGTTCGTAAGCGCCACTGCGGTACTCGATCATCTCTACGTGATGTCCCGGCACGTGGGTCCCTCCCAACATGTGGACGGCGGCGTGCATTGCTTTCAGCAGTCTGAGCGGATTGGCGTGACCATCCATCGGGCAGAACGATCCGCCCACGACGTCCGGGCCTACGCCTAGCACACGATGCTGCACTGCTTTGCGGTCGAGAATCTCATACGGGTAGGGCTCACCGATCGTCGACGCAATGCCCTTCAGCTCCTCGTCGCGCCGGGCCAGCTCGGAGTTGTCGAGGCACAGATGCAGACCGCCGCGCTGTTGCAATTGGACGTCTATGCCGGTCAATGCGGCGAGCGCACTCGAGAAGCTCTGCCACCGGGCGGCAGCCTGTACGGTCCAGCGTGCATATGCTGTGCTGTTCGCGCCCTTGCCCTGAACCCACACCAGACCGAAATTGCCGCGTGCGGCGCGAAAGGCGTCGTCCCCTTCGTCAAGCAGGTTGACAGTCAGGCCGCGTCTGAGGAGACCGTACGCAATCGACGCCCCGACCACGCCGCCTCCGACGACGATGAAATCTGTTTCGTGCTTTGTCATTTGCGATTCCTGTTCTGTCGGACAGATGGAGCCACGGCACGGACGGTGATCCATCGACCTCAAGATTAGGAAGGTCGGCAAATAAGATCAAATCAAGTCTTACATGTGATGCATGTGTAAATGTTATGCGCAAAGCAGGGAGCGCTTCGGTTGCCTTGCTGAGCCGCTCACGAGCCAGCGTTGAGCAGGGGGTATGTGTCGAGCTCCTGTTGAAGCCGAGTCAGAAAGGGTTCGAGCAGCCTTGAGGCCGGTCTGTGACGGGGTTTCAGAAGGTGATATGTATAACGGATGGAGGGCAGAAACGGTTTTGCAACGACGCCCTTGTCTGTGTATTCCAGTGCGCCGATCGGCTCGACAAGCGCCACCCCCGCACCTTCTCGGACAAAGGCGCAGGCGCATGACGTGAGCTGGGCTTCGATAACGATCTGCCGCCTCACACCATGATTCTCGAAAACCCGGCTGATCTGGTAGCGGACGCCGACCTCCGGTCCGAGGGTGATGAAGGGTTCGTCGTTCAGGTCCTCGACGCGAATGACGTCGCGGTTTGCCAGGCGATGGTTCATCGGCAATACGCAGCAGAGTGACGTTTCCAGCAAGGGCGAAACGTCGACGGCAGGATGGCTTGACTGGGTTGCGGCGAATCCGATGTCGATCTGCTGGCTCGCGATCAATTCGAGCAGTTCGTCCGATGGCCTCGTTATCAGATGGACGCGAATGCGTGGATAGCTGAGGCGAAAGCGGGTTATGACACGGGGCAGAAAGGAAAGCGCCATTGCGGGGAGACTCGCAATGCTCAGCGTGCCAATCTGATAGTTGCGGATGCCTTCCGAGAATCGCGCGATCTTCTCGATGCCAGAGAAGGAGCGTTCGACCTCGTCATACAGCAGCTTGGCCTCCAAGGTTGGATTCAGCCGTCCCTTCACGCGTGCGAAGAGCTGAAAGCCGACTGCGTGTTCCAAGTCCGACAACAGGCGGCTGACTGCCGGTTGTGTGATGCACAGCAGGTCCGCGGCGCGGGTTACCATGCCCGTTTGCATGGTGGCGCGAAAGGCTTCAAGTTGTCGGTGGTTCAGTCTCATGGCTGCCTCTGATACGCGCGAACAAGTGCAACTTTAACGCGCGGATTGCAGCACGGACACCAACTTCTCCGACGAGATGATTATCACCGCAGCGCTCCCGTCACGCGATTGCGATCGTCAATCCGCTGGAAACGATGATCCTTGCCGGGCGCGGTTTAGCGACCCAGCAAGGATTCGATGTGGATCAGGCTTCGATTGCGCGGCGTTGCGCCCGAGTCAACGCGTGAGCGTTGCGTCGAGAATCGGCTTTGCCCAGCGATCACCCATGTCCTTCATGATCTCCGGCCAGACGGTGGCTCGGGCCTTGGTCGCATGGGCTTCGAGCCCCGCCGCGTCGACCGGGATCAGTGTGGCGCCGATGTCGACCAGACGTTGCTCGTTGACAGCCTGGTCCGCCTCGGCAGCCGTCCAGCGAGCAGATTCGAACGCCTGAGCCGCTGCCTCTATTGCTTGTTGCTGTTCCGCCGGGAGCTTTGCAAACGTCTCGGCGTTGACGAGCAGGTACCAGACCTCGAAGTGAGTGTTCAGCGGCACGTAGTATTTGGTCACGTCCCGGAAAGAGGCGTAGTAACCTTCGGCGCCCGAACCGATGACGCCATCGACGACACCGGTTTGGACCGCTGTGAAGGCCTCGGAGAAAGGTAGCGGCGAGCCGATGTAACCGACGTTGTCCGCGAGGAGCTGGAACGACTTGATCGGCGGAACGCGCAGCTTCAGACCCTTGCTCGCATCGGGGTCACCGACGTTCGTCGGTTCCTTGTTCAGCGATACGCCGCCGAAGTAAAGCGGATAGGCCGCCAGAACCTTGATGTCCTGCTGGCCGTAAAGTTCTTCGATGGTCTCCCGTACTGGAGACCCCTTTGAGTAGACCTTCTGCGCCTCTTCCCAGTTGGTCGCAAGATAGGGCAGCAGAGCAATCTGAAGCCGGCGGTTGGCGCCGGTGGCAATCGGTTGAAGCGCCATTTCGACCGCGCCGACCGAAACTCGCTCCTGCACGACCGTGTAGTCGCCCAGGGCGTTCGCCGGGAAGATGTCGAACTTCAGGGCGCCATTGGTAGCAGCCCCGACCGCATCGGCAAAGGCCCTTACATCCGTGTCTGCGGTGGTGCCCTGGGGTCTGACGTGGGACAACTTCAGCGTCGTCGCCACGGCGTCCGCCGCCGCCAGAGCGATGCACGCGCCAAACGCGATGGATCCGATAGATCTGAGTTTCATGAAAGTCTCCTTTGTGGGTGCAGCGATTGGATCGAGGGATTGCTCGTGGCCTGTGCGACTGCCGTTCGAGCGTGATGAAGCGATTTCAGGCAATGGATCAGTAGCCAAATAGACGCGGGAAGAACATCGACAAGTCCTCCCAGAACAGCGTCAGAACTGCGATCGGCACATAGCCGGTCAGCAGCAATACCATGGCAGGTCGAATAACCTGGGTCACCGGCACCTGCCCGATTCGAGCTCCCAAGTACAGGATGCTTGCGTAGGGTGGCGTGACGCCGCCCATGGCGGTGCTGACGCCGATGATCGCCGCGAAATGGATCCGATCCACACCGATTGCATCCACGAGCGGAAGCAGTAGCGGCGCGACGAGAATGATGGCGGTGATGTCGTTCACCACCATGCCGAGCAAGAACAGCAGCACCATGATGAGAATCAAAAGCAGCGTCCTGTCGGTCGTGATCTCAAAGATGAAATTGACGAGCTTCTGCGGTACGTTTTCCATCACGAACATTTGACTAAGGATCAAACTGAACAGGATCATGATCATGATCGAACCGACCGAGGTTCCGGCCTCCCGTCCGGCTGCGAGCAGACTTTGAAGGGTCAGGCCCTTGTAGATGAGGAACCCGACCGGCAGCGCGTAGATCACAGAGATCGCGGCCGCCTCCGTGGGTGTCATGATTCCGCCGTAGATTCCGCCCAGAATCACGATCGGCATCAGCAGGGCCGGAATCGCATAGGTGGTTCGGCGACTGGTTTCCTTGATCAGTTGCTTTAAGGGCGTCGGATCGTCGAGAACCAGCGGGAATCGTCTGGCCATGAACAGGTTTACGATCGAGAACGAGAGCATCACGGCGAGACCGGGTCCCAGCGTGGCAAGAAAGCTTGCCAGGATCGAAGTTTCAGTTACCCAGCCGTACACGATCATCGTGACGCTGGGTGGAATCAGTAGGCCGAGAATCGAGGAGTTCGCCACCAATGCAGTTGCATAGGCTCGGGGATAGCCCTTGCGCTCCATCTCGGGAATCAGGATCGGACCGATCGCGGCCACGCCAGTCAAGCCGCTGCCTGAGATGGCTCCGATGATCGCGCAGCTGACGGTTGCGACAACGCCGAGACCACCGCGGATGCGTCCGACGAAGATGTTAACGAAGCGCAGGAGCGCCGCCGCGATCCCGCTGGAACTCATGATGGTCCCGGCGAGTACGAATAGTGGAATGGCAAGCAAGACCGGCGAGGCGAGTTGCCCGAAACCCCACATCATGGCCCCCTTCATCGTGGCGCCGCCGACGAAGACCATGACCATGATGCCGCCGCCGAAGCAGTAGGGCAGCGGTACGCCGATGGTGAGGAGCAGTACCAGGAGTCCGAACGCGAGTGCAGCGGATTCAAGCATGGTTCGTTCCCCGACCGTCGCTGAAATTCTCGGAGAAGAGTCTGCGACAGTGCCTGAAGAGATGGAACAGGGTCCATACGCACATCAGGAACAGTCCGATGAAGAGGGCCGCGTCGGAGTAGATGGTCGGGATGTAAAGAGTTGGACTTTCCTTGCCGACCCGGATGGAGTACTGGAGAAAATCCCATGCCCAGTGCGTCAGCCAGAGGGCGATGGCCAGGCTGATCGATTCAGTCACGATCGCAAGAACGACCTTGGCACGCTGAGTGCCGAGGAAGATCTCGAGCACGTTCGCGCGGATCTGGGTGTCTTCCCGTGAAGCATTGACGCTGCCCAGCATGTAGAGCCACAGTGCCGGATACATCAGCACCTCCTCCAGACCCATCACAGGTATCTGGAGGACGTATCGCGTGACGACCTGAACGCACTGAAGGGCTGCAACGGCGAGTAGCAGCATCGTCAGTGTGTACTTGAAGAGCCGTTCCATATCCGACTGTCTCCTGTTTCAACTAACCTGAACCCTTGTGATCCCGTACCGCCCGTGGCCTGATCGGCTACCGGACGGCGCCAGCGCGTCCCTGGCCAAGTTGTTGATTTTGTTAATTGCATTATCGGCAGCTCATGAATAAATTCAAATCAGTAATTAGTGTGGTTGCATGCGTAAATGTTATGTAATGCCTTGCTGAGTTCGATTTGATCTGCACTGCCGCCTAACTTCATGAATGACTTTTTGTGCTGAAAGCCCGGCTGCCATGGTCACCGCCACGTTTCGCTTCTACGAGGTACTGAACGACTTCCTCGCGCCGCATCATCGGTGGCGCGAGTTCGACGCGCCGTGCGCGCGGGCTGCGAGCTTGAAGCACATGATCGAGGCGCTCGGGGTGCCGCATACCGAGGTGGAGTTGGTGCTGGTGAATGGAGAGTCGGTGGGCTTCGACCGGCTGTTGCGGCATGGCGACCGGGTGGCGGTGTACCCGAAGTTCGAGGCGCTCGACATCACGCCCTTGCTGTGCGTGCGCGACCAGCCGCTACGCCGGACGCGCTTCGTCGCCGACGCGCATCTGGGCGGGCTTGCGCGACTGCTGCGCCTGACCGGTTTCGATACGCTTTACGACAACGGCTTCGCGGACGACGAGATCGTCGCGATCGCGTTGCGGGATGAACGCATCGTGCTCACCCGCGATCGGGAGCTGCTGAAGCGTCGAAGCGTCACGCACGGGTGTTTCGTGCACGCGCTGAAGCCAAGACTGCAAGTGCGCGAGATATTCGACCGGCTCGACCTGGCCGGTAGCGCACGCCCGTTCACGCTGTGTCTCGACTGCAACGTGCCGTTGCGCCCGATCGACAGGGCGCAGGCCGAGGCACGGATTCCGCCGATGGTTCGCGAACGCCAACAGCGATTCAGTACCTGCGACGTCTGCCGGCGGGTGTTCTGGGAGGGCTCGCACTGGCAGCACATGCGCGAACTCGTGGATGAACTGCTTGACCGCGGTTGAAGCGAGCTACGGCAAATGCGGCCCTACACGGCCGACATCCTTGGTAAAATGACGACTTTGCCGCCATCCGGGTTCGGGTCGGCGGCTTCTTCATTTTGCGGCCGAAACGATGAGCACCCCCTCTTTCCCCCCCGACCTCCTGCGCGACGTCGCCAAGCGCCGCACCTTCGGCATCATCTCCCACCCCGACGCGGGCAAGACAACGCTGACAGAGAAGCTGTTGCTGTTCGGTGGCGCGATCCAACTCGCCGGAACGGTCAAGGCCAGGAAGAGCGCACGCCATGCGACCTCGGACTGGATGGAGGTCGAGAAGCAGCGTGGCATTTCGGTGACCAGCTCGGTGATGCAGTTCGAGTACGAGGACCACACCATCAACCTGCTCGACACCCCGGGCCACCAGGATTTCTCCGAGGATACCTACCGGGTGCTGACCGCGGTCGACGCGGCGGTGATGGTGATCGACGCGGCCAAGGGCGTCGAGGCGCAGACGATCAAGCTGCTCGAGGTGTGCCGGCTGCGCAACACGCCCATCATCACCTTCGTGAACAAGATGGACCGCGAGGTGCGCGAGCCTTTCGAGTTGTTGTCCGAGATCGAGGATGTGCTCAAGATCGAATGCGCGCCTATCACCTGGCCGGTGGGCATGGGCAAGACCTTCCGCGGCGTGTATCACCTGCTCGAGGACCAGGTGCTGCGCTTCACGCCGGGCGAGGAGCGACGCTCCGAGGCCGAGGTGATCAAGGGCATCGCCAACCCCCAGCTTGATGCGCTTTTTCCGCTGGAGATCGGACAGGTGCGCGAGGATGTGGACTTGATCGGAGGTGCGTCGGCACCGTTCTCGTTGGAAGCGTTTCTCGCCGGCCGCCAGACGCCGGTGTTCTTCGGTTCGGGGATCAACAACTTCGGCGTGCAGGAGATCCTGCAGGCGCTGCTCGACTGGGCGCCGCCGCCCCAGCCGCGCATCGCCGGGCTCGTCTCGGGCTCCGGCGACAACGGGACCCGCGCGGTGCAGCCTGCCGAGGCGCCGTTCACCGGTTTCGTGTTCAAGATCCAGGCCAACATGGACCCCAAGCACCGTGACCGGATCGCGTTCTTCCGCATCTGTTCCGGTCGATACACGTCGGGGATGAAGGTCAGACATGTTCGCCTCGGGCGCGAGATGAAGCTCGCCAATGCGCTGACCTTCATGGCCAACGAGCGGGTGCACAAGGAAGACGGTGTCGCCGGCGACATCATCGGTATCCACAACCACGGCCAGCTGCAGATCGGCGACACGCTCACCGAAGGCGAGGGCCTCGGTTACAAGGGTATTCCTTACTTCTCGCCGGAGCTCTTCCGTGCGGCGCGGCTGCGCGACCCGCTCAAGACCAAGCAGTTGCAAAAGGGCTTGCAGGAACTGGGCGAGGAGGGCGCGATCCAGGTCTTCGAGCAAGAGGGCGGCAACATGCTGCTAGGCGCGGTCGGTACCCTGCAGTTCGAGGTCGTCGCACAACGGCTGAAGGACGAGTACAAGGTCGACGCGATCTTCGAGTCGGCCGACATCTACACCGCGCGCTGGCTGACCTTCCCGGACGAACTGACCCGCCGCAACTTCGAGCGCGAGCAATCGATCCGGCTCGGCAAGGATGTCGATGGCAATCCGGTGTATCTGGCCAGCACCCGCTACAACCTCGATGTCACGATGGAGAAGTGGCCCAAGGTCGGATTCCACGCCACCCGCGAGCATGGACAGGTGCTGGGCTGACGCTGGCCGGTAGAACGTCTGCCCGGTGCGCATGGTCCGAACCCGGATGAGCGAACCCATTCAAACCCAGCGTCGCCTCGGGCGCGGCATGATCGTGATGGCCTGGCTGGCGGCCATCGCCCTGCTGTGGCTGTTCTTCGACGATGCGCTGGACCGACGGGACAATCCCAACCGCAACCTGAGCGTGCAGCCGGGGGCGTCCGAGCTGGTGCTCAAGCGCAACCGCGCCGGGCATTATGTCGCGCCCGGAACGATCAACGGCCAGCCGGTGGTGTTCCTGCTCGATACCGGTGCAACCCAGGTGTCGGTGCCGGCCCACCTCGGGCCGGCGCTCGGGCTGTCACCGGGGGCGCCGATGCAAGTGATGACCGCCAACGGCACCGTGACGGTGCGTGCGACCGTCATCGACGAACTCGGCCTCGGGCCCTTCCGCATCCAGAACGTGCGCAGCCATCTGAACCCCGGTTTCCGCGACGAACAAGTGCTGCTGGGAATGAGCGTATTGCGCCATCTCGAGTTCACCCAGCGGGGCGACACCCTGATCCTCAGGCCACACGGCGGTTGATCCGGCGCCTGCGGCTCAGCCGCGGTGACTTGCACGTCGGGCGGGCGAAAGCCGCTGTCAGTCAGGACAGTCGCAGCATGCGCGCGTCACCAGGCCGGACCGGGGCGCGACCCGAAATCCGGTGCGGCCTCGATGATTGGGTACAAGCGTTGCTCTCCGCGTTCAGGCTTCCAGCAGGCTGCGCAGCATCCACGCATTCTTTTCGTGGATCTGCATGCGCTGGGTCAGCAGGTCGGCGGTCGGCTCGTCGTTGGCCTTGTCCACCAGAGGCAGGATGCTGCGGGCGGTTTTCACCACCGCCTCCTGGCCCATGACCAGGTGGCTGATCATTTCCTTGGCATTCATTCCGCCATCCGGCTCGGACAGGCTGCCGAGTTTCTGGAACTCCTTGTAGGTGCCGGGCGCCGGGAAACCCAGGGCGCGGATGCGTTCGGCGATCGAATCCACCGCCAGCGCGAGCTCGTTGTACTGGCCCTCGAACATCAGATGCAGGGTGTTGAACATCGGGCCGGTGACGTTCCAGTGGAAATTGTGGGTGGTCAGATACAGGGTGTAGCTGTCGGCGAGCAGACGGGACAGGCCGTCCGCGATCTTGGCGCGATCCTTCTTGCTGATACCGATGTCGATTTCCATGTCGATTCTCCTTGGCTGTCGTGAGTGGGGTGGTTACGACGATGTCGTCATCCCTGTGTCGAGGCTAGGCATCAGACGCTGCTCGCGCCAATTGAATGCCGGCATGACGACGATGAGGACATTCTATCGATGAAGCCGTCGCGGTGTGCTGATGCACCTCAATGTTGGCCGAAGAAGTGAGGCCTGCACCGCGCTGGTGCATGGTTCGCCAGACAGGCCCAGTCCGCGTCGGCGATCCACCCGGACGTCAGTCGCGTATGAGGGACGCCCTGAGATGCCGTCGTCCGTGTTGATGACCACGATGCGGGTCTCATCCGCAGCACCTAAAGTCAGGCACCGTTCTTGCGTCGAGGCTTGCATCGATTCCGACCCTTCGTGCCGATGTTCGCCAATCTCCACCATCTGTCCCACCATGCCGCCTGGCGTCGCCAACTCGAGATGCTGCTCGAGTCGGCCGGCGAAGGCATCTACGGCATCGATCTGAACGGGCGCTGCATCTTCATCAACGGCGCCGGCGCCAGCATGCTCGGCTATGACGCCGACGAGGTGCTCGGGCGGAACATGCACTACCTGATCCACCACTCGCACTCGAATTGCGAGCTGATGCCGGTTCACGATTGCCGGATCTTCAAGGCCTTCAAGGAAGGGGCGAGCTGCCGGGTGGACGACGAGGTGTTGTGGCGGCGCGATGGCAGTTCGTTTCCGGCCGAGTACGCCTCCTACCCGATCCGGGACGGCGAGGCGGTGGTCGGCGCGGTGGTGACCTTCTCCGACATCACCGAACGCAAGCGCACCGAAGCGGCCCTGCATGCGGCGCGCAACGAACTCGAGCGTCGCGTGATCGAGCGTACCACCGAGCTGTCCTCGGCCAACCAGCAACTACGCCAGGCGCGCGACAGCCTGCGTCGGCTGTCGGCCCACATGAATTCGGTGCGCGAGGAGGAGCGGGCCCATATCGCCCGCGACATCCATGACGACCTCGGCGCCTCGCTGACCGCGATGCAGCTCGAGCTCAACTGGCTCAGGCAACGGCTTCGCAATGACGCGGTGGTGTGCGGCCATATCGATGCCGCGCTCGGGATCGGGCAGGGCGCGATGGGCGCGGTACGGCGCATCCTCAATGACCTGCGCCCCGGCGTACTGGACCATCTCGGCCTGTGGGCCGCGATCGAATCCTTGCTGGACGATACCCAGGCCCGTTCCGGCCTGCGCTGTGTGTTCGTCTGCCCGGGTGAGGTCGAACGCTGCCGTCTCGGCCGGGAGGCGGAGATCGCGGTCTATCGCATCGTGCAGGAGGTCCTGACCAATGTGCAGCGACATGCCGGCGCCGGGCGGGTGTCGGTGGTCGCGCGCGCGCTGGGCCGGGACCTGGTGCTGGAGGTCGAGGACGATGGCCGCGGCATGATCGTGCCGCTCGCGCCGACCAGTTTCGGCCTGCTCGGGATGAACGAGCGGGCCCGCGCGATCGGAGGCGAGCTGACCCTGGAAAGCAGTCCCGGCAACGGTACCACGGTGCGCCTGAGGCTGGCCGAGGTGATGACATGAACCGTGGGGTACGGCTGCTGATCGTCGATGACCACATGATCATACGGCGCGGTCTGATCCAGATCCTGTCCGAAGAGGAGGCCATCGGCGAGATCCTCGAAGCGGCGGACGGACCCACGGCGATGCAGATCATGCGGCGCGTGGCGGCGGACGTGGTCGTGCTCGATGTCGCGCTGGGCGAGCGCGATGGACTGGACGTGCTGAAGACGCTGCGGGCCGAGTTTCCGCAGGTCGGGGTGGTGATGTTGTCGGTCTATCCCGAGTCGCAGTTCGCGGTGCGGGCTATCCGGGCCGGTGCCGGCGCCTACCTGAACAAGGGCTGCGCCCCGGACGAACTGGTCGAAGCGATCCGCAAGGTGGCGATCGGGGGCGTGTTCGTGACCCCGTCGATCGCCGAACTGCTCGCGCGCAGCGTGCGCAACGACGCGGTCCGCCCGGCCCACGAGACGCTGTCGAATCGCGAGTTCCAGGTCTTGAAGCTGCTGGCGCAGGGGCGCAGCGTCTCCGATATCGCCACCAGTCTGTCGCTATCCGCGAACACCATTTCCACCTACCGTAGCCGCATCTTCGACAAACTCGGGGTGGCCAGCATGGTCGAGCTGCTGACCTATGCAGCGCGCCACGACATGCTCGAACACTGATCCGAGCGAGTTCAAGCTACAGGCTTTGAGCAGTCGGAGCTCCCAAGACGGACCGCGACACGTAACGCTTGCGGCTTAGGGTCGACTGGCCCGCCACGCCTATCCAGCCGCCCTTGATCATCGGATTGCGCTGCCTGTCAACTTGCGACAAGTGCTTGAATTCCGCTAACATCGTCTGTCGCAAAAATTATCAATAATCTTATTCATAATAAGCTGCAGGCTATCCGTGCGATCGGGTGGTGTGCGTGACCAAAGCGAGGGTGTGATGACAGCGAAACGTATGCAAGGGGTGCTTTCCCCGGTGGTGACTCCGTTCGATCAGGATCTTCGTCCGAACGGACAAAAGCTGGTGCGCCAGTGCCGTTGGTTGCTGGACAACAATGTGGGGCTGGCCGTGTTCGGCACCAACTCAGAGGCCAACTCGCTGTCGGTCGGCGAGAAGCGGGCCCTGCTCCAGCAACTGGTCGAGGCGGGGCTGCCGCCCGAGCGGATGATGCCGGGCACCGGCTGTTGCGCGCTGACCGATTCGGTCGAGCTGACCCGCGAGGCGGTCGGCCTGGGCTGTGGCGGTGTGCTGATGCTGCCGCCCTTCTATTACAAGGGCGTGTCCGACGACGGGCTGTTCCGCAGCTACGCCGAGATCATCGAGCGGGTCGGCGACGCGCGCCTGCGCATCTATCTGTATCACATCCCGCCGGTCGCGCAGGTCGGCATCAGTCTGGGTCTGATCGAGCGCCTGCTCAAGGCCTATCCGGGCACGATCGCCGGCATCAAGGACAGCTCCGGCAACTGGGACAACACCAAGGCGATGCTGGATACCTTCCAGCCGGAAGGCTTCGACGTGTTCGCCGGCAGCGAGACTTTCCTGCTCGCGACCAAACGCGCTGGCGGCGCCGGCTGCATCAGTGCGACCGCCAACGTCAATCCGGCCGCGATCTCGGCGCTGGCCGACAACTGGCAGGCCGAGGATGCCGATGCCCGGCAGGCCGCGCTGGACACGGTACGGCAGATCTTCCAGCGCTATCCGATGATTCCGGCGCTGAAGGCAGCGGTAGCACTCTACGGCGGCGACGCTGACTGGGCGATTGTCCGGCCGCCACTGGTGGCGCTGGAGGCCGCCCAACGCGACGCCTTGCGGGCCGACCTCGACGCAGTCGGGTTCTCGATGCCGGGTCTATGAAAGGTGAATGACATGACGGAAGTAATCAGCAAGCCCGCCGCACCGGTGATCCGGCTCCATCCGGACGACAACGTCGTGATCGCTCGCGGTGATGTCGCGATCGGCACCGAGATCCCGGGTGAAGGCGTGACCAGCCGCAGCCAGGTGCCGGCCGGCCACAAGATCGCGTCGTGCGCGATCGCCAAGGGCGAACCGATCCGCAAGTACAACGTGGTGATCGGCTTCGCATTGAACGACATCGCGCCGGGTACGATGGTCCATGGCCACAACATGTTGTTCCGCGAATACGACCGGGACTACGCGCATTCCAGCGAATATCGCCCGGTCGAGATGCTGCCGGAGCCGGCCCGGGCGACTTTCCAGGGCATCGTCCGGGCCGATGGCCAGGTCGCGACCCGCAACTATGTCGGCATCCTGTCCACGGTGAACTGTTCGGCGACCGTGGTGCACCGGATCGCGGAGTGGTTCACGCCCGAGCGCCTGGCCGAGTACCCGAACATCGACGGCGTGGTCGCGTTCAGCCACGGCATCGGCTGTGGCATGGAGATGAGCGGCGAGCCTATGGATCTGCTGCGCCGGACCATCGCCGGCTATGCCCGCCACCCCAACATGGCAGCGTCGCTGATCATCGGTCTGGGTTGCGAGCGCAACCAGATCAAGGACCTGGTTGCGGCGGAGAGCCTGAACACCAGTGCCCGGCTGCACACATTCACGATGCAGGACGAGGGGGGCACCCGCAAGACCATCGAGGCCGGCATCGCCGCGGTCCAGGCCTTGCTGCCCGAGGCCAACAAGGTCGTGCGCGAGACCGTGCCGGCCAGCCATCTGATGCTGGGCTTGCAGTGCGGCGGTTCGGACAGCTTTTCATCGATTTCCGCCAACCCGGCGCTCGGTGCGGCGGTGGACATCCTGGTCCGTCACGGCGGCACCGCGATCCTGTCGGAAACGCCGGAGATCTATGGGGTCGAGCACACCCTGACCCGACGCGCGGTATCGCGCGAAGTCGGCGAGAAACTGGTAGAGCGCGTCCGCTGGTGGAAGGAGGAATACTCGGTCGGGCGTGACGTGCAGATCAACGGCAAGGTCAGCCCGGGCAACCAGGCTGGCGGGCTGGCCAACATTTTCGAGAAGTCGCTCGGCTCGTCGATGAAGGGCGGCACCGGCCCGTTGATGGAGGTCTACAAGTACGCCGAGCCGGTGCGTGCGAAAGGCCTGGTGTTCATGGACACGCCGGGTTTCGACCCGGTCTCGATTACCGGCCAGATCGCCGGCGGGGCCAACCTCATCGCCTTCACCACCGGCCGCGGTTCGATGTTCGGCGCAAAACCGTCACCCAGCCTGAAGCTCGCGACCAACTCGCCGATGTTCCACCGTCTCGAAGAAGACATGGACATCAACTGCGGGGAGATCCTCGATGGCACGCTCAGTGTGCAGGAGATGGGGCAGCGCATCTTCGAGCAACTGTTGCGCACCGCCTCGGGCGAACGGACCAAGAGCGAGCTGCTAGGGTTGGGTGATCACGAATTCGCGCCGTGGAGCATCGGCATCATGAGTTGATGAAGAGGTGCCCCGCTCTCTTGCGAGGGCGGGGCGATTCACCGTCCGGGGAGGAGGTAGGACGGACGGTGAAGCCGGTAGCCGAGAAAGCCAGGCGGTTGCCTGACGGCACCCGACGATGAACAGGCTCCCATCATGCACGGCAGTCAAATCGGTGGAGGCGGCCGTCCTCGCGGCGACTCAGCCCGAGCGCATGCCGCTGTTGGTGCGCGTAGCGGCCGCGATCCCTGCTGTCTGAGGCCGAAGGCCGAGTTCAGGGATCGCAGCGAAGCGCGCCTTACAGCGGCAGCGCGAGTGGCTGTCGGAGCCGCGAGGACGGCCGCCTCCACCGATCGGCAGTGCGTGCGCACGCATGCTGCCGTTCCGGCCCGGACGACCTCCGGCTCAGCGCGATGCGATTCACTCCACAACCGATAGGCAGTGCGCATTCGCGAAAGCTGCCCTTCTGGTTCAAACGACAGTCAGACTCAGCTCCGCGACGCCCTCCACGCCTCCGCTGATCCTGTCTCCTCGCTGCACCGGCCCGACACCGGCCGGCGTGCCGGTGAAGATGAGGTCGCCCGGCGCGAGGGTGAACAGCGCGGACAGCGTTGCGATCACCTCCGGAACCTTCCAGATCAACTGATTCAGATCGCCACTCTGGCGGCGCTCGCCGTTGACGTCCAGCCAGATCAGGCCCGCCGCAGGGTGGCCGATCCGCTCCGCCGGGACGATCGCGGAGCAGGGCGCCGAGGCCTCGAAGGCCTTGTCGACCTCCCACGGACGGCCCTGTTTTTTTGCCTCGGCCTGCAGGTCGCGACGGGTCATGTCGATGCCGACCGCGTAACCGTAGACACAGTCCAGCGCGGACTCGAGCGGGATGTCGCGACCGCCCATGGCCAGCGCCACCACCAATTCGATCTCGTGATGGACGTCGGTGCTCATCACAGGGTACGGAAAGCGTCCGTCGGGAACCTCCACCGCGTCCGGATTCTTCTGGAAGAAGAACGGGCTCTCGCGGTTGGGATCATGGCCCATCTCGATCGCATGGTCGGCGTAATTGCGACCGACGCAGTAGATCCGGCGTACCGGGAAGCGCGCCGATTCGCCCTGCACCGGCAGCGCGGGCTGCCTCGGTGCCGGGATGACCCAGTCGGTGCTGTTCGTGGCGTCGCTCATGCCTTGTCCTCGGGTTGGGCAGGTTTGGCCGGCACGGTCTCCCGGATCTCGACCGCACGCAGGAAATCGAAGTCGCAGCCGGCGTCGGCCTGGGTGACCGTCGACAGGAAGAGCTTGCGATAGCCGCGCTGGTCTTCCGCTCTCGGCGGGGCAGGCGGCATTGCGGCGCGGCGGCGCGCCAGCTCGGTCTCATCGACCAGCAGGGTCAGACTGCGCTCGGAAACGCTCAGGCGGATGCGATCGCCGGATTGTACCAAGGCGAGCGGGCCACCCATCGCCGATTCCGGCGTCACATGCAGGACGATGCTGCCCGAGGCGGTGCCGCTCATCCTGCCGTCCGAAATGCGCACCATGTCCTTGACGCCTAGGCGGCCGATCTTCTTGGGAATCGGCATGTAGCCGGCTTCCGGCATGCCGGGCGCCCCGATCGGGCCGATGTTCTTCAGCACCAGCACGTCTTCCGGGTTGACGTCCAGATCCGGGTCATCGATGCGCTTGGCGAGGTCTTCCAGGTTCTCGAACACGACTGCGCGGCCTTCGTGCTCCATCAAGTCCTTGGACGCGGCCGATTGCTTGATGATCGCGCCGCCCGGGGCGAGGTTGCCACGCAGGAAGGCGATGCCGCCCTGCGGGTAGATCGGGTTTTCTCGGCTCCTCACGACATCCTGAGGGAAGCCCGGACCGGCCGCGTCGAGCTCCTCGCCCAGGGTGCGGCCCGTCACAGTCAGGGTGTCCAGATGCAGCAGCGGACGCAATTCGCGCAGCACTGCGGCCAATCCACCGGCCTTGTGGAGGTCTTCCATGTAGTGCTGGCCGGACGGCTTGAGGTCGACCAGCACCGGGGTTTCCTTGCTGATCCTGTCGAGCCCGTCCAGGTCGATCGCGATGCCGAGTCGGCCGGCGATCGCGGTCAGGTGAATGATGGCGTTGGTCGAGCCGCCGATCGCGAGCAAGACCCGCAAGGCGTTCTCGAAGGCCTTGCCGGTCAGGATGCGGTCCGGGGTCAGGCCGGCGCCTATCATCGCCACCGCCTGGGTGCCGGTGCGTTCGGCGACCCGAATCCGGTCCGCGGTCACCGCAGGCGGCGTGGCGCCGCCGGGCACCATCATGCCCAGCGCCTCGGTGATGCAGGCCATGGTACTGGCGGTGCCCATCACCGAGCAGGTGCCGACGCTGGCCACCAGCTGATTGTTGACGTCGGCGATCTCCTGCGCGTCGATCTCGTCGCCACGGTAGCTCGCCCAGAAGCGGCGACAGTCGGTGCAGGCGCCGACCCGGGTGCCACGGTGAGAGCCCGTCAGCATCGAACCGGTGACCAGCTGGATGGCCGGGATGCCGGCGCTGGCCGCGCCCATGAGCTGGGCCGGTACGGTCTTGTCGCAACCGCCGATCAAGACCACCGCGTCCATGGGCTGGGCCCGGATCAGTTCCTCGGTGTCCATCGCCATCAGATTGCGCAGGAACATGCTGGTCGGATGGGCGAAGCTCTCGTGGATGGAGATGGTCGGAAACTCAACCGGCAGGCCACCGGCCAGCATCACGCCGCGCTTGACCGCCTCGATCAGCTGCGGCGCATTGCCATGGCAGGGGTTGAAACCGCTGCCGGTGTTGGCGATCCCGACGATGGGCTTGGACAGGGCGTCGTCGGTGTAGCCGGCCCCCTTGATGAAGGCCTTGCGCAGGAACAGGGAGAACTCGCGATCGCCATAATTGGTGAGCGCCTTGCTCATGCCCTGGGCGGCTTGTGGTTTGGGACTGCTGTTGTCGGATGAAGCCACCTTATACCTCCGGTAATATTATTGATAATCTTGTTGACGATGCGATCTTAGCTGAGTTAGATTGGCCCCGCAACTCGCGAAACGAGCCGCCACATTCCGTTTTCCGGATTTGTTGAATCAAGCACGAGGAGACCTCCAAGATGAATAGCAAGTCACTGAAGAAAAAAGCATTGATCATCGCTGCCGCGCTCGCACTGCCGTTCGGCGCAGCGGCCCAGCAGTATTCGGCCGGCAGTGAAGTGACGGTTCTGCAGGGCTTTTCGCCCGGTGGCGGCAGCGACGCGCTGGCCCAACTGGTCCAGCCCTATCTGTCCAAGGAGTTGGGTGCCAACTTCGTCAACCAGTATCAGCCGGGCGCGACCGGTGCGATCGCCTGGACCCGTCTGGCCAAGCAGACCCGCGCCGATGGCCGCACCATCAGCATCACCAATACCCCGATGCTGATGACCAACTACATCATGAACCCGACGATCACCTACAGCATCGACGAGATCACGCCGTTGGCCAACGTCGTGACCGACCCGGGCGTGATCGTGGTGCGTGCCGAGAGCCCGTACCAGACCGTCGAGGAGCTGTTCGAGGCGGCTCGTGCCAACCCGGAAACCATCACCATCGGCAACTCCGGCGTCGGCGGCGATGATTATTTCTCGACCATCATGGTCGAGAAGGCCACCGGCTTGAAGTTCATCAAGGTGCCGTTCCAGGGTGACGGTCCGTCGTGGGCGGCCGCACTGGCTGGCACGATCGACGCCAGCTTCAACAATCTCGGCATCACCTTCCCGCAAATCCAGGCCGGCAACCTGCGCGTCCTGGCCGTGTTCACCGAGGACCGTCTGCCGGAGATCCCCGATGTGCCGACCTTGCGTGAGAAGGGCATCGATGTCGTGGCCGGTTCCTCGCGTGGTTACAGCGGCCCGAAAGGCATGTCGGCCGAGCATGTGCAGCAGTTCATCGCTGCGATGGACCGTGTGATCGCCAATCCGGACTTCCTGCGCGATGCCCGCGAGCGTGCGTTCGTGATCGACTACCGGTCGGGTGATGACTACATGACCTTCCTCAAGAACCAGGAAGTCACCTTCAAGGCGATCTGGGAAGAAGTCAAGGATCAGGCCCAGTAAGCGCCCGATCGCTCCTTCTCGCGGGCCTGAACTTCGACGCCTCTGTGCCCGGAGCCGGGCCCGCAGTCGATTGAGGCTCGGGTGGGGCGCCCTCACGATGGCGCCCCCGCTCGATGCCGTGTGTCCGTCTCAGTCTGTCAGCGCCGTTCCAGCGGTTTTGCGGGAGAGCTTCTGTGTACAGTTCGATCATCATCAGCGTGGCCTCGATAGGGCTGGCCGTGCTGTTTTACTCTCAGGCGTCCGCCTATCCCCTCGCGGCCAGTCGTCTGCCGATGCTGCTCGCCTGGGCGGTCGGTGGCCTCGCGACGCTGGTCATCGTGGAAGAATTGTTCAAGGCGCGTCGTCGCAACAAGATTGCGCAGGCGGCACCCGAGGCCGCTCCAGCTCCCGACGACAATGCCGTCCTCGATTCGGCCATGATTCCGCCCATCCTCGAGGCTGAAGACGAGGGCCCCAAGCCCATCGTCTGGAGTGCCGCGTTGCCTTTCGCCGCCGGCATCATCGCCTATGTGACCCTGATTCCGTATGTTGGCTATCTCCTGGTCACACCGGTTTTCATCGCGCTTGGCCTAGCCATCAGCGGCACGCTGCGCTGGGTGCCCGCGATCCTGGTCGCACTTGGCATGACCGCGCTGGTGTGGGTGGTGTTCATCTGGGCGCTCTACATGCCGATACAACTCGTGCCGGCCTTCTTCGAATGATGTCGCATCGGATCTGACCATGGAAACCTCCTTCATTGCCATCGGCTTCGCCAACGCGCTGACGCCCACCAATCTGATGTTCATGACGCTCGGTACCGCGCTCGGCCTGATGGTCGGCGCCCTGCCGGGACTGTCTGCGACGATGGCGCTTGCGCTGTTGTTGCCGCTGACCTTCTCGCTGCCGCCGGAAACCGGGCTGTGCATGCTCGCGTCGCTGTATCTGGCCGCGATGTACGGCGGCTCGATCGCCGCGATCCTGCTCAGGACGCCGGGCACCCCGGCCGCCGCCGCGACCCTGCTGGACGGTTTTCCGATGGCTTCGCGTGGCGAGGCCGGTCGGGCGCTGGGCATTTCGCTGACCTCGTCGCTGGTTGGCGGCATCATCAGTGGCATTGCCTTGCTCACCATCGCCCCTTTCCTCGGCAAGCTGGTGTTGTTGTTCGGACCGGTCGAACTGTTCGCGATCGCGGTGCTGGGCATCACCATGATAGGCACGCTGGCCAAGGGCTCGCCGATGAAAGGCCTGCTGGCCGGCGCGCTCGGCCTGTTGCTGGCGATGGTCGGCATGGATCCGACCACCGGCACCGCCCGCTTCACAGCGGGCAACATCAACCTGTTCTCCGGGGTTCCGTTCACCGTCGCGCTGATCGGCCTGTTCTCGATCCCGCAGGCGATTGCGCTGGCCGAGCAGGCGCGCGGCAAGCAGCCTCGCCCGGCGCAGATCAGCGACCGGGTCATTCCGCGCCTGCCCGAGTTCCTGCGCCTGTTGCCGAACTCGATGCGCTCGGCCGTGATCGGTGTCGTCACTGGCCTGATTCCCGGCACCGGTGGGGATACCGCGAGCTGGTTCGCCTACAACGAGGCCAAGCGCTTCGCCAAGGACAAGTCCCGCTTCGGCAAGGGCGACCCGGCCGGGGTCGCGGCGCCGGAAGCGGCCAACAATGCCGTGGTCGGCGGCGCGCTGGTGCCCACGATCGCCCTCGGCATCCCGGGTAGCTCCGCCACCGCGGTCCTGCTCGGCGGTCTGATGGTTCACGGCATCCTGCCCGGCCCGACCCTGCTGACCGATTACGGTGACGTGACCTACACCCTGATCTGGGCGATCCTGCTGGCGAACATTCCGCTGTTCCTGCTCGGCCTGCTGTTCACCCGCTTCAGCGTGATCGTGATGCGGGTGCCACGCATGGCGGTGGCGGTGGCGATCGTGGTGATGAGCATCGTCGGTTCGTTCGCGATCAACAACAACCTGTTCGACGTCTGGCTGATGCTCGGGTTCGGCCTGCTCGGCTACATCTTCGAACGCGCCGGCATCCCGACCGCACCGATGGTGATCGGCCTGGTGCTGGGCATGCTGCTCGACGTCAGCCTGAATCAGTCTTTGCTGATTGGTCGTGGCAACTGGGGCATCTTCCTCGAGAGCAAGATCTCGCTGGTACTGCTGGCGATCGCGGCCCTGTCCATTCTCCAGGCCACTCCGTTCTTCCGCCTGGTCTTCGGCCGCTTCGGGCGGCGAAAGGCGGTGCCGCAGGCGGGTACAATGGCGGGAGATTCATGACCTTTGCAAGGAGCGAGATCGTGTCCCAGCCAAGCCACTCTCCGGTCGATCTGGCCCCGGCCAGGTTGCGGGTTGCCCCGGTCGCGCGCGATCGCGATGTCGAGCCGCTGGTCCGACAGACGGTCGCGACGCTGGAGGAGGACATCGTCCTCGGCTTCCTGAATCCGCGCGAGCGCCTGGTCGAGGACGATTTGCGCAATCGCTTCGGGCAAAAGCGGCATGTGGTTCGCCAGGTGCTGACCGAACTGGAACGGATGGGGCTGGTCGAGCGGCGCAAGAACGTCGGTGCCCTGGTCAAGGCCTACTCGGCCAAGGAAGTGCATGATCTTTACGAGGTGCGCGAGATCCTGGAGACCAGCGCGGCGAAGCGGATTCCGCTACCGGTCCCGCCCGAGCGGCTGGAGCAGTTGGTCGCGATTCAGCGCGCCCATGATGAAGCGGTCGCCGCGTCCGATCTGCGCGCCGCCTATCGGGCCAACGTCGCCTTCCACAAGGCGCTGTTCTCGCTGGTGGACAATGACACCTTGTCCAGCGCGATCGAGGACTATGCCCAGCGGGCGAACTCGATCCGGTCCTCGTCCATGGTCTTCCCGGCGCATCTCGAGCGCGCGCGCCGCGAGCACTGGGAGATCATCGAGGCCTTGAAGGAGGGCAATCGCGACACACTGGTCGAACTGTGCCGCAGGCACCTGATCCCGTCGCGCGACGCTTATGTAGAGCGTTACCAGCGGCGTCACCGAGAGCGTGCCGACAGCGAAAAAGGGATACGGGGCAATGCAGTCTGAGTCCCGCCCCGAAGTCCTCAAGGTCGGGGTCTTCCCGCCCGAAATGCAGCGCCTGGTCGATGCCGAACTGATCGCGTACGAGCCCGCCGAGCTCGAGCATGATCCGGCACTGGCGCCTCGCCTGAAGGCGGTCATCACCCGTAGCAACTGCGCGGTACCGGCGAGCCTGATCGAGAGGCTGCCGAATCTGGGCATCATCGCGACCTGCGGGGTCGGCTACGACCTGATCCCGGTCGATTGGGCGCGCGAGCGCGGGATCGTCGTCACCCACACGCCCAATGTGCTCAACGCCGCGGTCACCGAGCTGACCATCGGGCTGGTGCTGGCGATGCTGAGGCGGCTACCGCAGGGCGATCGTTTCGTGCGGGCCGGGCATTGGAAGAGCGGGGCCTTCCCACTCGCCACCAGCCTGCAGGGCCGGAAGGTCGGCATCGTCGGGCTTGGTCGCATCGGCAAGTCGATCGCGCACTGCCTGGAGGCTTTCGGCGTATCGATCGCCTACACCGGCCGGACCGACCAGCGGCTGGATTGGCCTTATCACCCGAGCGCGGTGGCTCTTGCCGACGCGTCAGACATCCTGATCGTAGTCGCCCCGGCGACCCCGGATACCGCGCGCATGATCGATGCCGAGGTGCTGGCCGCGCTGGGGCCGCAAGGCTACCTGGTCAATGTGGCGCGCGGTTCGCTGGTGGATGAGCCTGCCTTGATTGCGGCGCTGACCGAAGGTCGGATCGCCGGCGCCGCGCTCGACGTGTTCGACAACGAACCGGACATCGACGCCCGCTTCTTCGCGCTCGACAACGTCGTGCTCGCCCCGCATGTCGGTAGCGCCACCACCGAAACCCGGGTCGCGATGGCCCGCATGACGCTGGACAACCTGCACGCTTTCTTCCGCGGCACGGAACTCCTGACGCCCGTTCGACCCTGAGGACGGGCTTCGGCACCACGCCGGATGCCTGATCGGGCGGATCCGGGTGATGCCTTTAGGCCCGCCGGCAGCGGGCGCATCTTGTCGCCGTGTGGTAGCGCCGCCCCTGCCTATCCTCCCCGACCTCCGCCGGAGCTGCCTCCCCGCTCGCGATGCCCATGTGACGTTCCTCGTCGCGACCCGATCCGTTCCCCCCCCACCCCCCTGATCCACGACGGCATGTAGTGCCAGCACTACACGCGAATCACGACATCGGTGATACCGACTTCCCAGTGCAATGCGCACACTCAGGGCCGTGAGCAATCGACGCGGGAAGCATCGTGATGCGCAAGCAAGGGTTCAGGTTGGGGGTGTATGTCTTCAAGGACGCGGAGATCGTCGATTACGCCGCGCCCTGCGGCGTGTTCTCGGTGGCGCGCCGCTTCGATCCTTCGCTGGACGTTTTCCTTGTGGCCGACGCGCTGCGCCCGGTACAGACCCAGGCTGGCCTCACCGTGCTACCCAACTATGCCCTCGACGACAGGCCGGCGCTGGATGCCTTCCTGATCCCCGGCGGATTCGGCACCCGCCAGGAAATGTACAACCGCAAGCTCGCCGACTACATCCGCAACCTGCCGGAAGACTGCCTGCTGACCAGCGTGTGCACCGGCTCGTGGATCTATGCCGCGATGGGCCTGCTCGACGGTTTGGTCGCGACCAATCGCAAGGAGCCGGACCGCATCGAGGCCTCGCATCTTGGCAAGACCCCGATCGACCGCCTGGCCGAGATCGCACCGGCCTGCCGGATCAGCCATGCGCGGGTAGTCGACGCCGGCCGGATCATCACCGGCGGCGGCATCAGCGCCGGCATGGAAGTCGGTTTCCATCTGCTCCGACGCGCCGGCTACGACGACGCCTTCGTGCGCGAGGTCGCACGGGTCATGGAGTACCAGCGTGCCTGGGCGCAGTACGAGCACGACATCGAATACGCCTCACCCTCTGCGGCACCGCTCGCCGCGTCCCGTCTCAAGACCGCCTGATTCCAATGAAGGAGTAAGCCATGTCCGCCTTCCGCAATCCGTTCGATCACAAGGTCCGTCTTCACCGCGGTGGCTGCAGCTGCGGCCATCATCACAGCCAGGCCGATCACGACAAGGCCGAACTGCTCGAAAAGCAGGCGCTGCAGGACCGCGCGGTCGAAGGTGCGATCATGCGGGCCTTGTTTCCGCAGGACGAGGTTCGCCGCAGGTTCCTGAAGGCGGTCGGCGGCACGACCGCGATGGCGGCGATCGCGAGCCTCTTTCCGCTGGCCGCGGCCAAGGAAGCCTTCGCCGAGACGCTCGGACCCCTGGAGAAGACCAAGCTCAGCGTCGGCTTCATCCCCATCACCTGCGCCACGCCCATCATCATGGCCCATCCGCTGGGCTACTACGCCAAGTACGGGCTGGATGTCGAGGTGGTCAAGACCGCCGGCTGGGCAGTGATCCGCGACAAGGCCCTGGCCAAGGAGTACGACGCCGCCCACATGCTGTCGCCGATGCCGCTGGCGATCTCGATCGGGGCCGGCTCCAACCCGATTCCCTGGACCATGCCGGCGGTCGAGAACATCAACGGCCAGGCGATCACGCTGGCGATGAAGCACAAGGACAAGCGCGACCCCAAGGACTGGAAGGGCTTTCGTTTCGCGGTACCGTTTGACTACTCGATGCACAACTATCTGCTGCGCTACTACCTCGCCGAGCACGGTATCGACCCGGATCGCGATGTGTCTATCCGCTCGGTGCCGCCGCCGGAGATGGTGGCCAACCTGCGCGCCGACAACATCGATGGTTTTCTGGCGCCCGATCCGGTCAATCAGCGCGCGGTCTATGACGGCGTGGGTTTCATCCACCTGCTGTCCAAGGAGATCTGGGAGGGTCATCCCTGCTGCGCCTTCTCGGCCAGCCGCGAGTTCGTCACCACCATGCCGAACACCTACCAGGCGCTGCTCAAGGCCATCCTCGACGCCACCGCCTATGCGCGCAAGCCCGAGAACCGCAAGGAGATCGCCGCTGCGATCGCGCCGACCAACTACCTCAACCAGCCGGTCACCGTGGTCGAGCAGGTGCTCACCGGGACTTATGCCGACGGCCTCGGCAACGTGGTGCGCGACCCGAACCGGATCGACTTCGATCCCTTCCCCTACGAATCCTTCGCGATCTGGATCCTGACCCAGATGAAGCGCTGGGGGCAGATCAGCGGTGAGGTCGACTACGCCAAGGTCGCGAGCGACGTCTTCCTCGCCACCGATGCGACACGGCTGATGAAGGAAGTGGGCATGGAGCCGCCGACCGATCCGGTCAAGGCCTTCTCGGTGATGGGCAAGCCCTTCGATCCGTCCCAGCCGGAGGCCTACATCGACAGTTTCGCGATCAAGAGGGGCTGAACCATGAGTGGCAATCGACCCTGGCTGGCGCCGCTGCTGTCGCTGGTCTTTCTCGCGGTTTTCGTCGGCCTGTGGCATCTCGGTACGCGGACCTCGGTGGGCGAGGTCATCGTCGATCCCGAGTACGCCGCGCTGATCGGCGCGGCGGCCGCCACCGGTGGCCAGTCGGCGATGCCCGGACCGGGCGATGTGGTGGCCAAGTTGTGGGAGCACGTCACCGATCCGTTCTACGACCGTGGCACCAACGACAAGGGCATCGGCATCCAGTTGGGCCATTCGATCGCGCGGGTGCTGATCGGCTTCGGCCTGGCGGCACTGGTGGCCGTGCCGCTCGGTTTCGTGATCGGGATGTCGCCACTGGTGTACAAGGCCCTCGACCCCTTCATCCAGATCCTGAAGCCGATCTCGCCGCTGGCGTGGATGCCTTTGGCGCTCTACACGATCAAGGACTCGAACATCTCCGCGATCTTCGTGATCTTCATCTGCTCGCTGTGGCCGATGCTGATCAACACCGCCTTCGGCGTCGCGTCGGTCCGGCGTGACTGGCTCAACGTGGCCCGCACGCTGGAAGTGTCGCGACTGCGTACCGCCTTCCAGGTCATCCTGCCGGCCGCCGCACCGACCATCATGACCGGCATGCGGATCTCGGTCGGCATCGCCTGGCTGGTCATCGTCGCAGCCGAAATGCTGGTCGGTGGCACCGGCATCGGCTACTTCGTCTGGAACGAGTGGAACAACCTGTCGATCGCCAACATCATCAGCGCCATCCTGTTCATCGGCCTGATCGGGATGGTGCTCGACAATTCGCTGGCCCGCCTCGGCCGTGCGGTCACCTACAAGGAGTAAGTCCGATGACCCAGCATTTTCTTCAGGTCGAGGGTCTGGCCAAGCGCTTTCCCGGCGCGCGCGGCAAGGACGACCTGACCGTATTCGAGAACATCCACTTCGGCATCGAGAAAGGCGAGTTCGCCTGCATCATCGGCCATTCCGGCTGCGGCAAGACCACCATCCTGAACGTGCTGGCCGGGCTGGACCAGGCCAGCGACGGGGTGGTGATCATGGACGGCAAGGAGATATCCGGGCCGTCGCTCGACCGTGGCGTGGTGTTCCAGGGCCATGCGCTGCTGCCGTGGCTGAGCACCCTGAAGAACGTGGAGTTCGGCGTACGCTCGCGCTGGCCCGGCTGGAGCGCGAAGGAGGTCGAGGCGCACAGCACCCGCTACCTCGAGATGGTCGGCCTCGGCCAGGCCTTGCACAAGAAGCCGTCCGAGCTGTCCGGTGGCATGAAACAACGGGTCGGCATCGCCCGCGCCTTCGCGATCCAGCCCAAGATGCTGCTGCTGGACGAACCCTTTGGCGCGCTCGATGCGCTGACCCGCGGCACCATCCAGGACGAGCTGCTTTCCATCGTACAGGCGACCCATCAGACCGTGTTCATGATCACCCACGATGTGGACGAGGCGATCCTGCTCGCCGACAAGATCCTGCTGATGAGCAACGGCCCCTACGCCAGGATCGCCGAGATCGTCGAAGTCACGATGCCGCGCGACCGCACCCGCAGCACCATCCACCACGACCCGCAGTACTACCGCATCCGCAACCATCTGGTGGACTTCCTGGTGAATCGCTCGGCCGACTATGCCGGCGCCTCGCTGGAAGGGCACGACCCACGCCATCCGCCGGTAGTCCGTCCCGGACTGGGCGGAGGAGGGCAGGTTGCCCAGGTGGTCGAACTGCCCAGACCTGCTCACCAGGGCGACAAGCTGTCGCCCAAACCCAGCGTTTCTCACGCCTCACTCTGAAGGAGTTCATCATGACCCGTGAAGAAGTTACCGCCCTGATCCTGAATGCGAAAATCAAGAAGAAGCTGAGCTGGGCGCAGCTCGCCGAAGTCGTCGGTTTCAGCAAGGAATGGAGCACCGCCGCCCTGCTTGGCCAGATGACGCTGACCGAGGCCCAGGCCAACGCGGTCGGCGACCTGCTCGAATTGCCCGAAGAGGCGATCGCCCAGCTACAGGTTGTCCCCTACAAGGGCTCGCTCCCGACTTCGGTCCCGACCGATCCGCTGATCTACCGCTTCTACGAGTTGGTCAACGTTTACGGCACGACCTTCAAGGAGCTGATCCACGAGGAGTTCGGCGACGGCATCATGAGCGCCATCGACTTCAAGATGGACTTGCAGCGCGAGCCCAACCCGGCCGGTGACCGGGTCAGCATCACGATGAGCGGCAAGTTCCTGCCGTACAAGACTTATTGAGCTTCCGAACCGGCTGCTACGGCGGCAGCCGTTCTCGGTAGCGCAAGGCGTCACGGCGCGTGCTGTTGAATGCGGTCGTATCGTGTTGACCGACCAACGGCGCCTTCAGTGAGAGTTTTGATCCGGGCCGCGCGCGCCGCGTGCGGCCGCTTGGCATGCCGGTTGGCGAGGACGACATGCGCCGCCCTCGCCAACGCTCAACCATGTACCGCCGAGAACCCCGGTTCACCGTCGAACAGGTAGAGATTTTCCGATTTCACCACGTCGAGCCCGGCTTCGATCACCCTGCGTTGCAGGTCGGCGGGCGCCGTTGCGTCCGGGTGTTCCCCGCGGAAACGGCAGCGCCAGTGATCGACGCAGAAGGTTTCCGGGAATCCGTTGGGCCATACCCGGACGCCGCGGTTGGTGATGACCTCCAGTGCGAGCCCAGAGCCCTGTTGCGTTTGTTCCAGCCGCGTCGCCAGCGCGCCGATGTCGTGGCCGCGCCAGTGCAGGAACAGGTCGGTGCCGACGAGCTGTTTGTGTGCGATCGGGATCAGTGGCATGAGCCGGGTCGCGGGGCTTCTTGGCAGGGTCGGTACGCTTTCATAACGGACGCTAGTCAGTTCCTCGGGTTTGTGGCCGAGACGGCCGACTACCGCGTCGGCGAACGCCTGCGTTCCGACCAGCTTGCGGCTGGATTTCGGGCCGAAGATGTCGCGGGTGTGAATGCCGCGCTCGATCGTGCTCAGCCACGCGTTGTGGATTCGCGCAGCGACTTCGGCCTGACCGATATGCAGCAGCATCAGGATCGCACCATGGATCAACCCTGACGGGTTGGCCACATCCTTGGCGGCGAGCGGTGGCGCCGAACCGTGGATGGCCTCGAACATCGCACACTGGTCGCCGATGTTGGCCGACCCGGCCATGCCGACCGAGCCGGCGATCTGGGCGGTGATGTCCGACACGATATCGCCGTAAAGATTGGGCGTCACGATGACGTCGAACAATTCGGGCCGGTCGGCGAGCATCGCCGCACCGATATCGATGATCATCGTGTCACGCTCGAGATCGCCGTACTGGGCGCCGATCTCGTCGAACACCTGGCGGAACAGCCCGTCGGTCAGCTTCATGATGTTGTCCTTGATCATGCAGGTGACCTTCTTCCGACCGTGGCGACGCGCGTATTCGAAGGCATAGCGCACGATGCGTTCGCACCCCGGGCGGGTGATCAGCTTAAGGCACTGCACCACATCATGGGTCTGGCGATGCTCGATACCGGCATAGAGGTCCTCTTCGTTCTCGCGGATGACGACCACGTCCATGCCGGGGTGCCGGGTCGGTACGAAAGGCGCGTAGGCGACGCAGGGGCGCACGTTGGCGTAGAGGCCCAGGGCCTTGCGGGTGGTGACGTTCAGACTCTTGAAGCCGCCGCCACAGGGCGTGGTGATCGGTGCCTTCAGAAATACCCGTGTGTCGCGCAGCGATGTCCAGGCGGCCTCGGGCATCCCGGTCTTCACGCCGGCGAGATAGCTGCGCTCGCCGATCTCTACCTGCTGGATGTCCAGCTTCGCACCGGCTGCATCGAGAATGCGCAAGGTCGCCTGCATGATCTCGGGCCCGATGCCGTCGCCTTCCGCGACGGTGATCGCTGTGCTGGTTTCTACCGAATGGGCAGGAAGGTCGTTGGGGTGCATGGTGTTTCTCCTCGACTGTCGGCCGCCGGGTTGGCGGCGCTGCAGGACCGATATTGAAACAACCGGAAAATTTAATAAAATAGATTATTACCTGATGTTTAATCGACATTTATAAATATATGAAGCCTTCTTCAGATGCGTCCCCCGAGCCGGCTACGGCATCCCGCCTGCGCTTTCATACCCGCCAGACCACTTTCCGGCAGTTGGAGATCTTTCGCGAGGTGGCTCGTCGGGGCAGTGTCACCGAGGCGGCGCGCGCGCTTCACCTGGCGCAGCCGACCGTCTCGACCCAGCTTGCGCGGCTGCAGGAAACCCTGGACGAGACGCTGTTCGAGCAGATCGGACGGCGCCTCGATTTGACCAGCGCCGGGGAGATTCTGCGGTCAGGCTGCGAGGACTTGTTCGAGGTGCTCGAAAGGATCGACAGCCGCCTCGGTGCGCTGCATGGCTTGACTGCCGGCACGCTCAGGCTGGGGGTGGTGACCACCGCGAAGTACCTGATGCCGGCCTACCTCGGCGCCTTCTGTCGCCAGTTTCCGGAGGTCGAGGTGCAATTCAGCATCTGCAACCGGAATGAGCTGGTGTCGCGGCTGGAAGCGAACCAGGATGATTTCTATGTGTTCAGCCATCCGCCCATCGAGCTCGACATCACGTCGCATCCGTTTGCGGATAACCCGCTGGTGTTCATCGCGCCGGCTGAGCACCCCCTGGCGGGCAAGGCTGGCTTGACCTGGCATGAACTGGCACCTTGGCCTTTTCTGGTGCGCGAGGCCGGCTCGGGAACCCGCCTTGCGATCGAGCGGGCATTTCGCGTCAGAGACTGGCCTTTCGCGCCCAAGATGGTGATCGCGAGCAACGAGGCGATCAAGGAGTCGGTGATCGCAGGCCTCGGCATCGCGGTCTTGTCGCGCCACACCCTGCACCATGGGGGCGGAGAGAGCCTGGTCGAGCTCGATGTCGAGGGCTTCCCGATCCGGACCGAATGGTCCGTGGTTCATTGGCGGCAGAAGGTCTTTGCGCCGGCCGCCGAGGCCTTCCTGGCGCATCTCGGTGTTGCGGCTGGGGGCGACAACCCGCGCTGACCCGCGCCGACCTCTCATTCGGTCAACCAGCGCAGCCCGTCCAGGGTGTGCTCGAACAGTCGCCATTCGCCCGCTCCGTTGCACAGGCCGTAGCGGAAGGGCAGGCGGCCTCGACCGGGGGTGTCGAAACGCAGGTCGCGGAAGCTCACGCAGTCGCCGTTTTCTGCGCCGCCGGTGTCCACCCGGTCAAGCACCGGGAACATGGCGAACCAGCGGAAGAACTCGAACTCCTGTGCATGCCAGACGGTGCGCGCGAGTTCTGCGGTGCTACCGTTGCCGAAGCGGCTGGCGGTCTGCCAGTGGGCCATGGTGACGGGTTGGTACGGTGCCGAGAAGCGACGTATGAAGTTGTCGTCCGGGGTCGCGATCAGCGGCTCGGTGCGCCGGGTGTTGAGGTGGGCATAGTGGTAGGACTCGCCATCGAACAGGATCGCGGTCCAGTTGAAAGGTGAAGCCGGGCGGGGCGAGGCATCCACGCTGACGACCGGGATGTTCTCACGTTCGGCCCAGGCCCGTGCTGCGTCGATCGCCTCGCTGCGCGCGATCGCGCTGTTGCCTATCCAGGCCACCAGTGCGATCGAGGCAAGCGCGGCAGGAACCCGGCTCCGGCGCCATAGGGCGCTGGCGATGAGGCCGGCGACGATGATGCCGCTGACCCCGAGGTCGATGATGAAGGTGGTCCCTAATCCGAAGCGCCGATCGGACAATGGCGCGAGAATCATCGTGCCGAACTGGGTGATCAGGTCGCCGAGGATGTGGACCAGCAGTGCCACGCAGGCGACCATGTAGTAGTGCTTCCAGCCGAATGCCGGCCTGTCGGGTTGCCGTGGCAGCATCCGGAACAGCCCAGCCATCGCCCAGGCCACGAGCAGGCCCCACAACGGCAGTAATAGAACGGAGTGGGTCACCCCTCGGTGGCCGCGCAAATAGGCGAGCTCGGAGACATAACCGAGCACGAAATCGAGGTCGGGAAAGCCGCCTGCTGCGGTTCCGACGGCGACCATCTGCCAGACGGGCGGCGAGGGATTCCGGGCGTAGGTTTCGTGGGGGCGCGCCAGCAGACGGCCGGCAAGCGCACCCGAGAGGGCGTGGGTCAGCGTATCCATGGGCCGTTCGAATGCGGTATCGGGGGTTTCGTTCCCCGGGTGGATCCGGGCTCCTTGACCAGGTGCGGAGGGCGTAGGGAGCGCTGCGCCAGAATGGAAACTATCGATCCGGCGCCGAGTGGGCAACGACCCGGTTCCGGCCTGTTTCCTTGGCACGATACAGCGCTGCATCCGCGAGACGGACCACCGCCTGTTCGTCTTCTTCGGCTTCATTGGACGTCGCGGCGCCGATGCTGAGCGTGACATGGCCTGCCGGCGGGATGTCCGCACGATTGAGCGTGCGGCGCAGCTTCTCGGCGACCTCTACTGCTCCGAGCCGGTCGGTTTCCGGAAGGATGGCGATGAACTCCTCGCCGCCGAAACGGGCGAGGAAATCGGTTTCGCGCATCGCACTCTGTAAAAGCGCGGCAACCGCCTGTAAGGCCCGATCACCGCCTTCATGGCCGTGCCTGTCGTTGATCTGCTTGAAGTGATCGAGGTCCATCAGCAGTACCGAGTACTCCGATTTGCTTCGCTTGCTACGCAGGAACTCGGCACGCAATCGCTCGTCCGCCGCCAAGCGGTTGTTCAGCTCGGTCAGGGCGTCGGTCCGTGCCAGGCGCTCAAGCCGTTTGTTCGCAGCCAGGAGTTGCGAGGTGCGTTCCAGTACGGTCTGTTCCAGCTGGGCATTGATGTCTTCGACCTTGCGCTTGCGTCCGATCAGGGTGTGAGTCATGGCCTGTAGCGCGTCGGTCAATTCCTCGACCTCTTTCACAGAGCTGCCGCAGTTGATTGGGGCGGCCTCGTTTCCTTCGCTGATTCGCCGTGCCGCTCGATGGAGTCGTTCGATCGGGCGGCTCACAGCGACAGCCAGACGATAGGCGATCGCCATGAACAGGATTGCCGCGATGGCGCTGATGAGGAGCAGGGTGTGATGGAGATTCGTGACCGGTGCCAGCGCGGTCTCGACCGGCTGCCTGACGATGACGCGCCATCCCAGATCGGTCACCGTAGCGGATTGAACCGGGCTGGCGCTGGTCAGGTAGCGACCTTGCCCGCCCCATTCGATCACGGCATGGTCATTCAGCGGAATGCCACCTGACGGAATCGGCAGCGTACCGATGGTGCCGTAAGGGTACAGAATCTCGCCGGCCCCGTTGATCACCAGGACTTCCATCCCGATTCTCTCGCTGTCGTCGGGCAGGGAGTCGCGAACGGTTTCGGTCACCCAGGTCCAGTGGGCATGGGTGGCGAGCACGCCCCGCAACTCGCCGGCTTCGTCCAGAATCGGTGTTGCGAAATCGACGAAGCGTAGCGGTTCGGTGGGATCCGGCTGCTCCAGCAGTTTGGCCAGCAAAACCGCCTCATGGACGTCGCCGAGGAACGGGCCCTCACGCCCCTTCGCATACCACGGGCGCTGGCTGACGTCCTGCCCTTGCAACAGCCCCCGTGCGCTCGACCGCACGATGCCCTTGTCGTCGGTGATCCCGACCCAGGCGTAGTAGCGATAGGCTGCCATGATCCGGTCGAGCGCGTCGCGTACCTCCTGGCTACCCAGGTCGCCCTGCATCAAGAAAGGCGACTGACTCAGCAACACCACTTCCCGCTCACGCTCGGTCAGGTTGGCCGCGAGCGCACTGGCAATGGCACGGGTCACACCGTCTATGACTTCGCCTCGCGCCTCGGTGACCCGCGCCGAGGCGACCTGGTTCACGTAGAAGGCGAGCCCGAGCCCCAGAATCAGCGCCATCCCGCCGAAGAGAATGGTAAGGCGAATGCGGAAAGTGTTGAACCAGTGTGTCATGACTATCGATGTCGGAGGTCGGAGGTCGGTCAGCGGACAGGATGACGAACTATCCCGGCTCCGTGAATTACTCACGCCGCTCGTCCGAACGGGTCACGGTCCTGTGCCGGCATTGCCCTGAGACCAACTCGGGGCGAGAGGGGGCGGTAGCTTCAAGGGCAGGGTACACAAATTCGCCTGTCCCTGAGAGTGGACCTGCTGGGCCAGCCGGGAAGTATGGCACGGACTGACCGTCATCGTCCGGGCGCAGATCATGTCCAAAGCCATTCCGACCGGCTGGCCCTCAGACGGTCTCGGGGTCCAGGTTGCGCGCCCGGATGCCGAGGATATCGGGGAGTGCGGCGAGGAAGTGCTCCACCACCTCGGGGTCGAAATGGCTGCCGGCACCGTCCCGGACAAGGGCTATGGCTTGCTCGACCGGCCAGGCCTTCTTGTACGGGCGGCTCGAGGTCAGTGCGTCGAACACGTCGGCCACCGCAACGATGCGACCGGCCTGTGGAATCGCCTCACCCTCGAGTCCGTTGGGATAGCCACTGCCGTCCCACTTCTCATGGTGTGTCAAGGCAATGCTGCGGGCCAGGTCAAGCAGTGCGGAATCGTCGCCTGCCAGCAGTTCGGCGCCGATCTCGGCGTGGGTCTGCATCACCGCCCACTCGTCTGGATCGAGCTTGCCGGGCTTGAGCAGGATGGTATCCGGGATGCCGATCTTGCCGATGTCGTGCATAGGGCTGGCGTTGAGCATCAGTTCGCAGTCGGCGTCGTTCCAGCCCATGCGCTGGGCGAGCAGCGCCGACATCTTGCTCATGCGGATGATGTGCAGCCCGGTCTCGTTGTCCCGGTACTCGGCGGCACGGCCCAGGCGGCGGATGATCTGGAGACGGGTCTGGAGGAGTTCCTCGGTGCGCGCCTGCACCATCTCCGCGAGTGTGCGCTTCTGATCGTGCACCATGCGGTGCGCAATGTGGGCCTCGAGGAGGTTGCGCACCCGCATCAGCAGCTCGATGTTATCGAAGGGTTTGGCGACGAAATCACGCGCGCCAAGGGCCAGCCCACGCAGCAGATAGTCGCGGCCGTGCTGGGCGGTGAGGATGACGATGGGTGGCAGCAGTGGGTCTTCGAGCGCCTGCAGCTGCGACATGACCTCGAAGCCGTCCAGGTGGGGCATGTTGAGGTCGAGCAGGATCAGGTCGGGGCGTTGGGCCTGGTAATGCGACAGCACCTCGCGCGGATCCTCGATCAGGACGCGGTTGGTGTAGGCCTGGCTGGCCAGGATCTTGTCCAGTAGCTTGAGATTGGCCTGCTCGTCGTCGACGATCAGGATGCGGGCGTTGAAACCTAGCTGGGCGATCATGTCCGTTTCATTCTCCAATGACGGGCGAGCCGTTTGGCGCAGCACGATTCAGGCCGGCATCGATCGCGTCGAGGAAGCGCTGCAGCTCCAGTGGTTTGGTGAGATAGTCGGTGAAACCGGCGGCCAGTCCGCGCTCGATGTCGCGGGGCATGGCGTTGGCCGTGACTGCGATGACCGGCGTGGCGTCGAGACCCGGCGCTTCGCGCAGGGAGCGCAGTACCTGGTAGCCATCCAGGCCGGGCATGTTGATATCGACCAGGATCAGGTCCGGTCGGTGGGCACGCGCCAGGTCTATGCCGAGTTCCGGTGCGTGCGCGCTGAGCAGGCGGATGTTGCGGCGCTGCCCCAGCATCTGGGTGATCAGCTTGAGGTTGACCGGGTTGTCGTCTATGCACAGGATGCAGCGCGAAAGTGCGGGCGTGTGCGTGACGGTGCTGTCGATCGCCACGTCACCGGAGGGGAGAGGGGCGTCGCTGGTTTCGAGCGGAAGCTCGACCCAGAAGGTGGTGCCGCTGCCCGGTGTGCTGTCTGCGCCGATCCGGCCTCCCATCATCTCGGTTAGACGGCGGGTAATGGTGAGTCCGATGCCGGTGCCTTCCACCTCGGTGTGCTCGGCTCCCAGCCGGTTGAAGGGCTGGAACAGATCGCCCAACCGCTCGGGGGCGATGCCGGGACCGGTATCACTGACTTGCAGGCGCAGCCTACCGCTCTCGCCGGGGGCGGTCCCCACCATGATCGAACCGCCTTCACGGTTGTACTTCACCGCGTTCGAGAGCAGGTTGAGCAGCACCTGCTTGAGCCGGGTGCGATCGGCGCGCACTGTGCTGCCGTCCTCGGGCGCGGCTTGCAGGCGGATGGCCCGCGCGGCGGCCAGTGGATGGATCAACTGGGCGCACTCGGCGACAAGGTCGGGCAGGGGCACCGGTTCGAGTGACAGGTTGATGTGGCCCGATTCGATGCGGGCGAGGTCCAGCACCTCGTTGATCAGGTCCAGCAGATGGCGGCCGGCCTTGATGATCTCGCGCACGTTGTCGTGCTGATCGGCGTCCAATGCGGCGTCGTATCCCAGCAACTGGGCGAAACCCAGAATGGCGTTCATCGGTGTGCGCAGCTCGTGGCTCATGCTGGACAGGAAGTCAGATTTGGCCTGGTTGGCGCGTTCCGCCTCTTCCCTGGCCTGCGCCAGTTCGTTGCGGCGAGCGAGTTCGTCGGTGAAGTCGGTGAAAATGTTGAACAGGTAGCGGGTTTCGCCGCGGGCGTCCTTGACGAAACCGATGTTGCTGAAAGAGGTGAACACCTCACCGTTCTTGCGCCGCAGGGGCAGTTGCCCGACCAGGGCCTCACCGTTCTGAACCATCTGGAAAATCCGGCTGGCCAGTTGTTCCGCGCTCTCCTGCGGCAGCAATTCGGTGAATGGTTTGCCCCTTGCTTCCTCGTCGGCATAGCCCAGCAGTGCCACCGTGGCGCGATTCTGGTAAAGCAGGAAACCCTGAGCGTCGGCAATGCTCACGCATTGACTGCTGGCGTCGAACACTTGGCGAAACAGCGCCAGGTGTTCTTCGGCCGCGACTCGTTCCGTGATGTCCTGGACCACGCCCAGCATGCGTAACGCCCGACCCTCGCTGTCGCGGGTCACGGCCCCGCGTTCGAGCAGCCAGCGTATCGTGCCGTCCGGCCACACCACGCGGTGCTCGATCTCGTAAGGCCGGTCGCCTTGCAGGCTGGCATCGACCGCGGCGGCAACCGCTTCACGATCGTCCGGGTGGATGGCATTCACGAAGTTCTCGTAGGATGTCGCCAGGCTTCCGGGGGCATGGCCGAACAGAGGGGCGATGCGCTCGGACCAGTACAGTTCGCCGGTCTGGATGTTCCAGTCCCAGGTGCCGATGTTGCCGAATTCCTGGGCGCGGCGCTGACGGTCCTCGCTGATTACGAGCGCCGTCTCGTGGGCCTTGACCGAGGTGATGTCGGTCCGGATAGAAATGTACTGTTCCGGTAGACCGTGCGCGTCCAGGAAGGGCACGATCGTGGAGCGTACCCAATACTCGCTGCCATCCTTGCGCCGGTTGCACACCTCGCCGTGCCAGGTTTGTCCGGACGTGATGGTGGCCCACATGGATTCGTAGAAGGCAGGCGGGTGACGGTTGGACTTCAACAGATTGTGATTACGGCCGATCAGTTCTTCGCGGCTGTAACCGCTGATCTCGCAGAACAAGTCATTGGCCGCGGTAATGCATCCGCCGGCGTCGGCTACGCTGAAGATGGCGTGCTGGTCAAGCGCGGTGATCAGCCGTTGCATCTGGCTGTTGGCCCAGGGCGCGGTGGATCGGGGCAAGTGTCCAGGCATGCGTTCAAGCGGTCGTCAGTATGACGCCATTATAAGAACAGGTGCGACTCTTCTCGATGCGTGATGCCGGACTTTGGCGGCAAAGATGTGCTTCGGTGGGTGAAGACTTCATACGGTGAACTGCCCCACGGCGACGCGCATGCGATCGACCGCCTTGTCCAGTTGGCCGACGGCGCCGTGGGTCTGGGTGACCACGGCCATGTTCTGCTCGGTCATCGAGGCCACACGCTCGACGCTTTGCGCCATCAGGATCATGGCGTTCTGCTGCTCCGTGGAGGAGTGGCTGATGTCATTGACCATACCCAGGGTACGGGTCATCTGAGCGTTGATCTCGCGCAGCGAGTCCTGGGCGTTCTGCACCAGTTGCACGCCGTTCTCGACCTGGGTGGCGCCCGAACGCATGCCTGCGACGGCCTTGTCGGTTTCACCCTGAATGGTGCCGACCATGCTGCTGATCTGTTGGGTGGCCTGGCCGGTCCGCTCGGCGAGTTTGCGCACCTCGTCGGCCACGACGGCGAATCCACGGCCCTGTTCGCCGGCGCGTGCGGCTTCGATGGCGGCGTTCAGCGCGAGCAGGTTGGTCTGGTCGGCGATCTCCTTGATCACGCCGGTGATGCGGGAGATCTCGACAGACTGCTGGCCGAGCAGCTCGACCTGCGCGGCCGCATGCTTGACCGTTTCCGCTAGGGCCAGGATGGTGGCGCAGGCCTTGGCGGAGAGTGCAGTACCTTGTTCGGAGGCTTGGTTGGCGACTTCGGCGGCAGTGCGGGTGGCGGTCGCATGTTCGGCGACCTCCCCGATCGAGACCGAGATCTGCTCGATGCCGGCCGCGGCCGATGAGGTCGCGTCGCTCTGGATGCGCGCCGTCTCGTTGGCGCTGCCCACGCCGGCCGATACCTCGGATGACACGACCGCCACCTGGCGGGCCGTGTCGCCCATGCCCTGGATGGTGGCCTGCACCGAGGAGACGAAGCGATCGGTGTCCTGTCCAATCCGTCCCAGCAAGTCACTGCGGGACAGGTCGAAGCGCTGGCGCAGGTCACCCGAGGACAGCAATTGACCCAAATGCCCATGCAGCTTGGCGAGGTCGCCTTGCAGACGCGGTACGAAAGCCAGCATGAAGAACGTTGCCCATAGCAGCGCCAGGGCGCCGAGCGCGAGTTGGGCGGCGTCGAGCATCGCATGCTGGGTGAAGTACCCACCCACCGATGCCGCACCGGTCAGCAATAGGAGGAGTCCGACCCCACCCAGTTGCACTGGCTGCGAGGCGAACACTGCCCACACCGGGGTGCGGGCCGGTACTACACGGCCATGTTCGATACGGATCGAACGGTCACCGGCGCGGATGCGACGATAGGCTGACTCCGCAGCTGCCACCTCCTCACGGCTGGGGCGGGACCGCACCGATTGGTAGCCGATGATGCGGCCTTGTTCCCTTACCGGAGAAGCGTTGGCGGCCACCCAGTAGTAGCCGCCGTCGCGGCGCCGGTTCTTCACCAGACCGCGCCAAGGGCGTCCGGCCTTGAGATCACGCCACATATCGGCAAAAGCCTCGGAGGGCATGTCGGGGTGGCGCACCATGTTGTGGGGTTGGCCGATCATGTCTTCGCGCCGGTAGGCGCTGATGTCGGCGAAGGCGGCGTTGGCTTCGACGATATTGCCGTTCAGGTCGGTGCGCGAGTAGATGAACTCGCCCTCCGGAAGCAGGGTTTCGACGTTGGTGACGGGGTGGTTGTTGCGCATGGCGGGTCCTGGGTCTAAAGAACTGCGGTAAGGGCGAGTGGCGTAGTCCTGTTCCGGCGGGGTGCTCTGGCACGCTGAAGGGCATGGACGCCACCCGGAAAGCTGCTTACTGCGGTCGAACCGATATACTCAGGACCATTAAATCAATGTTGATAGTAGGGTATTTTAAGCATGGATAGTTCATTACGCCGGAGAGTTTTTCCGCTATGGGCGGATCTGCAACAATCACTTGATTGGGAAGGCGCTGAACTTCAAAGTCGTTCCGCCAGCATTGTTAAGCAAGAGAAATGCCTTTGTGTTGAGAGGGGTTGTCCGGACTGAGCGCGACCTGTCAAAACACGCATGGGCGCGAATCCCGTGCGGGATCCGCGCCTGGCTTGACTCAATGTCTGGTTCGATTGACGTCCTCGACGAGGGGCGTCAATGCCGCCACGATGCGTCCAAATTGTGCATCGTCGATCATCGCGCCGAGCACGCCCTGGAAGCGCTCGCCCTGCACCCCCGACACGATGTACTGCCAGCGGTAGGCGCGCAGAACGGTTGCGCGGATGCGGGCGACCTCATCCGGCGAGAAGCTCCGGCTGGCATTGGCGACGAAATAGTCGGCGTCGGCTTTGGCCTGGACCTGCAGGATGCCATCGACCGCGCCGACCAGTCCGATCAGATCATTGACCGCCGCGTCACGCTCGGCCGGGCTCAGCCGGTCGTCCTCGCGCCGCCATTCGATCTCGTCCAGGATCGCGTGCTGGGACTCCTCGCGGGCGTGGTGCAGGAACACGTCCTTCCACAGTTCCGACAGATTGTCGTCCGGGTCGATACTGCTGTGATAGTGCTGCAGCACGAAGATCTCGATGTGGCAGATCAGCCCCAGCACCGCCCATTTCGAGGCCGACAGCACCGCGCGCGCGACGTCGTTCGGATCAGGCAGGAATACATAGCCCGCTGGCATGCCGGCCGCGGCCATGCGCTCGAGCCGGCGGAACATCTCCTGATGCTTGATCTCCTCGTCGGTGAAGCGCACCAGAGCCTCCAGTGCGAGCTGGTCGCCGAACCAGTGGTCACGACTTACGTCCAGGATCTGGGCGCTGATGAAGCGCTCGACCAGACCGAAGATGTTGGCATAGGAGCGGCCCTGGACCTGGGACAGAAAGCGCTTCTCGGCCGGCAGCAGGAACGGCAGTTCGTCTACCCGCGACAGACCGTCCGGCAGGAACTTCTTGTTGAAGTCGAACTGACGGCCGCGGATCACGTCGCGATCGATGTCGAAACGGACCCGCTTCGAGATCTCGACCGCCTTGGCATAGCGCTGGGCATCCAGTTGCTGACGACGTGCGGTGTCGGCGAGAACGGTGTTTTCGGTGGGGGTGGTGTGCATGATGTGACTCCTTCTGGGTGGGTGAAAAATCAGTACAGCGGTGCGACCGAGTCCTTGTGGGCGCGGCGGCGGGTGGGAGGCTGGTCGCTTTCGATTTCGGCGACCAGCGAGTCGATCTCGCTGCGATGCAGTCCGATGTCCTTGAGGGTGCGCTCGTCGAGCTCGGCCAGCATGCGACGCTGGGCACGCAGCGCCCGTCGGGCACGGTGGCGCCGGACCATGGCGCGCACGGTGTCGGCAATGAAGTCCGACAGTTCGAGGCTGTTGCGCATGGCCTTGCGCAGTCCATCCAGGCCTCGCTCGTGGCGGGTGCCGACCTTGCCGCCGAGGGCGTCTTCCGAGTAGGTTTTCATGAGATATCTCCTTTGTCCGATGCAGGGTTTTGCCTAGATGTCGCCGATGGCGCCGGGCTGTTCGGGCGCTTCGTCGATGGCTGCATCCTAAGCAGCGTTGGTATCCGCGATCTTTCGCTTCGGTGCGACTTGGTTTCGGTTTTGTAGCGCGCGGGTATCCGCCGATCCGGCGACTTGCGCAGCGGACCTTGAACATGCCGTTGTCAGCATCCAAACTGAATCGTGTTCGACCGATGAGGGGGCAGGGATGGCGGCGATCGGCCAGATACTCGTGGTGGATGACGATCCGGATGTTCGGGCGATGCTCGCCGAGTACCTCGAACTCCATGGTCTTGCGGTCACCGCGGTCGATAGCGGTGCGGCGATGCGCGATTCACTCGCGTCCGCGGTCCCCGATGTCGTGCTGCTGGACCTGCGCTTGCCGGGCGAGGACGGGTTGAGCCTGCTGCGCTACCTGCGCGACAACCATGCCCTGGGCGTGGTGATGGTGACCGGCGCCGGTGAAGTGGTGGACCGCATCGTCGGGCTGGAGATGGGCGCCGACGACTACATCTCCAAGCCGTTCGAGCCGCGCGAACTGGTGGCCCGGGTCAAGAGCGTGTTGCGCCGGGTCCAGGCCGTGGCGCCGGACCCCACCGACCGACAGGGCGTCGGCGCTGCGACCGAGCGCGCCAGCGGAGAGCGGATCGCGGTGGGCGCATGCCGGCTGGACCTGCGTGCGCATCGCCTTTTCGATGCCGATGGCGAGGAGCTGATGCTCACCTCGATGGAGTTCGATCTGTTGAAAACCTTCGTCGAGCACCCCAACCAGGTGCTGTCCCGCGATCAGTTGTTGACGCTGACCCGCAATCGCGAGTGGGAGCCTTTCGACCGCTCGATCGATATCCGCATCGCCCGACTCAGGCGCAAGATCGAGCCCGATCCGGAGCATCCCCGCATCATCCGCACGGTGCGCGGTGCCGGCTACATGTACGTGCCCTGATGCAGGCGTCCGGCGCATTTTTGTAACCGGCGTGTTTCGATGGTAATTGCGCGGTAACAGTTCAATGTGCCCGCGCCGGGCTTGGCTAGACTGGAAGCGACCCATGGATCCGATGAGGCCGGAGATGAAACGCGAGACTCGGCGACGGAGTGCCGACCGGATGCCGCATCAAGTGCTGGATCAGACCCATGCGGTGGTGTTCTGGAAGGATCTCGACGGGCGCTACCTGTTCGTCAATCGCGAGTTTTGCCGCCTGGTGGACAAGACCCCGGCGGAGGTGATCGGCCATCGCGACAGCGACGTAATGCCGGCCATGATCGCGGCGCGGCTGCGCGCCAACGACGAGCAGGTGCTGTCGGCGGGCCGGACCGTCACCTTCGAGGAAGAGGTCATCTTCCAGGGTGAGCTACGCACTTATCTGGTCGACAAGTTTCCGCTGTTCGATCCGGATGGCAGTCCGACCGCGGTGTGCGGCATCGCGACCGACATCACCGCCCGCAAGCGGGTTGAGGAGGCCTTGCAGGGGGCCTCGTTGGCGGTATCGGGAGCGCACGGCGGCAGCCTGTTCCAGGAGCTTGCCCGCTATCTCGCGACCATCGTCGACGCCGACTGGGTTTTCGTGGCGGAGCGGGCTTCGGAGGCCGCGGCCCGCATGCGCGTGCTCGCGCTGTGGAAGAACGGCGTGCTCGCCGAGAACTTCGAGTACGACCTTCGCGGCACCCCCTGCGAGACCGTGGTCGGTCAGCGGTTCCGGATCTATCCGGATCATCTGTGCGATCACTTCCCCAACGACATCGACTTTCTGCGCATGCGGATGCAAAGCTATGCCGGGTATCCGCTGACCGACTCCCGTGGTAGCCCGCTCGGCCTGATGGCGGTGGTCTCGCGCAAACCGATGGGGGATGCGGGTTTCATCGAGTCGGTCATGAAGATCTTTGCCGCCAGGGCCGCGGCGGAACTCGAGCGCGGCCGCATGGAGAAGGAACTGCGGTATTCGGAGGCCAGCTACCGCGCCATCTTCGAAGCCTCCGAGGACTGCATTTTCATCCACGATATCGACAGCGGCGCCTTTGTGGATGTCAATCCACGGGCTTGCTCCGTCTATGGCTATGACCATGAAGCCTTGATGAGAATGGCGCCGGCCGATCTCAGCACCGGTGTCGTGCCCTATTCGAACCAGGATGCGATGCGGTGGCTGGCGCGCGCGCGCGCGGGCGAAGTCGTCCGATTCGAATGGCGCCGCCGCAATGCCGACGGGTCCCTGCACTGGGACGAGGTCTGTCTGAAGCGGATTTGCCTAGCCGGCGTGGACCGCATTCTGGCCGTGACGCGGGACATTACCGAACGCAAGGAGTCGGCCGAAGCGATCGCCCATAGCGAAAACCGACTCAGGGCGACGGTCGAGGCCGCCCTCGATTGCATCATCACGATGGACGAGCAGGGCAATGTCTGTGGTTTCAATCCGGCCGCGGAACGCTGCTTCGATTACCGCAGCGAGCAGGTCATCGGTCGCAACCTGGCCGATGTGCTGATTCCCGAGCGTTTCCGGGCGGCGCACCGGGACGGCATGACGCGCTTCCTGGCCGAGGGGCACGGCCCCTTCGTCGGGCGTCGTGTCGAAGTCGTGGCGCAGCGTTCGGATGGCAGCGAGTTTCCGGCCGAGCTTGCGATTGCGGTCGCCGAGGGGATTTCGGGCCGCCTCTTCGTCGGTTACCTGCGCGACATCACTGCCGTGAAGCGTGCCCAGGAAGAGGGCGAGCGTCTCGAGGCACAATTGCGCCAGGCGCAGAAGATGGAAGCCATCGGGCATCTCGCAGGAGGAATTGCGCACGATTTCAACAACATCCTGACCAGCATCACCGGCTACCTGGCGCTGGCGGGAGAGCGCCAGTCGGAACTGGGTGACCCGCGGTTAGAACGGTACCTGGACCAGGCCGGTATCGCCGCCCGGCGCGCGCGCGATCTGGTCCGGCAGCTGCTGACCTTCAGCCGCGGTCAGCGCGGTGCGCACCGCACCCTCTCGCTGCGTTCGCTGGTCGAAGAGCTGGCCCATTTTCTGCGGCCGATGCTGCCTTCCTCGGTGAAGTTCGAGGTCGATCCCGGGCTCGATCCGGCCTGCGTGGTCGCCGATCCGGTGCAGATCGAGCAGGTCGTGATGAATCTGTGCATCAATGCGCGCGATGCCCTGGACGGTCGCGGCCGGATCCGCATCGCGATCGAGCGGTCGGTGCCGGATGGGGCGGTCTGTGCATCCTGTCGCGCCTCTGTCGCGCCGGCCGGTCATGTCGCGCTGGTGGTCAGCGACGACGGGCCCGGAATTCCGCCGGACGCCAGCGAGAGGATGTTCGAGCCGTTCTTTACCACCAAGCCGGTAGGCAAGGGCAGTGGCATGGGGCTGGCCATCGTGCACGGCATCATCCATGAGCATGGCGGCCATGTCGTGATCGAGTCCTCGCCGCAGACCGGCACCTCTTTCCGGGTGCTGCTGCCGGCTGCGCCACAAGGGGATGCGGATTGCGGTGTTCGTCCGCCGGCTTCGCGGGCCGCGTCCAGGCCGAGCCTTTCCGGACGTGTTCTGGTGGTCGACGACGAGGAGATGGTGACCGCCTTTCTCGAGGAGCTTCTGCAAGGCTGGGGCCTGGACGTGGTCATCGCGCGGGATGGCCTCGCCGCCTGGCAGTGCTTCGCCAGCGATCCGGCCGCATTCGACCTGGTGTTGACCGACCAGACCATGCCGCGCAAGACCGGGCTGGAACTGGCGGCAGAGGTCCGGCGCTTGAATCCGGCTGTCCCCATCCTGTTGTTCTCGGGTTTCGCCGACGGGGTCTCCGATCGCGACCTGGCCTCGGCCGGCGTGAGTGCGTTGCTCGTGAAGCCGGTCGAACCGGAGACCTTGCTGGCGTGGCTGTCCAGGCTGCTTACGCCGCAACCGTCCTGAGCGGGGTGGCCGGGGCTGCGGTGTCACGGGATGGCGCGACCGTACCGACCAAGGACTGCTCCCGGAGCGGAACATGCAGCGCGACTGCAAGCAGCGCCAGTGCGATGTCGCCATACCAGATCCAGTCGTAGCTTCCGCTGATCGTCATCGCGATGCCGCCCAGCCAGACACCCAGGAAAGCCCCAAGCTGATGGACCAGCATCACCACCCCGAGCAGCGTCGCCATATGCCGCAGGCCGAACAGTTTTCCGACCAGGCCGGCCGTCGGCGGCAGCGTCGCCATGTAGGTCAGACCCATCCAGCCGGCGAAGCCGAGCAAGACCCACTCGGTCTTGGGCAAGGTCAGAAACAGCGTCACCCCGACCGCGCGCAGGGCATACAGCAGCATCAGCGCATGCCGCATCGAACCGCGCCGGATCATTGCACCGGCGCCGATGCTGCCGACGATGTTGCAGACACCGACGATCGCGATCCACCAACCGGATATGTCGGCCGGCAGACCGCAGGCGGCGATCACGCCGGGCATGTGCGACATCAGGAAGGACACATGGAAGCCGCACACGAAGAAGCCGCCGGCGATGTACCAGAAGTCGCGTGTGGCCAGCGCTTCCCCGACCGCCATGCCGTCATGCGTCTGGGCTTGCGTGGCATCCACTGACGGCCGGTGGCGGAACACCCATGCGAGCGGAACGGCCAGCAGCGCGAGTGCCGCCAGACCGAACAAGGCAGCCTGCCAGCCCGCCCAGGAGATCATGCCCTGCGTACCCGGGCCGAGCAGCAACTGCCCGACCGAGCCGCCGGCACCGACGATACCGATGGCCAGGCCGCGGCGGTCGGGGCCGACCCGGCGGCTGACTTCACCGAGCAGAAGCCCGTTGCTGCCCACCGCGGCGCCGGTCACCGCGAGCAGCGACAAGGCCATGACCAACTCCGGCCCGGTTCGCACGAAGGGCAGCAGCGCGGTACCGGCCCCGAAGGTCAACGCGCCGACCGCGATCACGCGAACCACCCCGTAGCGGTCGGCGATCAGACCGACCACCGGCTGCGCGAGACCCCACAACAAATGGTTGAGTGCGGCGGCGAAGCTGATCGTCACCAGTCCCAGGCCGGTGGCGGTATTGAGGGGGGAGACGAAAAGGCCGAACGACGAGCGCGAGCCCATCGTGAGCGCCATCAGCGTCGCCGCCGCGAGTGCGACGGCGATGGCGGGTGTGTGTCGAGTGCCGTTCATGGGGGGCTCCGTGATGTTGCCTGACCGGGAGGGTGTTCCCTGTCTTGTCGGAGCCCATGCTAGGCCGCGGGTGTAGTGGCCCTATTTCGCTGCGATGCTGATTTGTTGCCGGTTTGTTTCCATCGTTACCGGTGTGAGTACGGGGAGGGCGGTTCGTGGTGGAGACGCTCAGGGCGCGCGCCCGATGCGGCCGTGGCGGGCGTCGTGGGTTGGGGTCGGCTGTGGCGCGGCGACGAAGGCCGAGCGTGCCGCGGAGCGTTCGGCGACCGCCCTGAGGTTGAGTTGGACCAGTCTCCCGCGCACTTCGACCACTTCATCGTCGATCAGCCTGCGCAGGGTGCGCGACAGTGTTTCCGGCGTCATGTCCAGGTGCGAGGCCAGGACCTGCTTGGAAATGCCCAGGTGCAGGGTCGCGGTTTCGCCGCTCGGGTCGTCGCTGGCGAGCTCGCACAAGTAGTCGAGGACCCGGTCGGCGGTACTCTGGAAGCGGCGCGCGACGATGTCCCGCTCCAGCGCATAGAGCCGGTTTGCGACCGAGCGCAGCATCCGGGACGCGATCTCGCTGCCATTCGACACCCTCTCGGCGAGGGCGCGGTGTCCGATCTGCAAAACCCGGCTGTCTGCGGTCGTTTCGGCCCGCGACAGGTAAAGGCGGTCACTGAAGAGCTCTACCTCGCCGAAGTACTGACGAGGGCAATAGACGTCGAGCACCTTCTCGTCGCCGTCCTGGGAGCAGACCGAACGCTTGATCTGGCCCTGCAGCAGGTAGTACATCGCGATCGGACGGTCGCCCTCGCGAAAGATCACCGCCCCCTTTCCGAGTTCGCGGATCTTGCACTCGCGACTGATTTCGCCCCGACTGTCCGGGCCCAGATCCGCGAACAGTGGAATGCCCGCCAGCAGTTCTTCAATGTCGATATCTATCCTTGCTTTCATCACGTCTGTCTCCTGACCTGCGCCGGCATGGATGCCATGTCTTGTGTCCGGCGCGAAGCACCGGTGGTGCTCATGTTCCGGTGGTCGCGTAACGTGACAATGTCCTCAATGGAACGGTGCGTTACCGACCGTAACAAGGCATTGCAGTGGGGCGGTGATGTGCAGAGAGCCGCCCCGGTCTGTTTGGCGCGCGCTCAGCTAGAGCTTGTGGCTGTCGAGCAGCGCGTGCAGGGCAGGCGGATCAAGAGATGGTGCGTGTGCGCGGAAAATGCAGCGTGACGGTGGTACCACTACCTGGTTGGCTTTCTATCGACAAGTAGCCATCGGCCTCCTTGATACAACGATAGACCATCGGCACGCCCAGGCCGGTGCCCTTGCCCGACTGCTTGGTGGTGAAGAAGGGCTCTAGCACGTGGGCCAGCGTGTCCTCGCTCATCCCGGCGCCGGTGTCCTGGACCGAGAGTGTCACGTAGTCGCCGGGAGGGATGGTTTCGATCAGGCTGGCAACCGGTTCGTCCACCGTGTGGTTGCGGACCTCGATCAGGAGTCGCCCGCCCGCGGTCATCGCGTCGCGCGCGTTGATTGCCAGATTCAACAGTGCCGATTCCAGCCGGGCCAGCTCGACCGAGACCGCCCATGGTTGCGGGTCGCCGTCGAGCCGGACCGCGATATCCTCACCCAGGGTGCGTTCGAACAGAGGGAGCAAGTCGCGGCAGACCGTCATCAGATTGACCGACTGCGCATCCGAGACCTGTTTGCGTGCCAGCGACAGCAGGCCCCTAACCAGATCGCCACCGCGGTTTGCCGCATTGGTTGCAGAGGTGATCAGGGCCCGGTTGGGGTCGTCCGGCGCGAGGCGTTCTTCGAGCAGTTGCAGGTTGCCGCCGATCACGGTCAGCAGGTTGTTGAAGTCATGGGCGATGCCGCCGGTGAGCTGGCCGATCGCGTCCATCTTCTGCGCCTGCAGCAGGGCCTGTTCGGCACTGCGACGGGCGCTGATGTCGATCACGGTGGTGGCGACCATCAGTCCGTGCTCGGTCGGCAAGGGGCTGAGGCCCGCTTCGAGCGGGAACTCGGACCCGTCACGGCGACGACCGTAAAGCGTCACGCCGGTGCAGATGGCGCGTGATTTCGGGGCCTGCATGTAGGCGTGCCGGTGCGCCACATGGCCTGTGCGCAGCCGTTCCGGGATCAGCAGCTCGACCGTCTGTCCGATCAACTCGCTTGCGCTGTAGCCGAACAGGCGCCCGGCTTCCTTGTTGACCAGGCGTATCGTGCCCTCTTCGTCGGTGATCACGATGCCGACCGTGGAGACCTCCATCAGCCAGTCGCAGCCTATCGCCGACGCCTGGCCGCCGAGGAGCGCGTCGATCGCCTCCTGCTTGAGCACGGGTTGGCGATGGGTATCCATCAGGGTTTGCTCACCGCTGCCGCCAGGACGTAACCGGCGCCGCGCACCGACTTGATCAAAACCGGTCGGTCGGGGTCTGTTTCGATCTTGCGCCGCAAACGACTGACCTGGACATCGATGCTGCGATCGTAGGGGCCGGCGCTACGGCCATGCAGCCGCTCCATCAAGTCATCCCGGCTCAGGACATGGTTGGGCGCCAGCACAAACTCGCGCAGCAGGTTGAACTCGCCGGTGCTCAGTGCCACAGGGCGTCCGTCCGGCGCAGCGAGTTCGCGGGCCCGCAGGTCGAGTCGCCACCCGGCGAACTGGCGGATGTCGGAGGTCGTGTCTGTCGGGAGGGCCTCGTCCGCCACCGGGTGACGGGTGCGGCGGAGCAGGCTGCGTACCCGGGCGAGCAGTTCGCGCAGGTCGAAGGGTTTGGGAAGGTAGTCGTCCGCGCCGACCTCCAGGCCGATCACCCGGTCGACCGTGTCGCCCTTACCGCTCGCGATCAGGATGCCGACATCGTGATGCGCGCGCAGGTAACGGGTCAGTGACAAGCCGTCTTCTCCAGGCAGGCCCAAATCCAGGATGACGACATCGGGTGTAGGCACCCGCCCGATCGCCGCCCGGAGCGCCTCGCCGTCGCCGAGCGCGGTCACCGAGAAACCTTCGCCACCGAGATAGGTCTGGATCAGCTGCCGCATTTCCGGATTGTCATCCACCACCCATACATGGCCGGCGCTGGCCGTCATGCCGTCGCCTCCAGGGCAGCTTCGGCCGTCGCTCCGCGCTGTGAACGTTGCACAACGTTACAAGCTGTGACGGAAGCGGAATGGAGGTGTGGTTGGCCCGTTACTTCGACCATGTAGTCTGATCCTGGCACGCTTGGAGCGATACTCTACGCAAAATTTGATATGGGTCAAATTCTATACCCATCTTCACCCGGACCGACGCGGGGTGTATGCATCATCGATGATGAGGCGGCCATCTGCGAGCTGCTCCGGATCGTATGCGAGTCCATGGGACTTCAGGTGCGCACATTCGATTCGGCCGACAGCTTTCTGGCTTTCTGCCAACCGCTGCAAAGTGGCTGTGCCGTGTTGCTGCTCGATCTGGATTTGCCCGGAATGAGCGGTCTGGGGCTGATTCGGTACCTGAAATCGGTGGGTTTCGACCGGCCGATCATCGTGCTGACTGCGCATTCGGTACCTGGCCTGAACAAGATGCTCGCACGACTCGGCACTGCCGCGTTCATCCAGAAGCCGTTCCAGATCGCCGATGTACGTGAGCAGATCGCGGCGGCGCTGCGATCCTGAGAGAGGCGTTGTGTTTCGGAAAAACACGGGCCGGCCCCGTATCCACGGGGCCGGCCCGGCACGACCGACGTCTCGAATGCTTACTTCATGTCGGCGATGGCTTCATAGGTGTCGCCACTGACCTTGAAGAAGGCGTAGTTGCCGGCCACGTCGCCGGCCTGGTTGAACTCGTGGTCGCCGGCGGCGCCCTTGTAGTCGATGTCCTTGCCTTCGGCGATCAATTGCTTGGCCTTGGCCCATTCACCCGGCAGGATCGGCTCGCCCGGTGCCGAAGCGACCGCGCGCAGCGACTCGGAAAGCTTGGCGCGATCACCGCCCGCCTTCTCGATCGCGAGCGCCATCAGGAAGGCCGCGTCGTACGCGGTGGTGGTGAAGATCGCATCCGGGTTGCCGCCGGCGGCCGAGAATGCGGCACGGAAGTTTTCGAGCGATTCGGACGCTTCTCCGACCGGTGCCGAGGTGAAGAAGGTTTCGAGGTTGTCGGCCCCCAGCTCGCGGATTACCGCATCGGACTTCATGCCGTCGGCCCCGACATAGTTGGTGAAGAAGTTGTTCTCGAGGGCCTGGCGCAACAGGGTCAGGCCGGTACCGTCGCCATAGTCGAAGATCACCAGTGTATCGGCGCCGCCACGGGCGAGCTGGGCCAGGTCCGAACGGTAGGAGGCCTTGCCATCCTCGTGCGCGGAATAGCCGGCGATTTCGCCGCCCAGGGCCTCGAACTCGGCCTTGAACGATTCGGCCAGCCCCTTGCCGTAGTCGTTGTTCAGGTAGGCGACTGCGACCTTGGCCATGCCGCGCTCCTTGATCGTCCGTGCCAGCGCCCGGCCCTGGTAGTCGTCGGACGGCACGGTGCGGAACACCAGGTCCTTGTCGTCGATGGCGGTGATCTGTGGCGAGGTGCCGGACGGGGTGATCATCAGCACGCCGGCCGGGACCGCGACCGAGTTGGCCGCCGCGAGCACCGCGCCGGAGCAGTGCGGGCCGACGATGCCGATCACGCGGTCGATGTTGACCGCCTTGGTGGCCGCATCGGTCGCGTTCTGCGGGTTACACGCGCTGTCGCCGACCACATGGCGAAGCGTACCGCCGTTGCCGATGCCACCCTGCTCATTGACCTGCTTGACCGCGAGCTCTGACGCCGCGATCATCGGCGGCGCCATGGCAGCGATCGGGCCGGAGATGCCGCCCAGCAGCGCGATCCGGGCGTCCTGCGCCTGGGCCGGTGCTGCGATCAGCGCGGCGCCCAGCAAAGAGGCGATGAGTCCTGCAGTCGTTTTCAGTTTCACGTCCTTACCTCCGGTTGATGACCCTTCAGGGCCTTATTTGACATGCTTCGAATGGGCCGGGTTTCCGGCTGACGGTCGGACCGGGCGGCTTAGCCTGGTCCGACCGGATTTCGCTTGCGTTCCTCGGGCAGAATGCCCTCCGGGCGGAAGCGCAACACCAGTTGCAGCATCAGGCCGATGATGAAGATACGGATGTACTTGGCCTGGATCGCGACCTCGGTCGGCAGGCGGTCGGTGAGCAACTCGGACACCGACCAGATGATCCAGATCACCGCCGCGCCGAGGATCGCCCCACGGTTGTTGCCCGAGCCACCCAGGATCAGCATGATCCAGATCAGGAAGGTCGCGATCATCGGATCGATCGCCTCGGGCGTGATCGAGCGGTTGAAATGCACGAACAGCGCCCCGGCCAGCCCCATGATCGCCGAGCCGAAGATGAAGGCCTGCAGCCGGCGCGCCTCGACCTGCTTGCCCATTGCTGCGGCGGCCGCCTCGTTGTCGCGGATCGCCCGCATCATCCGGCCCCACGGCGCCTTGAGCTGGCGTTCGACCAGCAGATAGACCACCAGCACCGCGATGACCACCAGCGCCAGATAGGCGAGCTGGGACTGGACATAGGGCAGGTCGCCAAAGGGGCGGGGGATGCCGGTGATGCCGCGCGAACCGCCGGTCAGCCAGTCCTCGGACTTGATGATCAGGCGGAAGATCTCGGCCACGCCTATGGTCGCGATCGCCAGGTAATCCGATCGGAAACGCAGGCAGATCTTGCCGATCGGCCAGGCGATCATCGCCGCGACCAGCATCGCCGCCGCCCAGCCGAGCAGGATGGGCCATTCGAATCCGCCCATGCGATTGAGCGCAGGGGTGCTGGTCAGGATGGCCGAGGTATAGGCGCCGATCGCGAAGAAGCCCGCGACGCCGGCATTGAACAGGCCGGTGAAGCCCCACTGGATGTTCAGCGCGAGTGACAGCAGGGCATAGATCCCGATCAGGATCCCCATGAAGATCGCGTAGTTGGCGAGTCCGATCAACTCCATCACAGCACCTTGCCGTTGAGCAGGCCGCGCGGGCGGACCAGCAGGATGAGCAGCAGGATCACGAAGGCGGTAGCCGCCTTGTACTGACCGGGCATGACCAGTACCGACAATTCCTCGACCATGCCGACGATCAGGCCGCCCAGCACCGCCCCCTCGACCCGTCCGACCCCGCCCAGGATGGCGGCGGCGAACATGGGCAGCAGCAGGAACCAGCCCATCATCGGGGTCAGCTCGGTATTGATCGCCAGCATGAAGCCGGACGCTGCGCACAGGGCACCGACGATGGTCCACAGCAGCAGGGTCACCATGCGGTTATCCACCCCGGACAGGCGCGCGAGATCCGGGTTGTCCGACATCGCCCGCATCGCCTTGCCCCACTTGGAGGCACGCAGGAAGATGGTGAGGGCGACCACGATCACGATCACCGACAGAAACGTGTAAAGCTCGCGTGGCCGGAGCAGGATGCCAAAGTAGGTGTCCGGCCGGACGATGCCGCGCTGGTAGGTCTGCGGGTCCACGCCCCAGATCACCTGCACCAGCGAGCGCAGCATCAGTGCGACCCCTAGCGAGGCCATCACGGTCAGGATGGCCGGGCGCTTGCGCAGGTAGTCGTAGAAGGTCCGGTCTATGCCGACCGCCAGGATCGCGGTCAGCACCATCGCGATCGGCAACGCGGTCCAGGGCGTGACGCCGAACAGGCCGACCACGGCCAGCGCGATAAAGGCCCCCATGGTCGCCATGTCGCCATGGGCGAAGTGGGCGAAACGCAGGATGCCGAACACCATCGTGATGCCGATGGCGCCGACCGCGTAGATCGATCCGAGCAGCAGCCCGGGGACGATGTAGAAGTTGATGAAGTCGATGATGGCCATTATCGGGTTCTTTTTGTCTTGTCAGCCGCCGAGGAACATGTGGGCGACCTCCTGATCGGCGAGCAAGGCTGCACCGGTGCCCTCGTGCCGGTTCGCCCCCGTGGCGAGCACATAGCCCCGGTCGCAAAACGCGAGCGCCTGCTTGGCATGTTGTTCGACCAGCATGATCGACACCCCGGTGTCGCGCACATCCCGGGTGATCTGGAAGATCTGCTCCATGTACTTGGGCGACAGGCCGGCGGTCGGTTCGTCCAGCAGCAGCAGCTTCGGGTCCAGCATCAGCGCCCGACCCATCGCCACCATCTGGCGCTGCCCGCCGGAGAGATCGCCGGCCGGCGTCTTGCGCTTGGCCTTGAGGTCGGGGAAGAGTTGATAGACACGGTCGTAGGCGGCCGTGAGATCGCCCTTGCGCAGGAACGCGCCCATCTCGAAGTTCTCGTGCACGGTCATTTCGCGGAACACGTTCTCGACCTGAGGAACGTAACAGATGCCACGCTTGACGATGCGGTTGGGCGCCCAGCCGGTGATGTCCTCGCCGTCGAACACGACCGTGCCGCCGCGCACGATCAGCAGGCCGAAGACCGCCTTCATCGCGGTCGACTTGCCGGCGCCGTTGGGTCCGACGATGACGACGATCTCCCGGGGTGCGACCTTGATCGTCACGCCTTGCAGGATGTCCGCGTCGCCGTAGCCGCCGCGCACATTCTCCATCGCCAGCACGAAATCGTCCGCCGTTGCCGGTGACACGCTCATCGGTGAGTGGCTCATATGTCCTCCTTGCGGAGTTCTTCGCCACGGACTTCCTCGACCACGGTGTCGTGCGAGGCCGCTTCGCGGGCGGCGGCGGTTTCGCCGAGATAGGCCTCGAGGACTCGCGGGTCGCTGCGCACCATATGGAAGTCGCCTTCGATCAAGACCCTGCCCTCGGCCATGCACACCACCGGATGGCAAAGTTTCTCGATCATTTCCATGTCGTGTTCGATCAGGATGAAGGTATAGCCGCGCTCGCGGTTGAGAATCTGGATTTTCTCCTCGAGCTTGCGCAACAGGGTGCGATTGACCCCGGCGGCCGGTTCGTCCAGCAGTACCAGCTTGGCATTGGTCATCATGGTCCGGCCAAGCTCGAGCAGTTTTTTCTGCCCGCCCGAGAGATTGCCCGCCCGTTCGTCGGCGACATGGGTCAGTTCGAGGAAAGCCAGTGTATCCATCGCCAGCTGACGGACCTCCTCCTCGCGCCGTCGCACCGCACCCCAGTTGAGCCAGTTGGCGAACAGGTTCTCGCCGGGTTGCGCCGGCGGCACCATCATCAGGTTCTCGAGTACGGTCAGGCGGTGGAATTCATGCGGGATCTGGAAGGTCCGCACCAGGCCCTTGTGGAACAGCGCGTCGGTCGACAGCGGTGTGACGTCTTCGCCCAGAAAGGTGATTTTGCCGGAAGTGGGCTGGAGCGCACCGGCGATGACGTTGAACAGCGTCGTCTTTCCGGCGCCGTTCGGTCCGACCAGTCCCAGTATTTCGCCCTTGTTCACCTTGAGCGAACAACCGTCGACCGCGTGAAAACCTCCGAACGCCTTGACGATGTTGTCGAGTTCGAGCATTCCGTTCTCAGTTACGAATGTGTTGCCATTGTCGCCCGAATCACTGGATTTGCGGTTCAACGCAAAAAAACTCTGCGCTAGCTGCCGTTCAGCTCACGCAGAGTGGATTGAGCCTGAATTGTTCGATGGGCCTAAGCTATACGATCGGGCGTGCCCGGGGAAGTCAGAGTTAACCCCATTGAATGTGCGACGGTCATCAGGCAGGCGGTGCTCGATGGTCCTGATTGCGGTAGGGGGCAGGGCCTTCAGTGTCGGGGTCGTCGGTACGGGTCGTCCCGGGCGTGGTGGGAATCGTCACGTTCTCATCCGCGGGCGGGAGGGGACCGTCGATCCGCTTGTCTCCGTCCGCAGGGATGTCGGCGCTTGCCCGGTCACCCGTCTCGGGTTCCGACTTGGGCAAAGTTTCTCGCGACACTTCGGTACTTGCGGGCACTTCCAGCCCGGCATTCTCGGCTCGGTCGCTGGTTCGCGTCTTGGCGGCCTCGCCGGAAGCCGAGTCGAAGGCGGGCTCCTCGCGTTCGCCCTCGCCCCCGAGGGGTGCGCTCGTTGCCACTTCGGTCTGGGATTCTGCTTCGGCCTCGGCTGCCGTCTCGGCGACCACCTCCAGTCGGTGCTCTTCGACTGCGGCAGCGATCTCCATTGCAGTGGGGGCGGTCCGAACCATCGGCACGAACTGCGCCGGCTCCTCGACGATCTCGTCGGTGGTGCGGCGGGACTGCAGGCCTACATAAAGTGCGAGCGGACCCAGCGCCGCAGCGAAGAAGATCGGCATGGCGGCGGGGCCGCCCAGCCCCATGAGCAGGCCTGCCAGGGTCGGGCCGACCACCGCGCCCAGCCCGTGCAACAGCAAGACCCCGGCGTTTCCGGACAGGATGTCGTCGTGCGAGAGATGATCCACCAGATGCGCGATCGCGATCGGATAGATCGCGAAGGCCATGCCGCCATAGAAAAAACAGGCGGCCAGCAACAGGTTGGCCGAGGCCCCCACTGCCGCCATGGCCGTCGCGGCGATGGCGGCCCCGCCAGCCGCCGTGGCTAGCGCATAACGTCGATCAGCCCGGTCCGAGAAGCGGCCCAGTGGCAACTGCATCAGGCCACCGCCCAGAATCGTGACCGTCATCAGCAGTGCCACCCCGCCAGCGTCCATCCCCAGGCGGGCAGCATAAAGCGGACCCATACTCCAGAAGGTCCCCATGGTCAGTCCCGATACCACTGCGGCGACGACGGCCGCCGGTGCGGCCCGCCACAAGCGCGCGATCGTGAGCCGGGGGACGGTTGAAACCAGCGGTTGCGGCAGTCTGGTCGAGGCCAGCGGTAGCACCGACAGGCAGACCATGATCGCTGCGACCGAGAAAAGGACGAAGGTCTCGGGTGAGGCAAAATGGAGGAACTGCTGCGCGGCCGCGAGCGCCAGCAGGTTGACCACCATGTAGAAGGCGAAGATCTGGCCACGTCGCTCCGCGACGGTCTGGGTGTTCAACCAGCTTTCGATGACGGTGTAGAAGCCGACCAGGGCGATGCCGGTCAGCAGTCGCAGCCCGATCCAGACGATCGGGTGCACAACCAAGGAATGCACCAGCACGATCGCGGCGATGCCGGCCGCGAAGAAATTGAAGGCACGAATGTGACCCATGCGCCGGATCAGCGGTGGCACCACGTAGGTGCCCAGGAAGAAGCCGACGAAGTAGGCAGAGCCCATGAAGCCGAGCACCTGGTCGCTATAGCCTTCGAGGCTGCCTCGTAGCGCGATCAGCGTGCTGAGCAGGCCGTTGCCCAGAAGCAGCAACGCAGTGCCGACCATCAGCGAGCTGATTGGCAGTATGTGTGGAAGCATGTCGGCTAGTAGAACAAAAACCCCTCTCCATGCCAAGTTTGGTTGGGATATTGATGGCCAAGGCGGATCCGCCGGATGACCTTGTCTGTGTTCGACCTCCTTGCCCGGGCCGGTCAGCTACTTCCCCTGGCACAGAGTTGTGTCAAGAGGTCTGGCGTGCTTGAAGAAGTCGGCGCTAAAGGCTATCTTAGTCGCCTAAAAACAGCTATTTCCCGCGTGCACCTGGCGCGATTCCCCGTTCGTGACGACCCCTCGCCCCAAGCTTCGCTCCTTCCCCGATCGGCTGCGCCAGATCACCTTCTTCGAGATCGGCGGACTCGCCTTGATCACGCCGCCGTTCGCCTGGGCGAGCGGGGTGCCGGTCAGCGAATCGATCGCCTTGCTCGCGACGCTGGCCCTGATCGCGGCGATCTGGAATGGTTGCTACAACACCTGTTTCGACTGGGCTGACGGTCGCCTCAGCGGCCGTACCGCCGACCGGCGCCCGTTCAGGCTGCGCGCGGTGCACGCGGTCGGCTTCGAGTGCGGCCTGTTGCTGATGAGTCTGCCTGTCATCATGTGGTGGACCGGCATGGGCTTCGTCCAGGCCTTGATCGCTGACCTGGCGCTGGCCTCGGCCTACGTGGTCTATGCCTTCGCGTTCAACCTGGGCTACGACAAGGCTTTCCCTATCCAGGCGCGCGCACTCAATGCCGATTGAGCCGCCCCTGACCGGGCAGGACGGCATCGCGACCCAGTTCGACCTCACCGCCAGCAATACCTTCGGCCTGCCTGCGATCGCGGCAGGCTATGTCGCCATCTCCGATACGGCCAGAATCGGCGACCTGATCGCCCGGGCAGACTGGGCTGGCACGCCCAAGCTCGTGCTCGGCGGCGGGAGCAATCTCATCCTCGCCGGCGATGTGGCCGGACTGGTCCTCAAGGTGGAGATAAAGGGGCGGCAACTGACTGGCGAGGACGAGTCATTTCGCTATGTGCGGGCCGGAGCGGGTGAAAACTGGCATGAGTTCGTTCGCTGGACGCTGGCGCAGGGCTGGGGCGGGTTGGAGAACCTGTCGTTGATTCCGGGTACGGTGGGGGCAGCGCCTATCCAGAATATCGGGGCTTACGGGGTCGAACTGGAGCGGCGCTTCCACTCACTGGAGGCGGTGGCCCTCTCTGATGGCCGGCCGCGCACCTTCGACCGCGAGGCATGTGGTTTTGCTTACCGCGACAGCGTTTTCAAGCAGGGCGAGGCCGGATGCTGGCTGATCTCTTCGGTGACCTTTGCGCTGCCCAAGCAGTGGTCGCCCGACCTCGGCTATGCGGAACTGGCGCGGGAGTTGGCCGGGTCCGGCGTTCGGGCCCCGACCCCGCGACAGGTGTCGGACGCGGTGATCGCGATCCGACGGCGCAAACTGCCCGACCCAGCCGAAATCGGCAATGCCGGCAGCTTCTTCAAAAACCCGGTGGTCGATGCCCGGGACTTTCAGGCCCTGATCGCCCGTTCGCCCGATATGCCGCACTATCCTCAGCCCGACGGCCGCCACAAGCTCGCCGCCGGCTGGCTCATCGAGCAGTGCGGCTGGAAAGGGCGCGACCTCGGCCCGGTGGGCTGTTTCGAGCGGCAGGCGCTGGTGCTGGTCAACCGCGGTGGCGCGCGTGGCGCCGATGTGCTGCGCTGCGCGGCTGCGATTCAGGCCGATGTGCGGGCCCGCTTCGGCGTGCGGCTCGAGCCCGAGCCCGTGTTCATCAGTTAGCGCGCTGCCGCGGGTTCGCATCAACCCGGGGTGGTCAGGCAGGCGGCGAGGCCGGTCGCGATCGCGTCGGCCATCCTGGTCTGGCGTTCGGGGTCGCGCAGCAGAAGCTCTTCGTCCCGGTGCTTGATCACGCCGGCCTCGAACAAGAGCGCCGGTTGCTGGGCGCGATAGAGCACGATCAGGTTGTCGAAGAAATGAACCGCGTGGAGCGAGTCGGCATAGTCGCGCCGCCGGGCGTTCTTTTCGGTCGGCACGAAACCCATGCGCTGCATCCGGGCGCCTATCGTCGATCCACACAGCAGGCTTCGCGCGAGATCCGGATTACGCCGCGACACGAACATCGAGTGGCCCTGCCATCGATCGGAGAAGGTCTGCTCGTGTCCCTGCCAGACCCAGGTCTCCAGTTCCCACTCGCTCACCGAATCATGGTGAATGGACAGGAAAAAATCCGCATCCGGCACCGCTGCGGGCCGCGCCTCGAGCGAGGCTATCATCCCGTCCGCGTTGACCAGGCGTGCCCGCAGTCCGCGATCGCGCAGCGCCTGGACGACCCGCAGCGCCAACTCCAGATTGAACTCGCGCTCGGTCCGCCCGCGCGCGCTGATTGCCCCCGGTGCGCTCACGGTATGTCCGATGTCGACCGCGATCAAGGGGGCCCTGGCATCGGCGGCCGATGCCGTCGTTACCACCCTGACGCTGGTCAGCAGCGCTGCCATTAGGCCTATCCGCCGCGCGAGAATCCACGGCGTGCTCGACAGTCTCATGCGGTCACCACACCCTTCAGCGTGCGGGCAGGCATGCGCGCAGGAAACGCTCCCACAGCGTGGGCAAGGGCGCCACGGCGGGACACAGTCCGTCCCGCGCCCCCGGGTCGTCCGACAATGCTTGCGCCGGGGCGTGCTGTTCGAACTTGACGGCCATGTAGGCCTCGAAGTCGGCCCGGCTCATGGTGTCCAGATCCCAGTGCGAGGTATGTCTGAGTTTCACCTCGTCCTGGTAGATGCGCATCCTGCGTTTCGACTTGTCGGTCACCTCAGGCCCCCATTGAAGCATGTCGAATGGACCCGTACATCGGGTCGCGCGTTCCCTCGTGCCCTAAAGTCCAAGTGGGGGGTGGGTCGGTGGAGTCTGTTCGGCCAGGCTCGCTTGTCGAACGTCGTTTTCGCTATCGCCTTGAGTTGTCTGACAAATTTAATGCATTCCAAGTTGGATGGGCGCATCTTTGACGTGCGACCACACCGCTGTTACAAGCTCATGAAATATCTTGTTTTTTCTTGAGAGCAGAATATGGGTTTACCTTGATTGTTCGCAGGGTGGGCAGTTGTTAACCTCTCGACTCGCAGTTTTCCCGATGCTTGGCCACATTCCGATTAAACAGGAAGGAGACACACGATGAAGAAGGCTCTTGGTGCAGTACTGTTGACCACTTCGCTTGCGATCGCAGCACCCGCGTCGGCGGATTTCGATCGGGTACGCTGGCAGGTGCCGATGTCGTTCGCATCCTCCCTGACCGCGCTGGGCGACACGATGCCGTGGGTCGCCGATCGACTGCGTGATGTCAGCGGCGGCCGGGTCAATCTGCAAGTGGTCGAGCCGGGTGCGTTGATCCCCGCCTTGGCGGTTTATGAAAACGTCAGCAGCGGTAACATCACCGCCGGTTATTCCTGGATGGGCTACGAATGGGGCCAGCTGCCGGTGTCCGCCCTGTTCGGTGCGACCCCGTTCGGTCTGGAGTCGAATGAATTCGTCGCGTGGATGTATTTCCACGGCGGTGATGCGTTGCTGAAGGAGGCGTTCGCGCCCTCGAATGTGTATCCGATCCTGTGCGGCACGATCAGCCCGGAAGCGGCTGGCTGGTTCCGTCAGGAAATCACCTCGGTCGATCAGTTCCGTGGCATGAAATTCCGCGCGGCCGGCGTCGGTGGCGAGATCATGGCCGAGTTCGGAAAGTCCGTGACCATGCTGCCGGGTGGTGAGCTTTATCAGGCGCTGGAGACCGGTGTGCTCGACGGAACCGAGTTTTCCCTGCCGACGGTGGATGAGCAGCTCGGTTTCCAACAGGTCGCCAAGTTCTATGCACTGCCGGGCTGGCACCAGCCTTCCACCAACCAGTACCTGTACGTGAACCTGGATGAGTGGAACAAGCTCGGCGACCAGACCAAGGCGTTGATCGAGAATACCTGCATGGCCGGCAACATGTACGCCGTGGCGCGTGCCGAGGCCTTGCAGGGGGCGGTGCTCAAGCGTTTCCAGGAGCAGGGTGTGACGCTGGTCCAGTACAACGACGATATCCTGAACTCGTTTAAAGAAGCCACTGACCGCGTGATGGAACGCCGTTCCGCGGCCGATCCGATGTGGGCCAAGGTCTATTCTTCGATGAAGGAATTCCAGGCTGAACACTCCACCTGGAAGGCGCTGGGTTATCTGCCGCGTGATTTCGGCATGAAGTGATCGCAGTCTGATGCGATCGGGCGGCCCCGGAAACCAGAAAAACGGCGATACACATGGCTGAAGTCAAAATCGAGCTCGACAAGATCGAGGAAGCGGTCACACACAGTTCGACCGCTGTTCAATACCCGCGAACCCTTCCTTCGGACATCCTGGAAGGAATCGTCGAGTTCTTCGGCAAGCTGTTTTCCTGGATCTGGGTGCCGCTGATGTTGCTGGTGGTCGGCAATGTCATTCTGCGCTACGCCATCGGCACCAACTACATCGCGCTCGAGGAGTTCCAGTGGCATCTTTACGCCGTTGGATTCATGATCGCGTTGTCCTACTGTTTCATTCATGACGGTCACGTCAGGGTCGATGTGTTCGCCGAGCGCCTCCGACCGAAAACCCGGGCGTGGATCGAACTGGTCGGTACGACGGTGTTCTTCCTTCCGTTCTGCTACTTCATCCTGTCGTACGCCTGGCCATTCGTGGAGCGGTCCTACCGCATCAACGAGATTTCCGCCGCGCCGGGTGGATTGCCGATGCGATGGATCATCAAGTCATTCATCATTTACGCTTTCGCCTTGCTGGCCATGGCCGGTGTGGCCAGGCTGATCCGTGCATTCTCTTTGATCACGGGGTTTCCGCGCGCCCGGCTTCGATAACGGCCGCCACGATTACGTAGATCGGGCGCAATCTGTCATGACGTGATGACGACCCCACCCGACGTAGCAACATCGAAAGACCGCCCTCAGGCGGCGACAGCGACCTCACCAGGATAGGAGCCGGTTCGTGTTCGAGGCAAATGAAATTCTTGTAATGGCGATGCTGGCCAGCTTCATCGCGCTCATTTTCACCGGTTATCCGGTGGCCTGGCTGCTCGCCGGCATCTCGGTGTTCTTCAGCGTCGGCGCCATCATGCTGTCGCAGTACGTCGATGTCGACACCTATTTCCTGACCGACTGGCGCATCTTCGGGGTCATCGTCCAGCGCATCTACGCGCAGATGACCAACTGGGTATTGGTCGCCTTGCCCATGTTCATCTTCATGGGGCTGATGCTGGACCGTTCCGGTGTGGCCGAGCGCCTGATGTTGAGTTTCATCAAACTGTTCGGCCGCTTCCGTGGCGGCTTGGGCGTCGCGGTGGTCACCATCGGCATCCTCCTCGCTGCCTCGACCGGCATCGTCGGCGCGTCGGTGGTGTTGTTGGCGATGTTGTCCATCCCGGTGATGCTGGAGCAGAAATACTCGCCCGCGTTCGCCAGCGGTGTGGTCGCCTCGGCCGGTACGCTGGGTATTCTGATCCCGCCCAGCATCATGCTGATCATCATGGCCGACCAGTTGTCGATGTCGGTCGGCAACCTGTTCATGGGCGCGTTGATCCCGGGGGTGATGCTCGGCCTGATGTATATCGCCTATGTGGTGATCGCTGCGATCGTCAATCCCAAGCTGGCCCAGCCGCCCAAGGATTTGCCGCCGATCACCTTCGGCCTCATCGTGGAGGTCCTGATTGCGGTGATCCCTCCGCTGGGCCTGATTCTGGCGGTGCTCGGTTCGATTTTCTTCGGTATCGCCACGCCGACCGAAGCCGCCGGGGTCGGTGCGCTCGGGGCGACCATCCTGGCCGCAATGAACAAGAAGCTCAACATGGCGGTGCTGAAGGAGGTTTGCCAGAAGACTTCGCTGACCACCGCCTTCGTGTTCGGCATCTTCCTCGGCGCGACCGCCTTCGCGGTGGTGTTGCGTTCGCTGGGCGGCGATGAATTCATCGCCGGGTTACTGCAGGGTATCCCGCTGCCGCCGGCGGGTATCGTGATCGTGATCCTGCTGATCGGATTCGTCGCCGGCTTCTTCCTCGACTGGTTGGAGATCAGCCTGATCCTGCTGCCGCTGGTCGGCCCGGTCGTGGTCGGGCTCGGTTACGATCCGATCTGGTTCGTGGTGCTGTTCGCGATGATGCTGCAGACCTCGTTCCTGACCCCACCGGTCGGCTTCTCGTTGTTCTACCTGAAAGGGGTGGTGCCGCCTCAGATTACGACGCGACACATCTATCTCGGCGTTATTCCCTTCATCGCGATCCAGTTGCTCGCGGTTGCGATCGTGTTCGTCTGGGAAGACCTGGTGTTGTGGCTGCCGACAGTGATGTACGGCTGATCGTAGGCCGTCATCGTTGAAGCGAAAGGGCCGATCTGCTCGCGCGGATCGGCCCTTTCGCTTCATGGCGTGCCGTTGGTTTCAGCGCCGGAAGCGCTCGCACACGACGGCCAGGCTTTCGGCTGCCGGCCTGGCCGGTCGTCGATGAACAGGTCCCGCGGTGCAGGAATGGCCGGGGCGACTGGTCTGAGCGAGGGGCCGGGGCGGATGAGCTGTCCGCCCCGGTCGTTTGCCCGCGGATCAGTTCGCCCGGCGGCGGTCTTCCCGGATCATCGCAGCCCCGCGTTCTGCGATCATCACCGTCGGCGAGCTGGTGTTGCCCGAGGTGATTGTCGGCATGATGGAAGCGTCCACGATGCGCAGACCCTGCAGGCCGAGCACGCGCAAGCGGCTATCGACCACCGCGCGCGGGTCGTCGCGGCGGCCCATCTTGCACGTCCCGACCGGGTGGAAGATCGTCGTGCCGATGGTGCCGGCAGCCTCGGCGAGCTTCTCGTCGGTGTCGAAGGCGGCGCCCGGCAGGTGCTCGCTAGGCTGGTAGGGTGCCAGCGCCGGCTGCGATGCGATCTTGCGGGTCAGCCGGATCGCGCGTGCGGCCTTGGCCCGGTCGGCTTCGTCGCTGAGGTAGCACGGCGCGATGCGCGGTGCGCTGGCCGGGTCGCGATCGCGGATCTTGATCCAGCCTCGGGATTTCGGGCGCAGGTCGCACACGCTGGCGGTGAACGCCGGGAAGGTGTGCAGCGGGTCACCAAACTTGTCCAGCGACAGGGGTTGCACATGGTACTCGAGGTCCGGCGTCGCCTCGTCCGCGCTGGAGTGGGCGAACAGGCCGAGCTGGCTGGGCGCCATGGTCAGCGGCCCGCGCCGGAACAGCGCGTATTCCAGCCCCATCATCGCCTTGCCCCACAAGCTGTTGGCCTGCTTGTTCAGCGTCTTGATGCCCTGTACCTTGAACACGCTGCGCAACTGGAGGTGATCTTGCAGGTTGTAACCGACGCCAGGCAGGCCGTGGGCGACGGTGAGCCCCATCTCCTGCAGGAAGGCCGGGTCACCGATGCCGGAACGCTGCAAAATGGCCGGCGAACCGAGCGATCCGGCCGCCAGTACGGTTTCGATCCGGCTGCGGGCGACGCAGCGCTCGCCATCGACGAAGAACTGTACGCCGCTGACGCTGCGACCGTCGGTCATCACCTTGTCGGTCATCGCATGGGTGACGACCTGCAGGTTAGGCCGCTTGGCGATCGGGTGCAGAAAGGCCTTGGACGCGTTCCAACGCACACCCTTCTTCTGATTGACCTCGAACTGGCTGGTGCCGAAGTTGTTGCCGCCGTTGAAGTCCGGCGTGGCCGGAATGCCGGCCTGGTTGGCGGCTTCGGCGAAACGGTCGAGGATGTCCCAGCGCAAGCGCTGCTGTTCGACCCGCCACTCGTTACCCGCACCGTGGAGTTCGCTGTTGCCGGCCCAGTGGTCCTCGCAACCCTTGAAAACCGGGAACACCTTGTCCCAGGCCCAGTCCGAATCGCCGGTTAGCGTAGCCCATTCGTCGTAGTCGCGTGCCTGGCCGCGCATGTAGATCATCGCGTTGATCGAGGTGCTGCCGCCCAGCCCCTTGCCGCGGGCATAGATGATGGAGCGTCCGTTCAGGCCCGGCTCGGCCTCGGTCTTGTAGCACCAGTCGGTACGCGGGTTGTTGATGCAGAAAAGGTAGCCGACCGGAATGTGGATCCAGATCCAGTCGTCCTTGCCACCGGCCTCGAGCAACAGCACCTTGATGTCCGGGTCGGCGGACAGCCGGTTGGCGAGCACGCAGCCCGCCGCCCCGGCACCGACGATGACATAGTCGTACTCACCGAAATCCTTCATGTTCGCTATGCCCGCGCTCACTTGTTCACCGGCATCACGAACTCGGGACCCTTGGACGTGCTGTCCGGCCAGCGCTGCATGATGCTCTTGTAGCGGGTGTAGAAGCGCATGCCTTCCTCGCCGTAGGCGTGGTGGTCGCCGAACAGGCTCTGCTTCCAGCCACCAAAGGAGTGCCACGCCATCGGCACCGGAATCGGCACGTTGATGCCGACCATGCCGATCTGGATGCTCTGCGCGAAGGCCTGCGCAGTGCCGCCGTCGCGGGTGAAGCAGGCCACGCCATTGCCGTAGGTGTGATTGTTGATCAGCTCGACCGCTTCCGCGAAGGTGTCGACCCGGACCACCGACAGCACCGGTCCGAAGATCTCCTCTTCATAGATGCTCATGCCCGGCTTGACCTTGTCGAACAGGCTCGCGCCCATGAAGAAACCGTGCTCGCGGCCCGGCACGGTCAGCTCGCGGCCGTCCAGCACCAGCGTGGCACCCTCGCGCACACCGGCGTCGATGTAGCCACGGATGCGGTCACGCGCCGCGGCGGTGACGATCGGGCCCATGTCGGCACCGGCCGCTTCGCCGTCGTTGATGTTGAGCTTGCGCGCCCGCGAGACGATCTTTTCGATCAGCAGGTCGGCGACATCGCCCACCACGACGGCCACCGAGATCGCCATGCAACGCTCGCCGGCCGAACCGTAGGCCGAGCCGATCAGCGCATCGGCGGCCTGGTCGAGGTCGGCGTCCGGCATCACCACCATGTGGTTCTTGGCCCCACCCAGCGCCTGCGCGCGCTTGCCGTTGCGGGCAGCGGTCTCGTAGATGTAGCGGGCGATCGGGGTCGAGCCGACGAAGCTGACCGCCTGCACGTCCGGGTGGTTGAGCAGGCCGTCCACCGCGACCTTGTCCCCCTGCAGCACATTGAACACGCCATCGGGCAGGCCGGCCTCGCGGAACAGCTCGGCGGTGAGCAGCGACGGTGACGGGTCGCGCTCGGACGGCTTCAGGATGAAGGTGTTGCCGCAGGCGATCGCGATCGGCGCCATCCACATCGGTACCATGAACGGAAAGTTGAACGGCGTGATGCCGGCGGTCACGCCCAGCGGCATGCGCTGACTCCAGTTGGCAATACCACCGCCGACGTTGTCCGAGTACTGACCCTTGAGCAGTTGCGGTGCCCCGCAGGCGAATTCGATCACCTCCAGCCCGCGCTGGACCTCGCCCTGCGCGTCGGGGAAGGTCTTGCCATGCTCGCGGGTGATCAGGCGGGCGATGTCCTTGCTATAGCGCTCGACCAGTTCCTGCATCCGGAACATGATCTTGGCACGGCGCTGGGGCGTGGTCGCGGCCCAGGCAGGGAAGGCCTTGCGCGCGGCCGCCACGGCCGCTTCGACGTCGGCCTCGGACGCGAGGTTGACCGTGCGTGCGACCGCACCCAGCGCAGGATCGAACACATCGGCGCTGCGGTCTCCAGTGCCGGCATGGATGTTGCCGTTGATCCAGTGCGGGATCAGTTCCGGGGCTTGGGTGTAAGTCGGGCTCATATCGTCTGTCCTCATCGTCTCGGTGGGTTCGGTACCGTTCGCCGCAACCGCGGAGCGCTGCAGCCGGCACACGCTGTATCGTTGCCAACGGCAACGGAGAAGGGGTAGGAAGGGCTGGCCGACAAAGCGGACAGTCATGTTCGAAGCTCATTTATAGCGTTTGACCCGAACAGGGTCCAATGATTTATTCTTGTTTTAGATATCAGGGATGCTCATAACGGCATGGACTACTCGGCATTGCGCGCTTTCGTGACGGTGGCCAAGGAGGGTAATCTCACCCGCGCGGCCGAACGCTTGTTCCTGACCCAGCCAGCGCTCAGTCTGCAGGTGAAGAAGCTGCAAGCCGAGCTCGACCTGATCCTGTTCGAGCGCACGCCGCGCGGCATGCGTCTGACCGATGCCGGCCGCAAGCTGCTGCCGGCGGCCGAGCGCGCACTCAACGCGGCCGCCGAGTTCGGCGCAACCGCGACCAGCCTCAAGGGTCGGGTGAGCGGCAAGCTCAGGCTCGGGACCATCGTCGATCCGGAATTCCTCCGCCTGGGCGCCTTCCTCGGCTTGCTCGCCGATCGCCACCCGGGGCTGGCGTTCGAACTGCGCCACGGCATGTCGGGCGCGATGGCGCGCGAGGTCGAACTGGGCAGTCTGGATGTCTCCTACACCTTGGGCCTGCCCGGGCTGCAGGAACTGGGAGAGCGCTTCCACGCGGTCAGCCTCACCCGCTTTACCTACCGTGTCGTCGCACCGCCCGGCTGGGGTGCGCAGGTCAGGGGCAAGGGCTGGCGCGAACTCGCCGCCTTGCCCTGGATCGCCACGCCCGCCGAATCGGTTCACCACCGCTTGCTGTCGCGCATCTTCGCGGCCGAAGGGGTCGAGCCGAACGTCGTCGCGCGGGTCGATCTGGAGCCGTCGATGCTCGACCTGGTCAAGTCCGGCGTCGCCCTGGCCCTGGCCCGCGACAGCCTCGCCTTGCGCGCCGCGCATGCCGAAGGCGTGGTCATCGCCGACGCGGTGTCGGTCGAGGCCGAGCTCGGCTTCATCGCGCTGAAGAACCGTTGCCGGGAATCGACCATCGCCGCCGCGCTCGACGCCATCGCCGAGGTCTGGCCCAGCGATACGTCGGCATGACCCCTCTCATCCGGTCGGGTGCTGCCCGACTGCCCGTGGTCGATCGCTTCGCGACGCGCGAACACACGCTAGATCAGCGCGGGGCGCGCGCGAACCTATCGCTCACGCGTCGGTCATCCACCCATCACTTCATATTCCGGAGAATCCGCGATGTCCCGTCCCCGTCTTCTCGCCTTTCCCGCCAGCGCCCGCAAGGACTCGTTCAACCGCATGCTCCTGAAGGGGATGGTCAGCGGGGCCGATGCCGCCGGCGCCAGCGTGACCCTCATCGAGCCGCATGACTATCCGCTGCCGATCTACGACGGCGATCTCGAGGCCGGGCAAGGCCTGCCGGCGCCAGCTGCGGCGCTGCAGTCGCTGTTTGCCGAACACGACGGACTGCTCCTCGCATCGCCGGAATACAACGGCTTCTTCACCCCGCTGTTGAAGAACACCCTGGACTGGCTCTCCCGTCCGCTGCCCGACGGCTCCGGCCGCCCCGGCACCGTCCATGTCCGGGGCAAGCCGGTCGGTATCGCCTCCGCCTCGCCCGGCGCCCTGGGTGGCATCCGGTCCTTGCAGCACACCCGCCTGTATCTGTCCAACCTCGGCTTCATCGTCGTGCCGGAACAGGTCGGCGTGCCGAACGCCGCGAAGGTGTTCGACGCAGCGGGCAGGCTCACCGACGAGCGGCTGGCAAAAGCGGTGGAGGGCGTGGGCGCCGCGGTGGCAGGGTTGGCGGCGCGACTCACGAGCCGCTGAGCGGCCTTGCGGCGCGCGTCCGCCTGGCACGGGCCTCGGGCCCTCAGTCCGGATTCGGTATCCCGGCACGGATCTTCGTCGATGCGTCGTACCCGACCCGGGTCAGCAATCCTGCCGCGGAGAAGGCGATATCGCGCTCGCTACTTACCCAGGCATCGGACAGTCAGTAACCGAAGGCCTGAAGCTCATCGAGCGACGGTCCGCTATCCGCGATCAACAACTGCTTGGAAATCCTTCAGCTCTCTCTCTAGCTCTTCCGCGGTGATCCTGATGACGGGGATCTCGCGGCGACCCAACTCATCGATGATCTCGCTCACCGACAATCCAGCAATGGCCGCAGCCCCTCCGAGGCTGACCTGCTCGGCATCGAAAAGGCGCACGGCGAGCTCGACCCGAATGGCGCGCGGGTCCGCGCCGTCGCCCATCGGTACCGCCAGAAAAATGGGCTTTCCATCCTCGGTCACCAGAGCTGGATCGCCACGCCTGAGGTCAGCCAGCAGGCTTTCGGGGTGGCGGGTCAATTCTTCAGCAGTCAGTTCACGCATGGCGAGCTCCCAAAGCCGTTCGACCGATGATGCGAGTCGTGATTCACCCAGCTACCGATTTGATATACAGCCCGACATGCGTTGTCGAAGTTCTGACAGAAAATGGAGGCCCGATGGATTTTGCTGGAATCGAGTAACTGGATGACAGAGCAGTTCGCCGGGGCGCGAGCGATAGCATCCCAGGGCAAGCGCTTTCGTGTGTCCAATTTCGTTCAGCAAGGCAGTTAGAGCTCTCTCCGGGCAACAATAATGCGCAGCCTGTCGTCGAAATGCACGGCGGGTAGCGTAATTCGTTGCCCGGAGCGTCCCTGTCAGACCATCCGGGACAGACCCGCTTACCCAGGGCCTATCCCCGCGAGCGCGGGGGAAACTCGGGGAGGAGCGCGCGCAGGCGCTTGTAGGGGGGCCTATCCCCGCGAGCGCGGGGGAAACGGGTGCTATCACGGCTGCTGTGTCGCTGCTGAGGGCCTATCCCCGCGAGCGCGGGGGAAACCCGCGCCTCGGCCGCTTTCAGGGATGCTCGTAGGGCCTATCCCCGCGAGCGCGGGGGAAACCCGAATGAAGATGCCGCCGCAGGACTTGCTCAGGGCCTATCCCCGCGAGCGCGGGGGAAACGGCAACGGCGTCGAGCGGGGGGAACACCACCGGGGCCTATCCCCGCGAGCGCGGGGGAAACATCCACGAGAGCATTCGGTACCAATTAACGCAGGGCCTATCCCCGCGAGCGCGGGGGAAACACCGAAACGCAGGCCCGCCGCGAGCTCGTCGAGGGCCTATCCCCGCGAGCGCGGGGGAAACTGCGCCGGTGGTCTGATTGATCGTGCCGCAGGGGGCCTATCCCCGCGAGCGCGGGGGAAACGCCAAGTGACCGACGTAACCGCAGGACCTCCGGGGCCTATCCCCGCGAGCGCGGGGGAAACGCAAACGCGGCGCACCAATAGGCGCTCAACGAGGGCCTATCCCCGCGAGCGCGGGGGAAACGTTGGCGGTGGCGCGGTGGATGGTGTCGGCCAGGGCCTATCCCCGCGAGCGCGGGGGAAACGTGGAGATAGAGGCCTCCAACGGCCGGCTGTTGGGCCTATCCCCGCGAGCGCGGGGGAAACGACGATACAGACTCGGTCCGTCCAGCCCAATTGGGCCTATCCCCGCGAGCGCGGGGGAAACCTTCGGGCCGGTCGTCGAACACATGCGCAGTCGGGCCTATCCCCGCGAGCGCGGGGGAAACCGCTGCTCTCCGACGTGCAGATCAACGGCACTGGGCCTATCCCCGCGAGCGCGGGGGAAACCCAGAACCGACTTTCATCGTGTTCTCCGGGCAGGGCCTATCCCCGCGAGCGCGGGGGAAACGCCCTAGATGGCGATGTTGTTCTTATACACCAGGGCCTATCCCCGCGAGCGCGGGGGAAACTGCGTCTTGGCGATGTGCGCTTTCGCCTCTTCGGGCCTATCCCCGCGAGCGCGGGGGAAACGATATTGAATCGCCGCGCCAGCGAGATTTCCAGGGCCTATCCCCGCGAGCGCGGGGGAAACATGTCGTAGTCGGAAATGGTCTTGGACTTGAGGGGCCTATCCCCGCGAGCGCGGGGGAAACACTCGGAGACTGGCGTCTCCGGGACGGAGGCGGGGCCTATCCCCGCGAGCGCGGGGGAAACCGGCACGACGTGCGACAAGCCTTTCGTGGCCGGGGCCTATCCCCGCGAGCGCGGGGGAAACCGCGACGGATGCGACGGACGCGCCGAACGCGAGGGCCTATCCCCGCGAGCGCGGGGGAAACCGCAGATCGAGGCTGCTGAGACGGTGGCCGAGGGGCCTATCCCCGCGAGCGCGGGGGAAACACCATGCCGGGCTTGAACGAAATCTCGCGGTCGGGCCTATCCCCGCGAGCGCGGGGGAAACCGGACGTGACCAACCTGATTGAACTGTATGGCGGGCCTATCCCCGCGAGCGCGGGGGAAACAAGCGTTTGTCGGCTATGAAGGCGCGTGGAAAGGGCCTATCCCCGCGAGCGCGGGGGTAACTAGGGGCCTCATCCGAACCGCGGAGCGGCC
>JAUVVG010000074.1 GCA_030604735.1 Azoarcus sp.
ACCGGCAGCCACTGCGCAATGCGGGCCGACAGCGGCTGCACCGTCTGCCCACGCTGTGCCCCCTCCGGGCGCTCGAAGAACAGCCACACCGACAACCCCAGCATCACGAAACCCAATACCTTGGGCAGGGCGTCCGAGTCGATCGGACGCGGAATCGGAAATACCGGAATCTGATACGCCGCGTAAAGGTAGATCAGCGCCAACACGCCGATCAATACGCCCAAAACTCGGTTCGGATTGACAGTCTTCATGATGTCATTTCCCGGCGTGACGCTGGCCGAATGCAACGCATTTTGTCTCCTCCGTACTGCTTTGGTGATATTCGGCTCCGGCATGGCCCGTCCGTCAAGACGCGGACGCGATATGTCGAAGACTGGCGAAGGTGTCGCAGCCCCAAGAAGTGCCCCGAGCAAACTTACCAGTTGAAGCACACGATAGCCGCAAATACTTTCGATCGCCTTTCAGTGGCGGGTCGCGAGACGCGCACGCGCTTCCGATTCTTCGAAAGCGATTCGAAAGGCTCGCCCCCTAGCATGAGGTCTCACACCATCAAGAGGAGACCGCGACATGCAGATCACAGGAATGTTGCAAGGCGCCAGATTACTCGAATTCGTCGATTTTCCGACCGCCGAAGTGCTCGGACCCGATGCGACCGAGGAGGCCATCAAGTCCTTGATCGAACGCCATGGCGCGGTGTTCGTCAAACCGGTATTCAAGGGCGGCGTCGGCAAGAAGGGCAAGTCGGGTCTGATCGGTCGCGCTACCGACCTGAAGACCGCGCTCGCCGAGAAGGAGCGGCTGTACTTTGCCGAGCACCGCCACGGCAACCAGTACGCGAAGGCCAACGGCGTGACCTTCGAGGGCGCCGTGCCGGCCACCCATGAAGTCTACTTCTCGATCACTGATTCGACCCAGTTCCGTGCCCCGACGATGACGCTGACTCACTGCGGCGGCGTCGACATCGAGGAACTGGATCCCAAACTGGTCGCACAGGTCCCGTTCGACCCGCTCACCGGCCTCAAGGCCTTCGTCGTCGCCAACGCACTCGCCGACATCGGAGCACCCAAGGAAGTCATCTCGCCGCTGGTGCAGCAATTGCCCAAGCTATGGGAATTGTTCCACGACTTTGGCATGACCACCCTGGAGCTCAATCCGATCCGGATGCGTCCCGACCGGCGCGGGCGCCTGACGCCGGTCGCGTGCGACTTCAAGGGCGGTTTCGATCGCGACGACCCGCGCTGGCACAGGCTCAAGCTGCCGCCCCACCTGTTCGCCGCCGACTACTCCGACTTCGAACAGGAGATCAACCAGCTCCGCACCCACCAGGGGCAGAGCGACGTCTATGTGATCAACGACCAGGGCACGATTCTCGCACCGACCTTCGGGGGCGGGGCCAACTCCCTGGTCACCGAGATGCTCGGCGACGACGCGATCATTTCGTCGGATTTCGGTGGCAACCCGCCCTACGAGAAGATGAAGTCGGTCGCGTCGATCTGCTTCAAGCACTGGCTCCGGCAGTCCAATGTGCTTTTCATCATTGGCGGCAAGTCGAACAACACGGACATTTTCGAGACCTTCCGCGCGATGGCCGATGCATTGCGCGAACATTTCAGCGAGCACGGTCCGACGCCGCTGTATGTGGTGGTCGGACGCGGCGGACCGAATCTGGTACGCGGCATGGGCGTGGTGCGCGACACCTGCGAGGCGCTGGGCCTGCCCTACCGCCTGTTCGGTTTCGACTCGGCGATGAGCGAGGTGGTCGATCACGCCCGCGAAGTCAATGAATGGATGAAGGCCGGCGGGCGCGAGGCCATCGCCGCCCGACTCGGCCTCACCAGCGAGGCGGCACGGGTCGCCTGACTGGATACTCGGGCGCGCGCTCCGCATATCGGGTGCCGCGCCGAAATCGGATACGAATGAAGGAGACAGGCATGTACAAGGAAGGCGTTGGTGATTTCAAATATTACGTCGGCATCAGTTCGCTATCTCAGATCGCGACTCGTGATGATCGGGTCTGCGTACTGAACATACTCGGCGGCGAGTCGAGCGAAGTCACCCCGGTCGGCCATGCATGGTCGGGCGGCAATGTGGTGTTTGGTACCTCACCGGGCCGGCGCGGCCAGGTGCTGGAAACGCCGATTGGTCACGTGCCGGTCTACAACAGCGTGCGCGAGGGCCTCGCCGATGGCCATCGCTTCAACTGTGGCGTCGTATATTTGCCTCCATCAGCGGCTCGCGACGGGGTCGCCGAGCTGATCCGCGTCAACCCCGACCTGAAAAAGGTCTTCATCATCACCGAGAAGATTGCGGTACATGACGCGCGCGAGATCCGTGCCATGGGTCAGAGTAACGGGATCGACATCTTCGGTGCCAACTGCCTCGGCGTGGCCGACGCATGGAACCAGGTCCGCATCGGCGGTGCGCTCGGTGGCGACAGTCCCGGTGACACGCTGCGGCGGGGTTCGATCGCCATCCTTTCGAACTCGGGTGGCTTCACGACAACGATCGCGCAGTACCTGCGCATGGCCGGCTGGGGCACGACGACCCTGGTCTCGAGCGGCAAGGATGTCTATATCCACTACGCCGCCCCCGAGTTCGCATTCGCGCTCGCCAACGATGCCCGCAGCAAGGCTGCGGTGCTGTACTGCGAGCCGGGGGGGTTCTACGAACGCGACGCCGAGTTCAACAAGCCGGTGGTCGCCTGCGTGGTCGGACGCTGGAAGGCCAAGCTGACCCGGGCCGTTGGACATGCAGGCGCAATGGCCGGCGGCTCCGACGACGCCGCGGCGAAGGAACGCTGGTTCATGGACAAGTTCGAGGTCGATGGGCTCTTCACCCCCGAGAAACCGGTGTTCTCCGCCAAAGGCGCGGTGGTCACCAATATCGCACACATCCCGGCCGCGCTGACCGCAGTAATGCGCGCCAACGCGACCCTGCCCGACTTCGAGCCCGAGGGCACGATGGAACTCAAGCCGTGGTTCGGTGGCAACGGCGGCCTCGCCTTGCCCGCGTCACTCGAACTCCCGGTGGTCACGGCACCCGCCCCGTACGGCGCGCAGATCGCAGCACTGTCGCAGCAAGTCGGTGCGGTATTCCCGCGCCAGGCGATGAAGGATGCATCAGGCGCATCACAGATGGACCCAGCCACCCAGGTCAGCAGCCTGCACGGCCTGTCGATGCTCGACGCGGCACAGAATCCGCTCGAGGCCAACTTCTCACTGGCCTTGCTGCATGAATCCGGTGGCGAAAACGATCGCAAGCTGGTCAATGTCGCCCTGGGCGCCGCCCTGGCGCTATATGGGGATCCGGCACTGGCCGCTGCCGAGGCGGCGCGCGAGGCAGGCAACGCACCGAACAGCGTGCTCGCGGCCGCGGTCAGCGTATACGGCCCACGCCGCAGCGAGGCGGCACAGCGCATCGCCCACGAGCTGGTCGAGCGTTTTGCCCCGACTGGACTCAAGGATGCACTCGACGAGCGTTTCGACACCGACGCGGTGAGGCTCGACCCGGATCTCGCTGCGCTGTTGTACCGGGACGAGCCCGACCCGCTTGCCGAAAGGATGCTCGCCGGCATCGACGAACGTGGGGCACGCTCGGTATTCGTGCGCCACCTGCGCTCGCAGGGCGGAAATCCGAGTGCCGACGCGGTCCTTGCCGCGATCACCACCACCCTTGCCTGGGGTCCGCTGATGCGCAAGCGCATTTCTCGCCTCACCGCCGACAGCCTGCCGGCCTGGGTCCGTCTGTTCGGTACCTTGCTCGGCGCCTCGGTCCCGGCCGGACAACATGACGCCGACAGCTTTTGCGGCATTCCGATCGCAGAGATCGTCGCCAGTCGCTCGATCACGGAGATCGCCTGCATCGCCCTGCTCGGATCGACACCGAAGCCGGCCGATCTATCGGCGTTCCAGAACCTGGTCGGCATGCTGTTGACCAATGGGCCCGGCACGATCTCGGCACAAGGCGCAAAAGGAGCGGTCTCGGCCGACGGGCCGGAGTCACCCGAGCGGGTTCAGCTCAACAAGGCAATGGCGGGCTTCCTGACCCACACCGGTTATGCGCATGGCGGCAACGGCTTCGAGGGTGTCAGCTTTCTGCTGCGGCAGTTCGGCGACAGTGGCCTGAGCGATCCGGGTGACCCGGCCCATGGGCTGGATCTCGAGGCGATGGCCCTGTCCTACGCCGACGAGTACGCGCAATACAAGTCCGAGCGCAAGGCACAGGGCAGCCTGGATGTGCACAAGATCCCGGGCATCAATCACCCGGTGTTCAAGGACAAGCCGGTCAACCATGATCCACGAGAGGTGTTCATCGCCCGCCTTGCGGAGAAACGGGGTGAGTACAACGTATTTCATGCCTTCTACCGCGAGGTCGTTCAGGCGCTGTTCCAGCGTGGCGTCTCACGCAACGTCTATTGCGTGAACGTCGACGCGGTGATCGCGGCGCTACTGCTCAAGATCACGTGGCAGCCGTGGCGTCGCGGCGAGATGCCGGCCGAGGCTCTGGAGACGGCGGCGTTCACGGTGTTCCTCTACGCCCGTATGCTCGGTTGCGCCGCCGAGATCGACGATCATCTGAATCGCGGCCGCAACATGGATACCCGCAGCGCCGCGTCGAGGTGCCGTTTCGTCGCCTGACGATACCTCCGGCGCGCCGAGCCGGCCACCGGCAGGGCGCGCCGGAGGCGATGGATTCGACTGCGCGGACCAGGGTGACCGACCGCGGGTCGTGCCACCCGGTGCCAGGGGCCTCGAGGCGCAGACCTCGCACGAAGGTAGTGACGCGACGCCCGACACCCCAACCCAGCGAGCCCCGCTCTCACGCTGTTGGCAGCCTTTGACAGACCCACCTCGGACGGGTGATCCGGGACGCGGCGGTCATCACTGCTGCCGCTCAAGCGCCCAATTCATGAGGATCGCTGGCTTGCACCTTCCTGAACTGCCGACAGGCTTCTTCGTGACTGCGCGCGCTGACACCCAGATCGTGAATGAGGCCGTCGGACAGGCGGTAACACCAGCCGTGAATCGCGACCACCTGGCCGCGCTCCCAGGCGTCACGCAGCACCGAGGTCTGACTGATGTTGAGGACCTGGTGGATGACGTTGAGCTCGCACAGACGGTCATGACGCGCGCTGTGTCGATCGATCGTCGCGAGTTGATCGGAATGTAGGTCCCGAATGTCTTCGACGTGACGCAACCAGTTGTCGATCAGGCCGCTGCGACTGCCGCGCAGCGCCGTCTCGACGCCGCCGCAGCCATAATGTCCGACCACGAGGATGTCGCGCACCCCGAGTACCGCTACCGCGTAATGGATGACCGACAGCGCGTTGAGGTCAGTGTGCACGACGAGGTTCGCGACGTTGCGATGAACGAAGATCTCACCCGGTTCGAGTCCAACGATCTGGTTGGCAGGTACGCGGCTGTCCGAACAACCGATCCACAGATAGCGTGGCGTCTGCTGATTCAGGAGGCGTTCGAAAAACTCCGGATCCCGGCTTAGCTTGTCGGCGGCCCATTGTCTATTGTTTACGAATAACTGCTCGATGGCATCGCAATCCATGTCGGTCTCCTCCAGGTATGGCGGCCGTACAAGGGGCCGCCGATCCGAGAACCCTAAGGGACCCGGCTTTCCGTTCGCTTTCAACCGGTCGATGTGCATTCGGAGCCGAAAGCGGAACGAAAGGCAGGAGCCCTATCGTTGCGGGGCAAACAATCAAGAGGCCATGAACCGGGCTCGCTCGAGCTTGAGCGGCGACGGCATCGTGTGCCATTACTGCCAGAGGAGAAGCAGATGGAAGAGCAATTGCGCAAGGACGCACTGGACTATCACGAGTTTCCGACCCCCGGGAAGATCTCGGTGACGCCGACCAAGGGGCTCGTCACCCAGCGAGATCTGTCGCTCGCCTATTCACCCGGGGTGGCCTACGCATGCACCGCGATCCAGGAAGATCCGCTGCTGGCGGCGAGCTACACCTCCCGCGGGAACCTGATCGCAGTCGTCACCAATGGCACCGCGGTGCTCGGCCTCGGCAACATCGGCGCGCTCGCCGGCAAACCGGTCATGGAAGGCAAGGGCTGCCTGTTCAAGAAGTTCGCCGGCATCGACGTGTTCGACATCGAGCTCGACGAGCACGACCCGGACAAGCTGGTAGACATCATCGCCAGCATGGAGCCCACTTTCGGCGGCATCAACCTGGAAGACATCAAGTCACCGGAGTGCTTCTACATCGAGAAGAAACTGCGCGAACGGATGAAGATTCCGGTGTTCCACGACGACCAGCACGGCACCGCGATCGTCGCCGCCGCTGCCGTGATCAACGGCCTTCGGCTGGTCGGCAAGGACATCACCACGGTGAAACTGGCAGCCTCCGGTGCCGGTGCGGCGGCGCTGGCCTGCCTCGACCTGCTCGTCAGCCTTGGCATGCCGATCGAGAACATCCTTGTCGCTGACGGCAAGGGCGTGATCTACCGCGGCCGCCCCGAAGGCATGGATGCGAGCAAGGAACGCTATGCGCGTGACACGCCGGCGCGCACCCTGGCCGACATCGTGGACGGTGCCGACATCTTCCTCGGCCTGTCCGCCGGCGGCGTGCTCAAGCCCGACATGGTCGCGACCATGGCACCCGATCCGCTCATCCTGGCGATGGCCAACCCGACCCCGGAGATCATGCCGGAGGCGGCGAAGGCAGTTCGCCCGGACGCGATTCTCGGCACAGGCCGCTCCGACTACCCGAATCAGGTCAACAACGTGCTGTGCTTTCCATTCATCTTCCGCGGAGCGCTCGACGTCGGCGCCACCACGATCAACGAGGAGATGAAGCTCGCGACCGTGCGCGCGATCGCCGACCTGACTCACGCCGAGATTCCGGCCGAGGTCGCCAGTGCCTACGGCGCCGAAGGTCTGCGCTTCGGCGCCGAATACCTGATCCCGAAGCCCTTCGATCCGCGACTGATCGAGCGCATCGCACCCGCGGTGGCCAAGGCGGCGATGGAAAGCGGCGTCGCAACCCGGCCGATCGACGACTTCGGTGCCTACCGCCAACGCCTTCGCCGTTTCGTCTATCACTCCGGCACCAGCATGGAGCCGGTGTTCCAGGCCGCCAAGCAGGCGCCGAAGCGCATCGTCTATGCCGAAGGCGAAGAAGAGCGGGTGCTACGTGCGGCTCAGATCGTGATCGACGAGGGGCTGGCGCGCCCGTTGTTCGTCGGTCGCCCGGACGTCATCGCCGCACGCATCGAAAGCTATGGCCTGCGCATGCGCCTTGGTGAGGATTGCGAATGCGTCAACATCCTCGACGACCCGCGCTACGAGGACTGCTGGCGCGAGTATCTCCGCCTCGGTTGCCGTGACGGCGTCACCACTGCGATCGCCAAGGAGGCGATGCGTAGCCGTCCTACCCTGGTCGCCGCAATGCTGGTACGACGCGGCGACGCGGACGGGATGCTGTGTGGGACGACCGGCATCTACACCGAGCACTTGCGGTTCGTCCGGCAGGTGATCGGGCTGCGCGAAGGTGCTCACGGTTTCTTCGCGATGCAGATGCTGATTCTGCCCGGGCGCCAGCTGTTCATCTGTGACACCCATGTCAATACAGACCCGACGCCAGAGCAGGTGGCCGAAATGACGCTGCTCGCCGCCGAGGCGGTACGTCGCTTCGGGGTCACCCCCACTGCGGCATTGCTGTCGCATTCGAGCTTCGGCAGTTCGGACGCTGCGTCGGCAGTCAAGATGCGCGAGGCACTGGCGCTGGTCAGCGCGCGCGAACCCGGGCTCGCGATCGAAGGTGAGATGCAGGGCGACGCCGCACTGTCGCCGCCGATACTTCAGGAGCTGCTTCCGGAGGCGGGTATCAGGACGGAGGCCAACCTGCTCGTGATGCCCAACGTGGATGCGGCCAACATCGCCTTCAATCTGCTTCGGGTGGCTGCCGGCAATGGCATCACAGTGGGCGCGATATTGCTCGGCGCGGCAAGGCCGGTACACATCCTGACACGATCATCCACGGTGCGCCGGATCGTCAACATGACCGCGCTGACCGTGGTCGACGCCGACGTCGAACGTTGACCCGGTCCGCCTCACTCCTTCGCGAGCGCTGCGTCCCATTGCCGCAGGAAGTCGCGGCGCCGTGCCTGATCCAGGTTTGCGAGCAACCCCGGGCCGATCGTGATCGGCCGGAATGCGTCGCCCAACTGCTCACGCAGGTTAGGAACCACCCTGTCACCGGGCACATCGTCGCGCACGGAGTAGACGCCTTCGTGTTCGACGAGCCGCGCCTGACCCGCCTGCGACAACAGGTAGTCGATCCACAGACGGGCCGCGTTCGGGTGCGGTGCCGTGCGGGTGATGAACGCGACCCGACTGGCCACCAAGGTGTAATCACGGGGCAGAACGACCCCGGCGGACGGATCGGTACTCGCCCGCATGAGCGAGTACGAACCCAACATGTTGTAACCGATCAGCACCGCTCCGGAGGTGATCTGCTCGAGCATCGGCGCGGTGTGTGCATGGGTACGGACCTCGGCAGCGCCGAGCGCGCGCGCAAGCTCCCAGAACATGCCGGGGTTGGCCTGCATGTCCTGAGTGTGCAACAGGTAACCGAGTCCCGCGCGGCGTGGATCATAGGTTGCCACCCTGCCGCGAAAGCGATCCGGATCGCTTCGCAACAGCGCGGCAAAGGCGGCATGAGTCTGCGGGACCTCGGCGGGGTCGAGGCGACGCCGGTTATAGATGATCGCGATCGGTTCGAGTGTCGTGCCGAAAGCCTCGTTCTTCCAGTTCGCCCAGGACGGCAGCAGCATGGTCTCGACGGAGCGGTGGAACTGCGCGTAGCCGTCATTGACCAGCTTGACCTGGAGGTCCATCGCCGAACTCCATGCGACGTCCGGCCCCTCTTCACTGCCCGCCTCGGCGATGACGCGATGATGGAGTTCCACCGAGTTCATTTCGTGGTATTCCACCCTCACGCCGGGGTGACGCGCTTCGAAATCGCGGATCAGCCTCTGGGTGAGACGGAAGTCGGTGTTGCCGTAAACCACGACTCGCCCCTCGCGCGCTTCCGCCCGAGACGGGGTCAGGTCCATCTGCGCCCCGACAGGGACCCACGAGCATGCAAGGAACACCCCGAAGAGGGTGTGAAGAAATCGGGGCACGTGTCTCCTCCTGGCCGGATCGATTCTGACGCTGCTTTTCCCGCAGCTCTTTCTGGGACGATAATCGATTATCGTCCTTCTTGCCTCTCTCGGCGGATGCACCCACAGCGGCGCTTCCGCCCGACGATGTGCCGTTGCTCCTGAGAGTAGATGACAAGCGTACTTCCGATCAACTCCCGTACCCGGCCTTGACGATGCGACTGCTGCTGGTAGAAGACCATACCGAACTCGCCGAGTGGCTGGGCCGCGCGTTGCGCCAGTCCGGCTTCGCGGTCGATGTGCTGGGACGCGGAGACCATGCCGATCATGCCTTGCTGACTCAGCCTTATGACCTCGTTATTCTCGACCTGTCGCTACCCGGCATGGACGGACTCGACGTGTTGCGTCGGCTGCGCTCCCGCGAACGGCCGGCCAGCCTTCCGGTGCTGATACTGACCGCCCGAGGCAGTACGAGCGAGCGAGTGTGCGGTCTCAACCTTGGCGCAGACGACTACCTGACCAAGCCATTCGAACTCGACGAACTCGAGGCGCGTATCAAGGCCTTGCTGCGCCGCAGTGGCAACCAAGTGCCAGTGGTGCAGGTCGGACGCCTGGAGTTCGATACGACGACCCGCCTTCCAAGCGTGGATGGTCGGCCCCTGTCTTTGACGCCCCGGGAGCTGGCGGTGCTGGAGGTACTGCTCGCGCGCATCGGCAGACCCGTGGCCAGGGAGACGCTGTTCGACAAGGTCTTCAGCTTCGACGAGGATGCGCGCGTCGAAGCGATCGAGATCTACATTCACCGTCTGCGCAAGAAGCTCGACGGTTCCGGCGCTGCGATCACCACGCTGCGCGGTTTGGGATATCTGATCGGCGAGGCACGGGATGCAGCCGACGCGTAACGACTCCAGCCCGGCGAGCACGGTCGCACCGGGGCAGGCCCAGCGTCCTGTCTTGCTGCCGCCATCGCCGCAACGAACGGGTCGCCCCCGAGCGGGCTGAGCGATGGCGACGAGCCTGCGCCTGCGTGTTGCCTGGTGGCTGGTACCACCACTGCTAGTGCTGGTCGTGATCAACGCGGTGCTGTCCTACCGCGCGGCACTCGACGCGGTCAATATCGCCTACGATCGTGCCTTGACCGGTTCGATCAAATCGATCGGTGAACGGACCTACTCGATGGCCGGCGAGATCATCGTCGACATCCCCTCTTCGGCCTTCGAGATCTTCGAGGACGGCGCCCAGGAGCGCATCTTTCATGCCGTAGTCGGACCTGACGGCGAGGTCCTGACCGGTTATGCCGATCTCCCCGTTCCAGAGGTACCCGCCGTCTCCGGCGAGGTCGTGGTGGCCGAAGTCCTCTACCGTGATCAGACGATTCGAATTGCTGCGATGCGCAAGCGCCTGTACGACCCGTTGCTCGAAGGACGCGACGACGTCGTGATCGCGGTCGCCGAAACCAGCGCGTCGCGCAGTGCGCTGGCACTGCAACTGTTCGTCGACAGCCTGGGACGACAGCTGGCACTGGTCGCGCTCGGTATCGTGATGCTTGGCATAGCGCTCGGCACTGCATTCAACCCCTTGCTCGCCCTGCGTCGTGAGATCCGGGCCCGCACCGATGACGACCTCACCCCCATTCCGGAGAACGATGTGCCCAGCGAGGTCAGGCCGCTGATACACGCAATCAACCTCCATATGGAGCGGATCTCGAGGATGCTTCAGTTCCGCAGGCGTTTTCTCGCCGACGCCGCGCACCAGATCCGGACGCCCCTCGCGGTGCTGAACACGCAGGCCGAATACGGCCTGCGCCAACGCGAGCCGGACGAGATGCGGCGCACTTTCGAGGGGCTCATCCACAGCATCGGCGGCACCCGTCGGCTCGCCGACCAGATGCTGGCGCTGTCGCAGGCCGAGGCGGCCGAGATCCTCGCCGACGAGTACACCGGGCTCGATCTGCGATCGCTGGTTCGGGATGTCACCGCCGAGCTCGTTCCCCTGGCTATGAACAAGAACATCGAACTCTCGTTCGAGGCTGCGGACGAAGCGCTGTCGATGCGGGGAAATGCCTCGATGCTGCACGAAATGGTTGCCAACCTGATCGACAATGCCATCCGTTACACTCCGGCGGGCGGCCAGGTCCTGGTCGCCGTCGGGGCATGGGGAGAGGATACGGTGATCAGCGTGAGCGACAATGGCCCTGGCATCCCGGAGCACGAGCGCGAGAACGTGTTCATGCGTTTCTACCGGATCCTGGGCCATGGAGACAAACAGGGAAGTGGGCTGGGCCTGGCCATCGTGCGCGAAATCGCGCTCGCGCACGATGGCACTGTGACCTTGAAGAGTGGAAGCGGCCCGGATGGTGCAGTCGGTCTGACCGTCGAAGTGGAACTGCGGCGGGACCCGCGTCGCCAGTTCCGCACGAACAACTGAGTCGGACCTGCCGGGGGGTTGACCGGATGGCCGCATCCTGCAGCGGCCATCCGGTCGCCAGGGTCAGGCGTTTCGCAATTGCTGCCGGGCGAGCTTGATGCGCCGGATCAGCGGAGGCGCGATGAGCGAGGCGATCGCAATGGCCAGCAACGCGGCCGAGATCGGCTTCTCGATGAAGGTCATCCAGT
>JAUVVG010000049.1 GCA_030604735.1 Azoarcus sp.
CCGAGAAATCCCGCTTGATCAGGATGCGCCAGGCTCGGCGCAACCAGATGAAGGAGATCGGAAACAGGGCCAGGAACAGGATCCAGGTCATTGCAATGCTGATATCGAAAACCATTCACTACTCCACTTTCACACTTGTCCGCGAAACCGCGACAAAGTGCCACAAATAAAAAAACCCCGCCAGATCTCACCGGCGGGGTTTCGCTACGGGCGCCGCCAGGGGCGCGCGCCCGCAGACCATGCTTACAGACGCTTAGTGCGCGTGAGTACCATCGACTGCCTTTGCACCACGCGGGACACGAACGCTGTCAACCATGTGCTGGATATGATCCGGCGCAGGCTTGGTGATGGCCAGAACGATGACGGCCACGGTGAAGTTCACGATCGCACCCACGGTACCGAACGCTTCCGGCGTGATGCCAAAGAAGGAGTTCGGACCACCGATCAGATCGGTGAAGGCGGTACCCGGCACGAAGAAGATGCCCTTGTGAGCGAACACGTAGAACAGGGTGACGCTCAGACCGGCGATCATGCCGGCGATTGCGCCTTCCTTGTTCATCTTCTTGGAGAAGATACCCATCATGATGGCCGGGAACAGCGAGCTGGCCGCGATACCGAATGCCAGCGCCACCGTACCCGCTGCGAATCCTGGCGGATTCAGACCCAACCAGCCAGCGAACAGGATCGCGATCGCCATCGAGATCTTGCCGGTCATCAGCTCGCCCTTCTCGGACATGTCCGGCACGAACACGTTCTTCACCAGGTCATGCGACACCGCCGAGGAAATGGCCAGCAACAGACCTGCAGCGGTCGACAGCGCCGCCGCCACACCACCCGCAGCCACCAGCGCGATCACCCAGTTGGGCAACAACGCGATTTCCGGGTTGGCCAGCACCATGATGTCGGCGTTCACCGTCAGCTCGTTGCCCTTCCAGCCAGCGGCTTCGGCTTTCGCGCCCGCATTGGGACCATAGTACTGGATGCGACCGTCACCGTTCTTGTCTTCCCAGCGCAGCAGGCCGGTACGCTCCCAGCGCTTCATCCAGTCGGGACGCTCTTCGTACACCAAGCTGGCTTCCGGCGCGAACACGTCGCCACCGGTAGCGGCAGCATGGTTGACCGTCGCATGCAGGTTGTACTTGGCCATCGCAGCCACAGCCGGAGCGGTGGTGTAGAGGATCGCGATGAAGACCAGCGCCCAACCAGCCGAGCTACGGGCGTCAGCCACTTTCGGCACGGTGAAGAAACGGATGATGACGTGCGGCAGACCAGCGGTACCGATCATCAGCGACACGGTGTAGACGAACATGTTCAGGGTGCTGCCCGGAACGGAGGTCGTGTACTCGTTGAAGCCGAGGTCGGTGACAACCTGGTTGAGGCGCTCGAGCAGAGCAACATCGGTACCCGCCAGGTTGGAGCCGAGGCCCAGCTGGGGGAGCGGCATGCCGGTCAGGGTCAGCGAGATGAAGACTGCCGGAACCGTGTAGGCCGAGATCAGCACTGCATACTGGGCCACCTGGGTGTAGGTGATGCCCTTCATGCCACCGAACACCGCATACGCGAACACAATGCCCATACCGATGTAGATACCCATCTCGTTCGAGACGCCGAGGAAGCGCGAGAAGGTCACGCCGACACCGGTCATCTGTCCGATCACGTAGGTGATCGAAGCCACCAGCAGGCAGATCACCGCGACGGTGCTGGCCGAGCTGGAGTAGAAACGGTCACCGATGAACTGCGGCACGGTGAACTTGCCGAACTTGCGCAGGTACGGTGCCAGCAACAGGGCCAGGATCACGTAACCACCGGTCCAGCCCATCAGGAACAGACCACCGCCGTAGCCCATGTTGGCGATCAGACCCGCCATGGAGATAAAGGACGCGGCCGACATCCAGTCCGCCGCGGTCGCGATGCCGTTGGTGACCGGGTGCACCCCGCCGCCGGCGACATAGAAGTCCTTGGTGCTGCCGGCGCGCGCCCAGATCGCGATACCGATGTACAACGCGAACGACGCGCCGACGAACAGGTAAGTCAATAAAGTAAGATTATCCATGTGTGCAGCCCCTTACTCTTCGTGAACGTCAAATTCGCGGTCGATCTCACCCATCTTCTTCGCGTAGTAGAAGATGCAGGCGATGAACACGTAGATCGAGCCCTGTTGAGCGAACCAGAAGCCCAGCGGATAGCCACCCAGGTGGATATTGTTCAACATCGGTGCAAACAGGATGCCCGCACCCAGCGACACCAGAAACCACACGATCATGACCTTCCAGATCAGTGCCAGCGTTGCCTTCCAGTAACCTTCAGCGTTGTGATCCATAACGCCTCCTCTCTCTAAAGTTATCGAGTTCGGGCCAACGCGACCACGAACCCCCATCTACAAAACTGCGATGCGATTATTGTTTTTCGATCTTACTCGTTCCTTACAAATGCTAACTAGTTGGCCTGAAGGACGAATTTAGCCTGAATGAATGGAGCCGTTCTGCACCGCACGCGGGTGATGGTAAGCTCGAATCCCGCGCAGGAAACCGCGCTCGATCACGCCATGGAGTTCAGATGTATCGTCACATTCTGGTCGCGATAGACGACAGCCGCACTTCCCGCAAGGCACTGGATGAAGCCATTTCGGTCGCGAAGATGCATGGCGCGAGTCTCGAGATCGTCCACGCGGTAGACGAATCTCTAGTGCATGCCTTCACCCGTCACGGCATCGCGCTGACCAGTGCCCGGCAACTGGAAAGCGCGTTGATGGAAAGTGGCAGGACGGTGCTCGACACCGCACTCGAAGTCGCTCGCCAGGCTGGCATCGAAGCCACGGGGAGGCTGCTGGCGGCACCGGATACCCACTCGGCAGACCAGATCGTCGCTGCAGTGGAGTCGGCCGGGGCGGATCTACTGGTGGTCGGCTCGCATGGGCGACGTGGCGTCCGGCGTCTGCTGCTCGGCAGCGTGGCCGAAAACCTGGTCCGCAAGGTCGGCATCTCGGCCTTGATCGTGCGCGGACAACAACATTAAGCCCCCCGCCGACGCCAAGGTCGCTCAGTCGGTATTCCTGACCAGTCTGACATAGACATAGTCGCTGCGCCCCCCGGTCCCGGTATGGCCGGTCTGGAAGGACACCCCCCAGGCGCTGAAATTGAAGCGATCATGCGGCCGGCTAGTCCAGAAGTTCGCGGGAGGCGTGTTCGGGAACACTGACGCCAGGATGGTCGGACGTTCGAAATCCCCGGCGCACCCGCCTCCCAGACCTTCGCGGTTGGTTTCCGAACGCATCCCGGTACTGCAGTAGGTCAAGGCAAACAACTCGGGTTGGGTTGGCAGGCGCCACTCGCTCGAACCGGCGAAACTGAACTCGTCCGCCGCTTTGAGCGCCTGGTCCCAGTTGAGCTGACGCCCATTGCCGGCGCAGGTCGCTCCGGTCCACGTCTGCCCGAGCGCACAACGGGTCCACAACAAGCCGGTTTCGACCTCGAGGACCGTTCCGTCGTCCTGCGGGACGAAGCGCTCGAGTTGCGCCTCGCGATAGAGGCCTACCCGCTCCTCCTCGATTCTCGCGAGGTCGCGGCCCGCCTCGGTGTCGCGACGGGCCAGCCGGATTGTGACCACCGGGCCGGGCCTGTCCTCGACATGGGAGATTTGCTCGGTCGCATACAGCTCGCTGAAAGGGTCGAGCTGGCGCAGGGCTTCCACCGTATAGATACCGGCGGGAAGGCGTATAGACAGACTCTCCCCGGGCTGATCCGGCGTCCGGCCGTAGTGCTCGCCATTGATATGGAGTTCAGCGCCACCCGGTTCGGTCGCGATCCGCATCATGCCGGCTTCAGCGTTCGCGGCGACAAGCGGCTCGTCCTTGCCGCACCCGGCCAGTACGAGTGCGGCAAGCAACACGACCCCGACAGGGCCGCGGATGAATCTGATGTAAGACATGGGTGATCCAGAGGTTGAAACCGGCGCCCATTTTGCCACAGGCGCCGACCGCCTCCGCGCCCGACGTCGCAGCATGACCGCCAAGGGACATCTGATCCGCGCGCTTCATAGGACAGGGGCTGCGATCGCAGCCCCTGTCGGATTACCCGTTCATCACGCCATTGGTTCAGGCAAGCCCGGGATTCCCCGCCATGCCCTTGAGATTCGGCATGTTGAGTTCCAGCTGGGTGATGACCTTGCGATCACGCAGGTGCCGTGCCACCACATCCCAGACCGGCGGCCCTGAATCGCGCGCCTCTTCCGACACCGGTGCCCAACCCGCGACCTTGTAGGTCTTGCTGGCTTCGATCGGCTTGCCGCCGAGCGTCATGTTGCTGATACGGTTCCCCATGGAGGCGTTCGGATCGCAATCGTATTGCAGGCCGCCGACCCGGACCATATCGCCCCCCTGCTGATAATAGGGATCCGGGTTGAAGATGTTATCGCACACATCTTCGAGCACGGTCTTGATCATCTCGCCACTCATCTCGGTCACCGTGGTCCAGGGATAAGTGATCGCGGTCTGGTCGAGCAGGTGCTCCATCAGGATGGTGTCGCCCGGCAGCAGCGAGGTGCCCCAGCGGAAACCTGGCGAGAAAGCGATCTCGGCATCCATTTCGGAGATCAAGGCATCGACCAATAGCTGGTCCCACGAACCGTTGAAATTGCCACGCCGATAGAGCAGGCCTTCGGTCGTCGCCAAAGGCTCCATCAACTTTTCCAGAAAAGGCGCGCGCACTTTCTCGATGAGCGCGGCCATTTCGGGATCGGCAGGCAACAGGTTGGAGAACACCGGCAGCAGTTTGTAGCGGAAGTCCTGAACCTTGCCATCGCGCACATCGAAGTCCATCACACCGAGGAACTTGCCGTTGGAGCCGGCATTGGTGACCAGTGTCTTGCCGCCCGCGTTGTCAACGACCGTCGGAGCAGGCACACCGTCATGGGTATGACCACCGAAGATCGCATCGATCCCGGTGACCCGCGAGGCCATCTTGAGGTCGACATCCATACCGTTGTGCGACAGCACGACCACGACCTGCGCACCTTCGGCGCGGGCGGCATCGACCGCTTCCTGCATGTCCTGGTCGCGGATGCCGAAGCTCCAGTCGGGCGTCATCCAGCGCGGGTTGGCGATCGGGGTATAGGGGAAGGCCTGGCCGACGATGGCGACAGGGACGCCATTGATGTTCTTGATGACGTAGGGCTTGAAGACCGGGTCTTCGAAATCGGTGGTCTTCACATTCTGTGCCACGATGTCGATGTTGCCCTCGAAATCGTTCTCCTCGATTTCCTTGACCCGGTCGGCCCCGAAGGTGCTTTCCCAGTGCAAGGTCATCACGTCGACGCCGAGCAGTTTGCAGGCGTCGACCATGTCTTGCGCATTGGTCCATAGCGACGTACCCGAGCCCTGCCAGGTATCGCCGCCGTCAAGCAGCAGCGCGCCCGGACGGCTCGCCTTCATCCGCTTGACCAAAGTAGACAAGTGGGCGAACCCACCCACCTTGCCATAGGTGCGTGCGGCTTCGACGAAATCCAGATAGGTGTAGGCATGACTCTGGATAGACCCGGCCGCATAGCCGTAGTGCTTGAGCAGGTGCTCGCCGACCAGGTGAGGGGGTTGGCCGAGCATGCTGCCGATGCCGAGGTTCACGTTGGGTTCGCGGAAGTAGATCGGCAACAACTGAGCATGACAGTCGGTCATGTGCAGCAGGCTGACATTGCCAAACGGCGGCAGGTCGTAAAGCGTTTCGGCGGATTGGGCCGCGGAGGCGAAATCGGAGTGCAGCGTCATGCCGCCGGCTGCAGCGACGGCGAGCACCTGCATGAATTCACGGCGATTCATCGACATGGTGGGACCTTTATCGGTTGCTCCGAACGGGATCGAAGCGTTGGTTCAACTAAGGAGGAACAAAAACTGCAGACAAAAAAAGTGGCCCGAGCGTCAGCGCTACGGGCCACCTTACTAGGTATTACTTGTTGACCGGGGAGGCCGGATCAAACAGATAAGCCATGACGTGACGGATCTGCTCTTCACTCAGGATGCCACCGAAACCATTACGCGGCATGTCACTGCATGCGTTGTAAGCCTTGGCGTTCCACAGCTTACCCCAGGTGTATTTCACGATCTCTTCCGAGGTACCGCGGACCTTGGCGTAGCCATGCAAGGCGGGACCGATCGTGCCAGCCGACTCATTGGCCGGATCGAGACCGTGGCAGTTGTAGCAACCGCCGCCATTGACCGTGTCGGCGTTGTCGGTCCAGGTCAGCCCGCGACCGCTGAGGGCAATCCTCTGCCCTTCCTCCCAGCTGCCTCCCTGCCAGTAGTCGCCATTGGCCGGCCACTGAATGGTCTGCATTTCGACCGCTTCCAGACGCTTCATCGTCTCGGCGTCTGGCTGGGTCGGGCTGGAACAGGCCTTCTGGATTTCGTCACGCTTCTGTCGGTCCAGGCTGGCGATCCCATTCGCCTTGAACGAACTCAGCATCATCTCCTCGACACGGGCCTCCAGGTCGGAGGCGATCGCGACCGAAGCAAACAGCGCCAGCGGTGCGGCAAACATCAGTTTTTTCATGTCATCGTCTCCTTATCGCTTGACGCCGGGCCAGACGGCCTCGCCACCATTGCCCTTGCCTGCCATGTAGACCGACAAGGCGATCGTCACGTCGGAGCCGAAGATCGGCTCGGCGGTACGTTGCTGCCGGAAGCAGTCCCACAGGCGATGCTGCATGGTCCAGAACTGCGAGTTGGACACCCGGTAAGCGGGCCATGAGCCCCATCCTTCAGCCGCGCCCTCAGGCGTGGTGATGTTGGGCAAGCCGGTCGCGCGAATGCGCAGTCCGTCCTGGCTGTGACACGAAGCACAGGAGAAGTCCATCGCACCGGTGCGATAGAAGAAGGCCTTCTCGCCCAGGTCGTACATGTCCTTGACCTTGGGATCCGACAGATCGACGTTGATCTTGTGGCCATGGGACTGGCCTGTCACGTAAGCGACGATCGCCGCGACCTTGCCCCGCTCGCCCTGGCGGAAGCGTCCGTCGATGATCTCCTTGGAGTCGATCCCCTGCAGGGTTTCCATGCAGGTCATCAACCGGGACTCGAGATCCTGGACCTTGTCGGTATCCGCGAAGTAACGTGGCATTTGCGCAGCTGCACCCTCGACGACTCCCGGGCCGAGGCCCAGATCGCATTGCTCCAGCGTTGCATTCTTCGGGCCACGGGCCGTCACCCACAGTTCTTCGCCCTCCATCTCGAACAACTCGGCCGGATTGCCATCACGGAGCATCTGGCGATACTCGTCGAAATTCAGTTCCTGTGCCGACGTCATCGACGACGCGGCCAGCACCGCGGCGGTCCCGACCACCGTCGCTAACAGTTTTTTTCTCATTGTCTCTCCTCCGGAAACGGATTCAGGGTCTTTGTTGCTAACACCAGCGCCTTGCCCGAGGCAAGCAGCGCAAGTTCGATCATGACTGCATCGGATCAAAACGGAACGGCGGCCCTGCGGCCACCGTTCCTTGTCGATCAACGAATCTGAACTTCGTCGGTGCGGCTTTCGCCCTTGTTGTCCACCCAGCTGACCTGGACCGTGTCGCCGGCCGCACCGCCCTGGAACTTGAATGCCAGGTAGGGGTTGGTCGAGACCGACGGGCCCATGTAGGCGGTCAGTACGGTCTTGTCGCCATGCTTGGCGGTCAGTTCGGTGATGTAGTGCGCCGGGATCGGTTCGCCGGAGGAATCGCGGCGCTGGCCGGTTTCCATCGGGTGGGACATCAGCACACGGACTTCGGTGACGCCGTCAGCGGAAGCGGCGCGAATACGCATAGGACCTGCCATCGTTATCTCTCCTTGATTCTGTGGGTTCGATCAGCCGCCGCAGCCGCCGAGGGTGACCTTGATTTCCTTCTTGGCCATGAAGAACTTGCCATCAGCCTTGACCACGGCAAAGACATCCGAGGTCTGACCCATCTTCACCCGGGTCTGAACGTCCGCCAGCGTGCCCGCCGGAAGGGCGAAGGTGGCCGCTAACATGTTCGGGTTCTTCTCGATCATGATCGCGATCTGCTCGACATTGGCGAGACTGCTGGTGACGCCGACCGGCACCACCGCGCCGTTCTCGGCGATGTCCGGACCGACGATCTGGACGTCGCCGCTCTCGGTCGGCGTGCCCGCATTCATGGCCTGGAAGGCCTCGTCCAGACTGCTGGCCGAGAACATGGCCTGGTCGCGGGCGGCGATCGCTGCCCCCGGCTTGATCATTCCGGCCGCAACCAGCAGCCCGAATACACCGATACCACCGCCTGCCTTGAGGGTATCCCTACGTTGAATATTCATCCCGTCTCTCCTTTTGACTGACTACTCATTGGGCCTTGGCGCCCGACATGATCCACTGGACGAGCGCCTGGGCTTCCTCATCCGTAACGTGGCCTTGAGGTGGCATGGGGATCGAACCCCAGACACCGGAACCACCGCTCTTCACCTTGCCGATCAGATACGTCTCGGCATCGGGGCGGTCCTTGTACTTTGCCTCAATTTCGTTGTAACCGGGGCCGACGATCTTGTTGGCGAGTCCATGGCAGGCCATGCAGCCCTTGCCATTCGCGATCGCGAGCACCGCCGCAGCCGACGACTGCTCTGCCGGCGCCGCACCTTCTTCAGGCTGCGGACCGGTCGGCACGCCGCGAACCGGACCGACACCACGATGCTGTTCGGCCAGATTCCCATGGGCGTCCTGGGCATAGTCAGGCAGCGCGGATACGATTTCGACCGTGGTCTTGCAGTTCTCCATGCAGATCACATTCTGCACATCCGGGGTACCGCCATTGCCGATGCCACCTTCCGCAGCCGATGCCCCGGGCCACATGCCGTGATCGGTGGTCATGCCGTTGCGGTTGGGCAGGCGCTCCTGGATCTCGGCGATATTCTCGTGACTGAGTTCGAAATCGGCCGGCACCAGGTCAGCAAGGTTCAGCATGTAGGCCAGGATTGCATAGACCTCGTCATCGCTGAGCGATTTCGGCGAGGTCCAGGGCATCGCGCGACGGATGTAGTCGAACAGTGTCGAGATCGTCGGCACCTTCATCATCGTCGTACGCTGCGGGAAGGATTGATCGATCAGCGCCGCCACCCGACCGGTCTCGATGTCGTCGGCACGAGTGCCGCCAACCAGCGGCGTAAACACCTCGTTCGACTCACCGAACACGCCGTGGCAGGATGCGCAATGCGTCTCCCACAAGTCCATGCCGTCATCGACATTGCCCGAACCTTCCGGCAGGCCGACCAGATCGGGTCGGACATCGATATCCCAGGCCGCCACTTCGGCCGGCGTCGCCGGGCGACCGATGTTCTCGTAACGGTCGAACGCGAACACTGCCGTTGCGGTTCCCGCCACCATCAACCCTATCAGTGTCTTAGAGAACCTGGACATTGCTCACCTCTCCCGATTCGGCCAGTCTCCACGACTGGATGGCATTGTTGTGATAAATGGAGGACGTGCCGCGCACCGCACGCAACTGCCCGTAGCTGGGCTGGACATGACCGGTCTCGTCGACAGCGCGCGACTGCAGGATCGCGGGCTTGCCGTCCCAGGTCCAATCGACATTGAAACGGGTAATCGCCTTGGACAGGACCGGCGTCTCCAGCCGTGCCGGCATCCAGTTGATGCCGCCATCGACCGAAACGTCGACTCGTTCGATCTTGCCGCGACCGGACCAGGCGATGCCGGAGATGTTGTGGAAACCCTTGTCGAGCAGAATCTGGCCACCCGACGGAGTGGTGATGACCGACTTCACTTCCTGGGTGGAGGTGTATTGGCGGTGCAATCCATCCGGCATCAGGTCGATGTAGTGGATCGCCTCGTCCTTGGTACCGTAGGGCATGTCGCCGACTTCGATCCGGCGCAGCCACTTGACCCAGCTCACCCCCTGCACGCCCGGCACCACCAGACGCAGCGGATAGCCATTCTCCGGGCGCAGCATCTCGCCGTTCTGGCCATAGGCGACCAGCACTTCGCCGGATTCGATCAGCTCCATCGGGATCGTGCGGGTCATCGACGAGCCATCGGCGCCTTCGGCCAGCACGAAACGCCCTTTCTTGTAGTCCGCGCCGCACATGTCGAGAATCAGCTTCAGCGGCACGCCGGTGAACTCGGAACAGGCGATCATGCCATGGGTGTATTGCACCGTCGGCACCGCGACGTTGCCCCACTCCATCCCGGTATTGGCGCCGCACTCGATGAAGTGGATGCGGGACACCGACGGCAGACGCATGATGTCGTCCATCGTATACACCGCTTCGGTCTTCACCAGACCGTTGATCATCAGGCGGTGACGTGCCGGATCGATGTCATGCCAGCCTTGGTGATGGCGCTCGAAGTGCAGACCGGAAGGCGTGATGATCCCGAACAAGCCCTGCAACGGGGTGAAGGACACCGAGGAGCCGCCGACCCGGGTCAGACCCGGACTCTCGCGACGGACCAGCCCGCGCTCGTACTGGGAAGGCATGCCGTACGGATGGGTGGCTACCGGCATGCCGAGCGACGTCGTCCACTCCGGCAGGTTAAGGATCGCCGGATCGCCGGCGGACTGGGCCTTCGCGACGGCGGGCACAACCATGGCCGCGCTCGCCGTGACGAAAGCTTTTCTGATGAAATCCCGCCTGCCATTTTGAACCGACTCGATATCCGTGTCAGACAGAAAATTTTCTGGTGCAGGCCTGACCCGACCGGGCCGGGCGTATTCGATTGCCATGCGATGACTCCCCCTACTGACGCAATTGAACGATTTGACTGGATTCAACCTTGTTTTTCATGCAGGTCCTGCTCCAATCGCAACAGCGACTCGCGCCGGGGCAGGCTCATATCCGAACGGGATGCGATCGTGACGCACACCGTGCGACACAGATCCGAAAAATTGGGGTCGATGATCCGGTAGAAAACCTGGCTACCCTCCCGTCGCCGTGCGACCACGTTGGCGCGATACAGCAGGTTCAGATGGCGCGACGTATTGGCCTGGGTCAGACCCGTTCCTTCCACGACCTCGTTGACCGAAAGTTCTCCGTTGCACAGGCAGTGCAGGATGCGCAGTCGCGTCGGCTCGGACAGCAAGCCGAAGTAGTCGGCGACGCTTTCGAAGACTTTCGTAAGTTCGTCCATGGTTTTTTGACCTGGATCAAAAATTCAGTGTCGCGACTGTATGACTATACGCGTATATAGTCAACACCTAATATTTGTGCACCGCGACATTGCATGCACACAGCCGGACACCCTATTCTTATGACTTCAAGAGCCCGTGAAATTGCTGGCGGGGTCGCTATACTTCATAACCCAATTGGGTGTCTGAACAGGCCCTAGAGCGTTTCATCGCAACCGTTTCACCCAGAAAACAACCGGAGGAGAGGATCAGTGAAGATCAGAGCAAGTCTTGCCGTTCTTGTGTTTGCAGGCCTGAGCGGGTCGGCCATCGCCCAAGACCCCAATCTCGCGCGCAACCTGGCCGCCACCTGCGCCAACTGCCACGGCACGAATGGCCACGCCGTGGCCGAGGCGAAGAAGCTCGCCGGCGAGCCTGCCGAGTCCATCATCCAGACCATGGCCGAGTTCCGATCCGGCGACAAGCCGGCCACGATCATGCATCAGATCGTCAAGGGCTACACCGAAGAGCAGATTGAATTGATCGCGAACTATTTCGCGGCTCAGGAATAAGGAGACGAGCGACATGCTGAACAGACGCGATTTTCTCAAGTCGGCCAGTGCTTTTGCCGGTGTCTCGGCGATGACCGGCCTCGCCGGCGTAGCGAACGCCGCCTCCGCAGCAAACGGGCATGTGGTTGTGGTCGGCGGCGGTTACGGTGGCGCGACCGCCGCCAAGTACCTGCGCATGTGGAGCAACGGCAGCGTCAAGGTCACCCTGATCGAGCGGGAATCGACCTTCATCTCGTGCCCAATCTCGAATCTGGTGATCGGTGGCATCAAGGACATGGCCTACATCACCACCAGCTATGACAACCTCAGCAGCAAATGGGGTATCGAGGTCATCCACGACGAAGTGGTCGGCATCGATGTGGATAAACGCGAGATCCGCCTCGCCAAAGGCGACACCGTCAGCTACGACCGTGCCGTGCTGTCCCCTGGCATCGACTTCATGCCGGACGACATCGAGGGCCTGGCCGGTAACGAGGACTCGATCCCGCACGCCTGGAAAGCCGGCGCTCAGACGGTCATCCTGCGCAAGCAACTCGAGGACATGCCGGCTGGCGGCGTGTTCGCGATGCACATCCCGAAAGTGCCCTATCGTTGCCCACCGGGGCCTTACGAGCGGGCATGCCTGGTCGCGAACTACCTGAAGGACCACAAGCCGGGCTCCAAGGTGATGATTCTCGATTCGAACCCGGAGATCCAGTCCAAGAAGGGGTTGTTCACACGCGCCTACGAAGGACAGTACCAGGACATCATCGAATATGTGCCGAACAGCACCCTGGTGTCGGTGGACGCGGCAACACGGACCGCTGAACTCGATTTTTCCGAAATCAAGGCCGATGTGCTGAACGTGATCCAGCCGATGCGGGCCGGGAGGCTGGTCGACTTCCTCGGCGTCGAGTTGATCAACGAACGCTGGGTCGATGTCGACTGGCTGACCATGGAAGCCAAGGGCGTGCCGAACATCCACGTCCTCGGCGATGCAACCTTCCCGGCACCGACCATGCCCAAGTCCGGCCACATGGCCAATCAGCACGCCAAGGTCGCTGCAGCGGCGATCCTGAACATGCTGGCCGGCCAAGCACCAAACCCGACGCCGGTGGTGATGAACACCTGCTACAGTTTTGTTGACAGCCAGAACGTGGTCCATGTCGCGTCGGTGCATCAGTACAACGCCGAGCGCCAGACCTTCCTCCCCGTCGAGGGCGCGGGTGGCGTCTCGGCTGCGGCCAACCGGCTCGAAGGCGGCTATGCCCTGGATTGGGCCCAGAACATCTGGGCGGACATGCTGGCCTGATCGCTCTACCGCCCGCCCCGCCATGCGGGGTCGGCGGAATGGCTTGGCCCGCACTCACTTGCCCTGATCAGGTCAGTCGAGCGAACTCACGTACAGCGATACTGCCTTGATCTCCAGTTCAGTCATGTTCGCCGCGATCGAGTGCATCACATCGTTCTCGCTGGTCCGCTCACGCTGGTTGAACGACTTCAACTGGTTCTCGACGTAGCGTGAAATCTGACTGGCGAGACGCGGCAACTGTGCGCTGCCATGCCCTTCCGGACCGTGGCAGGTGGCACAGGCCGCGACACCGGAGAATTCGTTACCACGGTGGTAGATGAAACGGCCCACTTCGAGCAGTTCCGGATCCGAAACCGGGTTGCCCGAGGTCGGCTTCTTTTCGAAGTACACCCCGAGCGCGACCATGTCCTCTTCGGTGAGATCGGCCACCATCCCGGCCATCGTGGTGCTCTTGCGCGCACCGGACTTGAACGCAGCCAACTGCTTCGCGGTGTATTGGTAATGCTGCCCGGCCAGCCTCGGGTAAAGCGGGGTCGAACTTTCTCCATCCGCACCGTGGCACATGAAACAGGCCCCCATGTGGATATCTTCGGCGCGCGCCAGGTCGACCTCGGGGGGATCCGCCGCGACGACCACCCCGGATGCCGACAGTGCAAGCAATCCACCCAAAAACTTCGATTTGAAACCCTTCATCAATCCCCCCTCCCCTGAACGCCACTCCGGCAAGACAGCCGGTTTCGCGCCGATTATAAGAATTCGCCAATACACTGAAAAGATGAATATCCATAAAGACACCGCTGCCTCTGTCAGGCTCCACCCGAAAGACACTGCCCCTTGGTGATTCTGGGCGATGGTGGTGCGTCAAGTCACGAACGCTCGCGCTACCAACCCGATTCGAGCAGCCACGGCTCGACCGTTTGGGACAGGGCCTCGCGCACATAGGGCACGGTTTGCGGCGGCAGCGCGCTGAGCGCCATCCAGTCGAGCCTGTCGCACTTGTGCGGCTCCATGATCACCGGTTCGCCCTGCCATGATTGCGCTCGCAGAAAAAAATCGATCCGATTGGTGTCGGATAGCCTGTGAATGACGCCAACGCAACGGAGCGCTGCCGGATCCACCGCCACGCCGGTCTCCTCGGCGAGTTCGCGTACCGCGGTGTCGCGTACCGACTCGCCCGGTTCGACATGTCCTCCGGGAAGGCTGAACATGCCGTCGAAAAACCCGGTACCGGCTCGGCGCATCATCAGCACCTTGCCCGATCGCTCCAGCAGGATATGGACGCCGGTCGGAATGCCGACATGCCCCGCACTCATTTCAATGCTTGCCCGTACTGCCGAAGCCTCCGTCACCCCGCTCGCTGACGGCGAAGTCATCGACCACGTTGAAGCCGACCTGCAGCACCGGCACGACCACAAGCTGCGCAATCCGCTCCATCGGCTGAACGGTGAACGGCTCGCGTCCGCGGTTCCACATGGACACGAAAATCTGGCCCTGATAATCCGAATCGATCAGACCGACCAGATTACCGAGCACAATGCCGTGTTTGTGACCAAGCCCCGAGCGTGGAAGAATCATCGCGGCCAGGCCTGCGTCGGCCAGGTGTATCGCGATACCGGTCGGCACCAGCAGCGTATCGCCCGGATGGAGGACGACCGGCGCATTGACACAAGCTCTGAGATCAAGCCCCGCCGCGCCAGCGGTGGCGTATGCCGGGGGATGCTCGCGCAAGCGCTCATCCAGGATTCTGACGTCTATACGATGCATGGTGATCTCATCCGTTTTGGGTGATTTGCGAAGGTGGCAGCATGAGCGAGGCGATGTGATCGACGATCCGGGCGGCCAGTTCGACCTTGCTGGCCGGCGCGAGGGGATGACGCCCGTGATCGTCATACAGGACGACCTGGTTGTCGTCGCCGCCCAGCCCATGCTGCACCAGGTTGCCGACCACCAGGCGCAAGCGTTTGCCCTGACGCTTGCCTTCGGCGTATTTGTCGAGATCCCGGCTCTCCGCGGCGAATCCCACGCAAAAAGGCGGATTCGGCAACCCGGCCACTTCGGCCAGAATATCCGGATTCGGCACCAGCGTCAGGGTCATCGACTCGCCCGACTTCTTGATCTTGTGTTCGGCTTGGTCCGCCGGCCGATAGTCCGCCACCGCAGCGACGCCGATAAAGACATCGGCACCGGGCAAGGCTTCGAACACCGCCTCTCGCATCTGCAAGGCACTCTGTACCTCGACCCGCCTCACACCGTCGGGCAGCGGTAGCGCCACCGGTCCGCTGACCAGCACGACTTCGGCGCCCGCGACAACGCAGGCGCGGGCAAGCGCGTACCCCATCTTGCCCGAACTCGTATTGGTGATCCCGCGCACAGGATCGATCGCCTCGAACGTGGGACCGGCCGTCATGACGACTTTCCTACCGCGCATCCGTCCGGAACCGAAAAAGGTCTCCAGTTGTGCGAGCAAGGCCTCCGGCTCGAGCATTCTGCCCATTCCGACCTCGCCACACGCCTGCTCTCCACTGTCCGGACCGAACACGGTCACGCCGTCCTGATGCAGCAACGCGACATTGCGCCGCGTCGCCGGATGCTCCCACATCTGCCGGTTCATCGCCGGCGCGACGATCAGTGGACAGTCGCGCGCGAGACACAAGGTCGTGAGCAAATCGTCGGCCAGACCATGAACCAGGCGCGCGATCACGTCTGCGGTCGCCGGCGCGATCAGAATCGCGTCGGCGTCCCGGCTCAGATCGATATGCGCCATGTTGTTGGCCATCCGCGCATCCCACAGATCGGACCAGACCGGATTGCCGGAAAGCGCCTGGAAGGTCACCGCCGTCACGAAACGCGCCCCCCCTTCGGTCAGTACCACATGGACATTGGCGCCGGCCTTGACCAGCAGCCTCACCAACTCGGCGGCCTTGTATGCGGCCACCCCACCGGTAACCGCCAAGACGATCTTGCGTCCTTGAATCGATTTCATGACATTTGGCTTACAATATGACAATTGATGTTGCGGGCTGACCGACATGGCGATCACCGACTGGCCGGAAGACGAGAGGCCACGCGAAAAACTGCTGGCGCGCGGCGCCTCGGCCTTATCCGACGCGGAACTTCTGGCACTGTTCCTGCGCGTTGGCATCAAGGGCAAGAGCGCGGTCGACCTCGCCCGTGACCTCCTGCTGCAGTTTCGCACGCTCACCCGATTGTGCAACGCCTCACCGAGCGAGTTCTCCAAGGTACCCGGCATGGGAACGGCAAAGTATGCCCAACTGCAGGCAGTGATGGAACTGGCACGACGGGCACTCGCGGAAGAAATGTCCAGCCGTGACGTCCTCGACGCCCCTGCTGCGGTGCGCGACTGGCTGAGGCTCAGGATCGGAAGCCTTCCCCACGAGTCGTTCTGCATTCTGTTGCTCGATGCCCGGAACCGCTTGATCGAGTCGGTCGAGCTCTTTCGCGGCACGCTCACCCAAACCAGCGTATACCCCAGGGAGGTCGTCAAGCTCGCGCTCGCCCACAACGCGGCAGCGGTCATCCTGGCCCACAACCACCCTTCGGGAACGAGCGAACCCAGTCATGCCGACGAACTCCTCACCCGAACGCTCAAGCAGGCACTGGACCTGGTCGACATCCGGGTGCTCGATCACTTCGTCGTGACCGCGCACGGCCGCCCGCTCTCGTTCGCCGAACGCGGCCTGCTGTAAAGCATTGCACTTGCGGGACGCACACATCCATCTTGCGGAGCGCGCGCATCTACGCGCGGCCTCTCGCATCTACTTTCCCCCTGGCCATCGACCAGGCTGACAGGCAAACCCGTCAGGCACCGGCCCGGCGCCGGCCTACCCCGCCGGGGCAGGTTCGCCGAATCGGGACAGGACTCACGACAAGACCTGATAGTGCTTGCGTCATTCCTGCGCCCTGGGTTACCATCCGGGGTTTTCCGAAAACGAATTCCCTGGAGCATCGTATGGCTCGCGTCTGCCAAGTGACCGGTAAAGCACCGATGGTGGGAAACAATGTTTCTCACGCTAACAACAAAACCAAGCGTCGTTTTCTGCCCAACCTTCAGAACCGCAAGTTCTGGAGCGAAGCCGAAAACCGCTGGATCCGTCTGCGTGTTTCCAACGCAGCGCTGCGCACGATCGACAAGAAAGGCTTCGACGTGGTCGTCGCCGAACTGCGTGCCCGCGGCGAGAAGATCTAAGCGCCTATTCACGCACCTGAAGTAAAGAACGGAGATTCAAATGGCCAAAGGCGCCCGTGAAAAAATCAAACTGGAGTCGACCGCCGGTACGGGTCACTTCTACACCGCTTCCAAGAACAAGCGGACCACCCCGCAAAAGCTCGAATTCATGAAGTACGACCCGGTCGTGCGCAAGCATGTCCTGTACAAGGAAATCAAGCTCAAGTAAGCCCAGAAGATTCCCATTCCGCAGCACTGCGGAATCCACTGGCAGACGAAAAAGAGGCCGCTGTATCCACAGCGGCCTCTTCTGTTATGGGCTCAGCAACGCAGTCGCACGCTGGACGCCATGACTTGGCGCATTATCAGGCTTTCTGAATATTCGAAGCCTGCTTGCCCTTGGGGCCCTGAGTAACCTCGAAGGAGACTTTTTCGCCTTCCTTCAGGCTCTTGAACCCGCTCATGTTGATTGCCGAAAAATGTGCAAAGAGATCTTCGCTGCCGTCATCCGGGGTAATAAAGCCAAAACCCTTGGAATCATTGAACCACTTCACGGTACCAGTTGCCATATTGCCTTAATCCTTAAAATTGCTTAGTGACGCGGGTACTACCCCGACTGTGCAGCTGCGCACCATACAGATGGTTGCCGACCATAACCGACAAAATCGCCGGAGTTATTGACGAAAACAACCTGAACGCTTTGCAAAATGCACGGAGAATCTTTTACGCATTTGTCGATACAGCGTCAACATTTTGTTTCAGCTTCTGACCGCGTTTCTTTTTGCGGCGCAAAACTTCAGCTTGAACAGCCCGAGCTCCATATAAAAACACGCTTGTAAATCAAACCTCCCGTCTCAAGCTGCAATGCAGCAAACACACTGTCGCATTTTCACCTCACCCCGACAGCCCGACCGGAACACCCCTCTATTGCACTCTTTAGTGACTTGATTAGAATGACTCGCATGGCCACTCACAAGCAGGACGAGTTTTTACTCGAGGCGGAGCACACACGCACCAAACCTCCGCCCCTTTATAAGGTGCTACTGCTGAACGATGATTTCACCCCGATGGAATTCGTGGTGATCGTCCTGCAGAAATTTTTCGGAATGGATCGCGAACGGGCCATGCGAATCATGTTCCAAGTGCACAGAGAGGGTTCAGGGGTATGCGGCGTCTTCCCCAAGGACGTCGCGGCGACCAAAGTCGATCAGGTCGTCTCCTTTGCCCGTCAGCACCAGCATCCGCTGGCATGCGTGATGGAGGAAAACTGAGAATGATTGCGCAAGAACTCGAAGTCAGTCTTCACATGGCCTTTGTCGAAGCGAGACAGAAACGGCACGAGTTCATCACCGTTGAGCACCTTTTGCTCGCGTTGCTCGACAATCCGTCGGCCGCCGAGGTATTGAGGGCTTGCGCGGCGAACGTCGAGGAACTTCGGCGTGAACTGACGAACTTCATCAACGAGCACACGCCGAAGGTCGAGAGCGAAGAAGAGATCGACACTCAGCCGACGCTGGGATTCCAGCGCGTCATTCAGCGCGCGATCCTGCACGTCCAGTCGTCCGGCAAGAAGGAAGTCACCGGCGCGAATGTGCTGGTCGCAATATTCGGCGAGAAGGACTCGCATGCGGTCTACTTCCTGCAGCGTCAGAAAATATCCCGTCTCGACGTGGTCAACTTCATTTCGCACGGCATCGCCAAAACCCCGCAACAGGGCGCGGGCGCTCAGGGCAAGGCCGAACAGGAGCACGGGGAGCAGGAGCAGGAAGCGTCCTCTGCCGGCGGCGCGCTCGAGAACTTCACCCAGAATCTCAATCAGCAGGCCCTGGTCGGCAAGATCGATCCGCTGATCGGCCGCGACAAAGAGGTCGAACGGGTCATCCAGACCTTGTGCAGAAGGCGCAAGAACAATCCGCTCCTGGTGGGTGAGGCCGGCGTCGGCAAGACCGCCATCGCCGAAGGCCTGGCGCGCCGGATCATCGAAGACCGCGTGCCGGACATTCTGAAGGGGGCTCAGGTTTTCGCCCTCGACATGGGGGCATTGCTCGCTGGCACGAAGTACCGCGGTGATTTCGAACAGCGGCTCAAGGCCGTCCTCAAGCAGTTGCGCGAGGCGCAGAATGCCATCCTCTTCATCGATGAGATTCACACCCTGATCGGCGCGGGCGCGGCCTCCGGTGGAACGCTCGACGCCTCCAACCTGCTCAAGCCGGCCTTGTCATCCGGCCAGTTGAAGTGCATTGGCGCCACGACATACACCGAGTACCGCCAGATCTTCGAAAAGGATCATGCGCTTTCTCGACGCTTCCAGAAGATCGATGTGGTCGAACCTTCGGTGGCTGAAACCATCGAGATCCTCAAGGGGCTCAAGACGCGCTTCGAGGAACATCATAACGTCAAGTACTCGTCGGCTGCACTGTCTTCCGCAGCTGAGTTGTCGGCTCGCTACATCAACGACCGCCACCTGCCGGACAAGGCCATAGACGTGATCGACGAGGCCGGGGCAGCCCAGCGCATTCTGCCCAAGTCCAAGCAGCGCAAGACGATCGGCAAGGGCGAAATCGAAGAGATCGTCGCCAAGATCGCCCGCATTCCACCCCGCACCGTTTCCAACGACGACAAGAACGCGCTCAAGACACTGGAGCGGGATTTGCGCAATGTCGTGTTCGGACAGGACGAGGCCATCGAAGCATTGGCCAAGGCCATCAAGATGTCCCGCTCCGGGTTGGGCAATCCCCAAAAGCCGATCGGGAGCTTCCTGTTCAGCGGTCCGACCGGCGTCGGAAAAACCGAAGTCGCGAGACAACTGGCGTATACGCTCGGGATCGAGTTGGTTCGTTTCGACATGTCCGAGTACATGGAGCGTCACGCAGTGTCGCGGCTAATCGGCGCACCTCCCGGTTACGTCGGCTTCGACAACGGTGGCCTGCTGACCGAGGCGGTCACCAAAAAGCCGCATTCGGTGCTGTTGCTGGACGAAATCGAAAAAGCCCATCCGGACATCTACAACATTCTGCTCCAGGTCATGGATCACGGCACGCTGACCGACAACAACGGCCGGCAGGCGGATTTCCGCAACGTCATCATCATCATGACGACCAATGCCGGCGCCGAAGCCATGCAGAAGAGCGTCATGGGCTTCTCCGCCAAACGTGAAACCGGTGACGAGATGGCCGAGATCAAACGGATGTTCTCACCCGAGTTCAGAAACCGGCTCGATGCGACCATCTCGTTCCGGGCCCTGGACAACGAGATCATCCTGAAGGTCGTCGACAAGTTCCTGATGCAACTGGAAGCCCAGTTGCACGAGAAGAAGGTCGAAGCCCACTTCACGTCCGAACTCAAGGCCTGGCTGGCTTCCGAGGGTTTCGACCCGCTGATGGGCGCCAGACCCATGGCACGCTTGATCCAGGACACCATCCGTTCGGCGCTGGCTGACGAGTTGCTGTTCGGACGCCTGGCCAACGGCGGCAAGGTCACCATAGACTTCGATGGCGAGGGCAAGGTCAAGCTCGTGTTCGACGAAGCGGTTGCCGCTGCGACGACCTGATACAGCCACACTCTTCCAAGCGGCCGCGGGCCGCTTTTTTTTTCGCGCTATCATGCATGATGGATGCGCCCGGTAACCCAAAGACACACCGAGGCGCAAGAGTGCCTCGAGAACATGCGTTACCCGGTGACTGCTTTCACTCGACCCCCCTTTCGGAGACCTTATATGCTGATCCAAACCGCTGATCTCTGCGACGCAAACGAAGGACGCGTACGAATCGTCCAGCCCATGTTCCGCTCTTTTGGCGGCGCCCCCGCATTGGCTGGAAAGATCTTCACCCTCAAGGTCTTCGAGGACAACTCCCTGGTCCGCAGCACCCTCGAAACACCGGGCAACGGCAGGATTCTGGTCATTGATGGGGGCGGCTCGCTCCGCTGCGCGTTGGTCGGCGACCAGCTCGCCGTACTGGCCTGCAACAACGGCTGGGGTGGCATCATTGTGTACGGCTGCATCCGCGACTCGAAGGCAATTCGCAGCATGGACATAGGGGTGTTCGCCCTGGCGACCAACCCTCTCAAGAGCGTCAAGCGCGGCGTCGGCGAAACCGAGCTTGTAGTCAGCTTCGGCGGCGTCGATTTCGTGCCGGGCGAGTATGTCTATGCGGATGATGACGGGATTATCGTATCCAACCAATCCCTCGTCTGACTTTCATGAGGTCGGTATCCACAGCGCCCCAGTTTATGGAAATTGCGTGTATTTCCGGTTAGTGGCTTAGCGGCTCTTCTTCCTCGACCGGCAGCAGCGAAGCACTCCACGCATAGGCGGCCGCCTTGGCTTGGGGCGTCCGCCATATCCTCCACGCGGCGCCCCCTTGTGCCCTCCCGTTTCAAACAGATACGGCGGCTTGGAGCCTGGCCCCTCATCACCCCCATGCGCCGGATGCGTTCACCTCCTTTCAGTACGGCATCTCGTTCTGCGTCGCACCACAGATGCGTTTCATAACGGCATTTTTTGTTTCGTATGGTGGCATATAAACTCTAATACCTTGTTTTGTTTTGATAATTTTATTTCTTATATCTTATATAAGACCTATTGCTGCAAAGCGAGAACCCCCCTATACTTTTCCCACTGCTGATCGAGTCCAAACGCTCTGTCGGCAAGCGGCAACCCACTCGTTCGAGCGGAACAAGGCAGACGGATGGGAAGTTGTTATCCCCTCAATCGAAGCAAGAAGGAATTGACATGACCATGACCCGCGAACAGCAAATCGCCGCCCTCGAGAAAGACTGGGCCGAAAACTCCCGTTGGAAGGGCATCAAGCGCGGCTATTCCGCTGCCGACGTCGTCCGCCTCCGCGGCAGTCTTCAGCCCGAGTACACCCTGGCCCAGCGCGGTGCGCAGAAGCTGTGGGAGTAGGTCATCGGCGGTGCCAAGAAGGGCTATGTCAATGCCTTTGGCGCCATCACCGCGGGTCAAGCCATGCAGCAGGCCAAGGCCGGCCTGGAAGCCGTGTATCTGTCCGGCTGGCAGGTTGCCGCCGACGGCAACACCTCGGAAACCATGTACCCGGACCAGTCGCTGTACGCGTACGACTCCGTGCCGACCATGGTTCGCCGCATCAACAACACCTTCAAGCGCGCCGATGAGATCCAGTGGTCGCGTGGTATCAACCCGGGCGACGAAGGCTTCATCGACTACTTCCTGCCTATCGTGGCCGATGCTGAAGCGGGTTTTGGCGGGGTGCTGAACGCCTTCGAATTGATGAAGAACATGATCGCCGCCGGCGCTGCCGGTGTGCACTTCGAAGACCAACTGGCGGCCGTGAAGAAGTGCGGCCATATGGGTGGTAAAGTGCTGGTTCCGACCCAGGAAGCCTGCGAGAAGCTGATCGCCGCCCGCTTCGCTGCCGACGTGATGGGCGTTCCGACCCTGATCCTCGCCCGTACCGACGCGGAAGCCGCCAACCTGATCACCTCCGACCACGACGCCAACGACAAGCCCTTCCTCACCGGTGAGCGCACCCAGGAAGGCTTCTACCGCGTCAAGAACGGTCTGGAGCAGGCCATCAGCCGAGGCGTCGCCTACGCTCCCTATGCCGACCTGGTGTGGTGCGAAACCGGCACGCCGGACCTCGGCTTCGCACGCGAGTTCGCGCAGGCCGTGCATGCAGCCTGCCCTGGCAAACTGCTGTCCTACAACTGCTCGCCGTCCTTCAACTGGAAGAAGAACCTCGACGATGCCACCATCGCCAAGTTCCAGGACGAACTCTCCGCGATGGGCTACAAGTATCAGTTCATCACGCTGGCCGGCATCCATGTCAACTGGTTCAACACCTTCCAGTTCGCCCACGCTTACGCCCGCGGCGAAGGCATGAAGCACTACGTGGAAATGGTCCAGGAACAGGAATTCGCTGCACGCGACAAGGGCTACACCTTCGTGTCGCACCAACAGGAAGTCGGCGCGGGCTACTTCGACGACGTAACCACCGTGATCCAGGGTGGATCCTCGTCGGTGAAGGCGCTGACTGGCTCCACCGAAGAAGAGCAGTTCCACTAATATCAGCGCGGGTGAATCACCGTGATGTGAATCGCCCGCCTACCCAGTATTTTTTTGGCCGCCCCGATCACCGAGGCGGCCTTTTTCGTTACCGGGTTCGTTTTGCTAAACTGGCTTCGTATCCGATGGCGTTTGAGAACGAGCTGGCCTACGGCATGCATCTGAAGGCCTGGGTATGGATTACGATGAGCGAGACCATGGTGGATAATGTAAAGGTGATTCGGCTCTTCTTACTGGACGTTGCCGATGAACTCTCGAAGGGGGAGATCAGTTTTCCTACCTTCATGAATGCAACACTGAAGATCCGTACCGCGCTGAACAAGGCGAGCATCAACGCGGATGAGTTGGCAAAAATTGTCATCACCGAACCTCTCCTGGCCGCAAAGGTAGTAAAACTTGCCAACTCGGTCGCCATCAACCCATCGGGGAACGTCATATCTGACGTCAAGACGGCAGTCGTACGTATCGGCTTCAATTCGGTCAGGTCACTTGCGATCGCCCTTGCGATGGAGCAGCTAGTCCAGTCAAAAAGTCTGAAGGGCCACGAACGACTGGGAAAGGCATACTGGGACCACTGCGTCGATGTCGCCGCACACTGCTACGTTCTCGCGAAGCGCTTCACCCGCATCAACCCGCATGAGGCGATGTTTGCCGGAATCGTCCACAACATCGGCGCATTCTACCTGCTGTCACGGCTCTGCAGCCGCACGGACCTGAGCATCGATGAAGAAGATCTGGTCCGATTGATCTCCGAGTGGCAGGTCAGCATCAGTCACGCCATTCTGTCGGCCTTGGCCTTACCCGAAGAAGTGACCGAAGCGGTCGGAAACCAGGAAAGCGCAATGGAAGGTGAGTCCCCAACCACACTGTCGGAGGTCCTCTACACGGCAGTCCAACTTTCCAACTCTCACCCTGCGAAGGATGAAACGCCAAGCAACGAGACGATGCAGAGGCTCGCCAGTGAGATGTCCGGCAGCGAGGCGGACAGAGCCTCTCTGGTGACTGCATTGGTTTGCTAGGTTAACCAGACACTCAGATCGCTGAGGAACAGCTGATTGGTCGGACTTACGGCATAGATGCGGCTATCCCAACCTTCGGGGTGGACCGGTTTCGATCCCTCCACCATCGCGATACTGAGTTTGGCCTTACGTAGCGCGACC